>NZ_BBPO01000035.1:83817-86762 GCF_000787815.1 Streptacidiphilus neutrinimicus
GGCGGCGGCGCTCGACAGCACCTCCGGCTGCGCGACGACCCGGCCGTAGGCCTGGGCGAAGCTCACGGCGGAGGCGCTGTCCGCGCCTTGGTCCACGACGGCCATCACGTAGGCGTCGGACTGGTACTGCGGCGTGGCCACGAGCGCGTAGGCCCCGCCTGCCACGGCGCCCGCGGGCACCGCCACCAGCAGCGGCCACCACCTGCGCAGCGCGGACCGCAGCGGCACGGACCGGCGCTCACCGGCGTGCGACGCGGGTACGGACGGTGCGGCCGCGCTCTGCTTCTCGCTGTCCGGCACGGGTCATCTCCTTCGGGTGTGCGATGCGGTGACGTTCGATGCGCGGGCCGCGGACGCGGCGGGCGGATGCGACTCCGTGTCTGCGTCGGGCTGCGCCGGCGCGGGCACGGCCGCCCGGCGCCCACCCTCGGCCGCCACCACCGCCCGCGCGGGACCCTCCGGCCGAGCGGATCCAGCGGCGGGCGCGGGCGCCTGCGGCAGGTCGGCGCCAGAGACGGGCGACTCCCCCGCCCGCTCACTCCCGCCTGGCGGCCCAGAAGCCCGGGACCGGCTCGAAGCCGCCTCGGCCGCTCGCGGCGCCGAGACAGGCGATCCCGCCTCCAGCCCTACGCCTCGCGGCGCAGGGGCTGCCGGGCGCGGCGCGGACGCCCCCGCCTTGCGGCTCGCGGCCGGAGACGCGGGCGCGGTCGAGCGGTGCGAGAGCGGGCCGCGCGGCGCGGCGCTGATCGGGGCGGGGTCCGGGAGGGTGGTGAGTTCGGCGTAGATCGCGGCGACGCGGGGGGCGAGGCGGGTGATGTCGTAGCGGCCCGGGACCGGGCCGACGGTGCGGGGTGGGCGGCGGGTGAGCAGCGGGCGAAGGGCGGCCGCGTACGCGGCGGCCGTGGGCTCGGTGCGGGCGCTGCCGCCACGGCCGAGGGCCAGCTGCTCCTGCATCGGGAGCTCCGCCAGCGCCGGGCCTGAGGACCAGAAGACGGGAAGGCCGGAGGCGAGGCCCTCGACCAGGACCAGGCCGAAGGTCTCACCCTCCGAGGGCGCCGCAAGCGCGTCCATCGTGGCCAGCAGCGCCGGGACGTCGTCCCGCTCGCCCGTCAGCACGACGCGGTCGGCGACGCCGCGCTCGCGGGCCTGCGCGAGCAGCGCTGCGTGTTCGGGGCCGGAGCCGACGACCAGCAGGTGCGCCTCGCGCGGCAGCAGCGCGAGCGCGTCCACCAGGACGTCGAAGCGCTTGCCGAGCACGAGGCGGCCGACCGCGCCGACGACGAACGCGTCGGCGGGCAGGCCGAGCGACGCGCGGGGCACGGCGGCCACGCGGTACGCGGCAGGGTCGACGCCGTTGGGCACAACCCGGATCCGCTCCTCCGGCACGTCCCAGGTGCGCAGTTGACGGGCCGTCGCCTCGGAGACGGCGATGGTGACCCGGCCGAGCCGCTCGGTGGCCAGGTAGAGCCGCCGCACGGCCGCGCCGGTACGGCGGCCCTCGAGCACGCCGGGCTGGAGCGAGTGCTCGGTGGCCAGCACCGCCCGCACGCCCGCCAGCCGCGCGGCGAGGCGGCCGTAGACGCAGGCGCGGTAGAGGTGGCAGTGCACCAGGTCGTACCGGCCCTCGCGGATCAACCGGACCAGGCGCGGCAGCGCGGCGAGGTCGCGGTTGCCGCGCATGTCGAGCTCGTGCACGGTGACGCCGTCGGCGCGCAGGCCGTCGGCCACGGCGCCCGCCTCGCACAGCGCGACGACCTCGCAGTGGATGCCGGCGGGCAGGTGCCGCAGCAGCAGACGCAGCTGCTGCTCCGCGCCGCCCGCGTGCAGGCCGGTGACCACGTGCAGGACCCGCAGTCCGGGGCTCACGCGGACCACCCCCGCAGCGCGTGGCGGACGCGCTTGGCGCGCAGCCGAAGGCCGCCGTCGCGCTCGCCGACGTAGCACCGAGGCAGCGCCCAGCGGCTGGTCGCGGGCTGGTGGCGGATGCCCGCGCCGTAGTCGTAGCCGGCCATGGCGACGGCCCGCTCGGCGGCGGCGTCGACGGCCCCGTAGGGGTAGCAGAAACCGGTCACGGGACGCTGGACGACACTCTCCAGCACCTCACGGCTGCGCCGCGCCTCGGCGGCCAGCTCCTCCTCGCCGAGGCCCGTCATCCGGCGGTGGCTGAGCCCGTGCGAACCGATCTCCACACCGGCGTCCGCCAGTTGCCGTACCTGTTCGATGGTCACCAGCGGCTTGCGCGGCGCGTCGGCGTCCCAGACGTTGTGGCCGCCCATGCGCCCCGCGACGACGTAGAGCGTCGCGGTGAAGCCGTGGGCCCGCAGCGCCGGGAGCACCTGGCGGGGGAAGTCGGCGTAGCCGTCGTCGAAGGTCAGCCCGACCAGCCCGTCCGTGGCGTGCTGCTCGTAGGCGCGGACCAGCTCGCGCATGGACACCCCGCGCAGGCCGTTGCGGTGCAGCCAGGCCAGCTGCGCGGCGAAGCGCTGCGGCGAGACGGTGAGCAGGTACGGGTCCTGCGGGCCGGAGTCGACGGAGTGGTACATCAGCGTCCACGGCGGGCGGCCGACCAGCGCGGGGCGCGGCGACGCGCTCCCGTCCGGCTGGGGCTGGGCCACGACGACGTCCGGCCGGGCCGGTCCCTCCGCGTCCACGGGTGGGGACGTGTCGCCCGCCGCCTGCAGCCCACCCCGAAGCGGTTCAGCGACCATCAGCCTCTCCCGTCGCGCGTTCGATCCCTGTGCTGTGCCGACCGGGGCCGTGCTGCCCCGCGCCGTGTTGCCCGGCGGCCTGCTGCGCGCAGCCGAGTCGCCCAGGAGCGGGCTGCCCGGTGAGGGCGGCTGCGGCCGTGCGGCGGCTGTCGCCGGGCGCTCGCGGAGCCGGGCTGCGACGGCCGGAGGCCTGCGTCTGCGCGGCGGAGCCGCGTGGAGCCGCGGGTTCGGTGGGCC
>NZ_BBPO01000034.1:0-22326 GCF_000787815.1 Streptacidiphilus neutrinimicus
CCTCACGCAGATGACCTTCTGTGCGGGGAGCCCTGGTCTCTGCGAGTGGAGTGCTGGCGCTGACGTCGAGCAGTGGACGGCCAGGACAGCGTGCTGAGGGGCCCAGGGCGGGGTCGTCGGTACCGGCGGTGGCGGCGTGCCGCCCGGTCGCCTGCATGCTCCGCATCGCGCTGATGGGTCTCCAGACGAAGCGCGTTGCGCACCCACGCCTTGGCCGGATGTCGCCGGGGCGAGTGGACCCGCAGTGGGATCGTCTGGTCGCCGGTGGCCACCGAGAGGGCCACCGGCGACCCGCGGGTTCGTTTCCCGCAACAGAGGCGCCTAGCGAGTCGACCGCCTGGCCCCGGCTGCCGGAGAGCGGTCGCAACCGGCCGCGCCAGCACAAGGCCCGGCGGACCGATCTCGGTCACGGGATGGGGCAGGACGGTCAGGCGGGGCGGTCGGCTCCGGATCTCCGCCTTGGCCGCCTGCGGCGCGCAGGTGGCCCACCGGCTCCCCGGGGCCGGCTGGACAGGACCGCGGAGGAGGTTGTGCAGTGGTCGGCTTCCCTGCAGGGTCAGCTGGGGGTGCCAGGCTCAAGCCCCCACTGGTGGGGCGCGACGTCGGTGTCCAGGACTGCCTCGGGGTTGATCAGTGCGAAGACTTCGGCGCCGAGCAGTTCATGCCGGCCCAGGCCGAGCTCAACCTGCAGCACCGCGCACGGCACGGCGACCAGGACCTGCCCCCGGCGCCACAACGTGAACGCCACCATCGCGGTGTCGCCAGTCGTGCGCAGCACTCGGGCGGGTGACCGCACCATCCGCGTGACGGGCGCAACGCCTGTTGCATCCGCTCGTGCGGCGCGGGCCGGCCAGGCCGTGTGCGCCGACTGCAGCCCCGAGGCCCCCTGCGTGGCGCGCAGGGCATGCAGAGCTGTCCGGCCCTCTCTGGTGGCCTGATTGTCCTTCGTTGCCGGCTGCACGGACATGAGTCCCCCGCGTTGTGGATGAGGTGTGAAGATGCGCAGAACCCTCGGGTACCCGCGATCCCCCGGACCATGCGCCACGCTCAACCCACACAGGGCCCGGTGACCTTCAGCCACGGATCTCTCAACACAACGGTGGCACTGGTGCCACCACGGATTCGGGCGCCAGGCTCATGGCGGACCCCCCGTCGAGGTGTCCTAGTGTCGGATCATGATGATTCCCCCCGTCCTGAGGCGCTCGGTGCCTCGGGCGCGACGGGACGCCGGCTTCTTGGCCACCGGTGTCATGCCGCACCTGGCCCTGGTGCCCGTGTGGTCCTGGGGCGCGACGGCCGCCGCCGAAACGGGGAACTGGGCTTTGGTGCTCACCGCGTCGGTCGCCCTGATCCTGCTCGGCGTCCCGGTGCTGACGGCCGTTCAGCGTGGGCGCCACCGGGCACTCCTCGGAGTGGACTTTGCTCGGCCGACGCCCACGCCGGAGCGGTGGTCGTGGGCGACAGTCGCCCGACGGTTTTCCTCGACGCGTATCTGGCGCCAGCTCGGATACCACCTTCTCCTGGGCCCGCTGGTGGCAGTGCTGGAGCTGTCGGTGCTCGCGATGGCGACCGCGGGCCTTGCGGGCGCCATCGCCTACGGCTGGGTGTGGGCGCTGCCGGTGGGGGCCCGACAGGACTGGTTCGGTTACGCGACGCAGACGCCGTGCTACACGGTGGCCGGCATCGCCCTGCTGTGTGCCCTGCCCTGGACGGCGGGGGCGGTGGCCCGGGCGGAGGCGCGACTGGCGTTGGCGCTGCTCGGGCCCAGCCGGGCGCAGCGGCTCCAGGAGCGGGTCGAGTACCTGGCCGGCAGTCGTACCGACCTGATCGAGGCAGTCGACGCCGAGCGCCGCCGGATCGAGCGCGACCTGCACGACGGCACCCAGCAGCGGCTGGTCTCCCTCGCGTGGCCTGGCCGCGATCAATTTGCACATGTGATCGAACCCGAAGTCCCATAGTGGGCCCAATAAGGATCACATTTGTCAACGAGCAACGATCGCAAACCTGTCCCCCATAAGGTTCCCGGCATGCCGAACCTGGATAGCGCGCTCAAGGACGCCATGGCCATCGACGGTGCCGTCGGTGTTGCCCTAGTCGACTACAACAGCGGAATGGCCCTCGCAACCATGGGTAGCAGCCCCGACCTCGATCTGAACATCGCTGCCGCGGGCAACACCGAAGTGGTCCGCGCCAAGATGCGCACGATGGAGATGCTCAACCTCCACAACGAGGGGATCGAAGACATCCTGATCACCCTCGGCGGCCAGTACCACCTGATCCGGCCCATGACCGCGAAGGGCAGCCAGGGTCACTTCCTCTACCTCGCGCTCAACCGCTCCCGTGCGAACCTGGCCATGGCGCGGCTGCGCCTGCGCCAGATCGAGGACAACCTGACCATCTGACCTGACCATCTGCCCCTGCAAGAAGAGCGAGAGAGCCGGCTCGTGGGCCCGTCCCCCGTCCTGTGGACTCCGAACATCAGCACCGGGCCGGTCACCTCGTTCGCCGACGCACTTGAACGCGCGCTGCACCTGCCGGGAGTCGTGGCCGTCGTACTCGGAGACCTGGCACGCGGCGGCGCCATCGCCCTCGCCCAAGACCCCGACTGTCCCGTCGGCTTCGCCCATCAGTCGGCCTACGCCGCACTGACCTACGCCCGAGCCACACCTGCTGGCGGCGAAGTCCCGCACGAACTCGTCGTGACCGGCACTCACCACGTGTCGCTGCAGCACACCAGGGCGCTGTCGAACGCCCCCGGTCACGCCTTCGTCCATCTGACCCTCCGGCGCCCGGAAGTCAACCTCGCCCTCACCCGCCTGGGCCTGTCCCCCATACTGGACGGCCTCCCCGCTCTGGTGGCCTTGCGCCGCCCTGTCCCCACCGCTCCCCTGACCGACAGGACCACCGGCAGCAGACGGCACCTGCTCGACCGGCTGCGCCCCCGACGCCGCCGCGCCACATCGCCGCCAGATGAATAGTCCCTCCACGAGCAGTCGGCACCCGCCCGGCGACGGCGCGTCAGTGCTGGATGCACAGTTCGGGGACGGCCGCCCCGGAGAGAGGAAGCGCACTGTCGGGGTCCGATCTTGACGACCCGGATCGGTATCGTCGCCCCATGCCTGAACTGACCGCGCCCACTCTCCACTTGCATTCCTCCTGGCTCGAAGCGCACCAAGAGTGGGGCCCTGGCTTCCACGAAGACGGATTCGGGCTGAGCCCTTCCGACGAGGTCGACTCGCCGGAAGGGTTCGCGGCCTGGGTCGCCCGGCTCGAGGTCGAGTCGGGCCCCGAAGCGCTTGACGCCGGCCGGGGTTGCACATACCGGTGGATCACGGAGGGCGACCGAGTGCACGGCGGGATCGCACTGCGGCACGCCCTCGACGACCACGTGCTGCAGTACGGGCACATCGGCTACGGCATCCGGCCGTCCTCACGCCGACGTGGGCTGGCCACGTGGGCGTTGGGGCGAATTCTCGACGAGGCACGGGCACTCGCTCTGGACCGCGTGCCGGTTGTCTGCGAAGTCGACAACCTGGCCTCGGCGAAGACCGTCGAGCACCGCGGCGGAATCCTCGAGGGAGTCCGGGACACCGAACGGGGCCCTGTGCGGCGGTACTGGATCAAGCTTCTGTGATGCGTTCTTCGCAGTGACGAGGCGGTGACGAGCGGGCGGGGTCTCGAGAACCGGCCTGGATGCCTCTAGGGGACTCGGGGGTAGTAGTAGGAGCCGAGCTGCTGGAGGAAGTCGGGGTCGCCGTCGTGCTTGTCCCGGTCGAACTCCGGGGCGTTCTTGATCTCTTCCTTGCTGCGGTCCACCCACACCACCCGGTCCGTTGGGTCGATCCGGCTGATCGTCCCGACGCACAGGAGCACATGCTTGCCGAAGATCCAGTGGCCGGTGTCGACGGCGATGCTACCGGCGTCGGCTTCGGCGTTGTGCTTGTCGATCTTTCCGATCCGGCCGTCGGTGGCCTCCACCTCGAACCCGACCAGGTCCATGTCCGGCTGCTGGCCGACGTCCTGACGGTAGGTCCATGCACTGGTCTCCATGAGAGGGTCCCTCCTGATGTCCCGACACTGACGCGGACCTTCCGCGGGCCCGCACCGCAGCGCCTGCCCCAGAAGCCCGGAGCGCACACGTCCCGTTCAGCGGGTCGACGGCCTGGGGCCGCGCGCCGATCACCGGCTTGCCGCGCCGCGGACGACGACGCCGGCCCGTCCGCCTCGCCGGCGCCGGCGGTCGGCAGCGGGTGAGGCGCCCAGCCGAGCACGGCCTCGGCCAGGAACCGTACCGCGTCCAGATCGGTCGCGAGAGACTCGGTGCCGTCGGGGACGAGCGCGGCGTCGTAGAGCACCGACGCGATCGCGGGCAGCGGCCGGTCCACCGCGAGCCGGCCGCCGTCGCGGCCCGCGCCAAGGTCGTCCAGGCGCGGGGCGGGCGAGCACTGGGGCTGGTCCTGGCGGGCGGCGTCCGCGGTGCCTCGCGTTCGGCGGGGGGTTCGGGGACGCCGATGCGGCGGGCGACGGCGGCGGCCGGGCGGCACCCGGCACGCGGGAGTCGGCGTCCCAGCGGAGCGTAGGGCGCCCATGTGCGGCAGCGGTCCGGGTGCGGCCGCCCGTCGAGAGGGTGGGCAAACAGGGCCGTCGGCCTCCGGGCACGCAGCGGGCCCGCGGCCGACCGGCTCGCCGCCCCAGCGGAGCGGAGGGTACCCGCGCACGGCAGCGGGGCGGCGGTGGCCGCGTCAAGGCTGTCGGGGTCGGGCGGCACGATGTCCGCCGGCATCGCGCCTCACCGCGCCGCGCCGGCCTCTGTGGTCTCTTGCGCCTCCCAGGCATCGACCGGGACATCGTGGGCAGACGCGGGTCATGCTGTTGATCACACCGCCGGGCGTCTACCGTGCGCAGGCCGACACGGAGATGCTGATCGGCGCCCTGGACGACGAGCCGCTCGCGCCGGGCGCGGCGGTCCTGGACGTGGGCACGGGGAGCGGCGCCGTCGCTGTGGCAGCGGGGCGGCGTGGCGCGAGGGTCACGGCGGTCGACGTCTCGTGGTCCGCCCTCGGCGCCGCACTGCTCAACGGCGCCCTGCACGGACGCCGGATCCGGCCACGCCACGGGGATCTGCTCTCCGCGGTGCGCGGGAGACGCTTCGACGTGGTCGCGGCGAACCCGCCGTATGTTCCCTGCCCGGGCGACTCGGCGCCGCGCGGGGCGGCTCGGGCGTGGGATGCCGGCCGGGACGGCCGCCTGCTGCTGGACCGGATCTGCGCGCAGGCGCCTGCCGCGCTGAAGCCGGGTGGTGTCCTGTTGCTTGTGCACTCCGACCTGTGCGGTGTCGACACCACCTGTGAGCTTCTGCGCGCGGGCGGGCTGCGCACCGAGATCGTGGCACGGGCCAGGCAGCCCTACGGTCCGGTCATGTCCTCACGGGCGCGGTGGTTCGAGCGCGAGGGGCTGGCGCGTCCGGGCCAGTGCTCGGAGGAGCTGGTGGTGATCCGTGGCGCACGGGAGTGATCGGGTCACCCGTGTGGTGATGCCGGACGGTGTCGGACCGGTCCTGGTGGACGGCCCCGTGGAGGTGGTGCTGCCCGACGGGACGACGGTGCGCAGCGAGCGGCCGGTGGTGGCCTTGTGCACCTGTCGGCGCAGCCGCCGCTTCCCCTTCTGCGACACCAGCCACCGCCGCCGCTCACCTTCCGGCGACCTCCGCCGGCAGCGGCCCTCGCAGTGAACTCTGTCCGCGGGACCAGTTGCTGACCATGTGTGCGGCGAGGCGCTCCTCCAGCAGCGTGGACGCGGCGAGGCCGAAGGCGATGTCGGGCTCCAGCCCTGGTTCCTGGCGCAGGAGCTCGGCGATGACGCCGCGTCGCACGAGCTGTTCGTGGACCGCGTCCGCTTCCACGTGTTCGCGGTAGAACCGCGTCCCGGCCGCGCCCGCGCCGAGCGATTCGAGTGCGTCGGCGAGCCGGGCCGAGCCGGGGGACGAGGTGATCTCCACGCCCGCGAACTGGCCGACCAGCGCGCCGCGAAGTCCGCGGTGGAGTCCGAACAGGGACATGAGGTTGACCACGGCCAGGGCCTCGGCCGAGGCCAGGTCGAGGTAGCGCCCGTAGCCGGGGTCGAGGCCGAAGTCGCGCATCATGTCCGCGAACAGCTTGGCGTGGGCCCGGTCCCCGTGCCCGTCGCCGTACTCGTCGAACTCGATCGCCGCGAATGCCGCCTGGGCGGGGCCGTGCAGTCTCGGGATCGCCCAGGCCTGCGGGTCGGCTTCCTTCAGGTGGTACAGGGACCGCTGCGCCAGGTACTCGCGGGCCTGCCAGCGCTCGCCGCTCTTGCGAAGGAAGTGGGAGGGGCCGCTGCCGTCGGCAGGCTCGGTCAGCAGGGCCGCGAGCTGTTCGGCCAGCGGCGCGGGCGTCGTTGCGGCGCGCAGCGCTGACAGGAAGGCCTGCTCCAGCTCGGCGCGAAAGGCCAGCAGCGCAGGATTCCATTCCCAGTCCGGGTCGACTTCGTCGAAGCCGCGGTAGTGGAGTTCGTAGCAGACGTACAAGGCAAGCTGGAGATCGTCGCCGAGGATCTGCGCAGAGGGCGGCCTCGGCAGGCCGACGGCGGGCCCTGGCGGTTCGGTGAGCTGCCGCAGCAGCGCGGCGGAGTACGGTCCGCGCGGCGCGGGCGGCTTCGGGGCCGCCCCCTCGATTCCCATGTCGGCTCCTTCGTCCGTCAGGCGGCGGATGCCGCAGCGGGCTCGGCGACGGGCTCGGGGTGGAGGTCCAGCACGCAGCACTTGGGACCGCCACCGGCTTTCATGAGTTCGCCCGTCTCGACGAAGTGGGGCTGGTATCCCCGGGCTTTCAGGGGCACGGCGAGCGAGGCGGCAGCGGCGGGCAGGATGACGTTGTGGCCGTCGGAGATGGCGTTGAGGGCGAAGGTGGCCGCAGTGGCCTCGTCGACACGCAGGGCGTCGGGGAACATGGCGGCCAGCCTGGCCTGAGCGGGCGGCGAGAACGCCTCGGGGTAGTAGATGATCTCGTCGTGCGACACGGCCGCCAGAGCGGTGTCCAGGTGGTAGAACCGCGGGTCGACGAGCGTCAGCGGGACCAGGCGTCGGCGCAGGAAGGCGCTGGTCTGGGCGTGTGAGTCGGGATGGGTACGGAAGCCGTGCCCCGCGAGGATCACCTCGGCCGCCACCAGGTGATCCCCCTGGCCCTCGTTGACTTGGCGGGCCTGCTCCACGGTGGTGAATCCGTGGGCGCGGAACCACGCCTCGTAGGCGCCTGCCTCTTCGCCGCGCTCGGCGTGCCGGAAGTTGGCCACGAGCACCCGGCCGTCCAGCACGGTGGCGGCGTTGGCGGCGAAGACCATGTCCGGCAGTCCTGGGACCGGTTCGACCAGGTCGACCCGGTGGCCGAGCGCCAGCAGGAGTTCGTGCAGCTGGTGCCACTGGTCCTGGGCGGCTGTGGGCTCGGGTGGATCGGTCGGGTCCATCCACGGATTGATCGCGTAGCGGACGTCGAAGTAGGTGGGCGGGCACATCAGGTAGCGGCGCGGCCTGGGCCTGCGCTGCGCCGGTTTCTGGGACGTCGGCGTCACGTGGCGCCCCCTCTCACGGGTGCTCGGTCTGTTCGCGGGTACCCCTGGCGTCGCGGATCACACCGGAGCAGCGTCGGTGTGCCCCCCGCCGGTCCGGGCAGGAGCATGCCGCGGGGCGGTCCCGGTGATCGGGGTGGAGGTGACGGTCGTGGAGCTGGCCTGGGTGCTCGACTGCGGCGATCCGCCTGCGCTGGCGCGGTTCTGGTCGCGCGCTCTCAGTTACTCGGCCGGGCCGTACCGCCCGCCGTACCTGGTGCTGCGAGATCCGCTGGGCTCCGGGCCGGAGCTGCTGCTCCAGCAGGTCCCCGAGCCCAAGATGGGGAAGAACCGGATGCACGTCGACCTTCGGGTCGGGGACCTGGAAAGGGAGATCGAACGGCTCCTCGCCCTGGGCGGACGGTTGCTGCGTGAGCCGTTCGAGGACGAGGGCTGGTGGACGGCCTGGATGGCGGACCCGGAGGGCAACGAGTTCTGCGTGCTCCGGCCGCCTTCCGGTCGCTGATCCCAGCTGGTCCCAGCTGGTCCCAGCCGGTTTCAGGTGACCTCAGCAGTCGGCGGTGACGGCGGCCAGTTCGGCCGCCACACGGCGCAGATCGCCGTGTCGGGCGAACACCGCCCGCTGGCGATCTGCCCCGCTCCCGACGCGGCGGACCTGGGCCACCAGACGGTCAGCGAGATGCTCGTCACCCGCGGCGCGCAGGCCCGGACGGGCGCGCTCGACCAGGGAGCTCAGGCAGTTGTCGAAGGGGGCGCGCAGTCCGGTCGCCGGGTCCAGGCCTCGCCCGCGCAGCCCATGGCGACCGGCCTGATCGTGGACATCGAGCAGCACCGCGTCCTCCGTGTGGTCCGGCTCCTCACGGCCGGCTCGGAACTCGGCCAGGAGCACGGTGCCCAGCCCTCTCAGCAGCACGGCGACCAGCACGTCGAGGTCGAGGTCCGCGTTGACATCGCACAGTCGGACCTCCAGGGTCGGCCAGCGCTCGGAGGGCCGCGCATACCAGTAGATCATCTTGCGGTCCCGTACCTCACCCGCCGCCACCATCCGTCGTGCCAGCGTCTCGTAGCCGGGCTCGTCCACTACGGGTGCGGGACCGACCGTGGGCCAGCGCGCGTACTGCGCCGCCCGCCAGCTCGCCCAGCCGCGCTCACGGCCCGCGGAGAACGGGGAGTTCACCGCAAGCGCTTGCAGGATGGGAAGCCAGGAACGCAGTCGGGCGCTCAGCGCGAGGGCCTCGCCGCGTTCGAGCGTGCCCAGGTGCACATGGCAGCCGGACAGCTCGCTGTCCGTCGCCCGCACGAACGGGGCGAGTCGGCGGGCTACCGCACGGTACCGGTCAGAGCCCGTCAGGCGCGGTGTCGGGCTGGTGAGCACCGCGCAGCCCGATCCCGCCGGCGCCGCACCGAGAGGCGCCGCAGCGGCCGCGCACAGGCGTCGGGCCTGCGCCAGGTCCGCTCTCAAGGCGCAGGCCCGCTGTGCGGGCACCGTTCGTATCTCCACCTGGGTGGCGTAGAACTCCTCGCCTACCCGTTGACCAAGCGCCGGGGCGGCCTGTGCGAGCACCTCCGCGGCGCACGGCACAGTGACGCCGGAGTCCCGGTCGACCAGGAGCAGCTCCTCCTCGACGCCGAAGGTGAGGACGTCGTCCAGCCGCGATCGACCGCTCATGGACCACACCGGCAGCCACCGCCCGGTGGCCGGGTGCGCTGGTGGCCGGTCGGGCTCCCCGACATGTTCCCGGCCTCGTCACCAGTAGTGTCGGCGCCCGCCGACGGAGTGTCCGACGGCGCCGAGCACCCAGAGAATCAAGCCGATGACGGCGAGGATGACGCCGATCGTCCACAGCACCGAGATACCGGTGACGAAGCCGATGATGAGGAGAATCACTCCCAGGACAAGCATGATGGCCTCCGAAGACCTCAGGACTGGCCTCGCGGATCCCCTCGTGCTGCGTCCTTAAACATCGGCGAAGCACCGGCGGTCAGTCAGCGCCGGGATCGGTCGGTTCGATCAGCAGCAGCTGTGAGCCGTCGGGGTCCACGATCCGAAGGCGCGCCGGCGCTGGTCTGCCGTGCAGCGCGTAGTGCTCCCGGATCCGCAGCAGCACATCCGGGAGTGCCGCCTCCGTGTCGGCGGAGACGGGCCCGCGCTGTTGCCAGTGCCCTTCCAGCGTCCAGGCCTCGGCCGACTGCCGCTCCCGCGCAGGGACAGCGTCGCCCTCGACCTTGATGCCGTCGAGGATGTGCAGCACCGCGCCGAGATCCTGATCGCTCATCAACTGCTGGTCTTGTTCAACCAGAATGTCAGCCATGAGCACCAGGTGCCCCGCGCATCCCCCGGTAAACACCGCGCAGTACGGTGCCGGGCCTGGCCGCCGGGGGCAGCGGTCGGTGCGGTGACGGCGGCTGCGGCGTTCGCGACAGTGGGGACGGCTACGTGACCAGGCCGGCGGAGGCGCCCGTCGGAAAGGCGCTTCCGGCGCGGCTCACGCCCCGCGGCTGACGGAGCCTGGAGAAGGCGAGCGCGGCCGTCAGGTCCGTCGAGGCCAGCAGGCTGGCCCGCCTGACCGACTCCGAGCAGTCAAGTCAGACGCGTTCCGAGCCCTGAGGAGCATGGTCCGCTCCCTGCGCGACGACAGCGAGGGGGGCATGACCCGTTCCCCGTCGCACTCGCTCCGAGATGGCCGGGCGAAAGGGCGTCAGGCTCCGCTGGGGCGGCTCGGGGCGGCGTCGACTGCTCGGCGAAGGTCGGCGAGGGACTGCTGCATCAGGTTCCAGAAGTCCGCCGTCGCGCCTCGCTCGGTCCAGGCCGCGTAGGCGTCGGTGAAGACGGCGACGGCGGCCTGCGCGGTCAGGCTCGCCCGACCGGGCGGCACGCCTCGCCGCACCAGTGCTTCGGCGATGGAGACGGCGAGTGAGGCCATCTTGATCAGGTTGCGTTCCCGCAGCTCGGTCGAGGAGGCGATGAGCTCCTGGCGGGCGCGGGCGTAGTCGCCGTATTGGGCGAGGGCGAGGCCGGCCTCGGTGAGGGCGAGCAGGGCCGCCTCGATGGGCTCCAGGTCGTCGTCGGCCTCGGCGAGGTGCTTGGCGACGCTGTCCTCGAAGTCCTTCGCTCCGGCGAACAGGACTTCCCGCTTGTCGGTGAAGTGGTTGAAGAAGGTCCGTTTGGTCAGCCCGGCGCGCTCGGCGATCTCGGCGACGGTCACTTCGGCGTAGCCGCGTTCGGCGAACAGGTCCATGGCGGCCTGCTGCAGCCGCCTCTGCGCATCCGGTTCCCAACGTGCCATGGGCTCATCATACCCAAGGCGATTGCACTTGGTGTCATCACGTGCCACGCTGAAGGCATTGCACTTGGTGCAATCACTGATGTGAGGAGACACGCATGCCCACCAACACCGCAGCCTGGATCAACGCCGGTGGCGCCCGCCTGGAAGTGGGCCCCGCCCCCTACACCCGGCCCGCCGCGGACCAGATCGTCGTGCGCAACCACGCTGTCGCGGTCAACCCGCTGGAGTGGATCATCCAGGTCGCCGGTCGCCTGGCCTACCGGTGGTTGACCTACCCGACCGTGATCGGGTCCGATGTCGCCGGCGAGGTGGTGGAGGTCGGCTCGGCGGTCACGCGGTTCCGTGTCGGCGACCGCGTGCTCGGCCACGCGGTGGGCACCGACAAGGACGCCAACCGGGCGGCCGAGGGCGGCTTCCAGCACTACACCGTGCTGCTGGAACGGATGGCCGCCCCCATTCCGGACACGCTCTCCTTCGCGGACGGGGCCGTGCTGCCGCTCGCGGTGTCGACCGCGGCCTGCGCACTGTTCCAGAGTGACCAACTGGGCCTGCGGCGCCCGACGGCAACGCCCGAATCGACCGGCCGGACGCTGCTGGTCTGGGGCGGCTCCACCAGCGTCGGCAGCAACGCGATCCAGCTGGCGGTGGCCGCAGGATACGAGGTCGTCGCGACGGCTTCGCCGCGCAACTTCGACTACGTCACATCGCTGGGCGCCAGCCGGGTGTTCGACTACAACAGCCCCGCAGTGGAGTCCGAGATCATCGCGGCGCTCCAGGACCGGGAGCCGGCCGGGGCGGTCGCCCTCGGTGAGACCTCCGCGGCCGCGTGCGTGCGCATCGTCGGCGCGAGCCGGGGCAACCGGTTCGTGGCCCTGGCCACCCCGCCGGTCTCCTTCGCCCACCTCGGCGGCCCGGACCGCGGCCGGTTCGCCGTGCCGAAGCTGATCGCGCGCCTGGTCGGCGCCAACATCGCGCTGCAGATCGCGGCCCGGCGGCGCGGGGTCCGCACGAAGTACATCTTCGGCACCACGCTGAAGGCCAACGAGGTCAGCACGCTGGTCTACCGCGACTTCCTGCCGCGCGCGCTGGCCGAGGGCCGCTACCGGGCGCTGCCCAAGCCGACCGTCGTCGGGCACGGCCTCGGCGACCTCCAGCACGCCCTGGACCTCCAACGCAAGGGCGTCTCCGCCGCGAAGATCGTCGTCACCCTCGACTGACGCACCGTCATCGACCGCCCCCAGGAGGCAGCCCCATGACCGAACAGAACGCCGACCGGGTCGTGACCGGCCCGTTCCGCACCGACGTCGTCGGCGCCATGACCATCGACTGGGACGTGCCCGTCCCCGTCAGCGACGGCGCCGTCCTGCGTGCCGACGTGTTCCGCCCGACCGCCCCCGGCGCCTACCCCGCGATCCTGAGCCGGGGGCCGTACGCCAAGGGCCGCCCGTTCCAAGAACTCCTGCCCGGCCCCTGGCAGAAGATGGTCGCCGACCACCCCGACATCCTGGACGGCTCCAGCAACGCCTACCAGAACTTCGAGGTCGTCGACCCGGAGCGGTGGGTGCCCCACGGCTACGTGTGCGTGCGCGTCGACTCCCGCGGCACCGGCCGCTCCCCCGGCTACCTCGACCCGTTCGCGGCACGCGGGACCCTCGACCTGTACGACAGCATCGAGTGGGCCGCCGCGCAGCCGTGGAGCAGCGGCCGGGTCGGGCTGTGCGGGATCTCGTATCTGGCGATCAACCAGTGGCAGGTCGCCGCGCTGCGCCCGCCGCACCTGGCCGCGATCTGCGTATGGGAGGGCGCCGGCGATCTCTACCGCGACGCCGTCTACCACGGCGGCATCCTGTCCACGTTCGTCGACCGCTGGTACGGCCTGATCGTGCCCTACGGCGCGGGCGAGGAGGCCGGGGTCAACCCGCACACCGGCCAGCCGGTCTACGGCGACGAGGTCCTCACCCCGGCCGAACTGGACGCGCGGCGGGCCGACTTCGGCCGGCTCGTGCGCGAGCACCCGCTGCTCGACGACTTCCACCGGGCCCGGCTCGACCCCGACTGGGACCGCATCGAGGTGCCGGTGCTCGCGGCTGGGAACTGGGGCGGGGCGGGACTGCACCTGCGCGGAACCGTCCGCGGATTCGAGCAGGCCGCCTCCACCGACAAGTGGCTGACCATGCACGAGGACACCCACTTCTCGCACTTCTACTCCCGCTACGGTCTCGATCTGCAGCAGCGCTTCTTCGGCCACTTCCTCAAGGGCGAGCAGACCGGCTGGACCCGCCGGCCCCGCGTCGAGCTGCGCACCCGGCACGCCGACGGCAGCGTGGCACTGCGCGCCGGCGCGGCGTGGCCCCTGCCGGAGACGACCTGGACCCGCCTGTACCTCGACGCCGCCAGCGCCGCGATGAGCCCGGACCCGGCACCGGCCGGTGCCCGCGCCGACTACAGCGCCCTGCGGGAGAGCGTCAGGTTCAGCTACCGCTGCCCCCGCGACCTGGAGATCGCCGGCCCCGTCGCGGCGAAGCTGTTCATCGAGTCCTCCACCGCCGACGCGGACCTGTTCCTGATCCTGCGCGCCTTCGCCCCCGACAGCACCGAGATCCTCTTCCAGGGGGCCAACGACCCCGACGTGCCGATCGCCCAGGGGTGGCTGCGCGCCTCACACCGCGCCCTCGACCAGGCGCGGTCCCGGCCCTTCCTGCCCGTCCATCGGCACGACCGGCACGAGCCGCTCACCTCCGGCGCCGTCTACGAGCTGGACGTCGAGATCCTGCCCAGGAGCCTGGTCCTGCCCACCGGCTACACCCTCACCCTCGACGTCCAGGGCCACGACTACACCGACCCGGCCACCGCACGCACCGCAGGCCCGACGGCCGGCAGCGGCTCCTTCCTCCACAACGACCCCGACGACCGCCCCGCCGACCTCTTCGGGGGCGCCGTCACCGTGCACACCGGCGGCAAGCACCGTTCCTACCTGATGCTCCCCGTGATCACGTGAGCACGTCCCCGCCCTCCTCGGCAGCCGGGCGGCATCCGACGGGAACAGGAAGCCGGACGAGGCCCACGCCCGCCGCTCCAACTCCCTCTCCTGGCCGACGGCCCCGCTCATCTATGTAGGGCTGCCTGCAACCCGCTTCCGGGGGACAGCACCGTCGCGACCATGCACCCTCCACCACGAGGCTGAAGCTGTGACAGCCCGTCCTCACCCCCAGGCCGCAGACGACCAGCTCCGCGGCGCCATCAGCCAACCACAGTCGTGGAAGGAGTCCCTCGTGGGCGACCACGCCACACTCCGCCGCTGCACCTCCGCCCTGACCGGCCTCGTCGTAGCTGGTGCCCTCACCGCCTGCGCCGCCACACCGCCCAGTACCGCGCCCCCGGCCACCACCGGCTCCCGCACCACTGCAACGGCTTCCCCGACAGCGGCTGCGCCTGCTCAGCCGTCCCTGCACATGATCTCCCACCAGGGCCACCGGCTCGCGTTCTACGTCACCCCCGGCCGCCTTCCGGCCATCGTCCTGGACGCCGGCGGCGGCCTCGACGCCTCCTACTGGAACAAGATCGTGCCCGTCCTCGCGAAGGACACCGGCTCCGAGATCATCACCTACGACCGCTCCGGAGAAGGCCGCAGCAGCGACGTGCCGGGGCCGTGGAAGGCGCAGAACGCCGCCGCCGACCTCGCGGCCGGCCTGACCCAGCTGGGAGTGACGAAGAGCGTGGTCCTGGTCTCCCACTCCCTCGCCGGGGAGATCGCCACGTACCTCGTCCGCGAGCACCCCCGGCGGATCGCCGGCGCGGTCCTGGTGGACGCGAGCCTGCCGCAGTTCTACACCCCCACGGAGACCGCCCGGCTCGTCGCCGAGAACCAACAGCAGATCGCTGCGCTCCGGCAACAGCCGCAGACCAGGGCGACCCGCCAACTCCTGGCCGAGGCCGACGACTACGGCCCGGTGCACCTCGCCTACCACGAGCTCACCTGGCCGCAGAACGTTCCCGCCATCGCGATCGTCTCCTCCCAGACCCCCTTCACGACGTCTCCCACCGACGCTCAGCTGTGGCGCCAGGCCCAGCAGGAGTTCGTCAGCGCCGCACCCGACCGCCGGCTGGTCGTCGCCCAGAACAGCTCGCACGACATCCCGCTCGACCGACCGGACGTGGTGATCACCACCGTGGAAGCGATGACGGAACAGGTCCGTTGATCTCCCCGCCCCCGGGGCCCAGTTGGCCACCCGCGGGCGGATCGGCGGAGCGGCAGCCGCAGACTCGACGACCGAGGCGGCGGCTGCTGTGGCGCCGGCGTGCCGCGTCGGGAACCTCCCGGGGGGCCGGCCTGCTTCTCGTGGTCCCGCCAGTCAGGCTGGGTCGTCATGGCCGCCTGCCGTGATCAGTGCCGAGCGGCTGCGCACGGCGATGGCCGGGCGGCCAGGAGAAGGGCAGGCGGTCAGCGCGCCGTCCTGGGCTGCGGGCGGGCGGGGACGGCCGCCGGCTCGGCGCGCCGTTGGGCGAGGACCTGGTCGACGCCCATGCGGCCCTGCTCGAAGGCGAGGGAGCCGCCGACGAGGTAGAGCCGCCACACCCGCGCGGTGACCTCGCCGACCAGGGCGGTGAACTCCTGCCAGCGCTCCTCGAGGGTGTCGTGCCAGGCGTCGACGGTGGTCACGTAGTGCTCGCGCAGCGCCTGGACGTCGCGGGTCTCGAACCCGGCCTCCTCCAGCAGCGAGACGGTCGCGCCCAGCGGACGCATGTGCATGTCCGGCGCGATGAAGGACTCGATGAACGCGCCGCCGCCCGGCGCGTTGGCGCCGCGGGACATCTGCTGGAGCAGCAGCCCTCCCCCGGGGGCGAGAGCCCGGTGCAGCAGGCCTGCGAACTCGGGGTACTGCTCGTCTCCGACGTGCTCGCCCATCTCGATCGTGGTGACCGCGTCGAACCCGGCCGCCTCCACGTCGCGCCAGTGCTGGTGGCGGATCTCGACACGGCCGGACAGGCCCTGTTCGGTGACGCGGTCGCGGACGAAGCGGGCCTGCTCACCGGCGAGGGTGACGCCGACCGCGCTCACGCCGTAGTGCCGGGCGGCGTGCAGGACCAGCGCGCCCCAGCCGCAGCCGACGTCCAGCAGCCGCATACCGGGGCGCAGTTCGAGCTTGCGGCAGATCAGGTCGAGCTTGTCGCGCTGCGCGTCGGCCAGGGTGTAGCCGGGGTCGGTGCTGGTCCAGTAGGCGCAGGAGTAGGCCATGGCCGGGTCGAGCAGCAGGCGGTAGAAGTCGTTGGACAGGTCGTAGTGGTGACTGATCGCCGCCCTGTCCCGCACCCGGCTGTGCAGGGTGCCTTGCAGGCGGGCCTGGCCCTGCGGCGGGGCCGGTCGCGGGCCGACGGCGCCGAGGCGGGCCGCTGTCAGGGCGGCCCGTGTCATCGAGGCGACGCCGGGGCTGCGGCGGGCCACGCCGCGTTCCTCGACCGCCCGGCGCACCGCGCGCAGCGCGTCGCGCAGATCGCCTTCGACGTCCAGGTCGCCGCTCACGTACGCCTGGGCCAGGCCCAGTTCGTCCGGCTGCCACAGCAGGCGACGCAGCGCCCGGCGCGAGCGCAGGACCAGGGTCGGGGCGTCGCGGGGGCCGGCGGTGCTGCCGTCCCAGGCCCGCACCTTCAGCGGTGCGGGGGTGCCGGTGAGTTCCTCGATCAGCGGCAGCAGCCGGGCGGCCGCCCCGGTCGCGGGCTCGGAAGCGCCGGGCCCGGAGGTGACCACCGTGCTGTTCGTGCCCGGGACTGTAGGGGCGGCGCTGATGTCGCTCATGCCGAAGGCTCCTGGTGCTCGCGGGTGGGGGGTTCTGGCGCACGTCGAGTTCTGGCGCACGTCGAGGTCGCCGGAACGGAAGCCGGCGCCGGCGATCCGGGTCAGGACGGCGGGTGCGGCGGCAGGGAGCCGAGGACCTGGGGCAGGCGGGCCTGGACGGCGTCGGCGAGTTCGTCGAAGGAGCGACGCAGGATCGGCTCCGCGAACCGGAACAGGCCCTTGAAGGCCAAGGTCGCACGGTAGGTGACCAGGGTGCCGTCCCCGTGCGGGCGGATGGCGATGTCGTCGGTCGCGGAGACGGTTCGGTTGACGCCGTGGAAGACGAGCCGGTGCGGCTCACGCGCGACCAGTCGGTAGTCGAGAGTGGTCTGCCGGCCGCGGAACTGGGAGGTGTTCTGCCAGCGGGCGCCGACCGCCGGCGGGCCGGGGTCGAGTCGGCGACAGCGTACGGTGCCCGGGTCCCACTCCTCGGTGTGCGTGAAGTCCTCCAGATAGGCCGCCACGGTCGGGGCGGGGGTGGCGACTCGGAACGAGCGCTCCACGGTGATGGCCACGCGGGTCTCCTGGGCGTACGGGGCTGGGTCTACGGGACGTGCTGTCAGGTATTCGAAGCCGGGCCGCGCCTGGACGGGTCGGCGAGCGCGACGGCTGCGATGTGGTCGACCGCGGCGCGCAGGTTGGCGGGTTTCACGGCCCCGCACGTGGGCGGGAGCGGGCGCCAGCCGGGGCCGGCCAGCAGCAGGAGCGGGCGGTGGCGGGCGCCGGCGACGCCGAAGGGAACGTCCAGGATGTCGGCGGCGATCTGCGGGGCGGCGGTGGCACGGGACTGCGACCACAGCAGCACGGCGGCCGGTCCCAGACGGCGCAGCCCCTGCGCGAGCGCGAGCGGGGGGACGGAGGATCCGAGCATGCGGAACGCGATGCCACGCGCGGTGAGGGCGGCGGCGACGGCGTCCAGGGCCAGGGTGTGCTCCTCTCCCGGGGTTGCCGCCAGCAGCGCGACGGGCCCCGCGCCGGACACCGGGACCGCCCGTCGGCGCAGTTCGGCGGAGACGTGCCACGACAGGAGGTGTTCGACCTCGATGTACGACTCCCCTACTGCTGCCCAGCGGCGTCCGGCGGCGCGCAGTGAGGGTGCGATCACCTCCTCCCACGAGGCCTCCACGCCCCACTGGTCCACCGCGGCGGACAGGAGAGCTTGGACGGCGGGGGCGTCGAGGCGGTCGGCGGCCCGGACGAGCCCGCGCACGCGCATCGTCGCGGACTCGTACGCGCTCCCGTCCGCGGACTCGTGGGGGGCGTGCTCCGGATCGGCCGGGCGCGAGGGCGCGAGGGCCCGGGTTTGCCCGTCGGCCGTCGGGCTCGCGCCGTCGAGGCTGAGCCGGGCGGCCTCGGCGGGCGGCAGGCCCTGTGCGGTGAGCGCGCCCATGCCTTCCAGCCGGGCGATGTCTTCGGCGGTCCAGCGGCGGTGGTGTCCCTGGTCGCGTTCGGCCGGCCCGATGCCGTATCGGCGCTCCCACGAGCGCAGGGTCACCGGGGACACACCCAGTCGGCGGGCGACCTCCCCGGTGGGCAGTCCGGCGTCACGGCTGGTCCTGCGCTCGTGCGCTGTCATCTCGATCCCTTGTGGCTGCGTGAGAGGCGGGCTGCGCTGGGGTCACATGGCGATGATCCGTCCGACCATGAATCCGACGGCCCCGAGCACCAGGACCGCCAGGCCGAGAAGTCCGACCCAGTTCCACCAGAGGTCGTGGTGGTAGACCGGGTCGTGGACGGAGATGCCGTGGCAGGTGGAGGACTCGCACTCGGGGGTCTCCTCCGGGCGGGCCAGGGGCTGGACCAGGGGGTGCGACACAACGGGACTGGCCATGGCTTGCCTCCCTTTGATCGTTCTGCCTCCAGGTTGGCGTTCTTCCGCGCCTCTGCCAGGCCGCATCGATCGCGCATCGCCTCCGGGCCGGGCCGGCCTGTGCACAGGCCGGGCCCAGGGCGGGCGGCCCCGGCACCGGGGCTCGACGGCAATCGCTTCGGCAACGATGCGGTTGGGGAACCGTCGTGCGCGTGCCCAGGGTGGAGGCTCAGCGACAAGCCTGGAGGATCCAAATGATCGTCAAGAAGCTGCATGATTCCGGTCTGAAGTCCGAGCACGCCTTCATCGCCGCGTTCGCGTCCATCGGCCTCTCGCTCGCTTCGTGGGCCGTGTCCGTCAAGCTCGAAGCGGCCGGCTTGGAACGCGCCGACCGGTGGGGGATCTTCGTGGGCGAGTGGGCTCCCACCTTCTTCGGCCTCGGCCTCGCCCTGCAGCACTACGAGCAGGGCGACGGCAACCCGGTCTACGCCGACGACCCCCGCGTCCAGGCCGCAGCCCACTGACCGCGCGCCGTGCGTCGCACGTCGCGGACGAGGCTGATATACCTAGGGAGACAGGTATCTAGTTTATCTAGCTGAACTGGCGGAGTCGTGTCTCCCTCATCCCGGACCCAGCGCCGTCTTCGATGGCTCCTTCCCGCGGTTCTCGTGATCGTGTGGCTGGCCGTCGGAGGCGGCCTCGGGCCGTTCGCCGGCAAGTTGGGGCAGGTCGCCACCAACGACAGCGCCGCGTTCCTGCCGCAGAGCGCCGAATCCACCAAGGTCCTGGCGCTCCAGCGCAGCATGGACACCCGCGAGTCCGTGCCGCTGGTCCTGGTGTGGGCTTCCACGCCGCGCCCACTGCCCCAGGCCTCCGTCGGGCAGGCGCAGGAGGCGCTGACCCGAGTGGCTCGCATCCCCGGTCTCGCCGAACCGCCGACACCGGTGTCGCCCTCCGGCGACGGCCAGGCCCTGCAGGCCGTGGCCCCGCTGCGTGCGGACCTGGGCGACAAACTGCACGCGACCGTGGACCAGGTCCGCTCGGCCGCCGCCATCCCCGGTGCGACGCTGTACCTGGCAGGGCCCGCCGCCAGCCAGGCCGACCTGGTGGACGCGTTCGCCGGCATCGACGGACTGCTCCTCGGCGTCGCGCTCGCCGTGGTCCTGGTGATCCTGCTGGTGGTCTACCGCAGCGTCCTGCTCCCCGCCCTGGTGATCCTCAGCGCGGTATTCGCCCTTGGCCTGGCCAGCGGCATCGTCTACGTGCTCGCGCGTCACGGCGTGGTCCGGATCGACGGCCAGGTCCAGGGCATCTTGTCGATCCTGGTGATCGGCGCGGCCACGGACTACGCCCTGCTCCTCAGCGCCCGCTTCAAGGAGGAGCTGACGCGGGAGACGGACCGGTTCACCGCGATGCGCACCGCCTGGCGGCGATCCGTCGAACCGATCGGGGCCAGCGCCACGACCGTGGCGCTCGGCCTGCTGGCCCTGCTCCTGAGCGATCTGAGCAACAACCAGGCGCTGGGGCCGGTCGGGGCGATCGGGGTCGCCTGCGCGGCACTGAGCGCGGTGAGCCTCCTCCCTGCGGTACTGGTCCTGCTGGGCCGCACCGCCTACTGGCCCGCCCGCCCCCACACCGGCGACAACACGAGCTCGGGGATCTGGCAGCGGGCCGCAGCGCTGATCAGCCGACACCCGCGCCGTGTCTGGGCCCTGTCCCTCGCGGGGCTGGTGGCGGCCGCCTGCCTCCTGCCGCTGTTCTCCGCCCGCGGCCTGCCGCTGGACGAGACGTTCATCCACACCGAACCCTCCGTCACCGGCCAACGGGTCCTGGACGCGCACTTCCCCGCCGGACAGGGCAACCCGGCCGTCGTCCTCACCGACCCGGCACGGACCGGCCAGGTCCTCGCCGTCGCTCGCGCCACTCCGGGTGTCGCCGCAACCACCGTCCTGCCGACGGCTCCTGGCAGTCGGCTCGCCACCGTCAACGCCGTCCTGTCCGACGCGGCCGACAGCCACGCGGCCGAGCAGACCGTGCGCGCCCTGCGCACCGGTGTCCACCAGGTGCCCGGAGCCGGGGCCCTGGTCGGCGGCTACACCGCGCAGCAGCTCGACATCCAGGACACCGCGGCCCACGACCGGGGCGTCATCATTCCCGTGGTGCTCGCGATCATCACCTTCATCCTGGTCCTGCTGCTGCGCGCCTTGGTGGCGCCCCTGCTGCTCGTCGCCACGGTGGTGCTCAACTACGCAGCGACGCTCGGTATCAGCGCCCTGGTCTTCCCGGCCGTCTTCGATCTGCACGGCGCGGACGCCTCGGTGCCGCTGTACGGGTTCGTCTTCCTGGTCGCGCTCGGCGTGGACTACAACATCTTCCTGATGACCCGGGTGCGGGAGGAGTCCCTGCGCGCCGGCACCAGGACGGGCGTGCTGCGGGGCCTGACCACCACTGGGGGCGTCATCACCTCCGCAGGCGTGGTCCTGGCGGCCACGTTCGCGGCGCTCGGAGTGATCCCGCTGGCGTTCCTGCTGCAGATCGCGTTCATCGTGGCTTTCGGCGTCCTGCTGGACACGCTCGTCGTCCGCTCCCTGCTGGTGCCCGCCCTGGTGTACGAGCTCGGCGACCGCATCTGGTGGCCGAGCCGACTGCGCCACGGCCCGGCGGAACGGGCCCACGCCGAGCGTGGGACGAGGGCCGTCACCACTGCGGAACAATAGGAGCGATGTCGTTCGCGCAAGCGAGTCCCGCTACGCCTGGGCGCGGGGCGTGAAGGGTGGTGGAGCCGGGTGTCCGAGTCCGGGGCCGAGGACGGGACGCCGGAGGCGCCCAGGGAGGCCGGGCCGCGGATCGGCGGGCCGGTGGCCTGGGCCGTACGGCAACTGCTCCTGGCCAACCGCGACGCCGAACAGGCCCTGGCCCGCCACCTGGGCCTGGGCCACAACGACGTCACCGCCATGGAACACCTGCTCGGCTCCCCCGAAGGCCTCGGCCCGATGGACATCGCCCAGCGGCTCGGCATCCGCTCCGCGTCCGCGACGGTCCTGGTCGACCGCCTCGAGGAGGCCGGCCACGTCACCCGCGTCCCCCACCGCAGCGACCGCCGACGCACCGTCGTACGCCCCACCCAGCACGCCCGCCAGGAGATCGTCACCGCCCTGCGACCCCTTGTCGACGCCGTCGACGCCGCCGCGGACGGCCTGAGCGAGACAGAGCGGGCGACCGTCGTGCGCTTCCTCCAGGCGGCCGCCGCACACATTCGCACGGCCGCGGAAGGGCTCGACCAGGACGATCAGCCCTGACGAAAGGGGGTGACCACAGCGCTGACCCGGCCCCGGACGCCCGGGACCCGCAAGCGGGGACGTGATCCCGAGGTACGGGACGGCTTCCTTTGCGCTGTAGGCGCGTTACACGCTGCGGGGCGGGAGCCGACCGGTGTCGGCTCCCGCCCCGCGTCTGTGTGCTTTCGCCGATGCGGCTACCAGCGATACCAGCGACCGCGAGCCTCACCCGCGCCGCGGAAGAAGAACCCGGCGACCCAGAGCACCAGCACCACGATCGCCACCCACCAAAGGATGTGCACAGCGAACCCGACTCCGCCCAGAAGCAGGGCGAGCAGCAGAACCAACAGCAAGGGACCCATGGTGTATCCCACCTCCTTGAAGCCGCATGTGCCCCCGAACCTGACGGGCATGCGCACCACTTCTCCCACGTGACCAACCCCCCTGTGCGCCAAGGGGAGTGAGAGCAGGACTCGGTCGGCGCGCATGCGCGAGGGGAGGGCCGGGCAGGCGTCCAGAGGTTTCAGTGGCGGG
>NZ_BBPO01000034.1:22634-42856 GCF_000787815.1 Streptacidiphilus neutrinimicus
CGGAGGAGACGTGCGGGTGGGCGGCTGGTGGCGGGGGCGCGGCGTCGGGGCGCAGGGGCCGCGCGGGTACAGGGCGAACGGCCGGACGACGCTGCAGGCCGGGCCGGCCGGCAGGTACGGGGCTTCCCGGCAGCCCCGGGTGCGCTACCGGCCGCCGGCGGCGGTGGGTCGGCACCTGCGGCCGGAGCCGCAGGTGCCGACGTCCTTGCGCACCAGTGCGGGATGGGCGTGGCGGTTGCTGGTGCTGGGGGTGGCCGCCTACGCGGTGTTCCTGCTGCTCGACCGGTTTCAGCCGGTGGTCATCGCCGTGTTCCTCGGCCTGGTCGTCACCGCCGTGCTGCGGCCCCTCGCCGACCTGCTCGCCCGGGCGATGCCTCGCAGCCTGGCCGTCGTCTGCGCCTATCTGCTGGTGTTGCTCGTGCTTGCGGTGATCCTCACAGGGCTGGGCGTCCTGGTCGCGAACCAGGCCCCGGACGTGGCCGCCCAGTTCGACACCGGCATCGGCCGGGTCGAGCGGTGGCTGGAGGGTGGCCCCTTCCACCTCAGGCCCAGCGCCTTGACCGGGCTCCAGCAGAAGATCAGCACGTTCATCAGGGCGCACCGCTCCACCCTGCTGCAGAACGCCCTGTCCGGGGCGACGCAGGCGGTGGAGATCGGGACCATCGCCGCGCTGGGGTTGTTCTGCTCGGTGTTCTTCGTCCACTCCGGCGAACGGATGTGGGACTTCGTCGCCGACCAACTGTCCCCGAGGCACCGGGACGGCTGGCAGCGCGGCGGCCACGCCGCCTGGAAGGCTCTGTCCGGCTACATACGAGGCATCATCTTGGTGGCGGGCATCAACGCGGTCCTGGTCGGCATCGCCCTGTTCGCGCTGCGTGTGCCGCTTGCCGCGCCCTTGGCCGTGCTGGAGTTCATGGCCGCGTTCGTGCCTCTCGTCGGCTCGCCCGTCGCCCTCGCCGTGGCGAGCGCCGTGGCGCTGGCGGCCCGGGGGCCGGTCACCGCGGTCATCGTGCTGGTGCTGATCGTTGCCATCGGCGAGATCGAGGGCCACCTGCTGCACCCGCTGATCATGAGCTGGGCCGTCCGCCTGCATCCCATCGTCGTCGCTGTCTCCGTCATCGCCGGCAGTATCGCCTGGGGCATCATCGGTGCCGTTCTCGCCGTCCCAGCCGTCTCCGTCGTCTGGGCCGTCACCCAGACGTTGAGGCGACCCGAACCCCGCGCGGCCACCAGAGGCGTCCGCAACGGGACATGACCGCACGGCGGCCAGGGTGACAGACCACCGCGCGGGAGACGGCCGCAGCGCCTCGGCATCCGGCCACTCCCCCACGGTGCCAACTCCCCTCCGGGGGCCGGGCGGAGAGCCCGGACCGTGTGCGCAGCAACACGGCGCGGTCCGTGCCGGCTCGTGATCGAGCATCACGAGGGGTTCCGGGGGCGGAGAGGCCTGCCCCCGGCCGCCCACGTGCTCATGCGGTGGCGGGCCGAGCTCACCTGTCCGGAGCCTGCCCGCGCGACGAACGGACCGCGTGCGCGCGCCGGTTCGGGGCACACGTGTACGCAGTAGCCGCAAGCTGGTCGGCAGTCAGACCTGGAGGCAGTCATGGCGTTTTCACATGCACGACGCAGCGGATCAGCCGTAAGAGGGCCAAGAGCCCTGCACCACACCCGAGCTTCGCGACGGGACGCCCTGAAAACTGCCGGACGCGCGGGATTTGTCGCACGCGGGGTGGTGTACGTACTGATCGGGGTGCTCGCTGTCGCCGTCGCCCTGGGAAGAGGCGGCGGCGAGATGGACCGGCAAGGGGCGCTGCGCCAGATCGCGGCCCACCCGTTCGGCGCCGTGCTGCTGTGGGCCTTGGCGGTGGGTTTCGGTTGTATGACGCTGTGGCGGGCCTCTCTCGCGCTGGCAGACGGCCGCCGGGGGAAGGCCGCCGGAGGTCTGTTGAACGCTGGGCGTGCCGTCTTCTACGCCTCGGTGTGCTGGGGTACCGCCGCTTACGCGGCAGGAACCGGCGGTACGGGCGGTGACGCCAAGTCCCAGGACTGGACCGCGTCGGCGCTGAAGCTGCCGGGCGGCCAGGTCCTCGTGGGCGTCGCCGGGATCGCCGTGGCCGGTGTGGGGGTCGGGATCGCTGTGGGGGCCGTGCAGCGGCGGTTTCTGAAGAAACTGAACACCTCGGCGATGAGTCGCCGTACCCGCGAGATGGTCACCGCGCTCGGTGTGGGCGGCAACCTGTCACGCGGCGCGGTGTTCGCCGCAGCGGGGGTGTTCGTCCTGGTCGCCGCCGTCGACTTCGACCCCCATCAGGCGAAGGGGATGGACGCGACGCTGCGCACCTTCGCCGGTACTCCTGCCGGTCCGTGGCTGCTGGTGCTCGTGGCCGTGGGCCTGGTGCTATTCGGCGGGTTCTCCTTCGCGTCCGCCCGCTGGCGCAAGCTGTGAAGCCCTTCACGCAGCGGTCTTGAGTGACTGATGGCGGCCGGTTCCTCGGCGTCTGCCTGCGCGGAGGACGATTCAAAGGACCCCGATTTCATGAACCAGAACACCAGTTCCGTTGACTCTCGTCCGGCCGACCAGTGCGGCGGCGGCCGTCCGCCCGGTTCTGACCTGTGGCGGGCGAATCCGGCGCCCTCCGCCCGCAAAGCGAAAGCCTGGTCGGTGGGGGCGGCTGTCAGCGGGGCGACCGACAGACGGGCCCGACGCCGGGCAGCTCTGCGTGGCCTGGGCGCGGTCGCGTTCGCCTCCGCTGTCACCGGCGTTGTCGCCGTGGGCCGCCGGCTCTGCTGTGGCCGGCCTTCGGGTTCGCCCCCGCCGCGCGCGGGGGCGAGGACCGTCCCCGTTCCCTTCCCTTCAAGGCCGGCCGCCTCGGCGGTGGCGTTCGCCACCGCCGTCGCCATCGAGTCCCCTCCGCTGGGCGCCGTGGCCGCTCTCGTCGCGGCGGGGGCGGTGGGTTCACGTGTCCGTGCGGGCGCCGGCCGTCCCGGAGACGCGCTGGCCGGCGCCGCACTCGGCGCCGGAGCGGCCGCGCTCACGTTGCGGTGGTGGCCGCGCCGCAACGACCACCCCGCCACCGCTGCCCCACCCCAGGTCGCCGCGCCCGCCCTGCCCACAGGCGCCGGCCTGCACATCGTGGTCAACAGCGCGTCGGGCTCCGGAGCCGTCGGACGCCTCGACAGCGGCGCGACCGTGGAGGAGTGCCTGCGGGCAGAACTCCCGGACGCCCAGATCCAGGTGTGCCACAACAGCGAGGATCTGCCATCGATGGTCGATCAGGCCGCAGCGCTCGCCGCCGAGGCGGGCGGGGCGCTGGGCATCTGCGGCGGCGACGGCAGCGTCAATCTGGCCGCTACCGTCGCGGCCCGGGAGAGCCTGGCGCTGGCGGTGTTCCCCGGCGGTACGCTCAACCACTTCGCCGTCGACCTCGGCACCCACAGCATCGGGTCCACCGCGCAGGCGGTGCGGACCGGCAGCGCCTGCGCCGTCGACCTGGGCCAGGTCACCACGGGCACCGGGCAGCGCCTTTTCCTCAACACCTTCAGCATCGGGATCTACCCGGAGTTGGTGCGGGCCCGGGAGAGCCTGGAGGGGCGCTGGGGGAAATGGCCGGCTCTCGCCGTCGCGTTGGTGCACGTGATGGCCACAGCGCGGCCGGTGCGGCTGAGTGTGTCCGGCGCTCCGCGAACGCTGTGGATGCTCTTCGCCGGCAACGGCAGCTACGACCCGCCGGGCTTCGCCCCCACGCATCGCAGCTCGCTGGACGGGGGCAGGCTCGACATCCGGGCGATCGACGGCAGCCACCCCTTCGCCCGCACACGGCTGCTGCTGGCGTTCCTCACCGGCACGCTCGGCACCTCCCGCGTCTACCGTGCGGCCCGCCTCACCGCCCTCGACATCACCGACCTGCAGGAGGTCGAGAGCCTGGCCGTCGACGGCGAGACCTTTCCCGCCCCCGACCGGATCCGTCTCGCCAAGGCCACCGCGGGCTTGACGGTCTACCGCCCCGAGCACCCCGCCGTCCCGTGACGTCCCAGGCGTGCCTGACCGGTCGCCGGTCACCGGAGCACCCCGATCTCCACCCTGCGCGGCGTACAGAGCGTCGACAGCGCCCCGGTGGTGCAGACTTTCAAGGGCGCTGCCGGACTCCACGGCTCCGCCAGCAATGCCTGAGCGGCTGCCCCGGAGACCCGAGCCCGAGCGGGAGCGCGAGCCGGGCTTGACGCCGCAGCGCGGGCAGTCGTGGCGCTCGACGTTGTCGGCGTCGCTCTCGAACTCACCTACCTGCCTGCCTGCCGCATGACCCTGGTGCCGGCGGGAAGTTGATCTGCAAGGCGTGCCGCCGCCCCTTTCTTGTTCCTTCTCCCTGAGGAGTCACAGTGGCCATACTCGTCGGCGTGGCGCTGCTGCTCGCCACTGTCCGCTGGAGCAACCACCGCCCCCATCACGCGATCCTGGCCCTGGTGGTCGGCATACTCATCGCGAACACCGGCTTCGGCGTATTTGTGCACGACCGAGTCGAGACGGGTGTGCACACCCTCGACAGACTTCCCTAATAAGCGCCGTCCGTCCGGGGAAGATGCTCACACATCACCATGCTGAGACGGAGGCAGACCCGGCGTGGCCCCAGCGGGAAGGCGGTTGCCGTGTGCAGGCTGTTCATCGCAGTGATCGCAGAGATGTCGCTTGCGCACTTCGCAGATCCCTGTCCGTTCGTGTCGGTCCGTGCCCTCGGGAGCGCGGGCTTCGCCACGCGCGCCCGCTCGGACGACCCAGCCCTGGCGCACGAGGTCCGCCGGACGCGTGACGGGAGCCGACGATGACCTCACCGAATCCTCTGCAGCGAACCTCCCCCGCGGCCAGAACCGTCCACGCCCTCACAGAGCGCCCAGCGGTGGGCTCGCCCGGCACACTCACCCCACGGATGAAGGCCTGGTCCGCGGCTTTGCGCCGGACCCCGGCGTCGATGTGGAACGACGATCTCACCGACGACGCCGCCGCGCTGACCTACTACGCCATCCTGGCCGTGCTGCCCGCCCTGCTGGTGCTCGTCCTCGCCTTCGATCTCATCAGCCCCGGCACCGCCCAGGCGTTCATCGCAAGCGTCAGCGCCTACGCGCCGGGACCCTCCGGAGCCCAACTGCACGCCGCGTTGGCAGGTGTCACCACGCAGCGCCCGGGCATCTGGACCGTGCTCGCCGCCGGAGGCGCGAGCGCCCTTTGGTCGTCCTCCAGCTATCTGGCCGTGTTCCGCCGCACCCTGCACCGCATGCACCACGTCCCCGACCCGCGCTCGGCATGGCGCAGGGCTCACCAGACACTCCTGACCGCTCTCACCCTGCTCGCCCTCCTCGCAGCCAGCGCCCTCGTCCTGCTGTTGAGCGGTCCTGTGGCAGACGCCCTCGGCCGCGCGCTGCACCTGGGCGAGGGCATTTCACTGGCCTGGAGCGCGGCGCGCTGGCCCGTACTGCTGTGTCTGTTCGCTCTCCTGGTAGCGGTGGTCTTCCACACCGGTCCCGGACCGGCCCGTGGATCACGGCACAGCGTGCCCGGCGGCGCTCTGGCCGCGGTCCTGTGGCTGTCAGCCTCCGCCGCATTCACCTTCTACGTCTCGGCGCTGGGCGCCTACAGCCGCCTCTACGGCTCACTGGCCGGCATCGTGGTCTTCCTCATCTGGCTGTGGCTGTCCAATCTGGCTCTGCTCACCGGAGCGCAGTTCACAGCCGAGCTGAGCAAGGAGAAAAGGACGACGTCCGAGGTCGCCACCGCGAGCAACACGTAGGAGGGTCTTCGTACCCGGCGCGCGCGGGGGCGTCCGACCCTGCGCGTTCCGGGCGAACTCCCTTGAAGCCGCGCGGGGCTCGGGCCACCAGGCCACTCGCGCCGTGACCCGGCCGTCAGCCCGTTCCCTTCAGGTGCGAGAAGACGCGTGCGCTGCGTCATGGCGGTTAGACGCCATGGGAAGGGCACCAGCAGCCACGAAGAAGGGGACGCCGCGGTGGGCAAGGAAACCAGCAGGCGTGCGCGAGCGCACACCATGGCAAAGACTGGTACAGACGGTGCCGAGGCCCTGAAGGTGCACGCGGAGCAGGCGGCGAGCGCGGCTCGTGCGGCGGCCGTCTCCGGCGTGGTGGCGGCGCGGAGCGGTTCGCGGAAGGGCAGCGAAACGGTGCAGGACGCGGCCGAGCAGGCCGAGTCCGTCGCCGACCCGCTGCGGGAGACGGCCTGTCAGGTGGCGGGACAGGTACGGGGTACCGCAGGGACACTGACCGGCCGGGCCGCTCGCCACCACGACGACGGAAGGCCCTGGCCGGTCCGAGCGCTCGTCGGGTCAGCGTGCGCGCTCGGTATGGGCGCGCTGGTCTGGCGGCTGGCCTGTACTGCCAAGGGCGGCGCTGCGGAGGTCAAGCCGGTTGTGGACGTCCCGCTCGCCTGATCCCCCGCAATGAGGTCTCGCCTTTCCCGCCCGGCGGCCCGAACGCGGGCCGCCGGGCGGCCTCTGCCCCTCCTGCTCCCGTCTTCGGCCCCAACCGGCGATCGGGGTTCCCGAACAAGTGGGCCCGCCCGGGCTTTCCTTCATAACGGTCCCCGCCCCCTGCGCGGCGGAGGAACCGTGTACCCGACGTGCGATCACCACCTGCCCCGCGGTGCCCGATGTCGGTCCGTGCTCGGGATCAAGGCGTCAGACGCGCCGCGTAGTAGGCGCCGATGCGGTGATGGGCGTCGGATTCGCTCCCCGGCTGGTCGCGGTCGAACTCCGGGGCGTTCTTGATCTCCTCTTCCGTGTGGTCGAGGTGGACGACGCGCTCCATGGGATCGATGGCGCGGATGCTGCCGGCGGGAAGCAGGATGTGCTCGTCGGCGGCGGGCGATCCGGTGTCCACGACGATGTGGCTGGTGCCCTCCGCGTCGTTGTGCTCCTGGACCTTTCCGATCTGGCCGTCGGTGGCTTCGACCGCGTACCCGGCAAGGTCCGTGTCCGGCTGGTAGCCGCTGTCAGAACGGTAGGTCCAGATGCTGTTCTCCACGCGTTTGTCCTCCTCCGCAAACCGTCCAGTCATAGGCGCGTCCCCGCTCCCGCAGGGCCGCAAGACGCGCGTTCCCCCAGCTCTTGCCATCCACACGTGCTGGCTCGCCCACCCCCGTGTCGGCTCTATGAGACAGGAGCCCCCGATCTTCCGCGCCGCGGCGGCGTCTTGGCCACGCGCGCCCCGGCGCGGGCGGACGCCTCAGTCCCCGGGGCCCCCTTGAGCACGCCTCGACCGTCCGGGCGCGCGCCCACCGTCTGCGGCGTGTCGGCGCAGGTCAGCGGGGAATGCCTCCGAGTGTGCGCCGCCATCGGGCTTCAGCGATGGAGTAGAGGCCGAAGGCGACCAGCCCCACAGCGACCACGACCAGCACCAGGGGACCGAAGGACGTCTGAGCGAAGGAGCGCAGGGTGGCATCGAGTCCCTTGGCCCGCGCCGGGTTGTCCGTCAGCGCGGCCACCAGGGCGAAGATGCCAGCCGCGGTGACGATCACCCCTCGGGCGGCGTGGCCGATCTGCCCCAGCCGCAGGACGGCCTCACGGGTGGCCCGCGTCATCCAGCCGGTGCGCAGGCGCTCGGCGAATCGACGGCTCGCCGCACGGGCGACCATGGCCAGCCCGAGGCCGATCACCACGAGGGCCAGCGCGATCAGCAGGACGCGGCCGCCCGACGTGCCCAGCAAGCGGGCGGTGACGTCGTGGGCGCTGCTGTCGGACGAGGCGGGAGCGCGTCCGACGGTGGCGAACTCGTAAGTGCTCCAGGCGGCCACTGCGTAGATCACCGCCCGGAGCGCGTCGAGGAAGCGGTGTCCGGCCTCCTGCGGCGAGGCGGCGGCCTGAACGGCCCGCCACAGGGCCAGCCCGCTGAAACCGATGACCAGCAACCACAGGAGCAGGATCCCGAAAGGCTCCCCGGCGATCGCCGCCAGCGCACCCCCACGGTCCAGCGCGGGCTCGCCGAAGCCCAGGCCCACCATGACGGCGAGCAACCCGATGACGATGTAGACGACGCCCCGGGCGGCGAACCCGACCCGGGCGAAGGTGTCGACCGTCTCCGCGCCGGGTGCACGCCGCGCGCCCCAGCGACGACGAGGGTGTCGGTTCATGTGTGCGCGGCGGTACGACCGCCGCCGATAAGACGATCTCCAGTCCATGACGGGCCTCCTGTCCTGCCGCTGCCCGCGTTCGACGTTCGGAAACAGCAAGGCAGACGCACACCCCCTGCAGTACAAGGTCGCTGACGGTGTGTCACTGCTACGGACTCCGATTCACGCACCGGCACGCTCGGCGGAGCGTCAGACCCCGACCCCCGCCACGGTCCGTCCGTCCAACACGCCCGCCCCGATCAGGTCCCGCCCTGACCGGACGTCACTTTCCCCCGGAGGTCCACGAAATTATTGGTACGCATACGCAGCGCCAGACGGGGCACACGCATCTTCGGGGCCCCGATCGGGCTGCCACGAACAATCACGAACAAAAACGAAAAAGGGTGGTTCACGTGCTGATGGCACATCCGACGGTGCTGAGCGCGCTGGTCGAAGAGTACGCGGCGCTGGCCGCTCTCGGCGCGGAGCTCAGCGACGACCAGGCCCGCCGGCTGGAGGACGTCACTTACACGCTGTGCGTGGCCACCGGCACTCGCGACATCGACAGCGCCCTCACGACCGCCGGCCACTGTCCGCCCAGGGCATGGCCCTGGACGACTCCCCGCTGACCGCCGGGGAGCAGGAGACCGCCACGAGCTGTGTGCGCCCATTGATGTTGTCGAGAAGTGAGAGCGGGCAGCCAAGCTCAGGACGCCGGCAGCGGAGCGTCCGCCGGGGACAGCGCGTGGGCGAGCGGTCCGGGTGTGCCCGGCACAGGACCGGGCAGATACCGAACGTGGGCATCGTGGTGGGAACCTCGGGCTGGCAGTACGCCGACTGGCGCGGACGGCTCTACCCCGTCGGCGTGCCTGTGCGGTTGTGGCTGCAGACCTACGCCACCTGGTTTCCCACGGTGGAGAGCAACGCGGCTTTCTACCGGCTGCCCGCCCCGCAGACCTTCGCCGCCTGGCGGGACCGCACGCCAGACGGATTCGTCTTCGCCGTGAAGGGCAGCCGCTTCCTGACCCATGTCAAGCGTCTGCGTGACCCGGAGGAACCTGTCGCCCGGCTCCTGGCCCACACCTCCGCGCTCGGGCCGAAACTGGGCCCGATCCTGCTGCAACTGCCCCCGACCCTGCCGTGCGACCCTGCGGCGCTGGACCGCTGCCTTGCGTGCTTCCCACCGGAGGTCCGGGTCGCGGTGGAACCGCGCCACGACTCCTGGTGGACCGACGAGGTGCGGTCGGTCCTGACGGCCCGCCGAGCGGCACTGTGCTGGGCGGACCGCGGCTCGCGTCCCGTCACCGCGTTGTGGCGGACCGCCGAGTGGGGATACCTGCGCTTCCACGAGGGCCGGGCGAGGCCGTGGCCGCGATACGGCCGAGCCGCGCTGAACGCCTGGGCCAGGCGAATCACCGAGGCGTGGCCTGAACAGCCCCACCCGGACGTGTTCGTGTACTTCAACAACGACCCGCATGGCGCTGCCGTGACAGACGCGTGCGCCTTCACCGCGCTCCTCGCCGGACGCCCGCGCTGACCGCCGGTTGCGGCGCGGTATGGCGACGGCCGTCGGGAACGACCACGGCTCGGACCCGGTACGGGTGGTGGTAAGTCCCTACGGCAGTGCCGCTGGGCCTGCTCGCGTTCGGAGTGGGCATGGTGGTCCTCGCACCGCTCGACCGCCCTGCGATTGGGCCGATCGTGGGCGGGACCCAGATCGGGCCTCGCCCGTGCGGCACCGGACGCGGGATTGCTTCTGCGGGCTCGCGGATACGCGCGCGTGCGTGATCGACGCACCCGCTCCCCTGCGCGGCGCTTGCGGTTGCGGTTATCCGCCACGCGCCGGCGGGACCACCGGCAGGAGCTTCACCGCCGCAGCCCTCACCAGTAGTGCCGACGCCCCGCGACCTCGTGCCCGACGGCGCCGAGCACCCACAGAATCAGACCGATGACGGCGAGGACGATGCCGATCGTCCACAACACCGAGATGCCGGTGACGAAGCCGATGATGAGGAGGATGACTCCGAGGATGATCACGATGGCCTCCGAAGGCTCTGCGCTGGACCCGCGCATCCCCCGGGGCGGCGTCGTTAAACGACCGGAGCGGACCTATCGGGTGCGCGGCCTCGAAGCCTGTGCCGAGCGAGGTCAGGACGAGCCGACGCGTCGACGCGGTCGGGACCGCCCGTGGCCGCCATACAGCCGCGCCGCGGTCTCCAATCGGGCACCCATGTTCAGCTCCATCATGCGCAGGGCTGCGGTGGCGAGGTCGGCGTGGATGTGGGCAACCGCGTCTCGGACGACCGTGACGTCGTAGCCCCGGATGTGAGCATCCAGCGCGGAGTACAGGACGCACTGTTCGGTGACCTGTCCGCACAGGACCAGTCTGCGGATTCCGTCCTGCTGGAGCAGGTAGTCCAGCGGTGTCTGATAGAAGATCGAGTGGCGTGCTTTGAGCACGAAGAGGGAGTCACGGTCCGGTCGGATGGGCTCGACGAGATCGGCATGCGGGCCACGCAGGGCCACGTCCACGAGCTCGTCGTGGTGTGACCGCCACAGTCCGAAGTTGTCATTGACGTAGATCACCGGCACGCCCACGGCCCTGGAGTCGGCGAGCAGTTTCCCGACCTGGGCAAGGCTTGCGCGGACGGACGGGATCAGTCGGTCCGCGTCGTCGTGGTCGTAGGTGTTGATCATATCGATGACCACGACGGCGGTGTGCTGAGCGGTCTTCACCCCGACTCCCTCCTGACGGTCGGCCTGGACAGGAGATCCACGGCGTATCCCACCTCCTTGGCCGCATGTGCCCACGCAACCCGGTCCCACTCGCCCGATCACGCTCACCGTTACGTGATCCCACGAGACGACTTCCCACCGGTCGGAGCAGCTCGTTGGCGCAGGGCCTGGGTGACGGACCACACGACGGAGACGGCCGGGACAGCCAGCACCGCGCCGACGATCCCGAGCGCGATACTGCCCGCGATCACCGAGACGGCAACGACGACGGGATGCAACCGCACCGCCCAGCCCATGATCAGTGGCTGCAAGAGGTGCCCCTCGATCTGGCCCAGCACCACAATCAGCGCCAGCACGATGATCGCGGTCGCCGGACCTCGCGTGGCCAGCGCCACCGCGCTCGCGACGGCCAGAGCGACCGGAGAACCGATGAAGGGCACGAACGCCGCCACGAACTCCAGCACCGCCAGCGGGACCGCGAGCGGGACGCGGAGTGCGAACAGGGCGATGCCGACCAGAACCGCGTTGATGACGGCGACCAGGATGATGCCGCGGATGTAGCCGGACAGGGTCCGCCACGCGGCCTGCCCACCGAGCTGAAAGCCCTCGCGCCGTCCAACAGGTAGCTGATCCCGGCAAAACGCCCACATGCGCTCGCCAGAGCTGACGAAGAACACCGAGCAGAACAACCCCAGCGCCGCGACCGTGAGGATTTCCACTACCTGTGTGGCACCGCTGAGCGCGCTCTGCAGCAGGCTGGAGCGATGGGCGGACACAAACGAGCCGATCTTGTGCTGCAGGCCGGTCAGCGCCCCCGGCCGGACATGGAACGGGGCGGCCTCCAGGAAATGCTCCAGACGGCCGATGCCGCTGTCGAACTGAGCAGCAACGACCGGTTCCTGGTGCGCCACCAAGAACCCCAACCCCGTCAGCAGACCGGCCACCACGACCAGAATCATCAGGTAGGCCCCCAAGACCGCCAGTCCTCGTGGCATCACCCGGGTCAAGCGGTCGGCGACCGGCCGCAGCAGCGCCGTGACCACCAAGCCCAGGAACACGGCGACCGCGATGGGCTGGAACCGGTCCAGAAGCATGAACGCCGCGTAGGCGGCCACCCCCAGCACCAGCAACCGCCACGCCCACCCCGCCGCGGTCCGCACAGACGCCGGGACCCCGGGCTCGGGCCGTGCAGTCTGTCCCACCAGCGTCCGCCGCCGGTAGCGGACCGCGGGCGGCCGCCGTCCGGCGCGATCCCGGCGCCCGGGCCGACTGTCCGACTGGCGCCGCCGCGCCGCGTCGTGCTTGCGCCACCATCCGCGCATCCAGCCCTCCTTCCGCTGCGGCCACCGCGCCCGCCGGGCCCATCCCGCGGTGGCTCCCAAGAGGCCGGACACGCGGGCGAAGCGCAGGGACCCCAACTCCCCCGCCTTGCTCTCGTCCCCTTGGCCGCGCCTGCCCCCGGCATGTCGCCGCATGCGGCGCTGGTCCAGCGTCCTTGGGTGCGCCTCGGCGAATCCGATCGGGCGGTCAGCTGTCGGGAGGTTGAGCCCGCCGGCCTGCGGACTACGCGCCGCGCTCCTCGTGAGTGCTGCGGAACGGCGGGACCTGGTTGAGCCGCACCGCGGCACGGTCTCCGAGAGCCGTGAGTCGGTCGACCAGGCCCGTGCCGAACTGAAGGCGCGCCTCCGCTCCCGGCTGCTCCGGCGGGAGCTGCTCGGGGTCCGCAGCGTCGGGCAGCAGCCGTGCGGTCAGAGAAAGCGCGCGCTGGGCCGTCGCCGGCGCGAGGGCGTGGAACTTGACCATCGCCTTCGCCGCGGGCGTGAGTACGAGTTGCGGTCGACGCGCCTGGGCCGCGTCGACGATGGCGCGCGCGGCCCTCTCGGCACTCATCGACAGGCCCGGCAGACAGGCTGCGGTGGCGAACCAGGCGTACTCGCGGCGTGAGTCGCCGCGGAACAAGGCGGCCTGGTGGGAGCCGGTGCGCATCAGACCGGGCACCACGGTGGTGACGCTGACGCCCTGTGCGGCGAGTTCCGCGCGCAGCCCTTGTGACAGGCCGGTCGCGGCGAACTTGCCGACCGTGTACGGCAGCAGGTGCGGCGCGGCCACCTGGCCGCCGATCGAGGTGATGTTCACGAGCCGTCCGCGCGCTTCCCGCAAATCGGGAAGCGCGGCGAGGGTGAGCCGCAGCGGGGCGAAGCACAGAGTCTCGACGGCGTCCCGGAACGCCTGTTCATCCATCGCTTCCACGGGTCCGACCTGGATGGTGCCCGCATTGTTGACCAGCACGTCCAGGCGGCCGAATCGTTCGTGGACAGCGCCGAGGAGCCGTTCGGCCGCCCCGGGCTCGGTCACGTCGCAGGTGAGCGCTTCGACGTGGTCAGGGTCCCTGGTGCCGGCGCGCAGCAGTGCCCGCGCGGCCGACAAGTTGTCCTGGTCGCGCCCGCAGACCAGGACGCGGCAACCACGTGCGAGCAGCTCCCGCGCGATCAGGAGGCCGAGGCCCCGCGAGCCGCCGGTCACCAACGCGACCGGGCCTTGCCCGGCAGTCGGCGATTCCCCGTCCCTTGATATTCGTGCGTGTGGCATGGTGCCTCCTCGGCGCGTCCCGGCGGGCGCTCGGTACCGCGTCTGCCCAGGCGTTGAACCTGCACGCGCCCACGACCGCCCCCTTGTCCCGCCGTCGCAGATCCGCTCACGGCTCACCTGGACCGCCGCGACCGCCGCCCGGGCGGTCGCGCTCGCGGACCAGGGACCGGACCCGAGATCACTGCGGAAACGATCTCTGACCGGAGGTCGGTCAAAGAAGGTAGTGGCCCTGCTCGATGTCCTCGATGAGGCTGGGGTGAGTGGGCTTCCATCCCAGGAGTTGCTGGGTGAGGGAGCTGGAGGCGGGCATGTCGGTGCTCAGGAGGCGCACGAGCATCCCGTCGAACTCCTCTGCGGGCACGGAGCGTGCCGGCAGATCGAGATGCCGACCGATGACCTCCGCGATTTCGCGGACCGGCACGCCCTCGTCCCCCACCGCGTTGAGGACGGAGCCGGCGGGAGCCTGCTCGACGGCCAGCCGGTAGAGGGTGGCGGCGTCCTTGACGTGGACCGCGGGCCAGCGGCTGGCGCCGTCGCCGATGTAGCCGGAGACGCCCTTGGCCCGGGCCCTTGCGATGAGCTGGGGGACGAAGCCGTGACGCTCTCCGCGGCCGTGGACCGAGCGGGGCAGCATGACCAGCGAGGTGCGGACGCCTGCCTCCTTCGCGGCGAGCGCTGCCCGCATGTTGGCGATACGGGCAGCGACAGGACCTGTCGCAACGAGCTCGTCATGCTCGGTCGCGGGCCTGCCAGGCGTGACAAGTGTGGCGCCTGAGATGACCAGGGGCTTGCCGGAGGCGGCGAGGGCGGCGGTGAACGTCTCGACGGCCTTGGCATCGGTCCGCGTCGCTTCCTCGCTCGTGCTTGGTACGACGAAGGCGAGGTGGATGACGCCGTCGCTGCGGATGGCGCCGGCGTGCAGCGCATCGGTGTCGTTGAGGTCGCCACGCAGCACCTGGGCGCCCATGGCGGTCACTGACCGGGCGGCGGCGTCCGAGCGGGCGAGCCCGAGGACCTGGTGGCCGTCGTTGACGAGTTCGGGAACGACGGCTGAGCCGATCCAGCCGGAAGCACCGGTGACGAAGATGCGCATAGCGAGACTCCTTGATGACGCCAAAGGAAGGACGCACTGCTCGGCTGCCGAAGCCAGGAGCCGATGCGACCCAGTTGCATCAACAGTACTCCAGGGATGCGACTGCGTCGCATCGCTCGTCGGATGATGCGACCCGATCGCTTCGCATAGACTTCGTCGGTGAGCAGATGGGCACCTGACGCGCGCGAGCGCCTGGAGACCGCGGCGTTGGACCTCTTCGTGGAGAACGGCTTCGAGGAGACGACCGTTGCCCATATCGCCGATCGTGCAGGCTTGAACCGCGCCACCTTCTTCCGCCACTTCGCCGACAAGCGCGAGGTCCTGTTCGGCGGCGAGGACGTGCTGGCCGGCCTGTTCGCCGAAGGCGTCCGCGCTGCCGCTGCGGACGCGACCCCCGCCCAATGCCTGCAAGCGGCGTTCGCCGCCACCGACGTCGCCATGACCCCGCAGCGACGGGCCATGGCCGCCCAGCGCATGCGGGTGGTCGCAGCCAGCAGCGAACTGCAGGAGCGCGGACTGCTCAAGCACGCCCGGATTGCCGCCGCACTCAGCGCTGCCCTGCGCGAGCGGGGCACGGACGACCTGACCGCCCGACTGGCAGCGCAAATGGCATTGCTCGCCTTCGCCACCGCCGTCGAGCGCTGGATGAAGGCCGAGGACGACGAAGCTTTCCCGCCCCTCGCCCAAGCAGCCCTGAGAGACCTCCAGGAGCGCGTCACCGAACTCGACACCCGCCCCCGCCTCAGCACTTAACGAGGGAATCTGGCGGTTGTTCACCCGACGCTCCAAAGATCACGCGCCAGGGCAATGCCGCTCGAACTCACGCCCGGCAAGATCGATACAACAACAGTGCACCGACGCGGACACGGCGCACCCCTCCCCGGGGCTCTTGCGAGCCCTTGTCGAGCCGCGACGCGCATCCAGCGTTTGTCCTGGTGGCTGCGGGTATCCGCTGACACACGTGATTGTGAGCAGTGCACTCGAGCGACTGCCGAGAGCGTTGGCGAGCCGGGCGGTGCTCATGGCTCCCGCAGATCGTCAGGTGGGAAAGGAACGGCCATGAGGTCCAGGGTGAGCCTTGCCGCGCCGAAAGCCGAGCGTCGGATTCGCGTAGCCTCGGTCCCGGCGGGTCACGTGTACGTCCGTCGGCTCCAGCAGCGGACACGCGCCAACCGCGGGGCGATCCGTTTGGCCGATCCACATCCGACCGGCGCCCCGAGCACCTCGCCGCAGTGGTGGCCTCCGGTGATGCTCGACCCGCGCTGGGTCGGCACCCACCACGGCGAGTTCGACGTCTTCCCTCTCCACTTCGGCTTCGACGCCCAGTCACCTGATGCGCTGGCAGAACTCGTTGCCGAGTTGGAGCGCTGGGGCAAGCCGATCGTCTACACGGTCCACGACCTGCGCAACCCGCACCAGCGCGATCCGGCCCCGCACCTGAAGGACCTCGACGTGCTGGTCCCGGCCGCAGACCCTCTGATCACCCTCACCCCACCTGGTGGGTCACCCCCGCTATCGTTCACGGCCTGAGAACCGGGGGTGCCCCCCGCCATCGTTCACCGCCCCAGGACGGCGATACGCCACAAGAGTGTCCGGCACCGGCGCGCCGCAGTCCCACGAGCCGGCTGCCCGGCGTGGGAGGGCCAGACTCAGGGCTCCGGCCCCATCGAAGCAGCAGGAGCGTCACCGTGCTGGAGCGCAGCGCCACCAAGCAGGGAACAAAGATCACATTTGTCCTGCCCGAACACGACCACGACCGCGCCGTCAGCGTCGTGGGCGACTTCAATGACTGGACGCCCGGCGCCCACACCCTCGCAGCGCGCGAGGACGGCTCCCTCGTCGCCAGCGCGGTGCTGCCCAAGGGCCAGGTGACCGCCTTCCGCTACCTCGCCGAGGGCGGCCACTGGTTCGACGACGAAGCCCCCGACCACCACGACGGCGTCAACGGCTACATCCACACCTGACGCCTGCCTGTCCGGTGCGTCGATCGGACCTGATTACGGGTCCGCTCGGTCTCGGGGTAGACGAGCCCGGGCCGGGGCAGACCCTCTTCCTGATGGGGCCTCATCTGGGTGTTTCTTCGCCCGCGTGAGGGTCGCGCAGGATCGGGGTGAATCCTTTCATGCGGCCGCGCCTCCGTTGCGCCGAGGGTTGAGGAGGCGTGCGCGGTGGTGCCGCGCGAAGCAGCACGGCAGGAAGCGGGGGTGACCGGCGCGGACGCGCCGACGGGGGTGCCGTGCACTGGTCCGGCACCCCGGACTCCACCCCGGGGCGCCCACCCGACAGTCCCAGGAGGTCGCGACGGGCCGCTGCCGCGTTGCGCGCCGAGAACCCTCCGTCGCGTGCACGTGGTCCGGGCGGCGCCCGTCGCCGTGCTGTCCAGCACGGCGACCACGTGTGGGCACACCCGTCCGGGGAAGGCGCTGTGCCGACGACCCATGAGGAGGGTGAAGTGACGCAGGCGACTTCCGCAGACGCGCTTTGGCGGCCCGCGATCGAGGGGCTCCCTGGCCTGGGGAGCCTGACCAGCTACACGGTCCATGCGCAGGACGGGCGCCTGGGCCGGGTGCTGCGCACCGAGGGCAGCCAGGCGGGATTTGTGATCGTGAACACCGGGCCGTGGTTCTTCGGCAGGCTCCTGGCCGTGCCCGCCGGACTGGTCTCTCGGGTGGATCAGGAGCGCAAGCACGTCGAACTGGCCGGCAGCAAGGCGCAGATCAAGCAAGCACCGGAGTACCGGGGTGCTCAGGGGCAGGCGTACGAGGACTATCGCACCGAGGTCAGCGACTACTACGACCAGACGCGCGGGAACCGACTCGCGGGCTGACCGCCGAGGGGCGGGCGGCCGTCGAGGACCCGCTGCCGTGCTCATGCCCGGGGACGCGCCGGCGGGGGTCTGGTTTCCCTTGATCGGATGCGGAGAAACGCCGAGCAGCACGAGGTCGGCCAAGCGGCACGAGGGAGTGGATCGGCATGAGGGCATTGACGTGGCAGGGCCGCCGGGACGTACGGGTCGAAACAGTCCCCGACCCGGGGATCAAGGAGCCGACCGACGTGATCGTGGGAATCACCAGCACCGGCTTGTGCGGTTCCGATCTGCACCTCTTCGAAGTGCTGGGTCCGTTCCTGGCACCCGGCGACGTCCTCGGGCATGAGCCCATGGGCACCATCGTCGAGGCCGGCCCCGAGGTCACCTCCTTGAGCGTGGGGGACCGGGTCGTGGTGCCGTTCAACGTGTCCTGCGGGACGTGCTTCATGTGCGGGCAAGGGCTCCACTCGCAGTGCGAGACCACCCAGGTGCACGAGTACGGCAGCGGCGCCGCACTGTTCGGCTATACCAAGCTCTACGGGCAGGTCCCTGGAGGGCAGGCCGAGTTCCTGCATGTTCCGTTCGGCAACACTCTTCCCGTGAAGGTGCCCGACGGCCCGGCGGACGATCGGTTCGTATTCCTTTCCGACGTACTGCCCACCGCCTGGCAGGCCGTCGACTACGCTGCCATCCCTGCCGGTGGCAGCGTTGTCGTTCTGGGGCTGGGGCCGATCGGGGACATGTGCGCCCGCATAGCCCGCCACCACGGAGCCGAGTCCGTCATCGGCGTCGATATGGTCCCCGAACGGCTACAGCGGGCCCGCGAACGTGGTGTCACCGTACTGGACCTGAACGAGCACAACAGCAGCGGACTGATCGAGGCGGTGCGGGATCTGACCGGAGGACGCGGACCGGACGCGGTCATCGACGCCGTCGGCATGGAAGCCCACGGCGCCCCCGGGGCGAAGTTCGCCCAGGAAGCCACAGCCTTGGTCCCTGGCCCTCTGGCGGCGAAGATGATGGAACGCGTCGGCGTCGACCGGCTCGCCGCCCTCAACCTCGCGATCCAGATAATTCGGCGCGGCGGAACGATCTCCCTGGCCGGTGTCTACGGCGGAATGACCGACCCGCTGCCCATGCTGACCCTGTTCGACAAGCAGATCCAGATGCGCATGGGCCAGGCCAACGTGCACCGTTGGATCGACCAGATCCTGCCGCTCCTCACCGACGACGACCCGCTCGGCGTCGACTCTTTCGCGACCCACCACCTCCCCCTGGAGCAGGCGCCTGACGCCTACAAGATGTTCCAGAAGAAGCAGGACGGCGCCGAAAGATCCTCTTCCGGCCCTGACGCCGCTGCGAACCATGCACCCGCGATCTCCACCTTTCTTTCAGGTCCTGTCCGGTGCCCAGCCCGAGAGCTGCTGCGCGGACGTGACATGCTCGATGCATGAGGGACCACAAGGAGACGCAAGCGTCGGCGGCAGACGGTGGCACAGCGGCTGGCGGCTTCTTCGACTCGCAGCGGTACCTGGCTCGTCGGCAACCGACAAGCCAGGACAGCACGGACGCCTCACCCACCCCCGTCATCCAGGAGGTCCTGGCCGGTATCGCCGGCTCAGTGGTCTTCCTCCAGCCGGTGCTGGGGCCCAAAGGCGAGGTGGTGGACCTGCGATTCGCCGCCGCCTCGCCCGACGCGGTCGACATCGGCGGACGCCGCGGCAGCGAACTGGTGGGGCTCGGCGTCCTTCAGACGTATCCCGCGGCCGCCGACACCGAGTTGTGGCACGGCTACCTGAAGGCGTTGGCAAGCGGGGACCCGTACGAGGGAGAGCTGGAGTACGAGGAGGTCGCGGCCGGCATCCCGCGCCTGTCCCGCTACAGCGTACGGGCCACACCCTGCCAAGGCGGCCTGATCGTGTCCTGGACCCGGCTGGACGCCAGCGAACGTGAGCAGCGCCGGCTCGGGGCCATGCAACGCCTGGCGGGAATGGGGTGGGCCGACTGGGATCTGGTCCGCAACGTGATCGCGTGGTCCGAGGAGGTCTATACGATCTTCGACCGGGACCCGGCCCGGGGCCCGATGACGCTGGAGGAAATGCCCTCCCACGTCCCCGCCGAGGACCTGCCCGCGCTCGGCGCGGCCGTGCAGCGTCTCCTGGGCGACGGTGCGTCCATCGACCATGCCTTCCGCATCAGTACCGACGACGGCCGGATCCGGCACGTTCGGATCGTCGCCGAAGCCGAGGCGGACGTGAACGGTCATCCGGTCGAGGTCCACGGTTTCTTTCAGGACCTGACCGCTGCCAAGGATGCCGAGCAACAACTGCTGGACCACCGCCAGAGCGCGCTCGTCCAGCACAGTCTCCTGACCGCCGAACGCGACCTCGCCGCCCGTCTCCAGGACAGCCTGCTGCCGCTGCCGCAGCAGGTGCTGCACCTGGCCGGCCTCAATGTCGACGTCGCCTACCGGCCCCTCCAGGAAGGCCTCAACCTCGGCGGCGACTGGTACAGCGCGATCGAACTCCCGGACGGCAGCGCACTGCTCGTCGTCGGCGATGTGGCAGGGCACGGACTGGACGCCGTCGCCACCATGGCCCTGCTCCGTTTCACCGCCAAGGGCATGGCCATCACCGGCACACCCCTGCCCACGATCCTGCAGCGCCTGAACACCCTGCTGCTGCACAACCCCGAACGCCCCCACACCACCGCCACCATGATCATGGCCGTCTACCAGCCCGCCACCTCCGCGCTGACCTGGGTCCACGCCGGCCACCTGCCACCCCTGCTCCTGCGCCAGGGCGAGGCGCGCTTCCTGCCGACCCCGGCCGGCATCCTGCTCGGCGCCACCGCCACGCCCCACTATCGAGCCTCCACTCTGCAAC
>NZ_BBPO01000034.1:43139-48414 GCF_000787815.1 Streptacidiphilus neutrinimicus
ACCGCCACGCCCCACTATCGAGCCTCCACTCTGCAACTGCTGCCCGGCGACCACCTCCTGCTCTACACCGACGGCTTGATCGAGCACGCGAACGAGCTCATCGACGAGGGTCTGGACCGGCTGGCCCGCACCGTGCCGGCCTGCGTGGAAGCGGCCTCCTTCCTCGACGAACTCCTGGACGCCCTGGTCGACCCGCAGACCCGCTCCGACGACATCTGCGCCATCCACATCAGCCGCTGACCGCGCACGCCGGCCTCCCCCGCGAACGGGGGCCAGCGCTCACCCGCCGCCCGCCGACCAACCAGGCGGTCGTCGCCGACGACGTCGGGCCTGGCCCTGGTCACCGACGCGCAGCACGGCTGAGGCGAGCCACCCGAAGGCGGCGCGGAGACCCGAGCATCCGCCCTGCCAGGGAGCCCAGGACCGGGGCGCCGAGGTGCACGGAGCTGGCCGTGCCCGCGCGGGCGGGGCAACGGGTCCGCGACGAGTTGCGCGCAATCCCCGGGCCCGGGAGCGCACCCGTCACGGCGTCCGGCCGCAGTTCCCTTCGCGCTGAGCGTAGGTCTGCAGGAAGAGCGCCTCGGACAGGGCGATCCTGGCGATCTCGGCCGGGGCGACGCTCTCGTTCGGTGCGTGGACGCGGCACGCGGGCTCCTCGACACCGAGGACCACCATCTCGCTCGAAGGAAGGGTCTCGGCCAGGGCCGCGCACACCGGCACAGACCTGCCGTCCCCGCGCAACACCGGTGGGCGGCCGTAGGCGAGGGCCAGGGCGTCGCCAGCGGTGACGTGCGCGGTGCCGCTCAACGGCGTCTGCACGGGAGCCACCGCGCCTGCGAGCTGCGTGCTGACCTGCGCATGCCAGGGGGCGCGCGCCTGGAGGTGCGCGGTGAGGGCCACGGCGGCGGACTGGGTATCGACGCCGGGAGGAATGCGAAGACTCACGCGGGCGCGGGCGCGCGCGGACACGCTCATCGACGATCCGACGACCCGCGGGCAGTCGATGCCCAGCACCGTCACCGCGGGCCGAGCCCACAACCGCTCGGCGACGCTTCCGGTTCCCATCAGCTGGACACCCTCCGCCAAGCCCACCTCACGGCGGAAGGCCGCATCGGGGTAAGGCGCGCCGTGCCAGGCATCCGAGGGCGGCACTCCCTCGATGACGGTGTTCCCCCGGGCGTCGTAGAGGGAGTCGAGGATGCGGATCAGGGCGGCGAGCGCGTCCGGGGCGGGTCCGCCGAACATGCCGCTGTGCACGGCGGCTCGCATGGTCGTCACGGAGACGACGAGGTTCACGACTCCGCGCAGGGCGACGGTCAGGGCGGGGATCCCCTCCGCCGCTCCCCCGCTGTCGCCGATGATCACGGCATCGGCGTGGAGCTCGCTCGGGTGCTGGGTCACGTAACGCGTCAGGCCGTGTGAACTCTGCTCCTCAGCGCCCTCGATCAGCACCGTCACCCCGACTGGCAGCCGCTCGCCGAGGGTACGCAGCGCGGTCAGGTGGGCGACGACGTTGCCCTTGCAGTCCGCTGCCCCGCGCCCGTACCAGCGCCCTCCCCGGGCGCTCAGTTCGAAGGGCGGAGACCGCCATTCGTCCAGGTCACCCGGCGGCTGCACGTCGTAGTGCGCGTAGAGCAACACGGTCGGGGCTCCAGGAGGGGCAGGACTGCGGCCCACCACCGTGGGGGCGGCGTCGCCAACATCGACCACCCGGACGTCCATCAGTCCCGCGGACCGGAGCGCCCGAGCAGTGAACCGGGAGGCCTCGCTGCAGGGCCCGAGGTCGTAGAGCTGGGGATCGGCGACTGAGGGCAGTGCGACCAGGGCCTGCAGGTCCCGTTCCGCCTGGGGCATCCACGCCGCGATCTGCTCGGCAGTGACCATGTGGCCGCCGGGCGGAGGTGCGACAGACGACGCCATGGGTCTCCTCCAAGTCCAGTACCGCGCAGAAGGGGCCCCGCAGGCGCTCGTACGCCGCCCTGGCTCGCCAGCCGGCTGCCGCGTCGCGCGCATCTCCTGACCGCCGTCGAAACGCCTCCCCTGGACAGGACGGGTTCCCATCGGGACAGCCGGCGCAGTGTCAGGTCGTCCAGTTCGATCACCGGCTGTGGAAGGTCCATGCCAGGAGGATCGTATGCGGCCGCTTCGGCCGGCAACGGGATTTCGAAGCACGGTTTACCCGGACAGGTGACAACTAATCACACAGCGCAGGGAGATCAGCTGTCCGCCAGGAAAGAACCAAAATGTCCGCCGAGAGGGATTTGGGCGTGTCCGTTGACACACGGCCCCGTGGCGCACCGGGCTGGGCTGGAGTCCGCGTCGGCCCCGCGGCCTCTGCGTGCCGTGTCCAGGTCACCCGGCTGCCCGGGAGGACCCGCCGGATGACCGTCCGCGTCGACGACGCCCGGGCCGCGGCCTGCCTGGTCGACCGTGACCTGTCGAAAGCCGCGCAGGTCACGGTCGTTGTGCGGTCCCTCTGGCTGTTCCGGGTCGCCGAGGCGATCGCCCTCGCCGACCCGGACCTCTGCCCGGAGGACACCCTGGCCGAGCAGCGCCGGGTGACCTCACCACGAACCACAGCGCGGAAAGCACCGCCTACGGGTTCTCACCGTCGAGCCGCCGCAGGTCTCGTGGTCGGCGCTCGCGCTCCGCGCTCCGGTGAGGCCCGGGGCGGGTCAGCCGCAGGCCGCGCCGTTGAGCGTGAAGCCGCTGGGGGCCTGGTTGCCGCCCGAGTACGCCGCGTTGAACCCGACGGTGGTGCTCGCACCCGGTGCGAGGGCGCCGTTGTAGGAGAGGCTGGTCGCCGTCACCGTGCTGCCCGACTGGGTCCAGGTGGCGTTCCAGCCGTTGCTCAGTTGCTGGTTGCCGGGCCAGCGGAAGGAGAGCGTCCAGCCGTTGACCGGCGTGCTGCCGGTGTTGGTGAGGACCAGGGCGGCGGTGAAACCGCTGCCCCAGTCGTTCACCGTGTAGCCGACCCTGCAGCCGCCGCCCGTCGCGGCCGCCGTGGTCACCGTGACGGTGCCGGAGCGGGACGAGCGGTCGCCGGCCGTGTCCCTGGCGTAGACGGCGAAGGTGTAGCCGGTGCCTGGCTGGAGGCCGCTCACCGTCGCGCTCGGGCTGGTCGGGGAGGCCACGACGGTCTCGGCGCTGCCGGCCACCTGCACCACGTCGTAGCCCGCCAAGCCGGTGGAGCTGGTCGACGGGGTCCAGCTCAGGTTGACCGAGGTGCTGGTGACGGCCGAGGCGGCCGGCGTGCCGGGGGTGGTCGGCGGGGCGGTCGCGCTGCCCGGTTGCAGGGTGAGGAGCACCGCACTGTACGGCGCGACGGTCTGCGATCCGGCGGTGCCGGCGCTGGCGGTGGTCAGCGCCGCCGCGGCCCCTGCCATCGTGGTCACCGTCGGCGTCCCCGAAGCGGGGGTGAATCCCGCGTAGTTCAGGCTCACCTGGTAGCCGTTGGCCGGGTCGTCGTTCACCAGCAGGACGCGCAGCGAGCCGTCGGCGACCTTCACCGAGTAGGCGTGCAGCAGGGACTGGCTCGAACCGGCGTAGACCAGGGTGTCGCCCGGGTGGACGAACCGGCTGAGCAGCGTCAGCCCGTTGTAGGCGGGAAACGGCGTGTCGGCGGAGGGCTCGCACAGTTGAGTGCCGCTGACGGTGCCACAGCTCCCGTCGGCGAGCATGCCGTAGTCGCCGTAGCCGGCCGAGCCGTAGAGCGAGGAGCCGTTGTCTCCGGTGGTCACGATGCCGTTGTGGATCTGCCACCAGTCCACGCCCGCGACGCCGCCTGCGAGCCAGCCGAGGTAGTCCTGCGGCAGGAACAGCGCGTTGACCAGACCGACGGTCTGCTTGCCGGGGTTGGACGAGACCGAATTGGTCTCGGTCACCATGATCGGTACCGAGCTGCTGCCCGCGTACTGGCCGAGCTGGGAGCGCAAGGTGCCGAGCATCGTGGGGATCTGGGCCGCGTCGGCGAGCAGGCCGGCGTCGGTCGGGCCGGGCGGGGTGACGCTGCTCGGGTTCTGCGGGTACCAGTGCACGTCCGCGAATCCGATCTGGCCGGCCAGCGCCGTCATCACGGTCTGGTTCCACGGCTGCGGGCTGCCCGCCGAGGTGGAGCCGTCCGGCCAGTTGCCGGGCGCGGTCAGCACCACGCCGACCTGGATGGTCGGATCCACGGCTTTCATCGCCGCGATGTAGGCCTTGACGTTCTGCGCGTAGACCGCGGGCCCGCAGTCGGTCGGGTTCGTGCCGGTGGAGCAGTGCTTGTCGGTCTCCCAGTCGGCGCCGTACGTGCCGTTGCCGTAGACCTCGTTGCCGATCTCCCAGTACTTGATGTGGTAGTCGTGCGTGACGTTGGCGTACCGCACCCAGTCGGCCGCCAGCTGCGCGCCGGTCTCGGCCGGGCTCTCGGCGGCGCCTATGACGTCGCCGCTGCCGTAGTTCACCGTCACCATGCCCTGGGCGCCGGACTGCTGGAGCATGGTGGCGTACTGGTCGAAGTCCACCGCCTGCGGTCCGTTGGCGAGGTCGCTGTTGGTCTTCCAGTCGTAGCTGTCGGACGAGCTGCCGCCGGGGAAGCGCACCAGGCCGACGCCGGCCTGCTTCAGCAGCCCCGGGACAGCGGCGTCGCTCAGCTTGCTGTCGTAGACCGAGGCGTTGGTGCCGATGGCGGTGGCGGGCACGGTGGCCACGGACTGTGCGGCGTTGACCCTCACCGTGGCAGCGGTGGCGGCGAAGGTGACCGCGCCGGCGCTCGGCGCGGAGCTCCACAGCGGAGCGGCGGCCACAAGGGCGGCCGTGGCCAGGGCGGCAGGCAGGCGTAACCTGCGCGCTCGGGATCGCATGGGCATGACTTGTCTCTCCAGACGGGTGGGTGACGCCGGAGCGTCGCGGGCGAAGAGGAGTCCGGACCGCCGGCGGTGCCCCGACGGTGGGCCGGGGCCCGGCAGGGCGTCAACGGTGCCGCCTGGCGAGGGTGCCCTCTGGTGGGCTCACCTGCGGTGATGGAGGGGATTCGGCCCGTGTAGCTTTCACGGTCCCGTCGCTCCGGCTCCGGCGCCCGCTGCGCGGGGGCGTTGCCGGGGTTGGGGGGGTAGGTCAGCCGAGGGTCCAGTGCTGGTTGCTCTGGCCGCTGCACGTCCACAGCTGGACCAGGGCGCCGTCGGCGGTCGAGGCACCGGTGACGTCCAGGCACAGCCCGGACTGGACCCCGGTCACCGAACCGTCACCGTTGAGCCGCCACTGCTGGTTGGCCTGGCCGTTGCACGGCCACTGG
>NZ_BBPO01000034.1:48858-51528 GCF_000787815.1 Streptacidiphilus neutrinimicus
GGCACTTGCCCGCACCCACCGCACGCAACTCACCCGACACGCTCCCGCCGCCGCTCCCCGAGCCGCCGCCGAGAGCGGCGAGCGCCGCGGCGTAGGCCGGCTTCGGCTGGTCGTTGTCGTCGTACATGGTGGCTGCGCCGTAGCCGGGGAAGGTGCCGGGGATCCAGGAGTGGGCGTCGTCCACACCCCACTGGCTCACGCCGACGCAGCGGGAGACGGCCAGGCAGTCGTGGACCACCGCGCCGACGTCGGTGGCCTGCTGCTGGAGGGCGCTGCTGGAGGCGGGCAGCTGGATCCGGTCGTCCAGCTCGGTGACGGCCACGTCCAGCCCGAGGTCCGCGAACCGCTGGAGGTTCGCCTGCATGTCGGAGGGGATCTGACCGACGACGAAGTGACTTTCGAAGCCGATGCCGCTGAGCGGCACCCCCTGGGCGAGCAACGACCGCGCCAGGCTGTAGAGGGCGTTGCTCTTCGCGTTCTCACCCTCGATGTTGTAGTCGTTGAGGTAGAGCTTGGCGGCGGGATCGGCGGCGTGGGCGGTGCGCAGCGCGTCGGCGATGTAGCCACTGCCCATGGCGTTGTAGAAGACGTCCTGGCGCAGCGAACCGTCGTCGTTGAACGGCTCGTTGACCACGTCCCAGGAGTAGACCTTTCCCTTGTAGTGGGTGGCCTCGGTGGTGATGTGCGCTTCCATGACGGATTGCACCCGGTTGAGCGGCAGGGCGCTGACCCAGCCGGGCAGCTGGCTGTGCCAGACCAGGTTGTGGCCGCGCACCCGCATGCCGTTGGCCTGCGCGTACTGCACGAGCTGGTCACCGGGGCCGAAGTTGTACGAGCCGTCGGACGGCTCGGTGGTGTCCCACTTCATTTCGTTGCCCGGGGTCAGCATGTCGAACTGCGCCTCGGCGATGGCGGTTTCGCCGCCGACGCCGAGGTCGGCGTCGGTCAGGGCGGTGCCGAAGTACCGGCCTCCCGCCTCCGCGGCCGCCTTCAGCGTGCTGCCTGACGCAGCCGCCGGGCTCGCCGCGGCAAGCGTGCCGAGCACCACCGCCAGCGCCGAAGTGACCGTGACGGTCCACGCCCGGTGCGATCCGCTGCGGATCCTGCCGATGAGCATGGATGACCTCCTGTAGCTGGGTGGGGCGCGCATGCGCGCGGCGCTCCGCGCCCAGGCGGCGCGAAAGCACAGGCAGCGCGAGAGAGCGACGACGACGTTGGCCGTCGATCGGGGAAACCGGAGCGATCGGCAATCCGGCGCCCGTCCGGCAACGGCACGCTCGGTGGGATGCTCCGCCGCCAAGTAACCCGGAGCTGCCACGCACCGTCAAGAGCCGTTGGAAAGTTTCGTTCAGGTTTCGGAATCTCCGACCCGGATTTCAGAGCCGCCCAACGGCTTTGCGTGTGCATGTACTTGACAGGGCGCCTGATCCCACTGCACCGTCTCCCCCAGAGCAACCCACCCACCCTGCGGCCCGGCAGCCCAGGGCGGGCGTGATTGTTAGCGCTAACACCCACCCATGTGCGCTACTGAGGGAGTATTTCTCGTGATCAAATTCCGCCTCCGGCGGCCACCCCGCACGCGTGGATTCGCCCGCGCCGGGGCCGCCGCGGCCCTCGTGCTCGGAGCACTCGTCACGACCGGCGCCACCAGCGGCCCGGCCCAGGCGGCCGGCCAGGGCCCCTGCGACCTGTACGCCGCCGGCGGCACCCCGTGCGTCGCCGCCCACAGCACCACCCGCGCCCTGTACGCGGCGTACAACGGCCCCCTGTACCAGGTCAGGCGTGCCTCGGACGGGGCGACCAAGGACATCGGGCTGCTGAGCGCCGGCGGCTACGCCGACGCCGCCGCACAGGACTCGTTCTGCGCTGGGACCAGCTGCGTCGTCACCGTCATCTACGACCAGTCCGGCAAGGGCAACAACCTCACCGACGCCCCGGCCGGCGGGGCGGCCGGCGGACCGGACAACCTGGCAGACGCCACCGCGGCGCCGGTGACGGTCGGCGGCCACGAGGCCTACGGCGTCTACGTCGCCCCCGGCACCGGCTACCGCGACGACACCACCAACGGCATCGCCACCGGCGACCAGCCCGAGGGCATGTACGCGATCTTCGACGGCAGCCACTACAACGGCGGTTGCTGCTTCGACTACGGCAACGCCGAGACCACCAACCACGACGACGGCAACGGCACCATGGAGGCGGTCTACTTCGGCAACATCAAGGTCTGGGGCTACGGCAGCGGCAACGGCCCGTGGGTCATGGCCGACCAGGAGAACGGCCTGTTCTCCGGCGTCAACGCCGGCTACAACGCGAACGACCCCAGCATCAACGACCGCTTCGTGACCGCGATGGTCAAGGGCGAGCCGAACCAGTGGGCGATCCGCTCCGGCAACGCCCAGTCCGGCGGCCTCGCCACCGACTACAGCGGCCCGCGCCCCAACGTGTCCGGCTACAACCCGATGCACAAGGAGGGCGCCATCATCCTCGGCATCGGCGGCGACAACAGCAAGGGCGCCACCGGCACCTTCTACGAGGGCGTCATGACCTCCGGCTACCCGAGCGACGCCACCGAGAACGCCGTGCAGGCCAACATCACCGCCGCCGGCTACAGCACCAGCACCACCGGGGCGACGTCGGGTGAGTTGCGTGCGGTGGGTGCGGGCAAGTGTC
>NZ_BBPO01000034.1:51924-67267 GCF_000787815.1 Streptacidiphilus neutrinimicus
GCAGTGGCCGTGCAACGGCCAGGCCAACCAGCAGTGGCGGCTCAACGGTGACGGTTCGGTGACCGGGGTCCAGTCCGGGCTGTGCCTGGACGTGACCGGTGCCTCGACCGCCGACGGCGCCCTGGTCCAGCTGTGGACGTGCAGCGGCCAGAGCAACCAGCACTGGACCCTCGGCTGACCCACCCCCCAACCCCGGCAACGCCCCCGCGGTCCAGAGCAGCTACAGGCCCCGGACCGCGAGGGCCACGCCGGTCTCCGGCTCGACAAGAGATGCGTTCAGCGGCCGGACAGCCGCCGCCGAACCGGCTGACGCATCCTCGCGCGGGCCGGCAACCTTTTCGCTCGCGGCGGCAACCGAGTCGTGGAGGACCGACTCGACCGAGCGAACGGACACACATGAGGGCAACGAAGCGCGCCGCGTCACAGGCGCGGCGCAGGCGCCGGCAGAGCCGCGGGCTGCTCACGGGCATGACGCCGGCGCTGCTCGCCGTCGCGGTCCTGGCCTGTCTGGTGGTCGCGTTCCTGCCCGGCAGCGGGTCCGGCAACGGACATGCGGTCGCAGCCGCCCAGGCGGGCAGCTCGCCCGGATCCGGATCACCGTCCGTCTCCGGGCGAGCCCGTGCCACGACGGCGACGGCCCACGGGTCCCGCTCGGATCGGCCCACGCCGTCGGCGTCGGCCCCCACACCTGCCGCCCAGCCGGGGTCCGGCGTGGCGCCGCTGGCCGGACGGATCAAGCCCTCGCTCACGTACCACGGGGTCGCCACCGCCTACGCGGCAGCGGACGGCAACGGGTCGTGCCTGTTCGGGCCGTCGAACGATCTCATGATCGCGGCGATGAACTACACCGACTACGAGACGGCCAAGGCCTGCGGCGCGTACGTCCTGGTCCGCGCCGCCAACGGGGCCGCGCTCACGGTGCGGATCGTCAACGAGTGCCCGCTGCCCTGCGCTCCGGGCCAACTCGACCTGAGCCGACAGGCCTTCGCCCGGCTCGCCGCCCTCTCCGTCGGCCGGCTCCCGATCACCTGGACGCTGGTGAGCCCCGCCTCGCCGGGCACGATCTCGCTGCGCTACAAGACCGGCTCCTCCCGCTGGTGGTGCGGCATCCAGGTGATCGGCCACCGCAACCCCGTGGCGCTGCTCGAAGTCCGCACCGCGAGCGGCTGGCAGAGCCTGCCGCGGACCGACTACGACTACTTCCTCTCCGCCGACGGCACCGGGTGCGGTGGGGCGATCAGGATCACCGACATCTACGGGCAGCGACTCGTCGTCGACGGGATCGCGCTGCGACCGGACGTCGCCCAGCCGACCGGACTCCAGTTCACTCGGCATTGACCATGCCGCCGACCTGCACTGTTACCCTCCTGCGGTTTGTTAACGCGCACATGGCAAGAACGGGCGACCGAGGGAGATGCTCCCCGACGACGCGTCCGCGGAGTTCCACGACTCTTCGAACGCCACTACGCCGAACTGGCCCGCTTCGCCCACCTCCTGACGGGTGAGGCGGACGCGGCCGACGGCCTGGCCGCCGACGCCCTGATCAGCATGCGGCAGCGCTGGGACCGGGTCCGCACGGCAGAACACGCCACCGGCGTGCGCGACGCGAGCGGCGACAGCTACCGGGTCGACGCGCGGACCTCGGGCGCGTCCCCCGTCGCGGTCTGGGGAGGCTTCACTCCGACCCGCTGAGGGTCGACCACGGCGTGCGGCGGAGAGGGCCCCGCTCTGGTCTGGTTGGATGTGGTTCATCCTGAACTGTTGACCAGCCGAGGAGCAGACCCTGAACACGCCGTCCGCGGAGTTGCTCTCCGTCGTCCTGCTCGCGGCGGTGCTGGTCTGCGCGGTGGTGCGTCCGTGGGGCTGGCCCGAGGCGGTGGTCGCCGTTCCGGCGGCCGCCGTCGTGGTCGGTGCGGGCGCGATCTCCCTGCCCCACGCGGCGGCGGAGGCGGGGCGGCTCGGTCCGGTGATCGGGTTCCTCGCCGCAGTGCTGGTGCTGGCTCAGCTCTGCGCCGACGAGGGCCTGTTCCGGGCCTGCGGCGCGTGGATGGCCCGCAGCGCGACCGGACGGCCCAGACGCCTGCTGGTCCAGGTCTTCGCGCTCGCTTCGGTGATCACGGCGGTGCTGAGCCTGGACGCGACCGTGGTGCTGCTCACCCCGGTGGTGTTCGCGACCGCCGCCCGACTCGGGGTCCGGCCCAAGCCGCACCTGTACGCCTGCACGCACCTGTCCAACACCGCGTCACTGCTGCTGCCGGTCTCCAATCTCACCAACTTGCTGGCCTTCGCCGCCGCGGGCATCAGCTTCACCCGCTTCGCCGCCCTGATGACACTGCCCTGGCTGGTCGCGATCGGCGTCGAGTACCTGGTGCTGCGCCGGTTCTTCGCCGCCGACCTGGACGCCGGTGCTCAGGCCCCGGCCGACTCCGCCGCCCCCGACCTCCCGCTGTTCGCCCTGCTGACCGTCGCCGGAACCCTCGTGGGGTTCGTCGTGACGTCCGCGATCGGCGTCAACCCCGCCTGGGCCGCCTTCGCGGGCGCCGCGGTCCTCGGCGTCCGCGCCCTGACCCGACGCCGCACCACCCCCGCCGCCATCGTCCGCTCCGCCGCACTGCCCTTCCTGGCGTTCGTCCTGGCGCTCGGTGTCGTGGTGCGCGCCGTCGTCGACAACGGGCTCGCGTCCAGCCTCGCGCACCTGGTGCCGCACGGCAGCACGCTGCCCGCCCTGCTCGGGGTCGCCGCCCTGGCCGCGGTCCTGGCCAACGTCATCAACAACCTGCCCGCCACCCTCGTCCTGGTCCCGCTCGCCGCGCCGTCCGGGGCGGGCGCGGTCCTGGCCGTGCTGCTCGGGGTCAACATCGGCCCCAACCTCACCTACGCAGGCTCCCTCGCGACGCTCCTGTGGCGGCGCATCGTCCGCGAACACGACAACGATGTGGACCTCGGCGAGTTCACCCGGCTGGGCTTGCTCGTCGTGCCCGCCGCACTGACGCTGTCCGTGGTGGCACTGTGGGGATCACTGCAGATCGTCGGAGGGTGAGCGAGAGCCGTGGCCGTCGTCGTCTGGATCACCGAGGGAACCTGGCCCGCCTGCGTCGACGCCGCCCGCGCGTACGCGCCGCCCGAAGCCGAGATCGTGCTGCTCCATGTTCTCGACACCGAGGCGTCGGCGGTGGCGCACGGCGCGTTCGTCGGACTGCTCGGGCGTGCCCACCCCGTCACCGGTCACCGCCCGGCCACGGGCTGGGGCAGGGATCCGGGCGACGCCGCGGAACAGACGGCGACCGTCAGCGAACGCAATCTCTTCCAGGCCGCAGCCGATCGCATCGGCCGCCCGTGCAGTCGGCAGACACGGGCCGGACGGGCCGAACGTGAGGTCGTCGCTGCGGCCGACGGCGCGGACCTGCTCGTCCTGGCCCGCGACGGCGACCTGCGCCACCTCGGACCGCACAGCCTCGGCCGCGCCACCCGCTTCGTCGTCGACCACGCCCCTTGCCCGATCCTGCTCGTCTGGCCCCAGCAGGCACCCGACGTCACCACTCTTCCGCCGCCTCCCCCGCCGCGCTGAGGCCGGCCCGCGCGTCCCACCAGGACCTGCGGCTCCGGAGCGGCGCCGACGGGGACCGTCGGTCAGTAGGTGTAGGGGGGCCAATGCGGATCGTCCCATCGAGCATCCCCGGTGAGGCCGATCAACCGCAGACGTTGGAGCAGGGAATCCGAGGCGTTGTGCGCCCTGAGCCGGGCCGGGGCGTGACGGGTGAGCCAAGCGGTCAGCACAGCCACCAAGTCGTCCTCGTCGTGCCACGTGCTCCACGGGAGCCGGTCGACGAGCAGGTCGTAGTCCCATGCGTCGACGGCCTCCGCGAGCCGCCGGTCGGCCGTCGCATGCTCCGTCCTCTCCCAGATGTCGAGCCAGGGGCTCAGCTCGCCGGACGCCTCGACGCACAGGACGAGGGCCTGGTGCGTGTGCGTGTGCGTCTGAGCGGCAGGGTCGGAGGTGACGAGGCTGCGGGCCCAGAACGCGAGGAGGAACTCCCGGACCACCGCGGCCTGCTCCCGGGGCCAGTCCTGCCAGCGTCCCCGGGAGAGGAAGACGCCGATCTCGTCCCAGTACGGGAACGACTCGCCGGGGCTTTCTACGACGGCACGCGCCAGCTGGGGCAGGATGCGTCGAAGGACCGCGCCGTGGTCGCTCCAGTCCGCGGCCTGGCACGTCCGTCGGAGGAGAGCGGGGTCGAGCTGCACGTCCGGCGTCTTGAGGAGGGCGAGCTCCTCGGCGCCGCCCCAGTGGCACGCGCAGTTGCTCTCTTCCGGGTGCGCGGTCGCCCCGCGGAAAGCGTCGCTGAGTTCTCCCAGGGTCCGGTCCAGACGAAGCTCCGCATGTCGCACCTGCATGTCGGTCATCGGCGTTCGCCTTCGAGGACTCCACCGGTCTGCGCCGGGCGAAGGCTACGACGTTACCGGCCCAGGGTCGGTATGACCAGACAGCGTCAAGATTCGGCACCCGGCGTCTGGACATCCTCGGCGAGTACGTCGAGAAGGCCACGCGCTCGCGGACGTGGCCGAGGATGCGATCACGGCGCAGCCGCCGCACCGTGGACCCTATGACCGAACCTCAATCCGATCGAGAACCCCACAAGGTGGAGTCAGGCCAGTTCGCGGACCTGGTGCGCGCCGTGCACAGAGGCGAGCACCCGCGGTGCCCGGTCTGCGCAGCGGAACCGTCGGCGGTCGCGATGGAGGGTGGCGGCGGGCGCCCGATCCTCCACTTCGATCGGTGTGACCACCGAGCGGAAGCCGCCTGAGTTTGATCGCGGCACTGGCGGATAGACGCCGAGCGTCCCCCTGCAGAACCATCGAGAGCCCCCGGGGCACGTGGCAAGCAACCCGGGGAGGGAGATCTGATGAGCGACCCGCAAGAACGCGAGCCCCAGCAGGCCGATGACGAGACGCGGGAGGAATCCTCCAAGCAGCGGAACATCACGGCGCCGACCCCGCCGGACGTGAGGGCCAAGAAAAGGGACGGAGACGAGGACGAGGGGGCCTCGACGGATCCCAAGGCCTGAAACCGACCCCGCCGATCCCGCCGACTGACCCCGCCGATCGCCGGCGCGGGTCAGTCGGCCGTCGCGCGAATGTGCGGCACGGCGCGCGTCAGGGTGAGGACGCCGGCGACGATCATGGCGACGCCTGCGAGTTCGGGGATCACGAACCAGCCCGTGCGGATGGTCTCACCCAGCAAGGTGACGCCGAGCAGCAGGCTGACCGTGGCGTCACCGATGGTCAGGGCGGGCTGGGACGCAGCGAGGGAGCCGGCCTGCAGGGCGTTCTCCAGCAGCAGGACGGCGGCGATGCCGGTGAGGGCGAAGCCGTAGGTCTGCCAGGTGGTGAGGAAGGCCGTCAGGCCGTGGTCGGAGAAGGTCCCGGTGGCCGATTTGAGCAGGGCCGCGGTGAGCGCGTTGCCGATGGCAGCGGCGGTGCCCAGGCTCGTGGCCCGGAAGAGCGAGGAGTCGGAGCGCGCCGCCGCCAGGACCGCGGCCCCGATGAGGCCGAGGCAGACGGCCAGAGCGGGGATCCAGCGGTCCATGGGCGCTTGACTGGTGCTGCCGGTCGGCGCGGCGGAGCCCAGCAGCAGGGCGAGGCCGAGCACGACCGTTGCCACGCCGTACCAGCCCACGGCCGGCAGCCGTCGGTGCAGCAGCGGTGCCGCGATCAGAAGGGCGAAGGGCAGTTCCAGGATGAAGAGCGGCTGAACCAGGGCCAGTGGGCCGAACGTCAGAGCGAGGGCTTGGAACAGGGCAGCCCCGATGACGCCGGCGATGCCTGCGATCCAGGCGGGTCGGCGTGCCAGGGCCCGCAGCAGCCTGAGACCGCCGCCACGCGTGACGGTGGCAGCCGCCTTGCGCTGGAAGGCGGTGCCTGCGGCGTTGCTGGCCGCTCCGAGGACCGCGAAGACGACGGCGAGGACGAGCACGACGGGATTGCTTCCCTTCACCGGGTCCCCTCGACCAGCCCGGCGAGAAAGCTGCTCCGGACGGCCGCAGCGGGTCGGGGTGAGGATGGCGTGAGGCGGGTCGGCGCAGGCATAGGGCAACGACGCGCTCGCCGGCGCGACCCGGGGAAGCAGAACGGCCACCCGGGCCTCGGAGGTCTGCGGAGGCGTCTCTCGCGTCATCGGCTGCAGCGCGGGTGGCCCCCGGGCCGGGCCCGCCGGCGCATCGCGTGGCCAGCCCGGGAGGGATGCTAGAAAACCCTCGTGACCGATCAACCCCACCAGTCCCCGACCGTGCGTCTCTTCGTCGCGCTGGCGCCGCCCGACGATGCCAAGGACGAGTTGGCAGACGCCCTGCAGTTCGCGTACGAGAAATACGCCCAGCTGCGCTGGAACCGGATCGAGGACTGGCACATCACGCTGGCGTTCCTCGGCGAGCACCCGGTCACGGTCGTCCCACTCCTGCGGGCCGCCCTCGCCCGGCTGGCCGCGCATCACCCTTCCCTCCGCTTGGACCTGAAAGGCGGCGGCCACTTCGACGAACGGCTGCTGTGGAGCGGGATCGAGGGAGAACTCGACGGACTGCACGCCCTCGCCGACGAAGTCCGGAAGTCGGTGCGGGAGTGCGGCATCCCCTTCCAGGAGCGCCCGCTGCGCCCCCACCTGACGCTGGCCCGGGGACGGCGTGGTCAGGAGACCGACATCCTGTCAGCGGCCGCCGGCCTCACCGGTTTCGCCGGCCGCACCTGGCATGCCGAGCGCCTCCACCTGGTGGGCAGCAACATCGGCCGCGGCCCGGGAGTGATCCGCTACCGCGACATCGAGTCCTGGCGGCTCACCGACGGATCCTGACGTCGTGTGCCTTGTACAGCTGTCTTGCCCGAGGGGGCGGAGCGGCCGTCTCAGCGAGAGCATGCGCGCCGCCGGTGTCCGACCGCTGCAGCACGACGGACAGGTGCCCTGCGATGCGGGTGGCGCCCTGGTTGGTCCGGGCGGGCGACACTTCGAAACTCTGCCTCCCCTCTCCGGCATGTCCCGACCGTCGAAAGGGCGGAGGGTGCTTGGCTGGTCTGCCAGCGACCACCCAGTGCGCCACCAGCGCACGGAACGGAGAGTCCATGGCGGATAGGGCTGCGGCGATCCTGAAGGCGCTCGGCGGTCACGGTAACCTCGTGGAGCTCGAGCCCTGCATCACCAGGCTCAGGGTCGAAGTGAAGGACGAAGCCCTCGTCGACGTTGCCGCACTCAAGGCGGCCGGGGCGATGGAAGTGATGAAGGCCGGCACGGTGGTTCAGGTCGTGGTCGGTCCGCATCGGGCGGCCAACTTGGCCTCGGAGATCGAGGATCTCCTCGACGTCTAGGCAAACGCGCGTCAGTCGAAGCGATCCTCGCATGCTTCTTCTGCGGGCACGGTGGCGAGGAGCGCCCGATTTTCACACCTTGCACGAGCGGGGCCGCCCGGGGCGGGAGCCGAGCTCCCGCCCCGGTCACTCGCCTCAGAGGTCGGTCAACTGGGTCAGCACTTCCTGGTACCGCTGCAGGGCGACGCGGAGCTGTTCGGTGGCGGTTCCCGTGTCCATCGCGGCGCTGCCCGGTTCGTCGGCCTGCCAGAGCTGCCGGATGTCGGCGCTCCGGGCCAGCAGGGCTTCGGTGATGTGCTCGGCGGCGCGGGCGACGACCGCGTCGGCGCGCTCGACTGCCTGGCGGGGGTCGTCCACGAAGTCATATCGGGCCTGCTGCCAGTCGTCACGCAGTCGCTGCGCGATCTCGGGCTCGATGAGGGGCCGGTCGGAGACCGGCGGCTTCGGCGACTCGTCGTAGGCCGGGTCGGGCGCGAGTGCCGGGTCGACGTCCCGGCCGGCGAGGCTTGCGGCGCTCGTCCCGGTGCCTTCGGGGCTTTCAGGACGGGTGGTTCGGCGCGCGAACCCGTCACCGTTCCGGGTCTCCGCAGGTTCCGGCTGGAAGCTCGCGGCCTGATCCAGTCGCTCTGCCGGTGCCGGCTGGTCAGCCTGCTCGGGCAGGCTCCGGTTCTCGTTCATCGGGCCCTCCCACTCGCCAGCCGGGCCGGTTGATCGTCGGGGCTGGACACGCCGTTCGCTCCGATCAGGGACTCGCACACGCTCTTGGCGTTGACGAATCCCTCGCGCAGTTCCTCCGTCGACGGCATGCCGTCGACGGCGCGCTCTGCGATTCCCTGTGCCTTCTCGTAGCACCGCAGGACGTCTTCGCTGTGGAAGCGAAGGACGGTTCGCCGGTCCTCGGGATCGGAGGGAAAGCCCATGTCCTTCAGCAGTGCTTCCAGCTCGGCCGATGCCTCGGTGAGCACCGCCGCCGGATCGTCGACGAACCGCGCCTGGAGGTCGTGCCACTGCCGGGCGAGCTGCTCGGCACGGGCAGGGTCCGGGGGCTGCACGGGATGGGCGTCGAGACGCCGCTCACGCTCGAGCAGAGCCCGCTCCGTGTTCCGCTTGCTGCCCTGGTGGGCTGTCATGGCCGCGGTGTATTCAGGCCCGAAGCGTTGCTTCAGGCGGCTGGTTCGACGCCCGGCGCCCACGACGGCGACTGCGCAGAGCACAGCCGCAGCGATCAGGACGACCAGGGCCGCGACCCACAGAACTGACATTTCACCTCTCCTTTCGCTACGCCCGCCACAAGCGCGTGACGGTTGGCAGGTCATCGCCGACGTGCAGGGAGCGCCGATTGCGCTCTGCGCCGCGGGATCTCGGCACTCACACGGGTGTTGACGGCCGTTCGTCCTGGCCGCCTGAGCGAGTGGATCCGCCCGGACAGTGGCCGACCCGCCACGAGATAGGCCACCAGTGCCCCGGCGGCGGCCAGGATGATGTCGTCGACGTCGAAGCTGCGACCTTCGACGAAGTAGTGCTGCAGCCCCTCGATGACGGTGATGAATGCCGCGGTGAGCAGGGTGACCCGCACGGGGCCTCTGAGGCTTCGGCTGACGACGGGCAGCAGCAACCCGAACGGCATCCCGACCGCGATGTTTCCCCCGATCTGGAGCAGGGCCTCACGGACGGAGGGCTGGTCGAGATAGAGGCCGATGGTCGCGCCCGGATGGAGGTTCGTGTGGGCGATCCCGGCCGAGGCCGGTGACGGAGTCAACGTCAGTTTGACGACGACGGCCGCACAAGCTGCGAATGCCAGGAGCGCCGTACCGCGCACCAGGGTGCGCAGCAGTGTGCTGAACAGGCTTGCCATTCCCCACGCCTCCCCTGGGCGACTCGGGACGCCCACCTTGAGCTCGTCCCGGCCATGCCGACGAGCGGCGTCTACCCCGCCGTGCCGTGTCCACGCGGTCCGCGAGGACCAGGGCCCGGTCCGCGGCCGTCGGCGAGCCGCTGACGCTCCTGCTCCGCCCCGGACGCGCTGCTTGCGCACGGGCTGCCTTGTGTGCCGAGCAGTCGGTCGACGAGGAGTTCGGGGTAGCCCACGGCCGGCGGGTCGATGCCGAAGATCGCCCGGATGTAGAACGGCGCGATGAGGTGGTCGAGGATGCCCCCTCGGGGAGTTCACGGCTCGGGGCGCTTTCAGTGGCTGGATGCGCCGGCGATCCAGTCCTTGACCGCGTCCATGCGGGTTCGGCGGGCCAGCGGATACCGGTGCTGGGCTCGCTCGGCTTTGCGGGAGCCCGGCTGGTAGCGCCAGCGCGCCCAGGGGGAGGTCGGCTTGGCGAGGCGCACGAAGGCCACCGCGGAGAGCAGGGGAATCAGCAGCCCGATCACGCCCATGGCCGTCTTGCCCTTGAGGATCGCCCCCACCGACAGCAGGAGGTTGAGGGCGAGCAGGGCGGCGAAGGCCGCGTGGTCGGCGCTGGACGCTCCGGAGTCCGCGAAAGGGTTGAACCCGGCGACCAGGAGCAGGCCGACGCCTACGGCCAGGAAGACCGCGTCGACGGACTTGCGGCCCTCTTTGGACCAGTAGACGTCCTCCAGATGCAGCCACAGCGCGAACTCGTCCAGGGCCAGCGCGGCGCCGCTTCCGAAGAGGACGGCGAGGATCTGCGCGCCCGGGCTGCCGGGCCGGTAGGCGAACTCGATCGCCCCGGCCACCAGCATGCCGAGGATCCCGTAGACCTGGTGGTGCAGGTGCGTACCGCCGACCTCGACGTCGCGGAACGGCCCGCGGCCGCTGCGGATCATCCGGGTGATCAGGCGGGTGCCGAGGAAGGTCAGCACGAACGCGCCGAGCATCCACAGGCCGAGCCCGTGGTTCGGCGGCTCGATGATCACGTAGATGCCGACGGCTTGCCAGGTCATCGCGTCCCTCGCCCGGTCAGCGCCGCTCAGCTCCGCCCACCGGTCGCGGTGAACAGGTCCCGCACCGAGGCGTCGGGGAGGTAGCACCGCAGGAGTGCGACGCCGATCCTGGGCAGGTCCGCCTCGTCGCGGTAGAGCAGGTACATCGGTTCGTAGCGCGGCTGGAACTTGGCCTTGAAGGCGTGCAGCGAGCGGAACCCGTAGTAGGGCTCCATGGCGCTGCCGAGCCGGTCCAGGATCCGCTGGAGGACGGTGGGCGTGCCGTCGTCCGCGGGATTGCGGGCGAGCGGGGCGCCGGAGAGGGAGAGGAACTGGGCGCTGTCTTCGCGCAGGGCCAGGCAGCTGGAGGCGATCATGAACTCGACCACCGGCCGGAAGCCGTCGTGGCGTCGCCGCATCATGTCCAGCGTCCACCCCGAGGGCGGCTGGCCGTCCGGCGTGCCCGGGTTCTCCCCCGAGGTCTCTGCTGTCGCGTACACCGGCATCCAGGAGGTGACGCCCTGGAGGCGGCCGTCGTCGTTCAGGGCAAGGCCGACCCGCATCCTGGGGTCCAGCGCCTCCTCGACGCCGCCCAGGGTGAAGCCCATCTCGGGCAGGCCGCTGTCGCCGACCCACTCCTCGGAGATCTGCCAGACCTGGGTGAGCAGGGCCCGGGGTTGTTCCGCGAGCGGCCCGAGCCGGTACTCCACGCCCTCCTTCTTGGCGCGGTTCAGCGCCGTGCGCACGTCCTGCCAGGCCTTGCCGCGGAACTCCAGGTCCGGCAGGTCGACGATGGTGTCCTCGGCCACCTGCACCGAGCGCCAGCCCAGCTGCCGTTCGGTGATCTCGGCGGCCGCGGCGGTGGCCGAGAAGAGGCACGGCACCCGCCCCGCGCGGTCGCACATGTCGGCGAACTGCCGGATCGTCCCGGCCCGGCCGTCTGCCGCGCCCACGGGGTCGCCGAGCGCCACCGCGACCCCGGCGTGCTCGCGGTAGGCGATGTAGCCGTCCCGGGACGCGGCGAAGAAGTAGGTGTTGTCCGGCCAGGTGGTCATCCAGGAGAGGTTTCCGCCGCCTTCGCGCAGCAGCAGATCGGCCGCGCGTTGCTGGGCGTCCTGCGGTGGTTCGGCGCCCGCCTGCGGGCCACGCCAGCGGGCGAGGAGGGCGCGGGGGCGGCGGGCCTGGAACGCGTCGCGCCCGGCGAGCAGGATCAGGAGTTCCGCCGACCACACGACCGCGTTGGGGACGAACACTGACGCTCCCTGGACGGTGACCTGCTGGTCGAGGATCTTGCCGACGGCGAAGACGACCGCCACCACCAGGCCCAGCAGGGCGTACAGCGAGGCCACCACGACCGTCCACCACCAGGCGACCCGGCTGCCCCGGCGCAGTCCGTCGGCCAGCAGCACGAGCAGGGCCACCAGGATCAGCACCTGCCAGCCGGAGCCGCTCAGGCCGTAGGTCGAGCCCATCGGCCCGCGGCTCGGGGCGAGCCAGACCACGATGGAGATCGCGGCCAGCACGACGAGCCCGGCGACGGCGAGCAGCCGCCACTGCCTGCGGCTCAGGCGCCCCGAGGCGTCGGCCGCTCCCGGCACCGTCACCCAGCGGGTGACCAGCAGGCCCCCGCACACGGCCAGCAGGTGTTCGAGGTCACTGAGCGTGCCGACGAACATCACCGAGACGCCGACATAGACCAGCAGGCCCAGGCGCAGCCACTGGCGCCACGGCGACACCAGCGTGGCGGAGACCACCGCGCCCGCGCACAGCGCTCCCGCGGAGAAGCCGACGTCCACGGTCCGGGCCAGCTCCTGGGCCCAGGCCCAGCCGGTGGTCCGGAGCACGGCCAGTACCGCGGACGCCAGCAGGACGGCCGCGATCTGGCCGGTCACCGTCACGGTGGCGGCCCACCGCGTCCCGAGGCGCAGCTCGGCGAAGCCCACGAGCAGGACGAAGCCGACGATGATCGGAAGGTAGTCCAGCGGGGTCGCGCCGAGCATCGAGCCGGTGATCGGGGTCCACCACCGGCCCGCCTCGAGGGACGGTAGACCGAAGGCGACATCGGGGTACCACGACCGGTCCTGCAGCGCGTTCCACAGGCCCCCTGTGGCGAGTGCGACGACCAGGACGGCCGCAGCGGTGGCCACGGTGAAAGGGACCCGCAGCACCAGGGCGGCGACCTTCAGCGGCCACTGTGGTTGCTCCTGAGCGGGCATCGCTCACCTCCGCGACGGCCCGGCACGGCGGCCACCACCTGCGGCCCGCCACAGACCGTCATCGGCACCTTTGCCCAGGTTAACGAGTACGCGGCCGACCGGCCGCTCGGCCGCTCGGCCGGTGCTCGGACGCGCCGGGCCCCTGACACGGACGCGTCCCAGCGGGTGATCACCCCAGGTCCCGCTGCGTGTGGCGGGGCCGCGCGGAGGCGGCATGTGTGACGTTGGCTGCGAACAAGGGTGGCGACGCAGGCTCTTGGCAGGTGCAACGGCCCCGTTGGACGCCACCGCGCCCAAGCGTCAGCAGCGCAGCGGACATCCAGAGCCTGCGTCGCTACGATCCCCTCGGGTCACCGAAGCCCCGGCGGGCTGCCGCCGCCCGCCTCGGGCAAAGGTGGGCGCACCCCTCGACCGCGAGACCGTCAGGAGGACCGCCGCCGTGCGCGTCGCCTTGTTCGCCACCTGTGTCAACGACGCGGTCCTGCCGCGCGCCGCGATCGCGACCGTGCGGCTGCTGGAGCGGCTTGGGGTCGCGGTGGACTTCCCCGAGCAGCAGAGCTGCTGCGGGCAGCCGCAGTACAACACCGGCTACCGGCGGATGACCGAAGCGCTGGTGCGGCGGATGGCGCGGGTCTTCGAGGGCTACGACTACCTGGTCGCCCCGTCCGGCTCCTGCGTGGCGATGGTACGGGAGAACTACCCGCGCGTCGGCGCGAAGGCGCGGGCGGAGGGGCGCGGCGAGGAGCTCGCGGTCGCGGCCGCCTCGCTGGCGCCGCGGGTGCTGGAGCTGACGGAGTTCCTGGTCGACGTGCTCGGCGCGACGGACGTGGGCGCGTACTTCCCGCATTCGGTGACCTACCACCCCTCCTGCCACGGCTTGCGCGTGCTGGGGCTCGGCGCGCGCCCGCTGGCGCTGCTGCGGGCGGTGCGGGGACTGGAGCTGGTGGAGTTGCCGGGCGCGGAGGAGTGCTGCGGCTTCGGCGGCACGTTCGCCGTCAAGAACCCGGACGTGTCGGCGGCCATGGGCGCGGACAAGGTCGCGGCCGCGCGGTCCACCGGCGCGGAGGTGCTGTGCGGGGCGGACAACTCCTGCCTGCTGCACCTGGACGGCATGATGCGACGTGAGAAGGTACCGCTGCGTGCGGTTCACCTCGCCGAGATCCTCGCCTCCACTGAGGCCGAACCCTGGAGCGTGGCATGAGCGGCCGTACGTACCTGGGCATGCCCGCCTTCCCCCAGGCGGCCAGGGCGGCGACGAAGGATGCCCGGCTGCGGGCGAACCTGCGCCGCGCCACCCACACCATCCGCGACAAACGAGCCCGCGCGGTGGGCGAGTTGGACGACTGGGCACTGCTGCGCGAGGCGGGCAGACGGATCAAGGACCACACCCTGCGCCATCTGGACACCTACCTGATCCAGTTGGAGGAGCGCGTCACGGCCGCCGGCGGCACGGTCCACTGGGCGGCCGACGCGGCCGAGGCCAACCGGATCGTCGCCGAACTCGTGCGCGCGACCGGGGAGTCGGAGGTGGTCAAGGTCAAGTCGATGGCCACGCAGGAGATCGGTCTCAACGAGGCGCTCGCGGCCGAGGGCATCACCGCCTACGAGACGGACCTGGCCGAGCTGATCGTCCAGCTCGGCGACGACCTGCCCTCGCACATCCTCGTACCCGCCATCCACCGCAACCGCGAGGAGATCCGCGCCATCTTCGCGGCCAAGATGGCCGAGTGGGGCCGGCCCGCGCCCGAGGGGCTCACCGACCGCCCGGCGGACCTGGCCGAGGCGGCGCGGCTGCACCTGCGGGAGAAGTTCTTGCGGGCCAAGGTCGCCGTCTCCGGCGCGAACTTCATGATCGCCGAGACCGGGACGCTGGTCGTGGTCGAGTCCGAGGGCAACGGCCGGATGTGCCTGACGCTCCCGGAGACCCTGATCTCCGTGGTCGGCATCGAGAAGATCCTGCCCACCTGGCAGGACCTGGAGGTGTTCCTGCAGCTCCTCCCCCGCTCCTCCACTGCCGAGCGGATGAACCCCTACACCACCATGTGGACCGGGACCACCCCTGGCGACGGGCCCCGCGACTTCCATCTCGTGCTGCTCGACAACGGGCGCACCGACACGCTCGCGGACGAGGTCGGACGGCAGGTGTTGCGTTGCATCCGCTGCTCCGCCTGCCTGAACGTCTGCCCCGTCTACGAGCGCGCCGGCGGCCACGCCTACGGCTCCCCCTACCCCGGCCCGATCGGCGCCGTCCTCACGCCGCAACTGCGCGGCACCACCAGCGAGGTCGACGCCTCGCTCCCCTTCGCCTCGTCGCTGTGCGGAGCCTGCTACGAGGTCTGCCCCGTCGCCATCGACATCCCCGAGGTACTGGTCCATCTGCGCGAGCAGGTCGCCGCCCAGCCGGGCCACGGCGCCGAGCGGGCCGCGATGCGCGGCGCGACCTGGCTGTTCGACCACCCGGCCGCGCTGGCCGCCGCCGAACGCGCGGCGTCGGCCACCCGCGCCCTGCATCCGCGCACGCTGCCGTTCGGGCCGGCCAAGGCCTGGACCGACAGCCGCGACCTCCCGCAACTGCCCGCCGAGCCCTTCCGCACCTGGTGGAAGCAGCACCGCACGACCCGTCAGGAGCCGACGCCGTGAGCAGCCGCGACGCCATCCTCGCCCGCGTCCGCGCCGCGCTCGCCGACGCGCCCGAGCCGGAACCGGTGGTGCGCGACTACCGCACCGCCCACGTCCCGACCGAGCCCGGTCCGGACAGCCACGGGACCGACGCCCACGCCGCGGTGGTCGACCTGCTGGCCGAGAACCTCGCCGACTACCGCGCCCGCGTCCACCGCTGCACCGAGGCGGAGCTGCCCGCGCTGCTCGCCCGCCTGCTCGCC
>NZ_BBPO01000034.1:67521-69754 GCF_000787815.1 Streptacidiphilus neutrinimicus
CCACCGCTGCACCGAGGCGGAGCTGCCCGCGCTGCTCGCCCGCCTGCTCGCCGACCACGGCTCCCGCGGCGTCGCCGTCCCGCCCGGGCTCCCCGCCGGCTGGCTCGCCGAAGCGGACGCGGTGCGGCAGCACCCGGACGAGCCGGCGCTGACGGCCCGTGAACTCGACGGGATCGACAGCGTCGTCACCACCTGCTCTCTCGCCGTCGCCGAGACCGGCACGCTCGTCCTCGACGCCGGGCCCGGCCAGGGACGCCGCGCCCTGACTCTGGTGCCCGACCACCATGTCTGCGTCGTCCGCACCGCCGACCAAATCGTCGCGTCCCTCCCCCAGGCCCTCCCCCGCCTGAATCCGGCCCGCCCGCTCACCTGGATCTCCGGGCCGTCCGCCACCAGCGACATCGAACTCGACCGCGTCGAGGGCGTCCACGGCCCCCGCACCCTCGACGTCGTGCTGCTCGGATGAACCGCCGCTGAGCTCACCGGGCCCGCTGGTCGCGGGCGTTGCCGACGAGGCGAACAAGCGTGTGGTCGACTGTCAGCTGCTCGGCGGGCGGAAGTCCACCACCCGCTTCACCGCCTCGTCGACTTCTTCGACCGTGAGCAGCGGGATCGCCTTGGAGCTCACGGCTCCGCTGGCCCGCACCGTCATCGCGACGGCGGCCATCGACAGGTGGTCGGGGAAGTCGAGGACGATGTACAGGTCGTCCTCCCCGTAGGCGAAGTACATCGACTCCAGTGTGCCGTGGCACGACGCGACGACCTGCTCGACGGCCTGCTTACGACCGCTGCCACCCTCGGTCAGCAGGCCCTTGGCCCCGTCGGGGGTGTAACTGGCCTGCACCAGATACTTCGGCATCCCACTCTCCTACTGCTCGGCCCGGCCACGAGAACGCCTCGCCCGACCACCTTCGCCCATGCCCCGCGCCGTGTCCGTCCGGGCACCGCCGAACGGCGGAGCGCGGGGCCTCGACCGGCAGGGCGCGCGGCGGGGTGAGGTCGGCGGTGCGGACAGCGGGGTGAGGTCGGCGGTGCGGACAGCGCAGGCAGGGGACGGGCGGGCCTTCGTGCCGCCCCGGGTCCCGGCGGGGCCGGGTGGCGTTTCGCCGGGTTTCGTTCGCTTGGCGCGGCGGGTCGGTGGGCGGTGGCGGTGGTGGTAGGGATGGGGTGGTGACACGCGGGTTCGGGTGACGGTGCGGCCAGAGAGTGGGAAGGGTGCGGCGTGGCTGAAGGGCGTGGCGGGGTCCGGCTGGGGTTGCAGGAGTCGTTGGGTTATGCGCTCAAGCGGGTGTTCCTCGGGCGTCCTCTGGTCACCGAGCAGCTGAGCCAGGAGCGGTTGTCGAATCCGGTCGCGTTGGGTGTGCTCTCGCCGGACGCCATCTCCTCGTCCGCCTACGGTCCGGAGGAGATGCTGCTGGCACTGCTGCCGTACGCGGGGTTGGCGGCGTTCACGCTGGTCCTGCCGATCACCGGGGCGATCCTGTTGATCCTGGTGCTGGTGGCGGCCTCCTACCGGCAGGTGGTGATGGTCTACACGCGCGCCGGCGGTTCGTACGTGGTGGCGCGGGACAACTTCGGGCCGAAGACGGCGCAGGTCGCCGCGGCGGCGCTGCTGATCGACTACGTGGTGACGGTGGCGGTCCAGACCTCCGCGGGCACGGTGGCCGTCGCCTCGGCCCTGCCGGCGCTGGGTCCCTACAGTCTGGAGATCACCATCGGGGTGGTCCTGCTGCTGTGCGTGGTGAACCTGCGCGGCCTGCGGGAGGCGGGGCGGCCGTTCGCGGTGCCGACCTATCTGTTCTCGGTCCTGGTCGGCGTGGTGATCATCGTGGGCGTCGTCAAGCAGCTCACGGTCGGGCTGCCGGTCTACGATCCCGCCAAGCTGCCCGGGACGGTGGCGGTGCAGAAGGGCTCGGGGATCGTGGCCGGGGCCACGGTGCTGGTGCTGCTGCGCTCGTTCGCCAACGGCGGTTCCTCGCTGACGGGCGTGGAGGCCATCTCCAACACCGTCTCCGCGTTCCGCAAGCCCCAGGGCCGCAACGCCCGCAAGGTGCTCACCGTCATGGCCTGCACGCTGGCGTTCCTGGTCGCCGGGGTTTCACTGCTGGCGCACTACACCCACGCCACCCCGTACACCGCGGGCTACCCGTCGGTGCTCTCGCAGGAGACCCGGGCCGTGTTCGGTCACGGCATCGGGGGGAACGTGATGTACTGGGCCGTCCAGGCGTCGTCC
>NZ_BBPO01000034.1:70184-88899 GCF_000787815.1 Streptacidiphilus neutrinimicus
CCTGGCCGTCGCGCTGCTGGCCGCCACCGGCGGCACGGTGGACGCGCTCGTGCCGTTCTACGCCATCGGGGTGTTCACCGGATTCTCGATGGCCGGCTACGGCATGACGAAGCACCACCTGAACCACCGCACCCCCGGCTGGCGTCGGCGTCTGGTCATCAACCTGTCGGCGGGCATCCTGTCGACCCTGGTCGTCGCCATCTTCGCCGTCGCCAAGTTCACCGAGGGCGCCTGGCTCGTCGTGATCGTCTTCCCGCTGCTGGTCTTCACTCTCATCCGGGTCAACCGCGAGTACCGCGCCGAGGCGACCATCCTGGACGAGGTCCGCGGCAGCCCGGCCGAGCAGACCAACTACTCCCACCGGCGCTTGTTCGTCCTCGTCAACAGCGTCGACCTGGCCGTCCTGGAGGCTCTGCGCTACGCCAACAGTCTGCGCCTGAACGACATCCGAGCCGTTCACTTCATGATCGACGCAGCGCACGCCGAACGGCTGCGCAGCCGCTGGGACCACCTGGGCCTCGAGGTCCCGCTCACCATCATCGACTGCCCCGACCGCCGCCTGGTGCGGGCGGTCGGCCAGTTCACCCTCCAGGCCTGCGGCGACCGCGGCGACACCGGCGTCACCGTCGTCCTGCCACGACGCAGCTACGCGCCGCTGCTCGGCCGACTCCTCCACGACCGGACCGCCGACAAGATCGCCCGGGTCGTCAACCGCATCCCCCACGCCGCCGCCACGATCATCCCCTACGACGTGCAGGAACAGATCCGGCAACGCTTCCCCGACCTGCCCGAGGAACGTCTCACCCGCGCCTACGAACGCCTGCTCGCGCGCCTGGCCGGTTCCACGCCGCCAGCCGTCGCCGAGCACGAGGAACCGCATCCCGAACCCGGCGCCACCCCCATCGCCCGCGCGGTCGCGGGCCGCGAGGTCACCGTCGAAGGGCGCCTCCAGGAGATCACCGACGCCCAGGACGGGGACCGGCACACCCTCCAGGGCACCGTCGCGGACGACTCCGGCACCCTGACCATCCACTTCCACACGCTCCACCCGGACCTGGAGGCGGGCCAACTGCTCCGCATCACCGGGACCCCCCGCCGGACCCGCTCCGGCGAACCGCTGGCCATGACCGACCCCACCTTCCGCGTCGTCGAGAGCCCCGACCCCGAGAACCCGTGACGGCTCGTCGGGCCGGGCGCGGCACCCAGTGGCGTGGCCGGAAAGTGGGGAGCACCCCGGGCCGGCGGCCCGGGGTCAGCCCTCACGCGTGCCGACTGTCCGCGCTGCGGCGGCCCTGGAGGCGGTACAGCCAGCCGGGTCGGCTTCCGGGGGCCCCGGCCTCGCCGCTCGGCGCGGCGGAGGCGGCAGGGGCGGCTGCCTTCGCTTGGGCCTTGGCCGCTTCGGCGCGGGCCTCGGCGGCCTCGGCGCGCGCCCGCGCGGCCTGCTCCTGCGCCTCCTTGTGCTGCTCGGTGACCCTGTCGCGCTCGCGGCGGGCGGCCGCCGCCTGCTTGCGGGACTCCCGCACGTCAGCCCGTGCCAGGCGGCCGAGACGCGACCGGTGGCGCGCGCCTGCGATCAGCATGCCCAGCCCGAGGACGGCCAGGGCGCCGACCGCGATGCCGAACAGGAACAGCTTGCTGCTTGAGCCGGTCAGTTGGTAGCCGAATACCGAGAAGCCGCCGCCGAGGCCGTGGGCCGAACCGGTGTTGCTCACCGCTCCGGCGACCCCGACGACGACTGCGGCTATCAGGATGACGAGACCAACCAGGATCACGATGCCTCCCGCTTCCCGTGGACGAGGGCCGGGGGCGTCCTCCCCCGGTGCCGCTGGGCGTCTGCCCAGCCTCCCCGTCGCCATGCGCGCGGGGAGCGAGGAGCGCGCACCAGAGTCCCGGGAACACGACGGCGGATGACTGCCCGTCACGGTCCTGTGCGGACGACCCTCGCCCGCACAGGACCCTAGGATGGCGGCGCGAGCAGGCCGTCCGGCCGCCGCGTCCACCGTCCACCGTCCACCGTGCACCGTCCACCGTCCACCGGAGAGAAGCCCCGATGTCCCAGCGGCCCGCCGTTCACCTGGCCATCCCGGTCGACGACCTGCCCGCCGCCCGCCTCTTCTACGGGCAGGTGCTGGGCCTGCCCGAGGGCCGCAGCACCGACCACTGGGTGGACTGGGACTTCGAGGGACACCAACTGGTCACCCACCTCGTGCCGAGCGCGCCGCAACCGGTCGGCAACAGCCAGGTCGAACGCCACAGCGTGCCGATCCCGCACTTCGGTCTGCTCCTGACCGAAGAGCGCTTCCACGCGTACGCCCAGCGGCTGCGCTCCGCCGGGGTGCGGTTCGACATCGAGCCGTACCTCCGCTTCGCCGGAGAGCCCGCCGAGCAGTGGACCATGTTCTTCCGCGACCCGGCGGGCAACGCCCTGGAGTTCAAGTCCTTCCGCGACGAGTCGATGGTGTTCGCTCGATGAGGGGAATCCTGGTGACCGGCGGCTCGCGCGGCATCGGCCGGGCCGTCGCGCTGGCCTTCGCCCGCGGCGGCGACCGGGTCGCGGTGCAGTACGCGGGCGCCCGCGCGGACGCCGAGGAGACCGTGCGGCAGCTGCCGGGCGAGGGGCACGCGCTGGTCCAGGCCGACCTGGGCGAGCCCGGCGCGGCCGAGCAGGTCGTGGCCGACGCCGTCGCCGCGCTGGGCGCCGTGGACGTGCTGGTGAACAACGCCGCCGTGGCCCCCACGGCGGAGACCCGCCACCCGATCGCGCAGACCCCGCTGGCGGACTGGCAGCGGATCTGGCGACGCATGGTCGAGGTCAACCTCCTCGGCGCGGCCGATCTGAGCTGGGCCGTGGCGAACCACCTCGTGGGCCGCGGCGCCGGCGGCGCGATCGTGAACATCGGCTCACGCGGCGCGTTCCGGGGCGAACCCGACTTCCCCGCCTACGGCGCGACGAAGGCCGCCCTGCACACGCTCGGCCAGTCGCTCGCGGTGGCCCTCGCCCCGCACGGCATCGCGGTCACCTCTGTCGCTCCCGGCTTCGTGGCCACGGAGCGGCAGGCCGCGAAGCTCTCCGGCCCGGACGGCGAACGCCTCCGCGCGGAAAGCCCGTTCGGCAGAGTCGGCACCCCGGAGGAGATCGCCGCCGCCGTGCAGTTCCTGGCGTCTCCCGCCGCGCTCTGGGCCTCCGGCACCGTCGTCGACCTCAACGGCGCCTCCTACCTGCGGACCTGATCCGCCCGGCGACTTCGCCTGCTCATGGGCGTCGGACAGGTTGCCCGGACGAGCGGTCTGCAGGACGGCCTGGACGGCCCGGGGCCGGCCTGGGCCTGACGAGGCGGAGGCCACCCGCCCGCAGGTGGCGCCCGCGGTGGCCTCCCGCAGTGACCGGTTGTGTGGTTTGCGTGAGGCTCTTCCTCTGGACTTGCATGACAGCGAGCCGATAGGCGACGGTTACCGAGGACATACGTCACCTAGCGTCAGGAAGGTGGTGAGGTGCGCGGGCTGCGTGCCTCCACTTTTGGCTACTTCCCGCAGTTCCTCCGCCCGACCGTCCGCCGCCGACCTCAGAACTGGTGCGACGTGGGGTGATGCCCCCTACCCTGTGCTGGTCGTCGACCGGTACGGGGACCTGGTCCTGGTCAACGAGGCCGGGCGGCGACTGCTGCCCGCGGCCGAAGGCGGCGGGCGGCTGTGGGAGCACGTGCCCTCCTGGCTGTCCGACGCCCACCAGGCCCTCCTCGAGAGGGGCTCCCTCGCGGAGGGCGGCGATGTCGGCGGACAGCGGACGGGGGTGCGGTCCGTGGCGGCAGGGCTGATCGACGATCGTTTCTTCGAGGCGCATCCGACGGGGGGCGACGACGGCGGCGTGGTCTGGTGGCTGGTCGACGCGACCGACCGGCGGCTGGCCGAGACCGCCCTGCGGGACGCCCAGGCACGCTCCGAGATCCTGTCCAAGGCGTCCACCGCGCTGCTGTCCACCCTGAACGTGCAGCGCTGCATGGAGGTGTCCGCTTCCATGGCCGCCCAGCACCTGGCGGAGGCCGCCGTCCTGGTCGCGCCGCCCCAGGGCCGACGCTCGTCGGTCACCTACGCGTGCCAGGGCGGTCCCGTCACCCAGACCACGCAGCGGATCGAGGTGTCCGGCGTGCCGGGCCTCGCCGAGGCGCTGCAGGGCTTCCCGCCCGTCCCGGCCCGCTGGATCGATCCCGGTGACCTCCCCGACTGGGTGATCCCGGACGATTTCTCGGGCACGGTCGGCTCGGTGATCGTGACACCTCTGCCCGGCCACGGCGTGCCCGCCGGGGCGCTGATCCTGCTGCGTTCCAGCACCGAGCGGGCGTTCACGGAGGGCGAGGAGGTGTTCGCCCGCCTCTTCGCCGCCCGGGCCGGGGCCGCCCTGTCGGCGGCCCGCCTGTACTCCGAGCAGGCCTCGATCACCGCGACCCTGATGCGGGATCTGCTGCCTCCCACCCTGCGCAACGTCAACGGCGTGGAGTACGCGGGCAACTACCGGGCCGCGAAGGACCATGAGCGGGTCGGCGGCGACTTCTACGACATCCATCCCGGCGCCGACAGCTCGCAGGAGACCCTCGTCGTCCTCGGCGACGTCGCGGGGAAGGGCCTGGACGCCGCCGTGCTCACCGGCAAGATCCGCAACACCCTGCACGCGCTGCTGCCGCTGGCGGGCGATCACGAGCGCGTGCTGCGACTCCTCAACGGGGCACTCCTCAGTTCGCACCACACCCGCTTCGCGACGCTCGTGCTCGCTTCCGTGCGCAGCACCGCCGACGGGACGCAGCTGCGGCTGACGAGCGCCGGGCACCTGCCGCCGCTGATCGTGCGCGCCGACGGCACCGTGGAGGAGGCGGCCACCCGGGGCACCCTGGTCGGGGCCCTGCCGTCGGTCACCGCGGAGACGGTGCTGACGGTGCTCGGCCCTGGCGAGACCTGCCTTCTCTACACCGACGGTCTCACCGAGGCCCGCGGCGGTCCGCTCGGGGACGAGTTCTTCGGCGAGCACCGCCTTCAGCGCGCCCTCGCCGAGTGCGCGGGCATGCCCGCGGAGGCGATCGTGGAGCGCGTGCAGATGCTGGCCTCGCAGTGGATCGGCTCCGGGCACCACGACGACATGGCGGCGGTGGCCATCAGCGCCCCGAGAGCGGGCCTGCCCGGCCGCGCCACCGGGCACCGCGACGTCCCGGTCTCCGTGAACGCGAGGAATCCCCAGTGAGTCACTCCCCCGCTCCAGCCGACCTGGTGGAGCGCCTGTGGCGGGCCGTGGTCGAGGGTGACGAGAGCGCGGCGGCCGCCACCGTGCTCGACGCCCTGGCCGACGGCACGACAAAGGAGACGCTGCTGCTGGAGGTCATCGCCCCCGTGCAGGAGCGGGTCGGCGTCGAGTGGGCCGCGAACCGCATCACCGTGGCACAGGAGCACGGCGCGACAGCGATCAACGAGCGGGTCATCGCCCTGCTCGCCCACCGCTCCGACGGCGCGCCGCACAGCGCCCACCGGGGGCGGGTCACCGTCTGCTGCGTGGACGGGGAGTGGCACGCCATGCCGGCCCGCCTCGTCGCGGAGGTCCTCGCCCTCAACGGCTGGCGGGTCGACTACCTGGGCGCTCAGACCCCGACCGCACACCTGATCGCGCACCTGCACGGCACCAACCCCGACGCCGTCCTGCTGTCCGGCTCGATCCCGACCCACCTGCCCACCGCCCACGCCGCCATCTCCGCCTGCAGGGCCACCGGCGTCCCCGTCCTGGCGGGCGGACGCGCCTTCGGACGGGACGGCCGCTACGCCCGGGCCCTTCGCGCAGACCGGTGGGCGGCCGACGCCCGCGGCGCCGTCGCCGTCCTGGACGCACGCATCCCACGGCCGGACGTGTCCGCCACCCGCCTCGCGGTGGACGACCTGCCGCACCTGGCCGACCAGGAGTACACGCTGGTCGTGCAGTCCCGCGCCACGCTCGTCAAGCACACGCTGGTCGACCTGGAGAACCGCTTCCCCGCGATGCGCGGTTACAGCGACGTCCAGCGCGAGCGCACGGCCGAGGACCTCGCCCACATCGTCGACTTCCTGGCCACCGCCCTCTACGTCGACGACCCCGACCTCTTCACCGGCTTCCTCACCTGGACCGCCGACATCCTCCAGGCCCGCCACGTCCCGCCCCACTCACTGGTGGCCGGCCTCGACGCTCTCGCCCAGGAGCTGCGCGACTTCCCCCGCAGCCTGGGCCTGATCCGGCACGGCACCCTGGCCCTTCGTCGGCACGCCGGCGTCCCCGACGCCCGCTCCGGCTCCCTCCCCGACCCCGATTCCGAACTCGGCATCCGCGCATGACCGACGTGCCGCCCACCGAACTGACCCTCACCGTCCGCCGGGACCACGCCACCATGATCGTGCGGGTCTGCGGGGAGCTCGACTTCGACACCTGCGGCGGCCTCACCGAGACGGTCACGGCGCAGCTGACGGACGACCAGGACCCGCCGACCCACGTCCGGTTGGACTTCAGCGGTCTGACCTGTATCGACTCCTCCGGCCTGTCGGCCCTGCTCATGGTCCACCGCCGCACCAGCGCCCTCGGCGCGACCCTCTACCTGGACAACCAGCCGCCGGCGATGCGACGCATGCTGGAGCTCACCAACGTGCTGAACCATCTCACCGCGCCGCCGGGGAACGTGAGCAACGGCCCGGCAGAAGCGTGATCCTCGACGGACGACGCCGGAAACGCGCCCGGGGATCGGCGCAATCTTGACGTCCCAATCCGCGTAGACCGTCCCAAACGGGTACGGTCGAGGTAACCGGCCGTGGATCCACTGTGGATCTGGCCGGGCCTGCCGACCGCCGTCGTCGCGCTTCCGGGAGCCGCCCGCCCGCCCGTCTTCGGTGCCGCCCCCTTGTCTTTCGGTGGTGGCCAGTGGGGTGGAGAGGATCGGCCATGAAGTCCTCGATGCGCACATCTGCCGACGGCCGGGCCGCGCCGTGGATCGTTTCGGTGGACACCCGGGACGTCGGCGGCGCCGTGCTGTGCCGGATCGCCGGCGAGGTGGACGCGGACGACGCACCCATCGCGGAGAAGGCGCTGCTGGACGCCCTGCACCGGGCGCGTCCCTCGCGGCAGCTGTGGGTCGAACTGTCGGGCGTGCGCTTCTTCAGCGCGGCTGGCCTGAACGCGTTGCTGCGGCTGCGCCAGGCGGCCGCCGACCAGGGCTCGCCGCTCGTGCTGATCGCGCCCGCAGAGCCGGTCCGCCGGGTGCTGAAGCTGGCCCGCGCTGGTAGCTGCTTCCAGTTCGCGGGGCTCGGCGAGGCGGCAGCCGCCTGAGAGCCGCCGGGCGACCTCCGCGGGGGCCCACCCCCGATACCGCATCGACGCCCGCAGGTCGGCGCCCCGGCAGGGTCGGCCGGGGCCTCAGCCCAGGTCGTATCCGGTGACCGCCCCGGCGAGGCTGCGCAACGCGCGGACGACCTCGGCGCGGGTGCGGCGGCCGGCCAGGATGTCCATCTGGGAGCCGTCCTGTGTCAGGGCGCTGTCGAGCTGCCGCTGGCTCCGGGTCGCGCAGGCAGCGCGGCCGGTACTGGAACATCAGGCCATGAAGCGGCCTGTCCGTCCGCTCCTCCCGCTGGGTCGCCCCTTGACTGCCCCGAGCCCGGCTCACCCCGGGAGGCGGGGGCTGAGGGTCCCTTTGCGACGCATGACCGCCGGACCACAAGGGGAGACGCTGCCCATGAACGAGCGGACAGCGGACACCCCAGGGCGCTCCCTCCCGGGCGCCCGAAGGCCGACAGCGTCTTTCCCCGCGGCGCCGACCTCGGCCACCGGGAGAACGGGATCGCCCTCCGATACCGGGGGGAGGCCGCTGTGAGCGCACCGGAGACGGACCGACCCGTCATGCCCGCACAGCAGGTGCGCCGGCTGTCGCTGCGCGGTGTTCCGGGGCCGGTCGGTCGGGCTCGGGACTTCACCCGCCAGGTTCTCGCCGACGGGCGCTGGCAGGCGGATGACGCGTCGGCGGGCGAGGCCGTCGAGGACCGTCCTCCTGGTGGTGTCCGAGCTCGTCGCCAACGCCGCCGAGCACGGTGGTGGGGCTACCGAGATCGCCGTCGTGCTCGACGGACGCCGGGTGACGGTGTCGGTCGCCGACGCCGAGCCGCGGCCGCCCGCGCCCCGTCCCGCCGAGCCGTCCCTTCCGGGTGGCCACGGGCTGCACGTCGTCGAACTCCTTGCCCTGGCCTGGGGCGCCGTGCCAGGCCCCCGCGGAAAGACGGTGTGGGCCGACTTCCACCGCTAAGGCCGCACCCTGGGCTTTACGAGGCGGCGGCCCGGGAGGCCGGAGGCCGGGGGGAACGACTCCGATCGTCTGAAGCCCGCCGGGACTGCGCCTGTGCGTCCTCGCTCCCCCGCTCCGCTCCCGGCTCGCGACCCGGGGGGAGCAGAACGCCGCTACCACCCCTCGGATCCCGGAGCCCCCTTGAACGGCCCCCGGATCCGCGAGGTGATCCAGCCCCCGTAGAAGTCACCGGGTTGCGGCCGCACGGGTTCCCCGTCGACCGTGCACCGGTCCACCCGCTCCGGGTAGAAGGCAACAGCGCCGGTCAGCGCCCGGAAGTCCGGTGACGGCGAGGGATAACCCCAGGCCGCCCTCCGGCTGACCAGGTCCGCGACAACCGCGTCCCAGTAGACGGCCCGGCCCTTCCACTCGCACCACGACTGTCCCGCGCCGCGGTGCAGGACACCGGCGACGACGTCGGCCGCGGGCACGTAGTAGACGGGCGGGTGGCTGGTCTCGAGGACCCGGAAGGTCCGGGTCGAGTCGGCGATGACGACGCCGGCGAAGACCACGGTCACCCGGCTGCGGCTGGGAACCAGCACCGGCGGGCGGGGATAGTCCCACACGCATTCGATCCCGAGGTCGTCGAAGTCCACGCCGGGCGTCCTACAGGCGAGGCGCGGGCCGCGCCGGAGCCGACAGGGCGTGCGCCGGTCGCGCGGGTGCGGCCTGTTCGGGGTGGCGGGCGCGCCAGTACGGGTTGTCGTGCGGCAGTTTCATGCTGATGCGCCCGTACATGCCGAAGGTGGCGATGATCAGGCCCATGATGAAGCTGAACAGCACGTTGACCATGCGGAACGCCAGGAAGTTCGCGCTGCTCTGCAGCAGGCCGAGGTTGACGAAGCCGCTGAGTACGAACAGGGCGCCGACCACGATGTTGATCGTCGACGCCGTGTTGCCGCCGATCACGGCGCCGGCGATCAGGACCGCCGCGAACACCAGCGAGACCACGCTGAGCAGGCCGTTGCTGGAGAGCCCTGCCACGCGTTCGCCCTGCGTGCCGAAGAACGCCAGACCGTTGGCCAACCCCAGGCATCCGAACACCAGCAGCGCGACCCCGCACAGCCCGGCCCCGTACCGGTAGACCTGCGCCAGCCGGTGGTCCACCGGCAGTTCGTCCTTGAGCTTCATCGCGTCCTCCCGATCAGTGGGACTGCTCTGAGGTTCCACGCTCGGCGAGGGTCCCGGCACGGGCGATGCGCATCGCTTTCGCAGCGTCCCGTCGGAGGGCAGCGGGGTGCGGGAGCGAGCCGCCCCGCTCTTGCAGGCGTAGGTGCGCGGTCGCGGGGCAGATGCCTGGGACCGGGGGCCCGTATGCGGCAAGGGAGGTGACCCCCGTGGCCAGGAACGACAGGAACGAGCGCGCCGGCGCTCTCGCGCAGCTCGCCCAGGAACTGCCCCTCGACCGGCTCCGCGGACAGGCGGAGCACTGGATCGCCGCCGCGGGCGAGCGGGTGGTGTCCGTGGCGGAGGAGCACGCCGACCAGCTCGTGGAACGCCTCACCCAGTTCGCCGAGGACCCCGCGAGCCCCGGCCTGATGGCGGCGGTCAGCGGGGGGACGGCACTGGCCCAGGGGAAGTCGCCGCTGCGGGCGGCGGTGAACGCGGGAGGGACGCTGCTCAAGGAGAAGATCAAAAGCCTCTTCGGCGGTGGGGGCGGCGCGAGCAAGCTGAAGCTGACCAACATCGTCGAGTCCATCGACGTGGGGGCTCCGCTGCGGGTGGTCTACGACCAGTGGACGCAGTTCGGCTCCTTTCCCGGCTTCATGAAGAAGGTGGAAAGCGTCGAGCACGAGTCCGACGAGAAGGCCACGTGGAAGGCGCAGGTCCTGTGGTCCCATCGGACCTGGCGGGCGACCATCACCGAGCAGGTGGCCGACCAGCACGTCGTCTGGCGCTCCACCGGCGCCAAGGGCCACGTGGACGGAGCCGTCACGTTCCATGCGCTCACGCCGAACCTCACCCGCGTGCTCGTGGTCCTCGAGTACCACCCCAAGGGGCTCTTCGAGAAGACCGGGAACCTGTGGCGTGCCCAGGGCCGACGCGTCCGACTGGAGCTCAAGCACTTCCGCCGCCACGTCATGACCCGGACGCTCTCGGAGCGCGAGCAGATCGAGGGATGGCGCGGGGAGATCAGGGACGGCGAAGTCGTGACCACGCACCAGGAGGCGCTGGAGGAGGAGTGACCCGCCTCGGCGCGAGTGCACTCCTGCCTGCCTTCTGGACGTCGCCCGCGCGGCTCATGTCCCGAGGGCTTCCTCCACGGTCGACGCGGTGCCGAAGACGGCGTCCGCCCCGGTCATGCGCAGCACGCGCACGGTGGCACGACTGGGGGCGACGAGAATCAGCGGGCGATGGTGCTCGGAAGCGTTGCGGCGCGCGCGCAGCAGGGCGTTGAGCCCGCTGGAGTCGCAGAAGCTGATCTCCGCACAGTCGAGGACGACGGGGCCGGGATACTCGGCCACGACATGCTGAAGCGTGGTCAGGAGCTCGGGGGCGGTGTCGTAGTCGAGCTCACCGATGACCCGCACGGCGGTGCCGCGGGGGTGCTGGATCAGGTCGATGTGAAGACGCTGAGGGGTGGCCGGGGGCGGCTGCTGCATGATGTCTTTCTGCTTCGTGTCCTGGGGGACGTCGGGCCCGGGTGTCAGAGTTCCGAGGGGATGTGGACGCCGATGAGGCAGGTGTCGTCGTCGGTGTCCGAGCGGCTGTGGGCCAGCAGATGGTCGAGCTGGTCGGACAGGGACTTGTCGCGCGGGTAGGCGGTGTCGGCCAGTGTGCCGATCAGGTCGTCCTGTCCGATGTCGTCCTTGCGTTCGATCAGGCCGTCCGTGAACAGCAGCAGTGATTCGCCGGGGTTCAGCGTGAGCTGCTGCTCCGTGTAGGAGGCGTCGGGCAGAGCGCCGAGGAGGATCCCCGGACCGCTGGTCAGTTGGCGTGGCGGGTCCTGCGACAACAGGATGGGCGGCAGGTGGCCGGCGCGTGCCCAGCACAGGGTGCGGGTCGCGGGATCGAAGATGCCGCAGATGGCGGTGGCCGTCACGTTGTCGGTCAGGTGGAAGGCGACGTTGTTCAGCCAGGCCAGGAGCTGGGCGGGGCCGGCCCCGGTGGCGGCCAGTCCGCGCAGGGCGTTGCGCAGGGCGACCATGCCGGTGGCGGCGCCGATGCCGTGGCCCGCGACATCGCCGACGGCGATCAGGACGGTGCCGCCCGGCAGTTCGACGGTGTCGTACCAGTCGCCGCCGACCGCGTGGTCCTGGCTCGCCGGCCGGTAGCGCACGGCGATGTCCAGCCCCCGGACCTGGGTGGTCTGGGGCGTGGCGGGCATGATGGCGTGCTGCAGCTGGCGGGTGAGCCGTGCCTGCTCGGAGACGTGCGCCTGGGTCTGGGCGAGCTGGTCGCGGGTCGCGTCGAGGGCGACCTCGGTCCAGTGGTGCGCGGAGACGTCCTGGCACGCCCCGCGGACGGCCACGAGTTCGTCGCCGTGCAGCACGGGCTCCGCGGTGATCCTCACATGGCGGATCACGAAGTCGCTGCGCCGCACCCGCAGCGCCACCGAGGCGGCTTTGTGGTAGCGGGTGACGGTCGTCCGGAACGCGTCGAAGCTGTCCCGGTCGTCCTCGTGGACGCGCTCGCGCAGCTCGGCCAGCGGCAGGGGCGGCGTGCCCTCCTGGTTGCCGAACAGGTCGTAGAGCTCCTGGTTCCAGGTGGTCCGGCCGCTGGCGAGGTCGTCCTCGAACCCGCCGATGCGGCCGAGCCGTTGGGCGTGCTGCAGCAGGGAGCCCAGGCGCTGGGCGTTCTCGTCCTGGAGACGCCAGGTCACCAGGACGTGATCGTTGATGCGGCTCACGCCCAGCTGCGCCTCGGTGGTGACCTTGACCGTCCCGACCTGGGTGTGCAGCGGGAAGTCCTCGGAGCGGTAGGGCTCGCCCGTGGCGAGGACGTGCTCGACCTTCTCCCACAGGCCGCCCGGCCGGGTGAACGCCGGATAGGTCTGCCGCAAGCCGCGGCGCACCACGCAGGTGGCGGGGCGTCCGGCGAGATCCTGGAAACGGTCGTTGGTGTAGGCGATGGTGAAGTCGCTGAGCTGGCCGCGGGCGTCGAAGGCGGGCGTGAGCACCATGACCGGGTCCGGCAGGCTGTCGGCCAGCCGGGTGACGTCCGTGTCGGGGACCGCGGCGTGAGCGGCGCTCAGGGGCTGCGTGTCCAGGGTGAGGGTGTGGGCCGCGAGGTCGGCCAGCGCGTTCAGGCTGCGCTCCAGGTGCGCGTCACGATCGGGCGGCTCCAGCCAGCAGACCTCCAGGGCGCCCACGATCTGACCGCCGAGGTAGGCGGGCGCGGCCGCTCGCGAAGTGTGGCAGGGCCGCCCGCTGGGCACCGGTTCCTGCGCCGAAGACCAGGCCACCGCGGCCCCGGCGACCGCCCGCCGGGCGACCGTGTCGGGGGTCCCCGCGGTGGTGCGCGGCTGCGCGGCGGGCAGGGCGTCGGCCGGGAACCCGGCTTGCCCCGCCAGGTGCAGGGTGCCGTCGCTCGCCTGCGCCCATACCGCGACGGCATGGGCGCCGAGCGGGTGCAGGGCGTTGTCCAGCAGAGCCTGCGCGGCCTGGTGGCCCTCGACGCCGTACGCAGGCACGTCGCCGCCGGGGGCCGACGCGCCGGCAGGGCCCTGGTGGGGGGCGTGCGCGAGCAGGTCGGCGGCCGTCTGCAGAATGCCGGTGCCGGCCGTCTCGGCCATCTCGTCCAGCTGGGCGCGTGCGCGGGCGACATTCAGACGGCCACGCTCCATCAGGATGCCGACGGCGCAGTCGACCATGGCCCGGGCGTCCGCGGTCTCGCTGGGGAGCGGCAGGGCGGCGCGGACGCGCTGCACCGCGCTTTCCAGTCGGCCGATGCCCGGCCCGGCGCTGCCGGACACCACGCCCCGCCGTCCCGGTGACCGGTCGTCAGCCCGATCCGCAGGCAGCATGTCCCGCCCACCGGCGGTCTCGCGGCTGCTCACAGGCCCAGCACCTCCTCGATGGCGGCGAGCAGCGCGGCGGCGTCGACGGGCTTGGTGATGTACGCGTCCGCCCCGGCCGCCATGCTCTTGTCGCGGTCTCCGGGCATGGCCTTGGCGGTGACGGCGATGACCGGCAGGGTCGCGTACTGCGGCATGGCGCGGATCGCGGCCGTCGCCTCGTAGCCGTCCATCTCCGGCATCATCACGTCCATCAGGACCAGGGCGGTCTCGGGGTGCGCCGACAGGGTCTCCAGGCCGGTGCGGCCGTTGTCGGCGTGCAGCACCCGCATGCCCTGGAGCTCCAGGATCTGGGTGATCGCGAACACGTTGCGCACGTCGTCGTCGACGACCAGGACGGTCCGGTCGGCCAGGCGCTCGTCGACCTCGATCGACACCGCGGTGCTCCGGGTGGTGCTGGGGACCGGAGCGGGGGCCTGGGCGGCCAGCCGTTCGCGGATGCGGGCCCGCAGCTCGTCCAGGCTCGCGGTCACGTCCACGGGGCGCTGACCGGCCTGGTCCTTGAGCCTCTTGTCGTCGACCGCGGAGAGCGAGTGCGCGTGGACGAGCAGGGGGATGTCCCGCAGCGCGTGGTCCTCGTCCAGGGCCTGGAGGAACCGCCAGACCTGCGGGTCGGCGGCGTCGAGCTCCACCACGATGCAGTGCTGCTGGTCCAGCGCGAGGACGGCCGCCGCCTCGGTGACCTGGGAGACGTTGCTGACCCGGACGGGGCTGCCGTTCGGGTCGGCCGCGGCGAGGTCGGCGACCGCGCTCTCGGCCACCAGCGTCACCAGGCCCCGGGTCTCCTTCTCCAGGACCAGCAGACGGCGCTCCGAGGCGTGAACCAGGTGGCCCTCCGCGGGCAGCGTGACGGCGCTGTCCTCGTCGTGCTCGATCAGGCCGATGTCGTCCGTGGCCGGGTGACGCGCGGGAAGGAACAGGGTGAAACTGCTCCCCTCTCCGACGCGGCTGGCGACGGTGATGACGCCGCCGAGCAGCTGTGCCATCTCCCGGCTGATGGACAGGCCGAGCCCGGTGCCCCCGTAGCGGCGGCTGGTGGTGCCGTCGGCCTGCTGGAAGGCCTCGAAGATGACGCTCAGCTGCTCGTCGGAGATGCCGATGCCGGTGTCGGCGACCTCGAACGCGACCACTGGGCCGCGCCCGCGCAGGCCCGGGGGCACCTCCTCCTCGACGGGACTGGAGATGCGCAGGTCCACCCGGCCGGACTCGGTGAACTTCACCGCGTTGGACAGCAGGTTCCGCAGCACCTGACGCAACCGGGACTCGTCGGTGATCAGCGTCCCCGGGGCGCCGGGAGCGACGTGGACGCGGAACTCCAGGGCCTTCCCACTGGTCAGGGGCCTGAAGCTGGCCTCGACGTAGTCCGTCAGCGCCCGCAGGGCCGTCCGCTCGAGGCTCAGGTCCATCTTGCCCGCCTCGACCTTGGACAGGTCCAAGATGTCGTTGATCAGCTGCAGCAGGTCAGAACCGGCGGAGTGGATGATCCCGGCGTACTCGACCTGCTTGGGCGTCAGGTTGCGGCCGGGGTTCTGGGCCAGCAGCTGCGCCAGGATCAGCAGGCTGTTGAGCGGGGTGCGCAGCTCGTGGCTCATGTTGGCCAGGAACTCCGACTTGTACTTCGAGGCGATCGAAAGCTGCTGCGCGCGCTGCTCGAGCTCCTGCCGCGCCTGCTCGATCTGCAGGTTCTTGGCCTCGATGTCCTTGTTCTGCGAGGCCAGCAGCGCGGCCTTCTCCTCCAGTTCCGCATTCGACCGCTGCAGCTCGTCCTGCCGGGCCTGCAACTGGCCCGACTGGTCCTGCAGTTCGGTGGCGAGTCGCTGCGACTCCGCCAGCAGCTCGTCGGTGCGGGCGTTGGCCAGGATGGAGTTGAGGTTCACCCCGACCGTCTCCGTGAGCTGCTGGAGGAAGTCCCGGTGCACCGCGGTGAACTCGGTCACCGAGCCGAGCTCGACCACCCCGAGGACCTGGTCCTCCATCACCAGCGGCAGCACGATCAGCGCCTTGGGCGTGGTGGAGCCCATACCGGAGGAGATGGGCGCGTAGTCGTCGGGCAGGGCGTCGACCACGATGGTGCGCTTGCTCCGCGCCGCCTGGCCGACCAGCGACTGGCCCATCGCGTAGGAAGGCCTGTCGGTCTCCGCGCGGCCGTAGGAGCCGATCATGCGCAACTGCGCCTGGTCGGTGCCGTCCTCGGTGAGGTAGAACGCGCCGTACTGGGCCTCCACCAGCGGGGTCAGCTCGTCCATGAGCAGTTCGGCGACCACGGGCAGGTCGCGCTGCCCCTGCATCAGGGCGGCCAGGCGGGCCAGGTTGGTCTTGAGCCAGTCCTGGTCGTTGTTGGCGCGGGTCGTCTCGCGCAGCGAGTGCACCATCGCGTTGATGTTGTTCTTGAGGTCGGCGACCTCGCCGGAGGCGTCCACGGCGATCGAGCGGGTCAGGTCGCCCTGGGCCACGGCGCTGGTGACCTCGGCGATGGCCCGCACCTGCCGGGTGAGGTTCCCGGCGAGCTCGTTGACGTTCTCGGTCAGCCGCTTCCAGGTGCCGGAGACGCCCTCGACCTCGGCCTGGCCGCCGAGGCGGCCCTCGCTGCCGACCTCGCGCGCCACGCGGGTGACCTCCGCGGCGAACGAGGACAGCTGGTCGACCATCGTGTTGATGGTCGTCTTGAGCTCCAGGATCTCGCCCCGGGCGTCGACGTCGATCTTGCGGGTCAGGTCGCCCTGGGCGACGGCCGTGGTGACCTGGGCGATGTTGCGGACCTGGTTGGTCAGGTTCGTCGCCATCGAGTTGACGTTGTCGGTGAGGTCCTTCCAGGTGCCGGCGACGTTGGGGACGCGCGCCTGGCCGCCCAGCTGTCCTTCGGTGCCGACCTCGCGGGCCACCCGGGTGACCTCGTCCGCGAACGCGGAGAGGGTGTCGACCATCAGGTTGATCACGCCCGCCAGCGCCGCGACCTCGCCGCGGGCCTCGATGGTGACCTTCTGCGACAGGTCGCCCTTGGCGACGGCGGTGGCGACGTGGGCGATGTTGCGGACCTGGTTGGTCAGGTTGGACGCCATCACGTTGACGTTGTCCGTCAGGTCCTTCCACGTGCCCGACACGCCCCGCACGGTGGCCTGCCCGCCGAGGTTGCCCTCGGTGCCGACGTCACGGGCGACGCGGGTGACCTCGTCGGCGAACGCCGAGAGCTGGTCGACCATCGTGTTGATGGTCTCCTTCAGCTCCAGGATCTCCCCGCGCGCGTCGACGCGGATCTTCTGCGTCAGGTCCCCGAGCGCGACCGCGGTGGTCACCTCGGCGATGGAACGGACCTGGGCGGTGAGGTTGTCCGCCATGACGTTGACGGACTGCGTCAGGTCCTTCCAGGTGCCCGACACGCCCACCACGTCGGCCTGGCCGCCGAGCCGGCCCTCGGTGCCGACCTCCAGGGCGACCCGGGTGACCTCGTCGGCGAACGAGGACAGCTGGTCGACCATCGTGTTGATGGTCGTCTTGAGCTCCAGGATCTCGCCCCGGGCGGCGACATCGATCTTGCGGGTGAGGTCGCCGCGCGCGACGGCCGTGGCGACCTGGGCGATCGCGCGCACCTGGCCGGTGAGGTTCCCGGCCATGAAGTTGACCGAGTCCGTCAGGTCCCGCCACACCCCCGCGACGCCGGAGACCTCGGCCTGGCCGCCGAGCTTTCCTTCGGTGCCGACCTCCAGGGCGACGCGGGTGACCTCGGCGGCGAAGGAGGAGAGCTGGTCGACCATGGTGTTGACGGTGTTCTTCAGCTCCAGGATCTCGCCCCGGGCGTCGACCTGGATCTTCTGTGACAGGTCGCCCTTGGCGACCGCCGTGGTGACCTGCGCGATGTTGCGGACCTGGTCGGTGAGGTTCCCGGCCATGAAGTTGACCGAGTCCGTCAGGTCCCGCCACACCCCCGCGACGCCCGGAACGTCCGCCTGGCCGCCGAGCCGTCCTTCGGTGCCCACCTCGCGGGCGACGCGAGTGACCTCGTCGGCGAAGGAGGAGAGCTGGTCGACCATCGTGTTGACGGTGTTCTTCAGCTCCAGGATCTCGCCCCGGGCGTCCACGTCGATCTTCTGCGAGAGGTCGCCCGTGGCCACCGCCGTCGCCACCTGCGCGATGTCGCGCACCTGGGTGGTGAGGTTCCCGGCCATCGCGTTGACCGACTCGGTCAGGTCCTTCCACGTCCCGGAGACGCCCGGGACCTCCGCCTGGCCGCCGAGCCGTCCCTCGGTGCCCACCTCGCGCGCCACCCGGGTGACCTCGGAGGTGAACAGCGACAGCTGGTCGACCATGCCGTTGAACACGGCGGCGATCTCCCCGAGCAACCCCTCGTCGTCCTCCGGCAGCCGGGTGCTGAAGTCACCATCCCGCACCGCCGTCAGACCCGCCAGCAACTGTCCCAGCCCCGGAGCACCCGCCTCGGCTGCCTCCTGATTGCGCCGCCCCGCGTCCCTGCCCGCCACCACGGTCACCGAACCTCTCCGCACGAAACACGAAACCCGCGCACACTACGAACGGCCCAAGAGTAGAGGCAATTCGACCCCCGCATGGTCGCCAGGGGAGCACGGATCGGCGCCCCGTTCGTCGACGCAGCAGGCGCTCTCGCGGATCTGGAATTTCGGTGAATGAAATCTCTTGAAGCGGGTAGACGCGTGTGTTCGCCGGTCGGTCAGCGCACCGGGCGGCGTCCGCCTGCGCGAAGCCGCAGGACGCCGACGACAAGCGCGACCAGGAACAGCGCGACGCCGATGACCAGCAGGTACAGCAGCCCCTTGGCGACGGCCCCGACGATGCCGAGCACGATCGCGGCGATGACGAGCAGCAGCATCCAGACCATGTCCGTGTCTCCTTCGCAAGGTGCGCTCGCCGGCCGAGGGGGGTGACGTCGGTCGCAGTCTTCCTCGGCCGCGGGCGCCTCCCGCGCAGCCGAGGAAGAGTCCGAGAACCCGGCGCCCAGGCGTGTCCGACCGCTTTGAAGCCGCATGTGCCCCGGAACGCAGGCGACATGCGTGGCGTGTCGATCGTCGCCGTCGCACGGCCCGTCCCGAACGAGCTCGAAAGTGCCATGCATGCCGCAGCCCTGTCAGGGCACGCGCTGCGTATCGGAACCACAGCGACGGAGGTCGAGATGAGCATGGGTGACAAGGCCGAGAACACCGGCGACAAGCTCAAGGGCAAGGCCAAGGAGGCCGCCGGTTCCGCGGTGGGGAACGAGCGCCTCAAGACCGAGGGCAAGGCCGACCAGGCCGCCGCCGACGTCAAGCAGGCCGGCGAGAAGGTCAAGGACGCGGCCAAGGACGCGTTCAAGCGCTGATCCCCAGCGCGCCAGCGGGGGCGGTGTGGCCATGGCCACACC
>NZ_BBPO01000033.1:0-23054 GCF_000787815.1 Streptacidiphilus neutrinimicus
GCAGTGCCGCGCCGCGCCGCGCCGAGCCGTGCCGCGCCGCGCCGAGCCGTGCCGCGCCGAGCGTCAGCCGGCGGCGTGCAGGGTGTCGGTGACCTGGTGCAGCGTCGCGGGTCCGGTAGTGGACAGGTTGCTGAAGAGGTTGGCGGTGACCTGCTCGCCCACGCCGGTCGTCCAGAGGTCCGGGACGCCGTCGCCGTTGATGTCGGCGGCCTGGAGGGTGACGTCGGCGCCGGTGTTCCAGCCGGTGGCCAGCGAGTAGGCGGTGTAGCTGGTCGCGCCCGTGTTCGGGTCGGCCGTCACGTTCTCCCAGAGGTCGAGCTCCCCGGTGGACTTCTTCCACAGGAACAGGGCCGTGCTGGTGCCCCCGCCGCCGGCCGGGAGCTGGGTGGCGGCGATGGTCCAGTTGTTCCAGTCGGCGGTGCCGTCGGGCGTGTTGACGTTCAGGGTGGTGGGGATGCTGTAGCCGCCGGGGACCGTGGTGGTGTAGAGGCCGAGGCCGTACCCGCCGGCGTCGTCTCCCAGGATGCCGAGCAGGTCCGGGAGGCCGGTGTTGCGCCCGGAGCTGTTGCCGGCGTTGACGATCTGGGTGGGGTTGTCGCCGTTCCAGTTCGCCAGGGAGCCGTCGGTCAGGAGTGGGCCTCCGGCGGGGAGCGGGGCGCCCTTGTCGTTGCCCTGGAGGATCACCCCGGTACCGGCGTGGACGCCGGACGGGTAGTAGAGCAGGACGTCCTGCTCGTAACCTGCGGTGAACCGGCCGGTGATCACCGTCGCACCGTCGAAGTCGGACGGCGAGCCGTTGCTGTTGAACCCGTTGCCGTTGACCCCGATGTCGGCCGGGCTGGTGGCGACATGGCCGTCGCCTGCGCCCTTCGCGAGCCACAGCCCGGACGGGAGGCCGTGCTGACCGCCGACGGTGACCAGGTCGGGCACGTGGTCGCCGGTGAGGTCGCCGTCGGTGAGGTTCGGCGGTGGCGTGGCGGAGCTGAACTGGACGGTGGCGCTGCCGCCGGGGTTGCCGCCGGGGGACAGGCTGGTGACCGTGAGGACGTTCACGGAGCCCGTCGGCGTGAACGTGATCGCGGCGCCGCCGGTGGCGTTCGCCTTGACGTCCACGGGCGCCGCCGTGTCGAGCTGGTACTGGTAGCCGGCGGGGACGGGGCCGCTGGTCGGGGCGGAGACCGCGAGCGTCACGGGCGTGCCGATGGTCGTGGCGCCGGGCTGGGCGACCGAGGGCGTGCCGGGTCGGGTCGGGTCGAAGGAGAAGTGGCAGGTCGTGGACCAGCCGCTGGTGTGCGCGGCGTCGGAGGACTGCACCCTCCAGTCGAACTTCGTGATCCTGCCCGCCGCCGCCGTCTCCAGCGTGGCACGGGGAATGGTGAGCACGGCGGACTGGCCGGAGAAGGCGTGCAGGTTCGCCGGGTCCGTCTCGACGACGGTGGTGCCGTGCTGCGACACCTTGAAGTCGACGCCGAGCGATTCGCTGACGGGGGACGACACCCTGGCGTAGAGGGTGACGTCGCCGTCGCCGAGGATCGTGTCGCCCGCGCAGGACGACGCGGGGAGGGTGCTGAGGTCGCTGGGGACGCCGGGCGGCGGCGTGGCGGCGGACGCGGCGGCCGGGTGCAGGACCCCTGCCGTAGCCGTCAGCACGACGATGGCGGCGGAGGTCGCGAGGGCGGCGCGTCGGTTGCCCGAGGCACCGGAGCGGGAGGAATTCACGCGATCGTCAACTTTCGAACTGGGGACCGAATGACGCTGACCGGCGACAGGATATGCGCCACCGTTCCTTCCCCACCCGGGATTTCCCGGTGGGTGCCCGCGGGCGCCGTTTATGCGCGCTACGTGCGCGATCCACACCAAAGGGCGAAATGGCCTGGTAGCTCTGGCTCTTTGTCGATTCGTTGAGGAATTCTGACGGTGCGACGTCGCAGTCCGCAGTACCGCAGCAGTCCGTACCGCAGAGCCAGCCAGGAGGACCGCATGTCCCGTATCCGTACCGCTCTTGTCGCCGTTCCGCTTGCCGCCGCCGCGCTGATTCTCGGGGCAGGCGTGGCGTCCGCCGACAACGGGGCGATCGCGGGTGGGGGTTCGACCAGCTCCACGGCCACCAGTTCCGTCTCCGACAACGGGACGGGAAACCTGTCCGGTTGGGTGGACGGGAACGCGAACTGGACGCAGCAGACCGCGAACGGGTCCGGCGCGGCGAACCAGAACAACACCTTCGCCGTCAAGGCCAACAACGGCCCGATCTTCAGCAACCAGTCCAACAGCAACGTGCGGATCGTGTTCGGGGGGTAGCGCCTCCGAGCGCCAGTGCGCCGACGGCCCCGGGTGTCCCTCCCGGGGCCGTCGCCCTGTCTTGACACTCCCCACAGACCTGACGCACTGTCAGATCTGTGAATCTGGAGGCTTACCAAGGACTGCCCTCGACCGTCGGCGGCGTCGGGCTCGACCTCGTCAACGCGCCCATGATCCGGCACTGGTGCGAGGCCATGGGCGACGCCAACCCCGCCTACGCCGCGGCCCCCGCGGCGGCCATCGCGCCGCCCGCAATGCTCCAGGCATGGACCATGGGACCGTCCGGCCGACGGGCGCACTTCGACGCGCTGATGCGCGACTTGGACGCCGCAGGCTACGCCTCCGTGGTCGCGACCGACTGCGAGCAGCAGTACGCTCGGCCGCTGCGGATCGGCGAGCGGGTGCTCTTCGACTCCGACATCGAGAGCGTCTCGGAGCGGAAGCGCACCGCGCTGGGCACCGGCTACTTCATCACCACGCGGACGGACGTCCGCGCCTACGACGAGGCGGCTGGCGAGAAGCCGGACGACGCGACGCCGGTCGGGTCGCACCGCTTCCGGATCCTGAAGTTCACCCCGGCGGAGCGGCGCGAGCGTCCACAGGCTGTGGACGCCGGATCCCTGCGCCCCAGGCCCGTGGTCAACCGGGACAACGCCGGCTACTGGGACGGCGTCGCCGCGGGCGAGCTGCGCTTCCAGCGCTGCGACGACTGTGCGACGGCCCGGTTTCCATGGCTGCCCGGGTGCAACGCCTGCGGCAGCGACCGCTGGCACCCGGAGCCGGCGTCCGGCGACGGCGAGGTCTACTCGAAGGTCGTCGTCCACCACCCCCTCCCACCGGCCTTCGGCGCCAAGCCCTATACGGTCGCCCTCGTCGAACTCGCCGAAGGCGTGCGGATCGTGGCGAACGTCGTGGGCGCAGAGCCGGAGGCGGTCGGGATCGGCATGCCGGTGCGTCTCGGATTCCAGCGCTGCGACGACGACTTGCTGCTGCCCGTCTTCCATCCCGCCGGACCTGACCGGCTGCCCCCGCTGCGCGTGCCGGTGACGCGCACGCTGATCGTGGCCGGGGCGATCGCCTCCCGCGACTACCAGGAGGTGCACCACGACGCCGAGTTGGCGCGAGCCAAGGGTGCGCCGGACATCTTCATGAACATCCTCACCACCAACGGCCTCGTCGGCCGCTACGTCACCGACTGGACGGGCCCCGACGCCCGCGTCGAGTCGATCGCGATCCGTCTCGGCGTGCCCGCCTACCCCGGCGACGAGCTGCAGTTCAGTGGCGAGGTCTCCGAACGCGGCGAGGGCGGACGGCTCGTGCTCGCGATCCGCGGGACCGGACGGCTCGGCGTGCACGTCAGCGGAACCGTGAAGGTCAGGGTCAAGGGGGCCTCGGCATGAGCCTGCAACGCGCCGACACGCTCGGCGGTCGCGCCGCCGTCGTCGGGATCGGGGCCACGGAGTTCTCCAAGGACTCCGGCCGCAGCGAGCTGAAGCTCGCCGTCGAGGCGGTCCACGCCGCGCTCGACGACGCCGGGCTGGCGCCGGGGGACGTCGACGGCCTGGTCACCTTCACCATGGACACCAGCCCCGAGATCACCGTCGCCCAGGCGGCGGGCATCGGCGAGCTCTCCTTCTTCAGTCGCGTCCACTACGGCGGCGGCGCGGCCTGCGCCACCGTGCAGCAGGCGGCGATGGCGGTCGCCACCGGCGTGGCCGAGGTCGTGGTCTGCTACCGCGCGTTCAACGAGCGGTCCGGGCACCGCTTCGGCAGCGGCCTGCAGGCGCGGCAGCCGTCCGCCGAGGGCGTCGCGATGGGCTGGACGATGCCCCCGGGCCTGCTCACCCCCGCCTCCTGGGTCGCCCTGCACGCCGCGCGCTACCTGCACACCTACGGCCTGAGCCCGGACGTCTTCGGGCACGTCGCCGTCGCGGACCGCCGCCACGCGGCCGCCAACCCGGCCGCGTACTTCTACCAGCGCCCGATCACCCTCGCCGACCACGCCGCCTCCCGCTGGATCGTCGAGCCGCTGCGGCTGCTCGACTGCTGCCAGGAGACGGACGGCGGCCAGGCCGTCGTGGTGACCTCCGTCGAGCGCGCCCGCGACCTGCGGCACGCGCCCGCCGTCATCGCCGCCGCCGCGCAGGGCGCGGGCCGCGCCCAGGAGGCCATGACCAGCTTCTACCGCGACGACCTGACCGGCCTGCCGGAGCTCGGCGTCGTCGCCCGCCAGCTGTGGCGCGGCAGCGGGCTCGGGCCCGCGGACGTCGACACGGCGGTGCTGTACGACCACTTCACGCCGTTCGTGCTGATGCAGCTGGAGGAGTTCGGCTTCTGCGCCCGCGGCGAGGCGGCCGCGTTCGCGGCCGACGGCGGCCTGGAGCTGGGCGGCCGGCTCCCGGTCAACACCCACGGCGGCCAGCTCGGCGAGGCGTACCTGCACGGCATGAACGGCATCGCCGAGGCCGTCCGCCAACTGCGGGGCAACAGCGTCAACCAGGTCCCGGACGCGCGGACGGTACTGGTCACGGCCGGCACGGGCGTGCCGACCTCGGGGCTGGTGCTGACGGCGGACGGGTAATTCCTTTGCCCGTCCGCCGAGGCCGGGGACCGGGCCAAGCAGACGTACGTCGAGCGGCGGAAGCTGCTGGGCTGACGCTCGGTCGGCGTGGCGTCAGGTCCGTTTGAGTGGCGCGGCGCGTACTCTGGCGTGGCATATCGTCAGATAACGAGCATTCAGCCCACGATCGAATGTGACCAATCAACGAACCCTTCTGCGCCCTCGTCGCGCTCCGCGCACGCGGCCCACGATGCGCTCTCTGCTCTGCGCGGTGCTCGCGCTGGTGTTCGTGCCGGCGCTGGTCTCCCCGACCGAGGCCGCCGCGACGACCAGACGGGATCTCTCGCCGGTCTTCACCGGGCTGGCCTTCGACACCTGCTCCGCGCCCAGCCCGTCGCTGCTGCGCGCCTGGCGGCACCATTCGAACTACGGCGCTCTCGGCCTCTACATCGGCGGCCGGAACCGGGCCTGCTCGCAGCCGCTGCTGAACCGCGCCTACGTGCGCGCCGCGGCCGACATGGGCTGGCGGATGCTCCCGCTCTACGTCGGGGCCCAGGCGCCGTGCGTCACCGCGGAGCACGCCCGCACCAAGCGGATCAGCTCGGCCAACGCCCTCTGGCAGGGCGAGTCGGACGGGGAGGACGCCGTCAGGGCTGCGCAGTCGCTGGGCCTCGCCCCCGGCAGCCCCGTCTACCTGGACATGGAGGCGTACGCCCGCGACCGCGGCCGGTGCAGCCTGGCCGTGCTGCGGTACACCACCGCCTGGTCCCGCGCGCTGCACGAGGCCGGCTACCTCTCCGGCTTCTACAGCTCCGCGGACTCCGGCGTCGCAGACCTGGCCTCGCTCGCCTCCCTCGCCGCGAACGGCCGCGACGATCCCGCGCCGGCCGACGCCCTGCCCGACGTCGTCTGGTACGCCCGGTGGGACCACCGGCGCTCGACCGACGGCTACCGGGCGCTCAGCCAGAGCCAGTGGACGGGACACCGGCGGGTGCACCAGTACGTCGGCAACGCCGCCGAGAGCCACGGCGGCGAGAGCGCGATGATCGACCGCAACGCCGTCGACGCGCCCGTCGCGCTCGTCGAGTAGCCCCGGGGCGCGGTCCCGCGCGGGCGGGGGGTCGTGTGAGGCTCGTCCTCTGGACAGGTCGCGCGGCCCTCGCCCATTGTCCTGCGGCCGAGCGGGAGTGAGAATGCCCCACATACGCCCTACGTACCGGTCGGTATGGCGCCGGCCGTCCGGCCGCGGGCAGGCCGGACGGGGCAGGTCAGGTCAAGGAGGACCCAGGTGCTCAGCACGATGCAGGACGTCCCACTCACCGTCGGCCGCATCCTCGCCCACGGGGCGGGTTTCCACGGTGCCGCCACCGTGGCCACCTGGAACGGCACGGGCGCGGACAGCCGCACCTTCGCCGAGGTCGGCGCCCGCGCCGCCCAGCTCGCGCACGCCCTGCGCGACGAGCTCGGCGTCACCGGCGACCAGCGCGTCGCCACCCTGATGTGGAACAACACCGAGCACCAGGAGATCTACCTCGCCGTGCCCTCCATGGGCGCCGTGCTGCACACCCTCAACCTGCGTCTGCCCGCCGCCCAGCTCTCCTACATCGTCAACCACGCCGCCGACCACGCGATCTTCGTCAACGGCAGCCTGCTGCCGCTGCTCGCCCCGCTGCTGCCGGCGCTCCGGCCGACGCTGCGTCACATCGTGGTGGTGGGGCCAGGAGACCTCGCCGCCCTCGACGAGGCCAAGGCCCGCGGCGTCGCCGTCCACGCCTACGAGCAGCTGATCGCCGACCGGCCGACCAGCTACCCCTTCCCGACGGACATGGACGAGCGCACCGCCGCGGCCATGTGCTACACCTCCGGCACGACCGGCGACCCGAAGGGCGTCGTCTACAGCCACCGCTCGGTCTACCTGCACTGCCTCCAGGTCATCTCCGCCGAGGACTTCGCGCTGACCTCCGCCGACAAGGCGCTGCCGGTCGTGCCGATGTTCCACGTCAACGCCTGGGGTCTGCCGCACGCCGCCTTCATGGTCGGCTGCTCGCTGCTGATGCCGGACCGCTTCCTGCAGCCCAAGCCGCTCGCGGAGATGATCCAGGCCGAGCGTCCCACCGTCAGCGGCGCCGTCCCGACGATCTGGACCGGCCTGCTCGACGAGCTCGACCACGGCTCCTACGACACCTCCTCGCTGCGCCGCGTCGTCATCGGCGGCTCCGCCTGCCCGCCGGCGCTGATGAAGGCCTTCGAGGAGCGGCACGGCATCACCCTCGTCCACGCCTGGGGCATGACGGAGACCTCCCCGCTCGGCTCCTTCGCCCTCCCGCCGGGCGGCCTGACAGCCGAGCAGGAATGGCCCTACCGCCTCACCCAGGGCCGCTTCCCCGCCTCCGTCGAGCCGCGCATCATCGGCCCCGACGGCACGCCCGCGCCCTTCGACGGCGAGACGGCGGGTGAGCTGGAGGTCCGCGGCCCGTGGATCGCCGGCTCCTACTACGGCGACGAGGAGCTCTCCTCCGACAAGTTCAGCGAGGACGGGTGGCTGCGCACCGGCGACGTCGGCACCATCAGCCCCGACGGCTTCCTCACCCTGACCGACCGGGCCAAGGACGTCATCAAGTCCGGTGGCGAGTGGATCTCCAGCGTCGAGCTGGAGAACCACCTGATGGCCCACCCCGACGTCCTCGAGGCCGCCGTCGTCGCCGTCCCGGACGAGAAGTGGGGCGAGCGCCCGCTGGCCACCGTCGTCCTCCGCCCCGACGCCGAGGTCGGCTTCGCCGAACTGCGCGGCTTCCTCGCCGAGCGCATCGCCTCCTGGCAGCTGCCGGAGCGCTGGTCGCTGATCGAGTCCGTGCCGAAGACGAGTGTCGGTAAGTTCGACAAGAAGGTGATTCGCGCGGAGTACGCCGCCGGCGAGCTGGACGTCACCACGCTCGGCAAGGGCGACTGAGCCGCCGACCGCGCCGGGTGGGGCGGCCCGACGGCCGCCCTGCCGACAGGCGTCACGCCTCGCCGAGCGCGCCGATCCGGCCGAGGAGGTCGACGATGCGGGCCTGGACCTCGGGAGAGGTCGAGCGCTCCGCGAGGAAGAGGACCGTCTCCCCCGAGCGCAGGCCGGCGCGCTGCTCCGGGCCGTCGACCGAGGTGTAGACGACCAGCGGAGTGCGGTGCAGCCGGTTGTTGCTGCGGAGCCAGTCGACGATGCCCATGCGGCGGCGCCGGATCAGCATCAGGTCCATCACGACCAGGTTCGGCTGGACGCTGCTCGCCCGCGACACCGCGTCGTTCTCGGACGCCGCGTGCTCGACGTGCATGCCGCGCCGCTCCAGCGCCGCGGTGAAGGCCGAGGCGACGTGCGGGTCCTGCTCGATCAGCAGCACCCGCGGGGCGTGCCGTTCACTGTCGCGCGGCGCCAGCGCCCGCAGCAGGACGGCCGGGTCGGCCCCGTACGCGGCCTCCGGCGTGGCCTGGCCCAGACCGGCCGTGACCAGCACCGGAACGTTCGCGTCCCCCGCGGCGGTGCGCAGCGACTGCAGCCCGGTGCGGGTGATCGGCTCGGTCAGCGGGTCGACGAAGAGGGCGGCCGGGAAGCCCGGCACCTGCGCGTCCAGCTCCTCGCGGGTGCGGACCAGGATCGGCCGGTAGCCGCGCTCCTGGAGCGCCTGATACGTCGACGGATCGGGCTCGGGCCAGACCAGGAGGCGGCGCGGCCGCCCGTCGGATGCCGGGGCGACCATGGTGGGGTAGTCGGCCCCGGCGATGAACTCCAGTCGGCTCTCCGTCAGCGGGCCCTCGGGGCCCGGCTGCTGCGGTGGCCGTCCGCCGTTCGACTCGTGGTGCTGAGGCGGCACGTCGGTGCCCTTGGGCGGCGTCTGCACCGCCTGGAGCGGCGACTGCGACAGGCTCATGACGCCGCCGCTGCCGCCGAAGGTACCGCCGGACGGCACCGGCGCGGCGGGCGGCAAGGGCAGCGCGCCGTGGCTCTGGTGGCGGGCCCGCGACTGCTGCGGGACCGGCGTGCTCGGGCCGGCGCCGAGGGCCCTGGCCCCACCGGCGTTCCTGACCTGGCCGTTCGTCTGGCTGTTCAGCCGGCCGTCGGCGTGGGTGTTCCCGTGGCCGGTGGCTTGGCCGTTCGCGTCGGCGGCCGCGGGGCCGAGCTCGAAGCGGCCGCCGAAGGGCGCGGGCGCGGGGGCCATCTCCGCCGGGCCGTGCGGCTGCGGCGCCTGCACGGGCGGGACGCTCGGGTGGACCGGCTCCAGCGCGGCCGGGCCCGTCGCGGTGGCCTGCTGCTGCGCGGCGGGGTTCTCATCCCCCGTGGCCGGACCCAGCGCGAGCCGACGCCGCCGGCCGTTGCCCTGGTTGGCGGGGCGCGCCGGTTCCGGCGCGATCATGCTGCCCGCGGGCGGCAGGGCGTTCTCCAGCCCGGGGTAGACCGGGCCGCCGATCAGCCCGCGGAAGTCGTCGGCCTGGTTCTGCCCGGCCGCGCTCTGTCCAGCCTGGGCCTGCCTAGCCTGGGCCTGCTCGGGCTGAGCCTGCGGCGCGGGCTGCCCGCGGCGTCCGGCGGCCCGGCGTCCGCGTCCTTCCTGACCCGACCGGCCGTTCTGGCCGTCGTGCGCGTTCTGCCCGTACTGCCCCGGGCCGGAGTCCCCTCCGGGCAGCGCGGGCAGGTGCGAGGCCTGCGGGTGCTGCTGCTCGCCCTCCTGCTCCTGGAGCGCGCGCGGCGGGCGGACCACCTCGGGCGCGGGCAGCCGGTTGCGGCGACGCGAGCGGTCCGTCCCCTCGGCAGGGGTCTTCGACGCGGAGTCCGCCGCGGCCTCCTCCGCTATCTGCGGCGGCGCCTTGGGCAGGGCGTCCAGCGGCAGCTCGGGCAGCAGCGTCGTCGCGTTCTCGCCCGGAGAGGGCAGCGGCGCGAACTTCGCGGCGTTCGCCGGGTCCAGCGGGAGTTCCACGATGTAGACGCGGCCCTGACCGTCCGGCAGGTCGTGCGCCTGGAGCACCCCGCCGTGGCGCTCCACGATGCCGCGGGCGATCGGCTGGTGCACCGCCTCCGCGCCGGAGCCGGGGCCCCGAAGCTCGATCCGGGCCACCTCGCCGCGCTGCGCCGCGGCGACGACCACGCCGCCGCTGCCCGCGCCCCGTGCGCCGTGCCGCCCGCCCGGCCGCCGTCCGGACAGCCCGGAGGCGACCCCGACCGCCATCCCGTACAGCTCGCCGCCGCCGTTGGTGGAGCCGTCCCCCGTGACCGCGATCTCCGCCAGCAGGTGGCCGAGCGCCTCGGCGAGCCGGCTCCCGTCGCCGATCAGCTCGATCGACGCCGGATGCACGGCGATGTCGACGCGGCCCGCGCCCAGCAGCTCCGTCGCCATCGCGACGGCCTCGGAGAGGATCTTGTCGAGCGCGACCGGCTCCCGGTCCAGCCGCTCCTTGCCCGCCTCCAGGGCGGCGTCGAAACGCTGGTACGCCAGTACGCCGTCGACCAGCGTGGACGTGCGGCGGCACTCGTCGGCCAGCCGGCGGAGCACCCAGTTCGCCTCCGGCCACAGCTGCCCGGCGGGGTCGCGGGCCAGCTGCTCCAGGGTGTCGTTGAGGCGGTCGAGCGGCTTGCGCAGCTCCTGCTCCAGCACGGCGGTCAGGTGCTCGTGCCGGTTCGCGAGGGTCAGGTAGGCGGTGCGGTCGGTGAACGTCATCACCGCGCCGACCAGCTGGTCGCCGTCACGCACCGGCGCGGTCGACAGCTCGACCGTCACCGGCCTGCCGTCCTTGCGCCACAGCGTGGCGGAGCGGACCCGGTGGCGGCGGCCGGACGTCAGCGTGTCCGCCAGGGGCGACTCCTCGGGCGGCAGCGGCGAGCCGTCCGCGCGCGAGTGCATCACCAGTGGCAGCAGCGGCTGCCCGCCCAGCTCCCCCGCGCGGTGGCCGAGGATGTGCGCGGCGGCGGGGTTCACCAGGACGACCTGGCCGTCCGTGTCCACGCCCACCACGCCCTCGGCCGCGGCGCGCAGGATCATCTCGGTCTGCTTGTGCTGGCGGCGCAGCTCCGCCTCGACCTCCAGCCGGGCGCTGAGATCGCGCACGACGATCAGCAGCAGCTCACGGTCGCTGGGGGAGGAGATGCCGGAGCCGCCCATGCTGTAGTACGAGCCGCTGTAGGAGCTCGAGGTGCTGCCCAGCGCGCCCGGGGAGAGCCGCCCGTCGTCCTCGAAATCGGCGGCCTGCACCTCGACGGGCAGCGACGAGCCGTCCGTGCGCACGGCGCTCATCCGCACCGGGGCGTCGTCGTCCTCGTCGACGCCGTCCGCGTTCTTGCGCGGACGCATCGAGCCGGGGATCCGACTCGGGTCGAACTCGGGCAGGACGGAGAGCACGCCCCGTCCGACCAGCGACGTCCCCGGAGCCTGGAGGCTCCGCACCGCCGCGGCATTGGCGTCGACGATGGTGCCGTTGCTGTTCACCAGCACCAGTGCGTCCGGGAGGGCGTCGAGTATCGCGGCGAGGCGAGCAGTGCCTCGGGTCGGCCTGCTGCTCACGACGGGAGGGCCTCCTACTCGCTTCCTTGCTCCTTGCGGCTCCGTGCGGCTGGGGGCCGCATCGGCCAGCTAGCACTATCGCATTGTTTTTGCGATCCCGGCGACCCGCCTAGTAACGTGGTCTGGGGTTAGCCGCAGCCCCCCGGGTTGTGGCATCATCCCTGCAGACGGTTGTGATCGCCAGTGCGCGAGAAGCAGACGTCTGAGGAGGCTTCGCCTAGTCCGGTCTATGGCGCCGCACTGCTAATGCGGTTTCGGGGTTATTCCTGATCGAGGGTTCAAATCCCTCAGCCTCCGCTCCACGTCGAGGCCCTGATCTGTCACTCACAGGTCGGGGCCTCGTGGCGTTTCCCGCCCTCGGCGGGCCGCGCGGCGGGACGATCCCCCGCGTTCGCGCCCGGCCGACCGTCGAGCCGGCTTCGAGTTCTGCACGCACTCCGCCCCCGGCCCTCACCGACCGTCCACGCCCGGCGCCCTCCACCCCGCTTCCGCCCCCGCTTCCGCCCCGGCCCTCCGCGGGGCGATCTTCACCCCGCGGACCTCCGCGCCGGCCGGCCTCCTCGGCGCTCCCGCCCTTCCCCGTCCGCCCGCCCGTATGACCGCAGGTGGGGGCTCCGGGGGGCGCACGAATACCCGATTTCGCCTCTGGGCCCAGGTCGTGTAATGTTCTTCTCGTGAGGCCGCGAGGGGCGAACGAGAAGGAAGCCCGGAGCGAACCGAACAACAACTGAACAAGCGCTCGTAGCTCAACGGATAGAGCATTTGACTACGGATCAAAAGGTTGCAGGTTCGAATCCTGCCGAGCGCACCGGATCAGAAGCCCCGCACTGAACAGTGCGGGGCTTCTGGCATGTCATCGGGTCACATGGGGTGTAACAAGATCAGCCGACGGGCGGTCATATCGGGAGACGGGGTGCCAGCCCCGGTTTGGAGTGCTCTCGATGAAGCCCACTCTTCGCGGCGCGGTCGGCGCCGCTGGAGCTGCTCTGCTCGTCCTCGGCCTCGCGGGCTCGTCCGTGGCCGCTGACCGGGGTGCGGACGCGGCCCGCGCCGCGGCGCGGTGGACGATGGCGACGCTGCCCGGCAAGGACGCCGCCACCCTGCTCGGCTCGGCGGCGCCCGACGCCCACACCGTCTGGATCGTCGGCGCGAAGCTCGCCGACCGGGGCCGCAGCGGACTCCGGGGTTCTCGCCGGTCCTGTACGCGCGGGACGACCGCGCCGGGCAGGCGTGGAAGGAGGTCCCCACCGCCAAGGGCGTGTCGGGACGGATGAACGCCGTCGCCGCGGTGTCGGACCGGGACGGGTGGATGGTCGGTGACTGCGCCACCAGTTCGACGGGCGCCCGCGAGGGCGGGGTCTCCACCGAGCACTGGAACGGCAGGACCTGGTCGGCGCAGCAGTTGGCGCTGCCGTCGGCCGCGCTGGGCGGCGGGCTGCTGAGCGTGTCCGCGGTGAACGGGTCGAACGCCTGGGCGGCGGGGTGGGACCAGATCTCCGATCCTGCCAAGCCCGGCACCCGTCCCTCCTCGCACGAGGAGGGGCTGGTCGCGCACTGGAACGGCAGGGCGTGGCAGCGGGTGGCGCTGCCCCGGATCGGGACGGACTGGCTGCTGAATTCGGTCACCGCGGTCGGGGCCGACGACGTCTGGGCGGTCGGCACCGTTGCCCAGGGCGACGGCAACGTCCCTCTCGCCCTGCACTACGACGGCCACGGCTGGACGGCCCAACGGGGTTCCACGTTCGGCGGGACCGCGAGCGCCGCCAGTGGCGACCTGTTGGGGATCACCGCCCACGGTCGGGACGACGTCTGGGCCGTGGGCGCCTACCGCGCGCCGGGCGCGCGCGGCAGCCAGGCGCTCGTCGAGCACTGGAACGGCCGCCGGTGGGCGCGCGTGGCGACCCCGGTCGGCTCGGGGCCGCTGACCGGCGCCGCTGCGGCGCCCGGCGGCATCGTGGCCGTGGGCAGCTCCACCGACAGCGCGGGTGACGGCTACGGGCTGCGGGTGAGCGGCGGCCGCGCCGTCTCGCTCGGACTGCCCGCGAACACGGCGACCAGCCAGTACGCCCCCTGGGCGGTGGGCTTCTACGCCGGGTCGGTCACCGTCGTCGGAGTGGTGGACCACCCCGGTCAGGCACTGCCCCGGCCGATGGTGCTGACGGGCCGCGGCTGACGGGTTGCGGCTGACAGGTCGCGGGTGGGGGGGAAGGCGTCCGGCCGGGGGATTGAAAGCTGATCCGATGGGATGAAGAACTGCTCGACGGGGATTCAGTTCGGTGCTCGCTGGCCAGCGTTGAGGGTCATGGAGAAACGTTCTTTCCGGGCACCCCGATGGCTCGGGCGTAGCGGTGCCCTCGCGTCGGTGCTGGCGTTCCTGGTGACGGCGTTCAGCGCCGTGTTCGCGCCCGCCGCGGAGGCGGCGAGCGTACGGGCGGTGTATCCGACGGCGGCGGAGCAGCGGCACTGCCACGCGAGCGGAGCCAGGCTCGTGGTCTGCGTCGACCAGAACGCGCAGCGGCTGTGGGTGGTGCGGGGCAGCTCGGTGATCTTCGGGCCGGTCACGGTGCGGACGGGACGGCGCGGGCAGCTGACGCGCACCGGGACGTTCCGCATCTACTGGCGGCACCAGCACCACTGGTCGACCCTGTACAACGCGCCGATGCCGTACGCCCAGTTCTTCAGCGGCGGTGAAGCGCTCCACGGGGTCTACGGGAATCTGAGCCGCGGCCCCGGTTCGCACGGCTGCGTCAATCTGACCGTCCGCGACGCGGCGCGGTTGTGGCCGTTGACGCGGAAGGGCACCGTGGTCGAGGTCTGGGGGCACAAGCCCGGGTCGTGAGAGTCCTGCGCAGAAGCGGGTCGGCGGACGTCGTACGGGTGGTACCGGGAGCGATCACCCGGCCGGGGATGTGAGGATGGTGCCCATGAGTGACAACGTTTTCTTCGACATCACCATCGACGACCAGCCGGCCGGCCGGATCGTCTTCCACCTGTTCGACGAGACCGTCCCGAAGACGGCCCGCAACTTCCGTGAGCTCGCCACCGGCGAGCACGGCTTCGGCTACGAGGGCTCGCATTTCCACCGCGTGATCCCGGAGTTCATGCTGCAGGGCGGTGACTTCACCCGCGGCAACGGCACCGGTGGCAAGTCCATCTACGGCGAGAAGTTCGAGGACGAGAACTTCACGCTGAAGCACACCAAGCCGGGCCTGCTGTCGATGGCCAACGCGGGCCGCAACACCAACGGCTCGCAGTTCTTCATCACCACCATCGTCACCGACTGGCTCGACGGCAAGCACGTCGTCTTCGGCGAGGTCGTCGAGGGCATGGACGTCGTCAAGAAGATCGAGAGCCTGGGCTCGCGCACCGGTGCGACCAGCGCCAAGATCAGCATCGCCAAGTCCGGCACGGTCTGATCCGACGCCGCCTGAGCGGATGGGGCGCCCGGCCCGTTGCGGTCGGGCGCCCCACGTGCGTCCGGAGCCGGTCGACGTGCGTCCGGAGCCGGTCGACGTGCGTCCGGAGCCCGGTCAGGCGCGGGCGACCAGGTCCAGGACGTGCCAGTGCTTCGGGCCGGAGACCGCGTTGCCGTCGCGCTCCTCCTCCCGCATGGCCAGGATCTCCAGTCCGTCGAGGAGCGCGCGGGCCTCGGCCGGGGTGTGGGTGGTGAGCTCGGGATCGCTCGCCCAGGTGTCGCGCGGCCCGAAGAGGTTCACCGCGAGGATCCCGCCCGGCCGCAGTGCGGCGCGGATCATGCCCCAGGTGCGGGTGAAGACCTCGGGCCGCTGGAACGGCAGGGCGTAACCCGCGTAGATCAGGCCCGCGGCCGGCAGGCCGTCGAGAGCGCCGAAGGACTGCTCCACGACGGTCAGGCGGTTCCGCCGCGCGGGCGGGACGGCCGCCTGGATCCGCAGGTGGGCTCCCGGGGCGCCGTCGAGGGCGAGGACCCGCCAGCCGGCGTCGAGCAGCGCGGCGCTCTCCCGCCCGGCGCCCGCGCCGAGGTCGACGGCCAGGTCGACGGCCAGGTCAGCGGCCGGGTCAGCGGCCGGGTCGGTGCTGGTGACGACCGCAGCGTGGGTCGCGACGTCGGCGGTCGGACGGTCGCGCGGACCACCCGCGGCGGCGATCGCCTCCAGGCAGAGCGGACGCACCGGGCTGTCGGCGGTGGCCCGGTAGTAGGGCTCCCAGTCTTGGATCACGCCGTTCATTCTGCTCATTCCGCGCGATGCGCGCGCCCCTCGGAGCTCCCGCCGGGGTTGTCAGTGGCGGGTGCCATGCTCGGGCCATGGACAGTGGGAACGACGCGGGCGGCACCCGGGGCTTCTGGCAGCTGATCGAGCAGGCCCGCGCCGTTGGCGGGGCGGCGGACTGCGGGGCGGCGGACTGCGGGGCGGTCGCGGCGACGGCCTCGGCGCTGCTCGCACAGCGCGAGGTGGGGGAGATCGTCGCGGCGCAGCGGGCGCTGTGGACGCTGATGGAGGAGTCGTACCGGAGCCCGCTGTGGGCCGCCGCCTACCTGATCAACGGTGGCTGCTCGGACGACGGATTCGACTACTTCCGCGGGTGGCTGATCCTGCAGGGGCAGGAGGTCTTCGAGCGCGTGATCGCCGAGCCGGACGTCCTGGCCGAGCTCGCCCCGGTCCGCGAGGCCGCCGCGCACGGGCTGGATCTGGAGGGCGAGGAGGCGCTCGCCATAGCCTGGGACGCCCATCGCCGCGCGACGGGCGGCGAGGAGCTGCCCGCGGGGTCGTTCAGCGTCCGCTACCCGGAGCTGGACCAGGCCTGGAACTTCGACTTCGACGACATGGGCGAGATGCGGCGCAGGCTTCCGCGCCTGGCGGCGCTGTACGCGGGGGAGCCGGCCGTCTGATCCGCCGTCAACGGCTGACTCCCGCCGCCGTGCGGGTCCTGCCTGCCGTCCCCCGGCGGGAATGCCGGGGCACGGCAGGCAGGGTGACCAGAGGTCAGTGCGAGGCCGCCACCAGATCCGGCAGGAGCAGCGCCGCGTTCGGGGTGCCGAGGCCCGTCACGGGGTCCCAGCCGGGGGACGCGGGGTAGCCCGGGACGGACGGGTCGGCGGTGTTGTTGCCGACGGTGATGTCGTTGAAGTCCGCCGCGTACTGCGCCGGGTTGGCCGCCACCTTGTAGAGCGCGGGGTTGATCGGGCCGAGGCCGCCGCCGTTCAGCTGGCCGGCGATCGCGACCAGGCCGGCCCACTGCGGGCAGGCGAGCGACGTGCCGCCGACGTCGTACCAGCCGGTGCTGCAGGCCGTGCTGCCGCAGGAGAGGCCGCTGGTGCCGTCCGGCGGGAGGGAGATGTAGACCAGCATGCCGGTGCCGGCGCTGGCCTGGAGGGAGACGTCGGGGACACCGCGCATCGCGCCGATTGCGGAGCTGCCGGCGGGCAGGGTGCCCTGGTAGGACGGGCGGGCGAAGACGGAGCTGTAGCCGCCGCCGCCGTCGGTCCAGCCGATCTCGGCCTGGCCCGGGTGGGCCTGGCACTTGGCCGGGTTGTTGGTGCTGTCCGCGGTCCGGGCGCTGTTCGTGCCCGCGGTGGCGTCCGTGCACAGGTAGGTGCCGCCCACTCCGGTGACCAGCGGGTCGGAGGCGGGCCATTCGACGCCCGGGTCGGGCAGGGTGGTGCCGCCCTTCTTCACCGGGGTCTTGGTCGTGATCGCCGAGCCGTTGTCGCCGGAGGAGCCGAGGACGGTGACGCCGTTGTTCGCGGCATCCTGGAAGGCGTAGCGCAGGTTCTGCAGGGCCGCGGTGCTGGAGAACGCGCCCTCGCCGGAGGCGAAGGACTGCGAGATGACGTGGGCCAGGTGGTGCTGGACCACGTAGTCCTCGGCCGCCATCATCTGCGGGAAGCCCTGGACGCCGAGGGTCTCCGCGGTCGTCGTGGTGACCAACAGGATGTTCGCGCCGGGCGCCATCGCGTGGGCGGTCTCCACGTCGAGGGAGACCTCCAGGCCCCAGGCGGCCTTGTCCTCCTGGCCGGTGCCCTTGCTGGTGGGCGGCGGCGCGACGGTGGCCGGCGCGCCCTGCAGGTGCAGCTCGCTGAAGGAGGGCATGCCCGGCGCGCAGGTGACCGCCTCCTCGCCGCACATGGGTGCGACGCCGAAGGCCTGGTCGAAGACGTGGAGGTCGTGGGCCATGGTGTCGCTGCCGTAGGAGTCCACGATCGCGATGGTCATGCCCGCGCCGTCGTCACCGGCCGCGTAGAGCGGGCCGAGGTCGTAAGCGGCCTGCACGGACTGCGGGGTGAAGCAGCGTCGACCGACGGAGCCGCACTGGTCCTGGGTGGGCGGGGTGTTGCCGGTGGTCAGCTGGGTGTACTCCGCGACGGTCGGTCGAAGCTGCGGGTACGTCGCTGCTGAGGTGGTTGTGACGGCACTTGCGCTGAGCGCGGCGCTGGGTGCGGCCAGGGTCAGGCCGCCCACGACGGCGGCGAGCAGTCGGCGACGCACGGATGGAACCATTGAGAGCCCTCCAGAGGGTGTGAGGGGGTCAGGTTCGTGCGGGCCCACGCTAGAGGTGGAATGTGATCCGCACCACGCCCTGGACACGACCGAGACCGGAGCGCAATCTGTCGTCCCCTCGGATCGTGGTGCTCACGGCCCGTCGCCCAACCCTTCGCGGCCCGGAAGCGGACCGGAAGCGGACCGGCCGTAGGACCTGAGGCCGAGTCGAGCTCATCCCTGAGGTGGTTTTTGCCCGGACACGTGTGCGCTACATTTAGTTGCTGGGAGCAAGCAACTAAGTGGAGAAGCGGGGGGCGTCGTGGCACGGACGAACCAGGCCGAGCAGTCCGACCCGGTCGCGGCGGAGCTCGGCGAGGAGCTGGTCCGCTTCTTCCGGTTGATGCAGGCACGCAAGCAGCGGTCGCGCGACGAGCACGGCGGCGGAGACCGCGTCCTGCTCGCCGTTCTGGTCCGCTGCGGTCCGCGGCGTGCGACCGATCTCGCCGTAGACGCGCATCTGGACCTGTCCACGGTCAGCCGTCAGGTCCGCTCGCTCGTCGAGCGCGGCCTGGTGGAGCGCACGCCCGACCCCGAAGACCGGCGTGGCGCGCTGCTCTCGGTCTCGCCGAGCGGCCTGGCCGCCTTCGAGGCCTTCCGCGAGCAACGCAACCGGGAGCTCAGCGCCCTCCTGGAGAACTGGACCGGGGAGGACCGCCACGAGCTGGTCCGTCTCCTGTCCCGCCTGAACGACGAATTCGCCCGGCCCCACACCGCCGAGCAGGGAGCAGCCAAGTGAGCAGCAGTAACAGCCATGGAGGGGCGGCCACCGCCGCCGCGCCGGGCATACCCGACGCCGCGGCCCAGGCCGGACTGAGTCACCGGCAGATCCTGACGATCCTGTCGGGCCTGATGATGGGCATGTTCCTGGCCTCGCTCGACCAGACCATCGTCTCCACCGCGATCCGGACCATCGCCGACGACCTGCACGGCCTGAGCCAGCAGGCGTGGACCACGACGGCGTACCTGATCACCTCGACAATCGCCACACCGCTCTACGGCAAGCTCTCCGACATCTACGGCCGCAAGCCGTTCTTCCTCGCCGCGATCAGCATCTTCGTCGTCGGCTCGGTCGCCTGCACCTTCTCCACCTCGATGATCGAGCTGGCCGCGTTCCGCGCGTTCCAGGGCGTGGGCGCCGGCGGTCTGATGTCCCTGGCGCTGGCGATCATCGGCGACATCGTGCCGCCGCGCGAACGTGCCCGCTACCAGGGCTACATCCTCTCCGTCTTCGCCACCTCCAGCGTGCTCGGCCCGCTGGTCGGCGGCTTCCTGGCCGGTCAGGCCACGATCCTGGGCATCGCCGGCTGGCGCTGGGTCTTCCTGGTCAACGTGCCGATCGGCATCGTCGCGCTGGTCGTCGTCGCCAAGGTGCTGAACGTCCCGCATACGCGCCGCGAGCAGCGCATCGACTGGTGGGGCGCCGTCACCATCGCCGTCGGCGTGGTGCCGCTGCTGCTGGTGGCCGAGCAGGGCCAGAGCTGGGGCTGGACCTCCGCGCGCTCCATGAGCTGCTACGCGGTCGGCGTCGTCGGCATCGTGGTGTGGCTGCTGGTCGAGCGCCGGATGGGCGACGCCGCGCTGATCCCGATGCGGCTCTTCTCCAACAAGGTCTTCAGCCAGACCAGCGTCCTGTCGGTGCTCATCGGCATGGCGATGTTCGGCGGGATGATGATGATCCCGCAGTACCTGCAGATCGTGAAGGGCGCCAGCCCGACCAAGTCCGGCCTGATGATGCTGCCGCTGATGCTCGGCATGATGGTCACGTCGATCGTCGTCGGCCGGCTGATCGCCCGCACCGGGCACTACAAGATCTACCCGGTGGTCGGCACCGCCGTCATGGTCGACTCCATGCTCCTCTTCCACTTCCGGGTGGAGTGGAACACCCCGCTGCCGGAGACCATGGGCTACATGGCCGTCTTCGGCGTCGGCCTGGGCCTGACGATGCAGACGCTGACGCTGGCGGTGCAGAACGCGGTACCGCCTCAGGACATGGGTGTGGCCACCGCCTCGGCGACCTTCTTCCGCCAGCTCGGCGCGACGGCCGGTACCGCGATCTTCCTCTCGGTGCTGTTCAGCACGGTGAAGGACAACGTCGCCAAGGCCTTCACCTCCGTCCAGCACACGCAGGCGTTCCAGCAGGCCTACGCGCAGAACCCGCACGCGCTGTCCGGGGCGAACTCCTCGTCGGTGCTGAGCGACTCCTCGTTCATCCAGAAGCTGCCGGACGCCCTGGCCGCGCCCTTCAAGATCGGCTTCGCCGACTCGATGCACCTGGTGTTCCTGATCGCCTCCGGTGTCGCCGTGGTGGCCTTCCTGCTCGCCGTGGTCATCACGGAGGTGCCGCTGCGCAAGGTCTCCGGAATCCAGGCCCGGGCGGCGGCGGAAGCGGACAAGTCGGCGTAACTCGTATCACCCCCACGGGTGATACGGTGACCCGCCATGAAGGGATTCCGGAAGTTTCTGCTCCGCGGCAACGTGGTCGATCTGGCCGTCGGTGTGGTCATCGGCGCGGCGTTCACGGGGGTCGTGTCGGGGTTCGTCAAGGACTTCCTGACGCCGCTCATCGGCCTGTTCGGCGGGGCGAACAACGACCTCGCCAAGAAGTCCTGGCACCACTTCGCCTACGGCGACTTCATCAACGTGGCGTTGAGCTTCCTGATCACCGCCGCCGTCGTCTACTTCTTCGTCGTGCTGCCCGTCACCAAGCTGACGACCCGCTTCTCCACGAAGACGGACCTGGACGCGCCGAAGAAGGACTGCCCGGAGTGCCTGAGCTCCATCCCCGCCGCCGCCACCCGCTGCGCGTTCTGCACTGCTCAGCTGCCGGTGCAGTACGCGACCACCATCCCCAGGCAGTGACCGTCACATGTTGACGACCAGTGCGGGCCGACGAGGATCGTCGGCCCGCACGGTCATGTCAGCGGACTCCTCAGGGCGGATCTCCGCCTCGTAGCGGGCGAAGGCCGGGAGGGTCCACCGCTCGGCCTCGGGCGTGCGGCGCTCCAGCGCGGCGGGGGTCAGCCGCAGATGCACGGCGAGGTCGAGCGGGAACCACCGGCCGAGCAGCAGCGGGCCGTCCAGGACCAGCACCCCGCCCGGGGCCAGCGGGACGCGCTCCGCGCGCGTCGCACGGTCGGTGACGGGGTCCCAGAGCGTCGGCAGGACCAGGCCCGACCCACCCGGCTCCAGGGGGTCGAAGACCTCGCGGAACAGCGCGCCCGCGTCCAGCCAGCGGTCCAGGTAGGCGTCGGGGTCGTGGTGGCCGTACTCGAAGCGCAGCGAGGCGGGCCGCAGGAAGTCCCGTGCCCGGACCCGCTGGACGGGCCGCCCGCGCAGGCGCAGCGGCTCGACGAGCGCGTCCGCGAGGTCGCCGGGACGGGCGGCGTCCGCACCGTCCACGGCGACCCTGGTCCAGGTCCGGCCGCCCCCGGCCGCCGGTTCGGCGACCAGCTCGGCGATCCGCTCCGCGAGCTCCTCGGCGAGCGACTCCGGGGTGAGCGGCCGGACCCGCGGCATCAGGCGGAGGCCGCGGTCAGCGCGTCCAGCTCGGCCTGGCTCAGGGCGAGCTCCGGGAAGGCGACCAGGTCGGCCAGCTGCTCCACGGTGCGGGCGGAGGCGATCGGCGCGGCGACGGTCGGCTGCGCGGCGAGCCATGCCAGCGCGACGGTCGCGACCGCGACGCCGTGGGCCTCCGCGACCGCGTCCAGCGCCGTCAGCACCCGCTGGCCCCGCTCGCTCGCGGCCAGCTTCTCGGCGCCGCTCGCCCGCACGCTGTCGACCTTCTCGCCGCCGGCGCGGTACTTGCCCGTCAGAAAGCCCGCGGCCAGGGCGTAGTAGGGAACGCCGGAGAGCCCGTACTCGGCCGCGACCTCCGCCAGTTCGCCCTCGTAGGTGTCGCGCGAGACCAGGTTGTAGTGCGGCTGCAGCGCGATGTACTCGGCCAGGCCCTCGCGCCGGGCGAACTGCATGGACGCGCGCAGGCGGGCCGGGGAGATGTTGGAGGCGGCGATCTCGCGGACCTTGCCGGCCCGGACCAGGGCGTCCAGCGCGGTCATGATCTCCTCGACCGGCGTGGACTCGTCGTCGAAGTGCGTGTAGAGCAGGTCGATCCGGTCGGTGCCGAGACGCTTGAGCGAGGCCTCGGCGGCGGCGGTGATGTTGTCGGCCTTGAGGCCCTTGAACTGCGGGTGCGCGCCGAGCTTGGTGGCGATCACGACGTCGTCGCGGTTGTCCCTGGCCGCGGCCCAGGCGCCGATGATCGCCTCGGACTCGCCGCCGGAGTGTCCGGGGGCCCAGGCCGAGTAGACGTCGGCGGTGTCGACGAAGTTGCCGCCGGCGGCGGTGTAGGCGTCGAGGACGGCGAAGGACTGCTCTTGGTCGGCGGACCAGCCGAAGACGTTGCCGCCGAGGTTGAGCGGGAAGACGAAGAGGTCGGAGCTGCCGAGCTGCACACGTGCGGAGGAGGTCATGCCGTGCTCAACGACATGCGGGTGAGGACGTGTTCCCCGACACGCCGCACGACTTCTCCACGCGAAATCCGGGGTTTCTGTCACAGAGCTGCGACATTCGGGGGTCCAGCTTCCGGTCGTCATTGGCTAGAGTCAGGGCACATGTCGAACTACCAGAACTACCAGCCCTCGAACGAGGACACCTCGGCGAGCACGCAGATGTTCCGTGCCTTCGTCGACGAGCCCGTGGCCCAGCCGGCGACCGCGCCGAGCGAGTCGCGCCGCACCGGCGTCATCGCCGCCGCGGTGATCATCGGCCTGGTGGTCGTGATCGGCGTCGTCTACCTGGCGTTCAAGTAGGCAGTAAGCGCTCGCCCGTATCGGCTCAGCCGAGGGTCGCCGCCCGCGTCTCCAGGTGCATGCCGAGCGGGACGCGCCACGCGTCCAGGCAGACGGTCCAGCTCTCGCTCACGCTCGCGTGCCCGGCGACGGGTCCGGCCAGCGGCTGGCTCGTCCGGTAGGTCCACCAGTCGACGCCGAGCGCGCCGATGACGTGTGTGGCGAAGGTCACCGTGCCGCCGGAGGCGGCGCGGTCGCCACTGTTGGCGAGTGTGAGTGTGACCTTCTGGCACCAGCGCTCGGCGGTGTCGGCGGTCTGCAGCGCCGTGACGGTGAGACTGGCGGGCGTCTGCGGGGGCGG
>NZ_BBPO01000033.1:23242-38255 GCF_000787815.1 Streptacidiphilus neutrinimicus
GGGGGGGGGGCGGCCCCCGCCCCCCGGGGCGCCCCCCGGGGGGGCCCCCGCCGCTGCCGCCGCTTCCGCTGCCGCCGGTCCCTCCGCTGCCGCCGCGGGCCGGGGGGCCGCTCGGGGCGCCGCCGTTCCCGCCGGTGCCTGTACCTGGGCCTGTGCCGCCTCCGGTTGAGGCGTCGCCCGCAGTGCCGCCCGCGCTGCCGCCCGCGCCTGAGCCTGAGGCTTGGGGCGCGTTCGGCGTGCCCGCGCCACCGGAAGTGCCGGTCGTGTCCGGCGCGGAGGAGGTGTACCGCGTCGGGCTGGATGGGCCGAGCGGGACGAAGACCACGCCGCCCTGGGAGGGCGTCGTCGCGGCGGGCGCCGGAGCGTCGCCGCCGAGGGCGACGGAGCCGCCCCGCTCCGTCCCGCAGCCCGCGAGGGCCAGCGCCGTGGCGCCGAGCAGCCCGCCGATCACCAGCCCCGCCGTGGAACGCGCCATCCCCGATCGCCTCCCCGCCCCGTCTCCGGAGGCGCCAGTCTACTGACGGGTCATCAGGTCGGGAAGGTGCTCTTCGGTGCGGTCCCGGCCGGTGCCTACACTGGCGAACGACTGCACGAGGAAACGTTCGTCTGGACCGAGGAGCCGATGTGACCCCGCAGGACAGCCTCGTCGACGCCGGCGCCGACCGCGTCCCGGGGCGCAGCCTCGGTCTGCAGTGCGCGGTGAACGCCCGGGACCTGGGCGGATACCGTACCGCGGACGGCCGGACGGTCCGCCTCGGCGTCGCCCTGCGCGGTGACGCGCTGCACCGGGCCACGGACGAGGACCTCGCCGCCCTGGAGGGCCTCGGCCTGCGCCACGTGATCGACCTGCGCGGCACGAACGAGGTCGATGAGAACGGCGCGGACCGGCTCCCGGCCGGCGTCGCGCTCGAGGCGCAGCCCGTCTTCGCCACCGACCACGACATCTACGCCTCGCTGCGGGACACCCTCGCCGCGCAGGACGGCGACGCCCAGCGGGCCCTGCTCGGCGACGGCGGCGCGGAGCGGATGATGATCTCGATGTACGGGTGGTTCGTCACCGACCCCGAGATCCGCGGGCGCTTCGCGGCGACGGTCAAGGCGCTGGCCCGACCCGAGAACCTGCCGCTCTTCTTCCACTGCACGGCCGGCAAGGACCGCACCGGCTGGACGGCGGCGATCGTGCTCACCGCCCTCGGCGTGGACCGCGCGACGGTCTACGAGGACTACCTGCTCACCAACGAGCGCACGGACGGGCTGATCGCCCGCATCCTCGCCCATCTCGGCACCCAGGGCGTCATGCGCGAGCCCGAGCTGATGCGCCCGGTCATGCGCGCGGACCGCGCCTACCTCGACGCCTCCTTCGCCGCGGTGGAGGCCGGCTGGCCCACCTTCGACGCCTTCCTCCACGAGGGCCTCGGTCTCACCGAGGCCGAGCTGGAGGGCTTGAGGAAGAACCTTCTGGACTGACGGTCGCCCCCAGGGGCGCGCCGAACTGCGTGAGCAAGCCGCCTGTGTGCGGATGGCCCTGTTCGACGAGGACCATCCGCACAGGCGGGTTGCGCAAGATCACCCCTCGGCGATCAGGCCTTCGCGGAGGGTGGCCAGGGTGCGGGTGAGGAGACGGGAGACGTGCATCTGCGAGATGCCGATCTCCTCGCCGATCTGTGACTGCGTCATGTTCCCGAAGAACCGCAGCATGATGATCCGCCGTTCGCGTGCGGGCAGCCGCGCCAGCAGGGGCTTCAGCGCCTCGCGGTACTCGACGCCCTCCATCGCCGCGTCCTCGTAGCCGAGGCGTTCGGCGAGCGGGCCGTCGCCGTCCTCCTCGGAGGGCGTGCTGTCGAGCGAGGAGGCCGTGTAGGCGTTGCCGACGGCCAGGCCCTCGACGACCTCCTCCTCGGTGACGCCGAGGCATTCGGCGAGCTCAGGGACGGTCGGGCTGCGGTCCAGCCGCTGGCTGAGGTCGTCGCCGGCCTTGGTGAGGGCCAGGCGCAGCTCCTGCAGGCGGCGCGGGACGCGGACCGACCAGCTGGTGTCGCGGAAGAAGCGCTTGATCTCGCCGATGATCGTCGGCATCGCGAAGGTCGGGAACTCCACGCCGCGGTCGTGGTCGAACCGGTCGATCGCCTTGATCAGGCCGATCGTCCCGACCTGGACGATGTCCTCCATCGGCTCGTTGCGGCTGCGGAAGCGCGCGGCCGCGTAGCGGACCAGCGGCAGGTTGAGTTCGATCAACGTGTTCCGCACGTAGGCGTAGTCGGGGTGCTCCGGAGTGAGCTCCGCGAACCGCAGGAACAGCGATCGGGAGAGGGTGCGGGTGTCGAGCCCGTCCTCTACTGGAGCGGCCGCCGGAGCGGTCGCCCGCTGGGCGGGAAGGACCACGGCGCCGTGGACAAGAGCGTCGTCTGCGCTGTGCGCCTCGTGGACGAGAGCCTCGGACACGCTGCAACCCCCTTCAACTCAGCCATCGATGAGTCGACATGCCGACGACTCCGTACCTCCACTGGGATACCGGCACAGGATCCCCGGCAAACCACGAGAGGGCCAGATGTCACGTGGTGGCAACGTGCTGTCAGGAGCGATTTCTCAAGTTGATCAGTAGGACTATTACGGCATATGACGGACACTCGACTACACAGAGCGATCGGCGTGAGGCGTGGGGGCGTGCGCCTGAGGAGGCCTCAGTTCTCCCAGTGATTGCCGCTGCGCAACCGCGCGAAGATCCGTGCGAGCAGGCGTGACACGTGCATCTGCGACATGCCGAGCTCGGTGGAGATCTGCGACTGGGTGAGGTTGCCGAAGAATCGCAACATCACAATCTGTCGCTCCCGGTCCGGCAGTTGCACGAGCAGATGGCGGACCATGTCGCGATGCTCCACATGGGTGAGGGCGGCGTCCTCGTAGCCGAGCCGGTCGAGCAGGGCGAGACCGCCGTCGTGCTCCTGCTGGGCCTCCAGTGACGTGGCGTTGTAGGCGCGGCCGGCGTCCAGGCAGGCCCGCACGTCCTCCTCCGGGATGCGCAGCGACGCGGCGATCTCGGGCACCTTGGGCTGGCGTCCGTGGGTGACCGTCAGCTCCTCCATCGCGCTGCTGACCTGGACCCACAGCTCCTGGAGCCGGCGCGGGACGTGCATGGTGCGGACGTTGTCGCGGAAGTACCGCTTGATCTCGCCGAGGATGGTCGGCAGGGCGTAGGTGGGGAACTGGACGCCGCGGCTGAGGTCGAACCGGTCGATGGCGTTGATCAGCCCGATGGTGCCGACCTGGACGACGTCCTCCATCGGCTCGTTGCGGCCCCGGAAGCGCGCGGCCGCGTAGCGCACCAGCGGCAGGTTGACCTCGATCAGCGCGGCGCGCACGCGTTCGTGCTCGGGGGAGCCGACGGGCAGTTCGGCCATGCGCTCGAAGAGCACGCGGGTCAGCGCTCGCACGTCGACCCGTGACTCCGCGATCGCGGAGGAGAGCGGCTCGGCGGGCGGCGTCGTCTCGCCCGCTCCGCCGGGGGCCTCTCCCGGTGCCTGCATCGCCACGCTGCCCCTCGGGATCCCTTGTGATGTTCAGCGAGTGCCAGTCCCATATCTGGCAAAACTGGTCATAGCATCACAAGTCGGTCGGGAGGCGGGCAAGCACCGGCCTTACGCGTGTTGGTGGAATCCGCTGCTCCGGATCGTCCGGTTGCGCGGATGCCGACGGTGTGTCAGACCTCGAAGTCGGCGATCACCCAGGTCGCGAACTCGCGCCAGAGCCCGGCGGCGGCCACGTGGTCGGGGTGGGTCAGGTAGGCCTGGAGCGCCTCGCGGTCCTCGACCAGGCTGTTGATGGCGAAGTCGTAGGCGATGTCCCGCTCGGTGACGTTCCAGCCCATCTGCCACTCGCGCAGCTCCGGCACGGTCGTGCCGACCTTCTCGAACGCGGCGACGGCCTCTGGAACGCGCGCGTCGTCCTTGGTGACGCCGTCGTTCAGCTTGAACAGGACCAGGTGGCGGATCATGAGAGGCACTCCTTGGCGGGTCGAGTGCCCCGAGGGTACTTCACCTGCGGGATCACTTGATCAGGCTGCTCATGAACGTGCCCACGGCCTTCGCCGCGTGGGAGATGCCGGTGAAGCCCACCTGCACCAGATCGGCCGCCCGGACCGGAGAGGTGATGATCGTGTACAGCACGAAGATCACGACGGCCCAGGTGATGATCTTCCTGGCCTGCCCCATCCCGTGCACCTCCCCCGTGCCGAAGCCCTGACGCTCATTCACCCGTGCGGGCCCTCACCCGTACGGGCGAAGCCTAACCCGCCCCCCCGGGCGCATGTGAGCGCTGCGTCAAGCCGAAAGGACCAAGGTCCCCGCAGATCGGGTCCAACGCCGCCTCCGGGCGGCGGCGCCCGGCGGCAGAGTGGAAGACGTACCGGGCGGGTCGGCAGGAACCTCCCCGGTACGTGGACCGGATTTCCCGCTGTGGGATCGACGGCGCCTCCCTTCCCGGGCGCGTCCTCGATGGGGAACTCCGCAGGGGAGCGGCAGCGAATCACCGGTCGCTGCTCCCCTTCCGTGCGAGGTCCTGCTCCCGGCGCCATGGCAGGGTGGTCGGCGCCGGGAGCGGGACCTTCGCGGGTTTCGCGGGTGCGGGCACCGGCCTGGGACACTGAGGACGTGTCCGCTGATCTCTCCCTCGTCTCCGACTGCGGCAGCTGCTTCGGTCTGTGCTGTGTCGCGCTCCCCTTCGCCAAGTCGGCGGACTTCGCGCAGAACAAGCCCGCTGGGACGCCCTGCGGGAACCTCTCCGACGACTTCCGCTGCGGCATCCACGCCCGGCTGCGGGAGTCCGGGTACTCCGGCTGCACCGTCTTCGACTGCTTCGGGGCCGGGCAGAAGGTGTCCCAGCTGACCTTCGGCGGCGTCGACTGGCGGCGTGAGCCCGCCTCCGCACCGGCGATGTTCACGGCGTTCGCCGTGATGCGGCAGCTGCACGAGCTGCTCCGGTACCTGAACGAGGCGATCGGCCTCCCCGCCGCCGCGCCGCTCGTCCCGCGGCTGCGCCGCGCGACGGACGACGTCGAGGCCATGACGCGCGAGGACGCGGACACGCTCGCCGCGCTGGACGTCCCGGAAGTCCGCGCGGGGGTCAGCGAGCTGCTGCGGGAGGCGAGCGAGCTCACCCGTGCCGGGCTGCCCGGACGCCGGCGAAACCACCGGGGCGCCGATCTGATCGGCGCGAAGCTGCGGCGGGCCGCGCTTCGCGGAGCGAACCTCCGTGGCGCGTACCTCATCGGCGCGGATCTGCGCGACGCGGACCTGCGCGGGGCCGACGTGATCGGCGCGGACCTGCGGGGTGCGGACCTGCGCGGCGCGGACCTCACCGATGTCCTGTTCCTCACCCAGCCTCAGCTGAACGCCGCCCGCGGCGACGCGGCGACGCGCCTGCCCGCGACGCTCGCCCGGCCGGGCCACTGGACCGGCTGAGCCGGTCCCGAAGATCCGCGCGTCGCCGCTGTCGATTCCGCCCGACCCCGCTCGTATAGAGGGTGAGAGACGGTGACACCGCACGAGGAGGCGACACCATGAAGAAGCAGTACCTGCTCAGCATGTACCAGCCGCAGGGCCCGATCCCGGACGCCGACTTCCTGGCGAAGGTGATGGCCGAGCTGGGCGCGATCCGCACCGAGCTGCAGTCCGCCGGGGACTGGGTCTTCGGCCAGGGCCTGCACGATCCGAGCACGGCCACGGTGCTGCGGCCCAAGGACGGCGAGGTGCTGATCACCGACGGGCCGTTCACCGAGGGCAAGGAGTACCTCGGCGGCTTCACCATCATCAAGGCCGCCGATCTGGACGCGGCGCTGGCCTGGGGCGGGCGTTACGCGCAAGCGACGGGCCTGCCGATCGAGGTGCGCCCGTTCCAGGGCGAGGTCGAGGACTGACCCCGTGCCGGTGGCGCACGGCGGTGACGCGGTCCCCCCCGAGGACATCGCGCGAATCTTTCGAGCGGAGTACGGGCGGGCCGTGGCCGTCCTGGTCCGCGCGCTCGGCGACATCGACCTCGCCGAGGACGCGGTCCAGGAGGCTTTCACCGCCGCCGCCGCACGCTGGCCCACGGCCGGGCTGCCGCCCAGCCCCGCCGGCTGGATCATCACGACGGCCCGGAACAAGGCCGTCGACCGCGCCCGCCGCGAGGCCACCCGGGACGCTCGCCAGGCGGAGGCGCTGCTGCTGCACGCTCCCCGGGGCAGCGACGGCCCGGACGCGGAGGAGGGGCCCGTGCACGACGACCGGCTGCGCCTGATCTTCACCTGCTGCCACCCGGCTCTGGCCGAACCGGCCCAGGTCGCGCTGACGCTGCGGCTGCTGGGCGGCCTCACCACGGCCGAGATCGCCCGCGGGTTCCTGGTGAGCGAGCCCACGATGGCCCAACGCCTCGTCCGCGCCAAGGGCAAGATCCGCGACGCCCGCATCCCCTACCGCGTCCCGGACGAAGCCGACCTCCCCGACCGGCTGCGCCCGGTCCTCGCGGTCATCTACCTGATCTTCAACGAGGGCTATCTCCCGTCCGGGGGCCCGGCCCGCGCCGAGGGCAGGGGCCATGCGGAGGGGTCGGCCGACGCCGACGGCATGGGCCATGCCGGAGGGTGGGCCGACGCCGGGGGCCCAGTCAGCGCCGAGGGCACGGCCGGTGCGGCGAACGAGGACGCCCTGGGAGGCGAGCCCGTCCGGGGAGGCGACCCCGTCCGGGAGGAGTTGTGCGGGGAGGCGATCAGGCTCGGCCGGCTGCTGGTCGCGTTGATGCCGGACGAGCCCGAGGTGACGGGCCTGCTGGCGCTGATGCTGCTGATCCAGTCGCGTCGCCCCGCGCGCTTCGGCCCGGACGGCGAGTTGGTGCTGCTGGCCGAGCAGGACCGGGCTCGCTGGGACGCGGACCTGATCGCCGAGGGCCAGGCGCTGGTGCGCCGCTGCCTGCGGCGCGACCGGCCGGGACCGTACCAGATCCAGGCCGCGATCAACGCCGTGCACAGCGACGCGGCGACCGCCGAGACCACCGACTGGGGGCAGATCCTGCGGCTGTACGACCAACACCTCGCCGTCGCGCCCACGCCGGTGGTGGCCCTGCACCGGGCCGTCGCCCTCGCCCAGGTGGCCGGCCCGGTCGCCGCGCTGGCGGAGGTCGACGGCCTGGCCGAGCGCCTGGACGGCTACCACCTCCTCCACGCGCTCCGTGCGGACCTGCTGAGCCGCCTCGGCCGTCCCGAGGAGGCCGCGCAGGCTCTGGAACGCGCCCTCGCCCGCACCCGCAACCCCGCCGAACGCGACCAGCTCCGACGTCGGCTGAGGCGGCTGTGACCTGCCGTTTCCCCATGACTTGGCCGAGGCCCCCAACGAAACGGCACAGCTGTTCGTGTTACCGGGTGACGGGCTTCGGGAGGGGCATGTGACCGAGTGGTCGGATCAGCTCGCACAACTGGTGCGAGCACGCGGCGCGGAGCTGAGCCGGTACGGCTACCTGCTCTGCGGCGACGCGACGGAGGGCGCGGACCTGTTCCACCCCTCCCAGTCCCGGTCGGGCCCGTACGAGGGGGCGGGCCCGGCCGGGACGGCTCACCCGGCGGTCTCCTCCAACGCGAGCAGCTCCGCCACCGTCTGGCGGCGGCGGATCAGGCGGGTCGTGTCGCCGTCGATCAGGACCTCGGGGATCAGCGGGCGGGAGTTGTACGTCGAGGACATGCTGGCGCCGTAGGCGCCGGTGTCGTGGAAGACCAGCAGGTCGCCGACGCGCGGCGACGGCAGCGGCACCGGGTGGACCTCGCCGCCCGCGCTCTGGGTGAAGACGTCGCCGGACTCGCAGAGGGGCCCCGCGAGCACCGTGTCGCGCACCGCCTCGGTGCGCGGCTCGCCCTCGGGGGAGAGCAGTGTGGCGCGGTGGCTGCTGCCGTACATCGCGGGCCGCATCAGGTCGTTGAATCCGGCGTCGACCAGCACGAAGTCGTTGCTGCCGACCGGCTTGGCCGCCCGCACCTCGCCGACCAGCACGCCGGAGGCGGCGACCAGGAACCGACCCGGCTCGATCTCCAGCCGTACGGGGTGCCCGAGTTCGCCGACCAGCTCCTGCCGGGCAGCGTCCCACAGCGCGAAGTAGCGGTCGGTGTCCAGCTCGGGCTCGCCCTGCGCGTAGGGGACGGAGAGGCCGCCGCCCGCCGAGATCGCCCGTACGTCCTGCCCGGCGAGCCGCACCTGCTTGACCATCGTCTCGCAGACGGCCTCCAGGTGACCGTAGTCCACTCCGGAGCCGATGTGCATGTGGAAGCCGACCAGGTCCAGCCCGTGGCGCCGGACGAGGGCGAGGCTCTCGGCGAGGTGCTCGTGCCAGATGCCGTGCTTGCTGTGCTCGCCGCCGGTGTTCGTCTTGCGGCTGTGGCCGTGCCCGAACCCGGGGTTGATCCGCAGCCACACCTTGTGTCCGGGCGAGGCCGCCCCGATCTGCTCCAGCATCTGCGGCGACCCGGCGTTGACGGGCACCCCGAGCTCGACCACCCGGCGCAGCGTGGCCCGGTCCAGCAGGTCGGCGGTGAACACCACCGGCTCGTGCTCGCCCGCGACGTCGTACCCGGCCACGAGCGCCCGCTCGATCTCGCCGAGCGACACGGCGTCCACGAGCACGCCCTCGGCGTGCATCAGGCGCAGCAGATGGGTGTTGGACGAGGCCTTCTGCGCGTACCTGATCGTGTCGAACCGGCGCAGCCGCGCGATCTGGGCACGGATCGTGCCCGCGTCGTAGGCCCACAGCGGAGTCCCGTGCTTCTCGACGAGCCCGGCGATCCGGGGTCCGTCGATAGCGCCGGGGAACGGGGTGGGGAGGCGCGTCACTTCGGGTCCTTTTCGCGTGGTTCTCGGCCGCTCGCGCAGAGCGCGGACCCCCGACGCTACTGCGCAAAACGGACACCCCCGCGCGTCCGCTCTCTCCGCCCCCCAACCCCGGGCGCAGATCCTCCGACCCGCCCCCGCCCCGACCGCAAATTCCCCTGCCGCGCCCGCGCGCCGCGCGACAAGAGGGCTCCGGATTCGCGAGAAACCGAAGTCTCAGCCCTTGGGACGACGGAAGGCCCGCCCGCAGCGTGCGGGGCGGGCCTTCCGCCAGGAGCGAGGACCGTCAGGAGAAGACGAGGTTGTAGGTGTTCCAGCCGCCGCCGACGCGGGTGCGCGTACGGAAGGGGGCCATCGGGTTGTTCGTTCCCTGGTAGAGCCAGAGCACGCCGCTGGTGTCGCGGGCGACGACGTCGTTGTAGCCGTCGTTGTTCACGTCACGGGCGCCGACGATGCTGTTGTAGGTGTTCCAGCCGCCGCCGACCCGGACGCGGGCGCTGAAGGGAGCCTTCGCGTTCCCGGTGCCCTGGTAGAGCCACAGGGCGCCGCTTGTGTCGCGGGCCAGCAGGTCGCCGGCGTTGTCGCCGCCGATCATGCCGATGCCGACGAGGCTGGTGTAGGCGTTCCAGCCGCTGCCGACCCGGATCCGCGCGCCCAGCGGGGCGCTGGGGTGGCCGGTGAGCGGGTAGAGCCAGAGCACGCCGCTGGTGTCACGGGCGACCAGGCCGTCGGTGCCGTCGACGCCGACGATGGTGTTGTAGATATTCCAGCCGCCGCCGACCCGGATCCGGGTTCGGAACGGGCCGCCCGACTTGGGCGAGCCCGGGAAGTACCACAGCACGCCGTTGGTGTCGCGGGCGTACATGTCGCCGTAGCCGGAGGCGTCGTAGCCCTCCAGCAGGGTCATCTGGTTGTAGCTGTTCCAGCCGCCGCCGACGAGCACCCGGCTCAGGTAGGGCGCGGCCGTCTGACCGGTCGTCTGGTAGCGCCAAAGGTTGCCGGCGGCGTCCCGGGCGAAGAGGTCGTGGCGGTCGACGGAGGGCGTGCCGAAGCTCTCGTTGGTGCTGATGCTCTTCGTGCGGCCGTCGCTGTCGGTCTCCGTCAGCGTGATCACGTAGTAGCCGGGCGCCGCGTAGGTGTGGTCGGCGGTGCCGGTCGCGGTGATGTCCTGGACGGGGGTGCTGTCACCGAACGAGAGCGTCCGCTGGGTGATCGGCAGCGGGTCGGTCGAGCCCGTGGTGTCGACGTGCACGGACCGGCTCCACGCGGCGCCGGTGTCGGCGACGAGCAGGTTCGGGGCGAGCGGTCCGGGGTCGGTGACCTGGATCCCCGTCGTGGTCTGCGTGCGGTTGACCCCGTTGGCGGCGACCGAGACGGTGATGGTGAAGCCGCCGGCCGGCGCCGCCGTGGTGTAGGTGTGCGCGTAGGTCGGCGTGGTGGTCGTGACGGTGGGCGTGCCGTCGCCGAAGTTCCAGGTGTAGGAGCTGATCGCGTCCGACCACGGGTTGTTCACGGTGGCGTCCGCGGTCACGGTCAGCGGGAAGCTGCCGCTGGTGTGGTCGACGGTGACGCCGGTGAACGCGTACGGGTCCTGGAGCTCGACCGCGCCGCGGTCCAGGTAGCCGGAGGGGCTGCCGGTGTTGGGCGTGAGCGGGTCGTCGACGGCCGGGTGACCGTTGACGTCGAGCGCCGCCTCGCCGGTGGCCTGGGCGTCTCCGGAGTCGATGGCCGGCGATCCCTGCGCCGGGACGTAGCCCTGGCCCAGCTGCGGGTCGGCCGCGAGCTCGTGGGCACCCTGCCCGGTCTGCGCGCTGAACGCGGAGGGGCTGTCGTAGCCGGCGCCGTCCCAGAGGTAGGGCGCCACTCCGGAGGCCGGGTTGACGACGTTGTAGTCCACGGTCGTGCCGGTGACGGAACCCGCCGAGACGCTGATCTGCGCGCCGTCGCCACCGGCCGGGCAGGGCGGACCGGAGGCGGGGTGCGTCAGGACGTTGTTCTCGATCACGGAGCCGGCGGAGTTGCCGGCCAGTTGGATCCGGTCGGCGCAGACACCGACGAACGTGTTGCCGGCCAGGTCCGCCTCCGTGTCGGTCACGGCTATGCCGTGCCCCCCGCCCGCCAGCACGATGTTCCTGCTCGCCACCACTGCGCCGCCCGTGCCCTGGCTGACCGTCAGGCTCGTGCCGTAGAGGGAGCGCAGCGTGTTGCGCACGACCTGCACGCCGCTGCCCGGCTGCGAGAAGGTGACCGCCGAGGTGTCTCCCGCCGCGGCGGTGGCGTCGTCCGTGATGTTGTCGCCGGTCACGGAGATGTCGGAGCCGCTGTTGACGGCGACGACGGGGCCGCTGCTGAGCAGGTTCATGGACGTGAGCACGATGTCGTGCACGTTGTTCAGGGTGAAGGCGGGCAGGGCGGAGCCGGAGACGCCGCCGTCGTCGTAGGGCCAGTTCGGGTTGGCGCCGCTGATGGTGATCGGCGCCCCGGGCTGGCCGGAGTGGGTCAGGGTGACGGCGCCGGGGTGGGTGCCGGGGGCCAGCAGGACGGTCTGGCCGGGCTGGGCGGCGTCGGCCGCGGCCTGGACGGTGCAGTAGTACTGGCCCGCGGTGCGGGTCGAGCTGTCGGTGCAGCCTGACGTGTCGGACACGTACAGCGTGCCGGTTGTGGTCGTCGTGGTGGTCGCGGTCTGGGCGGCGGCGGGCACGGCCACCAGCGCGGCGCCGGCGGTCACCGTGAGCACGGTGAGCGCGGCAAGGGATCGGAACGTCATGTGGGCTCCGGCAGGCAGGCGGGTGCGGCAGGGCGGGTCGCGCAGGGGCGCGGTCCTCGGAAAGGCGGCCTCGCCGGCCGCAGCCATACAGTAGCGACGCAGCTCAGGGCGGTGCAGGTCGGTTTGCGGGCCGCGTCCGCGCGCGGGTGACCGAATGCCAGGGTTTGACCGATTGGCCGGTGCGAAACGGACCTGACGACCGGTAAGAAATGCACAAGAGGACGGCGACCACCGGTACGCCCGGCCGGTGGTTCCTGGTGCAGGAGCGCCTCTCCCGCGACTGGCGGACGCTCACCGTGTCCGGCTGTCCCACGCCCAGCGGAAACAGCGTGGCGGCCGGTCTGCTCACTCTCTCCGGTGGCACCGGGCGCCTGGGACCACCACGACGAAGGGCCCCGACCGTGACGGTCGGGGCCCCTCGTTTATCCTGCTCAGAGCGGTAGCGGTGGGATTCGAACCCACGGTGAAGTTGCCCCCACACACGCTTTCGAGGCGTGCTCCTTTGGCCGCTCGGACACGCTACCGTGGGACAGCCTACCGGACGTCGGCGTGTGCTCCTAAACGCCTTTCGGCGGGGTGGGCGGGGTCACTCGCGGTGGGTGTCGAAGAAGGCGTGGAGCTGGCTCGTGCACTCGGCGGCGAGGACCTCGGAGACGACCTCCGGGCGGTGGTTGAGGCGCCGGTCGCGGATGGTGTCCCAGAGGGAGCCGGCGGCGCCGGCCTTGGGGTCCAGGGCGCCGTAGACGACGCGGTCCAGGCGGGAGAGGACGATCGCGCCCGCGCACATCGTGCAGGGCTCCAGGGTGACCACCAGCGTGCAGCCCGACAGGCGCCACTCGCCGACGACCCCCGCTGCCGCGCGGATGGCGAGAACCTCGGCGTGGGCCGTCGGGTCGCCGACGGCCTCGCGTTCGTTGTGGCCCCGGCCGATGACCGTGCCGTCCGGGGCGAGGACCAGCGCACCGACGGGGACGTCGCCCGTCGCCGGGGCCAGCGCGGCCTCGGCGAGGGCGAGGCGCATCGCCGGCTCCCAGCGGCTGCGGACGGGGTCGAGGCGGACCGGGGCGGGCAGACGGGTCATGGGGACCAGTCTTACCGAACCGCCTCCAGGACCTCGCCGCAGCCCAGCGCCTCCGCGATCTCGCTCAGCGCGTCGCCGGGGACGGAGCCCTCGGCGGCCAGGTCCATCAGCTCCTTCGCGCCGAAGCCGAACTCGATCAGCAGCCCGGCGTCGCCGAGCGGACCGGACGGGATGCCCTGCTCGCCGGTGTCGTCCGAGCCGTCCTCGTCGTCGTCCGCCTCGGCGGAGTCCGTGTCCTCCTCGTCGTCCAGCTCGGCGACGAGGTGATCAAGATCACCCAGCTCGTCCTCGCCCTCGCGGCCCAGCAGCTCGTCGGTGAGCACCAGCTCGCCGTAGGAGCTGCGGGAGGCCGCGGCCGCGTCGGAGACGAAGACCCGGGGGTCGTCCTCCCCGTCCACGCGGACGACGGCGAACCAGGCGTCCTCCTGTTCGATGAAGACGAGGACGGTCTCCTCGTCCTCTGCGGCCTCGCGCGCCAGGTTGGCCAGGTCGGCGAGGGTTTCGACGTCGTCGAGATCGGTCTCGCTCACGTCCCACCCGTCCTCGGTGCGAGCGAGCAATGCAGCGAAGTACGCCACCAGCGACTCTCCCAGGTCTTCGGCCGTTAGGACCGGTCGGTGCGGTCCAGGGCCCCCACGTACGGACGCCCCATCGGCATCGTGACAGAAAGCGGTGCCCTCCGGGGAGTGTTCCGGCGCGCGTCTTCCCAGGTCGTGTCGAGGAGTTGGCGAGATCCACCACCAGAAGACGGCTGGGCGACGGATCCTTGACCGATCCGTGTCCCATCAGAAGCGGAACGTGCGCATCCGGGCAGCTTGGCGTAGTCGCATCGCCTTGGTGCGTCGTGGCTGGACCCGTTCCCGCAGCGCCCGTGCCTCCGCGAGCTCGCGCAGGAAGACGGCGCGGCGGCGGCGACGCTCGGCGGGATCCTCGACGGGCGTGTCGCCGGAGCCCTCCACGGGAGGCTCCACTCGTTCGTCGGCCGCGCGTTTCGCGGTCCGCTTCGACTTCGGCATGCGGCGGTCACCCCTGCGGGTCGCTTGTCCGTTCCCTCAACTCTCTCCTGCTCCTGCCCAGGCCACCAGGGATATGCACGCACGGGGTGCTGCGGGGATGGGGCTTCGGGGCGGTTTCGCTCGGTTAATGTCGTCCCATGCGGATTCATGTCCTGGACCACCCCCTGGTCGCCCACAAGCTGACCACCCTGCGTGACGAGCGCACCGACTCCCCCACCTTCCGTCGCCTGACGGACGAGCTGGTGACGCTCCTGGCCTACGAGGCCACCCGGGACGTGCGGACCGAGCAGGTGGAGATCACCACGCCGGTCGCGGTCACCACGGGCGTCAAGCTCAGCTACCCGCGCCCGCTGGTGGTGCCGATCCTGCGCGCCGGACTCGGCATGCTGGACGGCATGACCCGGCTGCTGCCGACCGCCGAGGTCGGCTTCCTCGGCATGGTCCGCAACGAGCAGACCCTGGAGGCCTCCACCTACGCCACCCGGATGCCGGACGACCTCTCGGGCCGTCAGGTCTACGTGCTCGACCCCATGCTCGCCACCGGCGGCACCCTGGTCGCGGCGATCCGGCTGCTGATCGAGCGCGGCGCGACCGACGTCACCGCGATCTGCCTGCTGGCCGCGCCGGAGGGCGTCGCGGTGCTGGAGAAGGAGCTGGCCGGGATGCCGGTCACCATCGTCACCGCCGCGGTGGACGACCACCTGAACGAGCACGGCTACATCGTCCCGGGTCTCGGCGACGCGGGCGACCGCCTCTACGGCACCGCCGGGGACTGAGCCGCGGGCGACGAGCGGACCGAGAAGACCGGGGACCCCGAGCCTGAGCTCGGAGTCCCCGGTCTTTCCGTCAGGCGGGCCTCAGCAGTGGGCGCCGGCCGTGGGGGAGGGGTCGACGGCCTGGGACAGCGCCTGCGCGGCCTGCGCCGGGCTCTGCAGCGCCGTGAAGCCGTTGCCGATCACCAGGTCGACCGTGCCGTCGGTGCGGGTGTCCACGGTCGTGCCGGCGCCGGAGACCTCGGAGCCGACGAGCTGCATCGCGGCCTTGCTGGCGTTCGCGCCCATGACCTGGGCCGTGCCGGTGACCTTGCCCTCCAGCGGGGCGGGCGCGTTGGCGACCTTGCCGATCTTGAAGCCACGCTGGGCCAGCAGCTTGGCCGTCTGACCGGCCAGGCCCGCGTGGCTGGTGGCGTTGTAGACGTTCACGGTGAACGTGGACGGCTGCGGCACGCCGGCCGGCAGCGCCATCAGGCTCGGCGCGGCGGACGCCGACGCGCCGGCCGAGGCCGAGGCCGAGGCCGAGCCGGAGG
>NZ_BBPO01000033.1:38492-62885 GCF_000787815.1 Streptacidiphilus neutrinimicus
GGCTGGGCGCGGCGGACGCCGACGCGCCGGCCGAGGCCGAGGCCGAGGCCGAGCCGGAGGCGGCCGGTGCGGACGCGGACGCCGAGGCGTCGGGGCCTGCGGAGGGCTTCGCCGCGTCGCCGGCGGCCCTGGCCGTGGCCGGGCGGACGCAGTGCCCGTTCGCGGCGGCGGTGGGCTTCTTCTTCGAGCCGAAGACGGTCACCAGCTGGACCGTTCCCCAGCCGATCAGGGCCAGCGCGACGACGGCTCCGATCACCTGGAACACCCGACGGCGTTTCTGGCCCGGTCGGGCAAGGCGGGGGTACGCCTTGCCGCTGATGCGGTACTGCTTTCCCTTGAGGCCGGGGGGAGTCAGCATGCTCACCGCGGGTTGCCCCCTTGTGCGCTGGGCGGCCGTTACCAGTGCGCAGGCAGTACGGAGTCGTACCGCGCCGAAGGTCGGCCGTGGTTCGGGTGTCGTTGCTCACAGTAGCCCCGACGACCAGCTGCGCGCCCGTCCAGGCGTACTAACGGATGATCAGTGAACCCGTTCAGTCCAGTTCGAGCACGCGCGCGTGGAGCACCTGGCGCTGCTGCAGCGCCGCGCGGACCGCGCGGTGCAGCCCGTCCTCGAGGTAGAGATCGCCCTGCCACTTCACCACGTGGGCGAAGAGGTCCCCGTAGAAGGTCGAGTCCTCGGCGAGCAGGGTCTCCAGGTCGAGCTGGCCCTTCGTCGTCACGAGCTGATCGAGGCGGACCGGGCGCGGAGCGACGTCCGCCCACTCACGGGTGCTGACCCGGCCGTGGTCGGGGTACGGCCGCCCGTTGCCGATGCGCTTGAAGATCACACGGAGAGCCTACCGTGAATGGCCGAGCGCCGCGCCGATCCGGTCGAGTGAGGACAGCCGCATCAGGCCGTAGTGGTAGAACTCGACTTCGGGAACGCCCAGCTCGCGCAGGATGTCGATCTTCGCTGCGAGGTTCTCCGCGCTGTCGCAGTCCTCGGCCATCGGGCGAAGGATCACCGCGAGTGAGGACGGCCGCACTCCGTGGAGCGCGAAAGCGGCCACTTTCTCGCGGACCTGAGCCGCGGTCGGCGCGTAGCCGAGCGTCTCGATCCCGTGGACGGTCCTGGCGAGGACCGGCAGGTCGATGCCGGCGAGCCAGCCGCTCCCCGGTCCGCCGCCGTCCATGAAACTGAGCCGCATGCCGCCGCTCTCGGCGACCTCCGCGGCCTCGGCGGCGAGCGAGGTGACGGTCGCGGCGGAGGCGTCGACGTACGCGGCCAGGGCGCCGTTCGCGATCTCGGCGAGCGGGGTGGGCGCGGCGTGCTCGTCGTCGAGGCAGCGGCGGATCTCCCGCCGCACCTGCGCGCGCACCTCGTCGGCGGGAACGCCCGCCGCGCGGGCGGCGGCGCGGCAGTGGCCGCAGAAGCAGAGGCCGAGCAGGGCTTCGGCGATCGGCCCGAGCCGCTCGAAGTAGCGTTCGTGGTGGTAGCCGTGGCGCAGCCCGTGGAAGTGCAGGGACTCGGCGCGGATCGCGTCCACCCCGTAGCGGGCGTGTTCGCCGACGAGGGTCCGCACGTACTCCCTGACGTCCGGGTGGGCCGGGCACAGCTCGGTGAGGTGGCGGTCGCCGAACGCGTTCTCCGGAGCGCACTGCGGGTGCTCGAAGCCGAGCCGGTCGTTGTGCAGGAAGACCGTCCACGCGTGCAGCGCCATGCCGCGGCGTGAGGCCTCCGCCGACGCGAGCGCGAAGGGGTCGGTGTCGCCGATCGCGCCGGAGGCGCGCGGGCGCAGCCGCCGGCCGCGCCAGGCGGCCGGGTCCGGCCGGAAGTACGCGGCTCCGGGTTCGAGGTAGCGGACCACCCGTCGCGGGTTGTGCGGGAACACGTCCCGCGCCTCGTGGTAGACGGAGGCGAGCGTCACGCCGCCGACGCCGGCACGGTCGCTCAGGTTGCCGAAGAAGAGGTCCGCGCCCTCGTCGAGGAGGTCGACGGCGAAGGCGAGGACGGAGGACTCCACGGCCCCGAGGCTAGCGACTGCGTCACCGCTGGTCTAGACCTTCCCGCGGGCTCCGCCGCATGCGCCGAGCTCGGCAGGAGGGCCGGGGCGAGCGTGAAGCCCGCGGTGAGGGCGACCGCGGCGGCGGTCAGGGCGCGGGTCCGGGTGCTGGGCTCCATGTGACCAGACTCCCCCGCCCAGCTATGGGTTCCGTGATCGACCGGTCACAGCTTCGCTACCGCGCGTTCGGCCGAGCTGGCTCGTCGGGGTGAGAGATGTTCCTCTTCCGAGTATGTCGGTGGCAGAGGTAAACTCGAACACGTGACCCTCAGCGACGCCCCGATACCCCGCGGGTGGGACCTCCTCACCACGGAGCGCCCGCGGCCTGACGTCATCCGCAGGCGCGGCTGGGCATGGCGGCTCGCCGTGGCCACGGTCTGCTTCGGTGCGTTCATGGGCCAGCTCGACGCCAGCATCGTGACCCTCACCTACCAGGCGCTCGGCAAGGGCTTCCACGCCTCGCCGGCCGCCGTCGAGTGGGTCTCGCTCGCCTACCTGCTGACGCTGGTCGCCCTGCTCGTGCCGGTCGGCCGGTTCTCCGACGCGCACGGGCGCAAGCTGATGTACCTCTACGGCTTCGGCGTCTTCACCGTGGCCTCCGCGGCGTGCGGGCTCGCGCCCGGACTCGCCGTGCTGGTGGTGTTCCGGGTGGTGCAGGCGCTGGGCGCGGCCCTGATGCAGGCGAACAGCGTCGCTCTGGTGACGACCTCCGCCCCGCCGGGGCGGATGCGGGCCGCCCTCGGCATGCAGGCGGCGGGCCAGGCCGTCGGGCTCGCACTCGGGCCGACGGTCGGCGGGGCGATCGTCGCGACGCTCGGGTGGCGCTGGGTCTTCCTGGTCAACGTCCCGGTCGGCGCGGTCTCGCTGATCGCCGGGCACTACCTGCTGCCGCGTACGCGCGGTCGCTGCGCCGGCACCCGCGTGGACGTGCTCGGCGTGGCGCTGTTGGCCCTGACCACGACCGGCCTGCTGCTCGCCGTCTCGGTCGTCTCGGGCCTCGGTCGGCCGCTGTGGACGGCGGCGGTCCTGGCCGTCGCCTCCCTCGCGGCCGGCTGGGCGTTGATGCGCCGTCAGGCGCGGGCGGCGCTGCCCTTGCTCGACCCGAAGCTGCTGCGCTCGCACGGGCGGGGGCTGCTCGCGGGCATGAGCGGCTACCTGGTGCTGTTCGGACCGCTCGTGCTGGTGCCCGTGGTGCTGACCCGCCAGGGCGTCGGACTGGTGACGGCGGGCCTCGTTCTGACCGCGCTGCCGCTCGGCTTCGCGCTCGCCGCGACCCTGGCGGACCGGGTGCTGCCGGCCTCCCTCCCCGACCGTGCGCGGGCCAAGTCCGGCTCGCTGCTCTGCCTGCTCGCACTGGCGCTGATGCTGGTGCTTCCGCTCGACACGACGGCACTGCCGATGGTTCTCGGTCTGTTGGGTTGCGGTTTGGGTGTTTTCACCCCGGCCAACAACACGATGGTCATGCGCGCATTCCCGACGGAATCGGCTGGAACCGGGGGCGGGATGGTCAATATGGGACGCGGTCTCGGTACTGCTCTCGGCGTCGCGGCGGTCACGCTGATTCTGCAGCTCGGACCGGGCATAACGGGCGAACGGGCAGCAGTCGCGGGCCTGCTGGCCTGCGCCCTGCTGATGGTTCCGCTGCGCGAGGCTTCGTGAAGCTTCGTTGCCATAACTTTTTTTCTATGAGTGGGCTCCCCCCTGTTACGCCAGCTGATCACACCTGATAGAAAGACTCCCTATTTCATCGTTGGGGGAGTGGCCGGACCGCTTCTGCGGCCCGGCTTCGACGTCGCCGTCCCTCTTCGGCTGACGCGACGTCACCACGTCATAGGAGATCCAGCATGGCCAAGAAGGCCGGACGGGTCGCGCTCATATCCGCAGGCATTGCCGCGGCTCTGTGCGTCACGAGCCCGATCGCCTCGGCCGCTCCGCTCGCGGGTGGATCCGGCGTCAGCGCCGGCACCACCCCGCAGCGCATCGGCTCCACGCCTCACATACCCGTCGGCGCCCACAAGACCGGCGCGACCTCGGCTTCGACCGAGCTGCACCTGAGCGTCAACCTGAAGCCGCGGGACCCCGCCGCGCTGACCGCCTTCGTCAAGGCCGTCTCCACCCCGGGGGACCCGCAGTACCGCCACTACCTGGCGACTGGACAGTTCGCCAAGGTCTTCGGCCCGACCCAGCAGACCGTCGACGCGGTCAGGGCCGCGCTGAAGGCCGCCGGCCTGAAGCCGGGCCGGATCAGCTCGGACGGTCTGTCGATCCCGGTCACCGCCACGACGTCCCAGGCCGGACAGGCGTTCAACACCGCCTTCCAGAACGTGACGATGGCCAACGGCAAGCAGGGCTTCGTGACCACCGTCGCCCCGTCGCTGCCCGCCGACATCGCCTCGCAGGTGACCGGCATCGTGGGTCTGAGCAACGTCAGCACCTACGTCTCGCACGCGCAGCCGGTCGGCAGGACGGCCGTGGGCAAGAGCGTCGTCGGCTCGCACACGGTCAGCGCCAACGCCACCGGGCCGGCCTTCTGCTCGGGCGCCGTCTCGGCGTTCAACGGCTGGGGCAAGGTGGACACCCGGGACTACTACAGCCCCGGTTCGCTGGCCTCGGCCTACAGCATGCCGCACGGCTACACCACCGGTTCCGGTCAGACGATCGCCGTCTTCGAGCTCGAAAACGTCGACCACACCAGCCTGAACCAGTGGCAGGGCTGCCTCGGCACGCACACCGCGATCAGCTACACGGCGGTCGACGGCGGGCCGACGATCACGCCGGACAACAACCAGTACGGCATCGAGTCGCTCCTCGACATCGAGGACCTGGTCGCCCTCGCGCCCGGCGCGACGATCCACGACTACATGGGCCCGGACGCGCAGAACGCGACCGACGCCAACGTCCTGGACACCTACCGGCGGATCGTCAGCGACAACAGCGCGCAGGTGATCTCCAGCAGTTGGGGCGAGTGCGAGACCGCGGTCAACACCAGCGACCCGCAGATGCTGTCCGCCGAGAACACCGTCTTCCAGATGGCGGCGGCCCAGGGCCAGAGCGTCGTCGCGGCCTCGGGCGACGCGGGCTCCAGCGACTGCTCCCGCGGCAACAGCGCGGACCTGAGCTTCCAGGTCGACGACCCGGCCTCGCAGCCGTACGTCACCGGCGTCGGCGGCACGCACCTGTCCGGCCTCGGCTCCTCGCTGAAGGAGACCGTGTGGAACAACGGCACCGGCCGGGGCGCCGGTGGCGGCGGCGTCTCCAAGATCTGGCCGGCGCAGCCGTTCCAGAGCGGCTTCGCCTCCGTGTCGGGCCGCGCGGTGCCGGACGTCTCCGCGCTCGGTGACCCGTACAGCGGCTACCCGCTGATCTACACCGACCGCACCCCGGGCGACCAGGGCTACAACCAGGAGGTCGTCGGCATCATCGGCGGCACCTCCGGCGCGGCGCCCACCTGGGCCGCGGCGATCGCCCAGGCCAACAGCACCGCCACCTGCCTGGGTGGTCGGGCGGGTTACCTCAACCCGGTCCTCTACCAGGCCGCGAAGAAGAGCTACAGCACCGGGTTCCGCGACATCACGTCCGGCAACAACGACATCTCGGGTGACGGCACCGCCACCTACTCCGCGAAGACCGGCTACGACGAGGCCTCCGGCCTCGGCTCGCCGAAGGAGAGCGGACTCGCCGGCTCGCTGTGCCGTCAGCACGACCTCCTCGCGCGGGACGCCGGCGGCAACCTGTGGCAGTACCAGGGCACCGGCAAGGCGAGCGGGGTCTACGCGGCCCGCACTCTGGTGAGCTCGGGCTGGAACACGTACAACATGATGACGCTTCCCGACGGGCACGACAGCCTCGGCGGCGGCGACATGTTCGCCCGTGACGCGAGCGGCACGCTCTGGCTGCTCCAGGGCAGCGGGACGGCCGGCACCCCGTTCAACGCCCCCGTCCGAATCGGCGGCGGCTGGAACATCTACAACAGCATCGTCGGTGTCGGCAGCGTCGGCACCGGGGGCACCAGCCTCATCGCCCGTGACGCGAGCGGCGTGCTCTGGCTCTACCAAGGCACGAACAACCCCAGTTCCCCGCTGAAGTCCCGGGTCCGCGTCGGCGGCGGCTGGAGCGGCTACAACGCCATGGTCGGTGTCGGCACGATCGGCAGCAACCACAACTCCGACCTGCTGACCCGTGACGCGAGCGGCGTGCTCTGGCTCTACCAGGGCACCGGCAACGCCAGTGCCCCGTTCGGCGCGCGCATCCGCGTCGGCGGCGGCTGGAACATCTACACCAGCATCGTCGGCGCCCGTGACCTGAACGGTGACGGCAAGAACGACGTGGTGGCCCGCGACGCGAGCGGCGTGCTCTGGCTCTACGAGGGCACGAACAACCCGAGCGCGCCGTACGGCGCTCGGATCCGCATCGGCAGTGGCTGGAACACCTACAACCAGCTGATCGGCTGAGGCAACCTCAGCCCGGCAGGGGCCCGGTCCGCCAACGGTGCGGACCGGGCCCCTGCGTCCGTCGTGGGCCTGTCGGCTCCGGGGACGCGGTGCGCGCGGACGGCGCCACCGGTTACGACGCAGCCCGTACCCTGCGCCCCGGGCGTGCCCGATGATGGTCGTCATGACCAGCGAGCGCAACGAGACGACGCAGCAGCAGACCCAGACCATGAGCGCGGTGTTCGACGCCCTTCCGGCCTGGGAGCGACGCTTCCGGGCCGCCCGGGTGAGCCTGCCCGAGTGGGCCGACGACGCGCCGGACCGGTCCCTGTTCGTCTCCAACGCGACCGGCACCTACGAGATCTACGCCTGGGACCGTGCGGACGGCACGCAGCGCCGGGTCACCGACCGGCCGAACGGCACCACTGAGGGGACGCTCACCCCTGACGGCGAGTGGATCTGGTGGTTCGACGACACCGACGGCGACGAGTTCGGCATCTGGCGCCGCCAGCCCTTCGCGGGCCCGAACGAGGCCGCGGAGGCGCAGGGCCCGGCCGACCCCGAGGCCGTTCCGGGGCTCGCGCCCTCCTACCCGGCCGGGCTCGCGCTCGGCCGCCACGGCGAGGCGGTCGTCGGCCGCTCCACCGACGAGGACGGCTCCACGCTGCACCTGATCCGCCCCGGCTCCCCCGAGCCGCTGGAGATCTACCGCCACCGCGAGTCCGCGGGCGTCGGCGACCTCTCCCACGACGGCACGCTGATCGCCGTCGACCACACCGAGCACGGCGACGCCATGCACAGCGCGCTCCGTGTGCTGCGCGTCGACGGCGACGCGGTGTCCACCGTCGCCGAACTCGACGACGCGACCGGGCGCGAGGAGCCGCTCGGCCTCTCCTGCCTCGGCTTCGCGCCGCTGCCCGGTGACACCCGCATGCTCGTCGCGCACCAGCGGCGCGGCCGTTGGGAGCCGTTGATCTGGGACACCACGACGGGCGAGGAGCACGAGATCGTGCTCGACCTGCCCGGCGACGTCACCGCCGAGTGGTACCCGGACGCCGGCGCGCTGCTCGTCGAGCACAGCTTCCGCGCGCGCAGTGAGCTCTACCGCTACGAGCTCGCTGACGGCGGGCTGACCCGGCTCGACACCCCGACCGGAACCGTCTCCGGCGCGTCCGCGCGCCCCGACGGCACCGTCGAGTTCCTCTGGTCCTCGGCGGAGCAGCCGCCGGTGGTGCGGTCCACGACCGGGGCGGTGGTGCTGTCGGCGCCCGGCCCGCAGGCGCCGCCGTCGGTCCCCGTCGAGGACGTGTGGGTCGAGGGCCCCGGCGGCACGGTGCACGCTCTGGTGCAGCGCCCGGCCGACGCGGGCGAGGGCCCGCTGCCCTGCGTCTTCGAGATCCACGGCGGCCCCACCTGGCACGACTCCGACTCCTTCGCCGCCGGTCCCGCGGCCTGGGTCGACCACGGCTTCGCGGTCGTCCGCGTCAACTACCGGGGCTCGACCGGCTACGGGCGCGCGTGGACGGACGCGCTGCGGCACCGCGTCGGCCTGATCGAGCTCGAGGACATCGCGGCGGTCCGCGAGTGGGCGGTGGCCAGCGGGCTCGCCGACCCCAAGCGCATCGTGCTGGCAGGCGGCTCATGGGGCGGCTACCTCACCCTGCTTGGGCTCGGCACCCAGCCGGACGCGTGGGCGCTGGGCCTGGCCGCCGTCCCCGTCGCGGACTACGTGACCGCCTACCACGACGAGATGGAGGCGCTGAAGGCGATGGACCGCACGCTCGTCGGCGGCACCCCCGAGGAGGTCCCGGACCGCTACGCGGCGTCCTCACCGCTCACGTACGTGGACGCGGTGAACGCGCCCGTCTACATCAGCGCGGGCGTCAACGACCCGCGCTGCCCGATCCAGCAGATCGAGAACTACGTCGGCCGGCTGGAAGGCCTGGGCAAGGCGCACGAGGTCTACCGCTACGACGCCGGACACGGCTCGCTGGTGGTCGAGGAGCGGATCAAGCAGCTGCGGCTCGAGCTGGACTTCGTCGCCCGCCACCTGCGCTGACCCGCGCCCCAGGGCAGGCCGACGTCAGGCGGTCTCGAGCCCCAGCGCCCTGTCGCGCTGGGTCTCGATCTCCCTGCGGACGAAACGGAACCACATGAAGACCACGAAGCCGGCGAAGACGAACCACTGCCCGACATAGCCGAGGTTCTGGATCGCCTGCAGGCTGAAGCCCCCGCCCGAGGAGTCCGCGGACGACGCGGCGCTGTAGGGAACGGCGGTGAGCCCCGCCGTCCCGGCGGCGCCGGGGTCGAGCGAGGCGTAGCCGTTCCAGACGCCGTACGGCAGGGCGTTGACCATGGTGACCGGGGAGATCATGCCCAGCTGCCCGGTCGGCAGGGTGCCGGAGGAGATCGCCTCGGGGGTGTCCGGCGTCTCCGCCGCCCGCAGGCGGCCGGTGACGGAGACCGCGCCGGGGGGCGGGACCGGCGCGCCGGCAGGAGTGCCCGGCAGCCACCCGCGGACGACCGCCAGGTAGGTGCCGCCCCCGTCGAGCCGCAGCGGGGTGACGATCAGCGTGCCGCTCCTGCCGTCCACGGTGCGCTGCGGCACGAGCAGTTGGTGCGCCGCGTCGTAGGTACCGGAGAAGGAGACGCGGCGGCCGTCGTCGTTGTTGACGCCGTCCTTGTCCGCCCCGTCGATCAGGCGCGACAGCGTGGTGGGCGCCGCGTCCGTGGACGCGGTCGCGGCCTGCTGCTTCTGGGCGTGACTGTGCAGCTCGAAGCGGCTCAGCTGCCACATCCCCAGCATGATGCAGACCGGTACGGCGACCAGCGCCAGCAGGTGCAGAGCCAGCCAGCGCGGGGTCAGAAGGGTCCGGTACACCCCACCACGGTAACCAAGGACTAGTGCGGCGCGGGCAGCGGGTCCGTCCGGTAGATGGTGCCGGCGCAGGCGTCCTGCAGCGTCGTGGTCGCCGCGGCCCTGCCTCCGGCGGCCGGGACGCTGGCCACTTGGACGCTGGGTGCGTCCGGGGAAGCCGAGCCTCCGGTGCCACCGGATCCCCCCGAACCGCCGGGCGTGCCGGGGGAGGACGTCGGGCTGCCGGGCGCTCCGCCGGAGGCGCCGTCGGCCGCGGCGCTGGCGCCGGAGCCGCTCGTCCCGCCGGTGGCGCCGGAGGAGGAGCCGGGCGTGGCCGAGGTCGGGCTGGCTGCGTCCGTCGGGCCGACCGAGCTGCCGCTCGCGCAGGAGGCGGGCACGAAGGCGAAGTCGACCACGTACGTCTGGCCGGGGCCGAGCTCGACCGGCGGATGGGACGGGTCGGGCGTGGGCAGGGCGACGGCCGGGTCCCCCGCGGTGTGCGGGACCACGGCGAACTGGGACGTCTGCGTCCTGACCGCGGACAGCACGTCGATGGTGCCCGAGCTGCTGATCTTGCACGGCTTGGACGAGACGTTGCTGACCGCGAAGGAGCCGTAGACGATTCCCGACGCGTCCGGCGGCGCGACGCCTGCCGCACCCTTGCCGAGCTGTCCGCGGGTGCACTCGGCCAACGCGGGCGAGACGCCGACATGGGTCTGGCTCGCGGCGATGCTGGTCACCCCGCCGGAGGGCAGCGGAACCAGCACCGTGCCGGGCCGGTGGCCGCGGGTGGCGTCGGCGGATCCGGCCAGCGTGCCGCCGGGGAAGGCGGGACCGGAGGCCGCACCGCTGAGCCCGTCACCGGTGGCGGACGGGTGGGCGCCCGGCAGGAGCTGCCCCGCGGGCCCCGTGTCGGCACTGGTGGAGCCGTCGGGGCCGAGCGAGTGCAGGGCGGTCAGGCCGAAGAGTGCCAGCGAGGCGGCGACGGCCGCGCCGCCGTAGGCGCGACGGCGCAGCGTCCGGCGCTGCGGCACGGCGCGCCGCAGCCGGGTCAGCGAGTCGGGCGCGGGGCGCACCTCGCCGACCGCCTGGTGCAGGCGTTCGCGCAGCGCGGCGCCCAGCGGGTCCGTGTCGTCGCCGTCGGAGGTGAAGGTGGCGCCCGCGAAGCCGACGCCGTGGGCCGGCCCCTGGACGGGGACCGCACCGGGCGCTCCGGGTGTGGGCGCTCCGGGTGCGGGGGCGGCGGTGCGCGGGGGCTCCAGCCACAGCGGCGGGGTGAGCGGCGGCTCGACGGGAAGCGGCGGCAACGCGGCGGCCTCGGAACCGGCACCCGATCCCGGCCGCACCACGCGCAGGTAGCGCGAGCGCCGCTCCGCGCTCACCGCTGCCTCCCCTCTGTCTGCGACTCGCCTCGCGAGTCCGTCCGCGCTGGTCCCCGTGCTTCGTCGGTCCGGGGCTGGCCGATCCGGGCTTGGCCGATCCGTCCTGGGCCTGGCCGTGGCGAGCCGATCCGTGGGTAACCGGTCCGCGGCTCGCCGCCGGTCCTTGGCTCGCCGCCGGTCCTTGGCTCACCGGTCCGCGCGTCCCTGCGTGGATCCGACGCACCGGATCCGGAAACCGTTCCACCCGAAGGCCCGGCGCCCGACGCCGGGGACCCGGACGGCAGCGTGCCGCCGTCCATCGTGAGCCGCAGCGCCGCCAGTCCGCGCGAGCCGTAGGCCTTGACCGAGCCTACGGAAATGCCCAGGGCGTCCGCGACCTGAGCCTCCGTCATGTCGGAGAAGTAGCGCAGCACCAGCACCTCGCGCTGGCGTCGCTGCAGGCCCCGCAGCGCCACGATCAGCTCGTCGCGCTCCAGCGCGTCGTAGGCGCCCTCCTCCGCGCTGGCCGCGTCCGGCATCGGCTTCTGCAGCAGCCGCAGACCGATGATCCGGCGGCGCAGCGTCGAGCGGGAGAGGTTCACCACGGTCTGGCGCAGGTAGGCGAGGGTCTTGTCCGGGTCGCGCAGCCGTCGGCGCGCGGAGTGGACGCGGATGAACGCCTCCTGGACCACGTCCTCGCACGAGGCGGTGTCGTCCAGCAGCAGCGCGGCGAGGCGCAGCAGAGAGGAGTAGTGCGCCTGGTAGGTCTCGGTAAGCTGGTCGACGCTCGCGCCCACGGCGATCGTCGGCGCGGCCTGGGCGGGCTGGCCTGCCGTCGCGTGGGTCGGCGGATGAGGGCGTGAGGCGTCCGCAGCGGTGAAGGGCGCTGTCATGACAAGCACCGAGCTTGGTGGCACGCCAGTTGGACGCATGACCCGCCGCGAGGGTTGTACGCCACCCGACCCCTCCGTGACACCGTATCGAGGGGCACTACGGTACGGGCCCGCCCAGGGGCACGGAAGCCGAATCCGGCGTCTGCACCAACTCCCCCTAAACCTCTTCCCAATCCGTTCCGGAGAGCTTAACCGTCCGTGTGCCCGCCCGTGCCTTGCCTCAGAGGCGACCGGTCGCTCAGCCCTGCGCGGACTCCTCGGCGGCGACCAACTCGGCGATCTGCACGCAGTTCAGCGCCGCCCCCTTGCGCAGGTTGTCCCCGCACAGAAACAGCTCCAGACCGTTCGGCTCGTCCAGCGAACGCCGCACCCGGCCGACCCAGGTCGGGTCGGAACCCACCACGTCGGCGGGTGTCGGGTACTCGCCCTTGTCCGGGTCGTCGTAGACGACGACGCCGGCCGAGGAGTCGAGGATCTCACGGACCCGGTGCACGTCAGGCTCGCGCTCGAAGACGGCGTGGACGGTCAGCGAGTGGCCGCTGACGACCGGCACGCGCAGGCAGGTCGCCGAGATCGGCAGCTCCGGCAGGCCCAGGATCTTGCGGGTCTCGTTGCGCAGGCCCAGCTCCTCGCTCGACCAGCCGTCCTCGGCGGTGTCACCGGCCCAGGGCAGCAGGTTGTAGGCGAGCGGCGCCTCGAAAGGGTCGTCCTCCTGCTCGGAGACGGCCCGGCGCAGGTCGCCGGTGCGGGTGCCGACCGACGGGTCGCCCGCGACCTCGGCGGTCTGCCGACGCAGCGTGTCCACGCCGACCCGGCCGCGACCGGAGGCGGCCAGCGCGGCGGTCACCACGAGCCGGCTCAGCCCGAACTCGGCGTGCAGCGCGGCCAGAGCGACCGTCAGCACCAGCGTGGCGCAACGCGGCGCGGCGATGATCCCGATCCGGCGCATCCGCGCGGCCGACGGGTTGATCTCAGGCACCACCAGTGGCACGTCCGGGTGCAGCCGGAACGCGGCGGAGCCGTCCACCGCGACCGCGCCCGCCTCGACGGCGATCGGCGCCCACTCCTCGACGGTGTCCTCAGGGGCCTCGAAGAGCGCGATGTCGACGCCCTCGAAGCAGCCCGGCTCCAGGGCGCGGACGGTCGCCGTCCGGCCGAGGACCGGCACCTGGGTGCCCACGCTCTCGGGCCCGGCGAACAGCCGGACCTCGCCCCACACGTCCGCCCGGGTGGCGAGCAACTCCACCAGCACCCGTCCCACGGCTCCGGTGGCGCCGATGACGGCCAGGGTAGGCCGCGTCGGCTTGGCGGCCGCGGTGGTGCCGGTGCTTCCGGTGGTCCCGCTGGGGTGCTCGCCCCCCGGACCGGTCATCGGCCGGTGCCGCCGTAGACGATGGCTTCGTCGGTCTCGCTGTCCAGGCCGAACGCGGTGTGCACGGCCTGCACCGCGGCGTTGACGTCCTCGGAGCGGGTGACGACGGAGATGCGGATCTCGGAGGTGGAGATCAGCTCGATGTTGACGCCCGCGGCCGACAGCGCCTCGAAGAAGGTCGCGGTGACGCCCGGGTGCGACCGCATGCCGGCGCCGACCAGGGAGATCTTGCCGACCGCGTCGTCGTAGCGCAGCGACTCGAAGCCGATCGACTCCTGCACCTTCTCCAGCGCGTCGATGGCCTTGCGGCCCTCGGTCTTGGGCGCGGTGAAGGAGATGTCGGTGCGGCCGGTCGTCGCGGCGGAGACGTTCTGGACCACCATGTCGATGTTGATCTCGGCGTCCGCCACGGCGCGGAAGATGCGCGCGGCCTCGCCCGGCTTGTCGGGGACGCCGACGACCGTGACCTTCGCCTCGGAGGTGTCGTGGGCCACACCGGAGATGATGGCCTGCTCCATGTCGATCTCGCCCCCTTCGGGCTTGGTCAGCGGCTTGTTGGAGACCCACGTGCCGGTCAGTCCGGAGAAGGACGAGCGCACGTGGATGGGCATGTCGTAGCGCCGCGCGTACTCGACGCAGCGGGCCAGCAGCACCTTGGAGCCGGAGCTGGCCAGCTCCAGCATGTCGTCGAAGGCGATCCAGTCGAGCTTCTTGGCCTTCTTCACCACACGCGGGTCGGCGGTGAAGACGCCGTCCACGTCGGTGTAGATCTCGCAGACCTCGGCCTTCAGCGCGGCCGCGAGCGCGACGGCGGTGGTGTCCGAGCCCCCGCGACCGAGGGTGGTGATGTCCTTGGTGTCCTGCGAGACGCCCTGGAAGCCGGCGACGATGGCGATGTTGCCCTTGTCGAGCGCGGCACGGATCCGACCCGGCGTCACATCGATGATGCGCGCCCTGTTGTGGACGGCGTCGGTGATCACACCTGCCTGGCTGCCCGTGAAGGACTGCGCCTCGTGGCCCAGGTTTTTGATCGCCATCGCCAGCAGGGCCATGGAGATCCGCTCTCCGGCGGTCAGCAGCATGTCGAGCTCGCGGCCCGCAGGGAAGGGCGACACCTGCTCCGCGAGATCGATGAGCTCGTCCGTCGTGTCACCCATGGCGGACACCACGACGACGACCTCATGGCCGGCCTTCTTGGTGTCGACGATCCGTCGGGCGACCCGCTTGATGCCTTCGGCATCCGCTACGGATGAGCCGCCGTACTTCTGCACGACAAGGCCCACGTGCGCTCCTCGACTCTGGTGGTCCTGGCCCTCGGAGGTGGGTGTCCGGCAGGCCTGTGGTCGCTGGCCAGTCTAGCGATCGGCCTTGTCCCGGCGGCCGACGTCCGAGAGCCGAGACAGCTGTATCAGTATTCGATCAACGGACGTTCGGGGGCGTTCGGGCAGGGATGGGAGGTGGACGGAAGATTTGCCGGGAGGGGCCGGGCTCGGCTCCGGATTTCCCGGCAGGGCCGTCGGGGGCACCCCGACTGTGGCCTTCACCACATTCTGGCTCCTGCGCGACCTGCGCGACCAGAGTGACCTGCGCGACCGGAGCGACCTGCGACCCGAGCGGCTGCGGCGCAGCGACGCAGTCGACCCCGGTCGTCGGGACCGAACGACCCGTCGGGCTGCTCGGTGCCGACGACCGGGGTCGATGCCATGTGCGGTCAGGGCTGGCGGCGCGGCTCAGATTCCCAGTTCGGAGGCGAGCTCGGCGGCCATCAGGTCACCGGCCTGCTGCTCCAACTGCTCGTCGGTCAGCCCGTCGTGGTCGGTGTCCGTGCCGTCGACCGGCGCGGAGATCGGGCTGTCCATCCGGACGTGCGCCACCAGCGACTGCAGCGCGCGCAGCACGCTCGTCGCCGTGGAGCCCCAGGTGGCCAGGTAGGAGTACTGCCACCACCACAGCGCCTCGGAGACCCGGCCCTCACGGTAGTGGGCCATGCCGTGGCTCAGCTCGGTGACCACCTCGGCCAGATCGTCGGAGATCCGGCACGGCAGCGGCTTGTCCGGCGGCCCGTACGGGTCGAAGACCTCGTGGTAGACGTCGATCGGCGCGAGCAGCTCGGCCAGCTGGCGGCGCAGCTCGTCCGCGTCCGCGTCCGGGCCGGTGTCGGTCTCGTAGCGGTCGTCGGGCACGACGTCCTCGATGGCGCCCAGGCGGCCGCCGGTCAGCAGCACCTGGGAGACCTCGAGCAGCAGCAGACTGATCGCGCTGCCCGGTTCGTCGCCCTTGGCGATCTCCGGCACGGAGAGCAGGAAGCTCTGCACCGAGTCCGCGATCTGCACGGCGAACTCGTCCGGCGTGCCGTCGCCGTGCACACCGATCTGAGGCTGCCCGCTCACCGTGATGTCGATGGTGCGTGCGTCGGACGTGTCGGTCCTGTCAGACATCGAGAAGTCGTCTCCCTTCGAAGGCCCGGCCGAGGGTGACCTCGTCGGCGTACTCCAGGTCTCCCCCGACGGGCAGGCCGCTGGCCAGGCGGGTGACCTTCAGGCCCATCGGCTTGAGCAGCCGGGCCAGGTAGGTGGCGGTGGCCTCGCCCTCGAGGTTCGGGTCGGTCGCGAGGATCAGCTCGGTGACCGTGCCGTCCGCCAGCCGCTGCATCAGCTCGCGGATGCGCAGGTCGTCCGGGCCGACGCCCTCGATCGGGCTGATCGCCCCGCCGAGCACGTGGTAGCGGCCGCGGAACTCGCGGGTGCGCTCGACCGCGACGACGTCCTTCGGCTCCTCGACCACGCAGATCAGGCTCGGGTCGCGGCGCGGATCCTGGCAGACCCGGCACAGGTCGGCCTCGGAGACGTTGCCGCAGACGGTGCAGAACCGCACCTTCTCCTTGACCTGCGTCAGGGCGTGCGCGAGCCGGCGCACGTCCGTCGGATCGGCCTGCAGGATGTGGAAGGCGATCCGCTGCGCGCTCTTGGGCCCGACGCCGGGCAACCTGCCCAACTCGTCGATGAGGTCCTGGACCACGCCCTCGTACACGCTGCGTTACCTGTCTCTCTTGGTGCTCGCGGTGGTTTCTACCTTTTCGCGCCCATCATCCTCCGGTCGGGCGCGTAGTCACAGCTCCCCGACACACCCACTTACGCGCGGCGGCGCGTCGGGGTTCCCCGGGGCCGAAGCGGTTTCCGACGGCACGCGGCTGTCGCGACCGCCCGGTCGTCGACGGGTCAGCGTGGTCGGCCGGGTCGGCCGGCTCGGCCGGCTCGGCTGGGTCGGTCGGATCTGCCGGATGGGCCAGGTCGGCCGGATCGGCCGGATCGGCCGGATCGGTCGGATCAGAACGGGAGGCCGGGGATGCCGCCCCCGCCGCCCAGGCCCTGGGCCAGCGGGCCGAGACGCTCGGCCGCCATCCGCTGGGCGCCGGCCGTGGCGTCCCGGACCGCGGCGAGGACCAGGTCGGCCAGGGTCTCGGTGTCCTCTGGGTCGACCACCTTCGGGTCGATCACGAGCGCGCGCAGCTCGCCCGCGCCGGTGACGGTGGCCCTGACCAGGCCGCCGCCGGAGCTGCCCTCGACCTCGGCGGCGGCGAGCTCCGCCTGCGCCTGGGCGAGCTGCTGCTGCATCTGCTGTGCCTGCTGGAGCAGGGCCTGCATATCGGGCTGGCCGCCGGGGAACATGGGCGCTCCTGTCCTGCCTGTCGTGGTGACTGTCGTCATGACGTGCCGGAGCGGGACCGCTCCTGGGTCGAGCCTACGTGGTGCGCGTGTCGGATCGCCGTCAGTTCACATGCGGGTACGGCTTTCTGAAGCTCGCCGACGGCTCAGCGGTCGTGCTGGGTCTCCTCGATCACCGTGGCGCCGAGCTCGCGGATGATCAGATCGTGCCCGGAGACGGAGGCGATGTCCTGCTCAGGGATGTCGTCCTCCGGGTCGAAGGGGGGCGGCGGCATGTCGTCGTCGTCCGGATCCTCCGGGTAGCCACCGGGCGCCGGGGAGCTGCTGGGTGCGCTCGGGACGCTGGGACCGCTGGGGCGCGGCGCTGGCGCGGGCGCGGCGGGGCTCGGCACCGGCGCGGCCGGCGCGGGGGGCTGGAACGGAGCGGGCGTGGGCACGGGCGTCTGCTGGCGCGGCGGCGTCGCGGATGTACCGCCCCCACCACCGGACCCGCCGCCGCCGAAGCCGCTGGCGGACGCGCCAGCGCCGAAGCCGCCGGCCGACCCGCTTGCGGGCCGCTGCGGCGCGGACCCGCCGGGGCCGATCAGGCACTCGACCTTCCACGAGACGCCGACGGCCTCCTGCAGCGCCTGCCGCAGGATCTCGTCGTGCCCGCCGTTGACGAACCCGTCCCGCGTCCCGGCGTGCTCGAACGCGAGCTGGAGCGCGCCGTTGTCGAAGCCCGCGACCTGGGCCTGCTGCAGCAGCATCCAGGTGACCCGTCGGCGGCCCTTGACGGCGTCCAGCACCTGCGGCCAGAACTGGCGCACCTGCGTGGCGCTGATGTTTCCGGCATCAGTAGGCGCCGGGGCCGCTGCCGGAGCGGCGGTCTGCGAAGCGGGCGCAGGGGTCGGCGCCGGTGCGGGAGCAGGGGTGGGAGCGGGAGTGGGCGCGGAGCCCGACGAACCGAAGCTGGGCGACACCGGCCATGCACCGGGCGCCCGCCCACCTGCGGTCGCGCCACCCGCTCCGGCCGGCGGCGAGGCCACGGGCTGCGGAGCGACCGGCTGCGAGGCGACCGGAGCCGGCGCAGCAACGGGCATGGGTGCGGGCGTGGGCGTGGGCGTTACTGAGAGCGTCGGGGCCTGGACCACGGGTGCCCCCGTGGCGACCGGCCCGCCGGCCATCGCCCCGCCGCCGACGACGGACCGCCGTTCCAGCTTCTCCAGACGGGCCTGCCAGGACGTCTCGTCCCCGTACGCGGCGGGCAGCATCACCCGGGCGCAGATCAGCTCCAACTGCAGCCGGGGCGAGGTGGCCCCGCGCATCTCCGTCAGCCCGGTGTTGACGATGTCGGCGGCACGACTGAGCTCGGCGGAGCCGAAGCGGCGAGCCTGCTCCTCCATCAGCGCGACCCGGTCGGCGGGCGCGTCGATCAGGCCCTTCTCACCCGCGTCCGGCACGGCGGCGAGGATCACCAGATCCCGGAGCCGCTCCAGCAGGTCGGCGACGAAGCGGCGGGGATCGTGGCCGCCCTCGATGACCCGGTCGACGATCCCGAAGACCGTCGCCCCGTTGTGCGTGGCGAAGGCGTCGACGATCTCGTCCAGCAGCGCGGCGTCGGTGTACCCGAGCAGCGCGGTGGCCATGGCATAGGTCACACCGCCCTCGTCCGCCCCGGCGAGCAGCTGGTCCATGACGGACATCGAGTCACGCACGGACCCGGCGCCGGCCCGGACGACGAGCGGGAAGACGGACTCCTCGACCTGGATGCTCTCCCGGCCGCAGACGTCGGTCAGGTAGTCCCGGAGGGTGCCCGGCGGAACGAGCCGGAAGGGGTAGTGGTGCGTGCGGGAGCGGATCGTTCCGATGACCTTCTCGGGCTCCGTCGTGGCGAAGATGAACTTCAGATGCTCCGGCGGCTCCTCGACGACCTTCAGCAGGGCGTTGAAGCCGGCCGTCGAGACCATGTGGGCCTCGTCGATGATGTAGATCTTGTAGCGGCTGGACGCGGGCGCGAAGAACGCCTTCTCCCGAAGGTCACGCGTGTCGTCGACACCACCGTGCGACGCGGCGTCGATCTCGATCACGTCGATCGACCCCGGCCCGCCACGGGCCAGGTCCTGACACGAACGGCACTCGCCGCAGGGCGTCGGAGTGGGACCTTGCTCACAGTTCAGGCACCGGGCGAGGATGCGCGCGCTCGTCGTCTTGCCGCACCCACGCGGGCCACTGAACAGGTAGGCGTGGTTGACCCGGTTGTTCCGCAGCGCCTGCTGCAGCGGCCCGGTCACGTGCTCCTGCCCGATGACCTCGGCGAAGGTCTCGGGTCGGTACCGGCGATAGAGAGCGAGCGACACGTCTTCGACCCTAACGGTCCCCACCGACAAATCGGTGCCCTACAACGCAAGGACCCCCCGTGCACCCGCCAGAGCTCACCTACCCTTGCTGCCTTCCGGCCCTGGGGGGGTTCAGCGAGATAGCGCCACACGAGGGGCTAGGCCCAACAGTACCGGATCCCGACCGGTGCCATCACCGCCCCACGCCCTCCCCTCCCACCTGCGTCGACCGTGTGCACGAGCACCCCCGAACATCTAGTAAGCTCTCCCACGGAGGATTCGCCTAGAGGCCTAGGGCGCACGCTTGGAAAGCGTGTTGGGGGCAACCCCTCACGAGTTCGAATCTCGTATCCTCCGCAGGTAGAAGGCCCGCACTGGGAAACCAGTGCGGGCCTTCTGCGTTCACGGGCCCGGCGCAGGCCGACGAGTGCGCCTTCGGCGAGGGCGGGCGCTCAGACGGAGATGATCTCGACACCCTGCTCCAAACCCTTGAAGTCGTCGGCGTTGCGGGTGAAGAGCGGGAGCCCGTGCGCGGAGGCGGTGGCAGCGATCAACAGATCCATGCGACGGGGGCGGGGGTTTCGATTCGCCTTGACGGTGAGTGCGACCAGCGTTCCGAACCGGCGGGCGGCTTCCCGGTCGAAAGGGATGGCCGCGAACTCCGCCTCGACGTCGGCCAGGCGTTGCGCCCGCGCCATCATCTCCGCCGGGTCCCTGGTCATCGCCACGGCCTGGGCCAGCTCCGCCAGGACGATCGAGGAGACGGCCGCTTCAACGGGGAGAAGCCTTGAATCGATCGACGGCAGATCGATGACGACACACGTGTCCAGCAGTCCGCGGGGCCGCCTCCCGCTCATGCGCGATCCCACGGGTTGCCTCCGTCGTCGACGCGGTCCTCGGAACCGAAGAACGCGTCTGCCTCTGCTTGCAGCTGAGCGGCGTCGATCTGAGGTGCGTGTCGCCACTTCCGCTGCAGTTCCTCGACCGGGACGAAACGTCGCCTCGTTCCGAGTGGGCGAACCTCGGCGATTTCAGTGCCGTTTCGGGTGATGTGGTAAGTCTCACCCGCCTCAACATCATCGAGCACAGCCTTGGAACGCGCGGCGAGCTCCCGCTGGGTGATGGTCTTCATGGCATCAGTGTATAGCGCTGTAATGCAGTGCGCTACGGCGCGGCGGTCTCGCGGACGGGGGGTGCCGCCGATGTCTACCTGGCGCCCGATCCTGGGGTTGCGCCGACTGCCTTCCGGATCCGGCTGTCCCGCTCTCCAGCGACTCGCTGGTTGTGATCAAGCGATGGACGCCCTCTGGGTGATCTGCGGGAGGGTTGCAGTTCGGGTTGCATTCAGCCCCGTTCGCGGGGGTCGAAGCGCTCCCGTTTCAACCATCGAGCCGCAGGTCAGGACGCTGACGGACCCTCCCGGACCCCCGGGCGAACAGTCGGAAAGCGTGTTGGGGGCAACCCCTCACGGGGGAGGTCATGCTGGCCGCCGACGCGCCCGAACCCCAGCCGTGGCCCGACGCCGCGAGGCGGCTCGCCCCCTAGCCCGAGGCGGCAACGTACGTTATTCTGTACGCTATGAAGACGATGAGCGCGACTGAGCTCCGCAGCAACCTCGCCGCCGCCCTCGACTCTGTCGAGGACGACGCCGAAGAGCTCGTCATCACCCGGGCCGGTCATGAGCCGCTGGTCGTCGTCTCCCTGGCTGAGTACGCCTCGCTCCGCGAGACCGACTACCTGCTGCGTTCTCCCGCCAACGCCGATCACCTGCGCCAGTCCCTTCGGGACTACCAGGAAGGCCGGATGCAGAGCCGCGAACTGATCGACCCCGAGGACGCCGCCGAGCAGTCCACATGAAGATCCAGTTCACTGACGGCGGCTGGGCCGACTACCTCTACTGGCAAGCAAACGACCGCCGGCTGCTCAGGCGGATCAACCAGTTGATCGAGGACATCCGCCGCAACGGCCACGAAGGGATCGGCAAGCCCGAACCCTTGCGTCACGAACTCGCCGGGGCATGGTCCCGTCGGATCGACCAGGAGCACCGCCTGGTTTACGTGCTCGACGAGCAGGCGGACACCCTGTGCGTCATCGCCTGCCGATACCACTACAGCAAGTAGCCCTGGCAGGCCTGCTGGTCTCAGTTCTGGTCTCGTTCATGCCCGTGCGCCAGGGTTCACTGGCCTCAGCGAGGCCCACTTCACTGCAGGTCAGAACGGGTGCACACCGCACCGGACAGCGCCGAGGAGAAGGGCGAACGGCCGGACCCGCCTGAGCGGGTCCGGCCGTTCGTCGTTGTCGCGTGCGGTCAGGCCGGAGCTGTGGTCACGCGTGCTCAGGGAGAAGTTCCCGCTCGCGTTCGTCCAGCCGAGGGTGACGTAGTACCAGGTCTTGCTCCCGGCGGCCCGGAAGACCAGAGCGACCTTCGAGGAGCTGCGGCGCCCGGGGACGACGGCGCTCCAACTCGCGGCCTTCGTCGGCGCGTACCGGGCCGGGTGACGGAGGAGGGGCGGCAGGGGAGAATCGCCGGTATGGGCAGGATCGACTACTACCGCGACCCCGCCGCGCCCCGCGCGAACTCCGTCGTCCCCTCCGTCGTGGCGGTGGTGCGCAACGCGGAGGGCGAGCTGTTGCTGATCCACCGCACCGACAACGACCGCTGGGCGCTGCCCGGCGGCGGGCACGACATCGGCGAGCGGATCGCCGGGACCGTGGTGCGCGAGGTGGAGGAGGAGACCGGCATCCTCGTCGAGGTCGAGGGGCTCATCGGCCTCTACACCGACCCCGAGCACGTGATGGCCTACGACGACGGGGAGGTCCGGCAGCAGTTCTCGATCTGTTTCTCGGCCCGGCCGGTCGGCGGTCGGCTGCGGACCAGCAGCGAGTCCAAGGAGGTCCGCTGGGTGGCCCCGGAGGACCTTGACGCGCTCGACATCCACCCGTCCATGCGGCTGCGGATCGCCCACGGGCTGAGCGTGGAGCGGACCGAGCCCTTTCTCGGCTGAGCGCGCCCCGGCGGCTCCGGGCCGCGGCTCCGCCCGGCTCGTTCGGACCGACGGCCGCGCTCCGTCCGTCGGCTTCCGCTTGGCGGGCCCGGTCAATCGCCGCCGTTCCCGCTGCCGCCGTTCCCGCCGCTGCCGTGGCCCCCGACGTCCTGGCTGTCGGCGGAGGCCAGTCGGCGCAGGGCGGTGCTGATCGCACCGAGCCGCACCGACCAGGTGTGGCCGGTGGCCTTGTCCACGGCGTGCTCCTTGGCGAGCTTGCGCAGGTCGCGCTGGGCGTCGCGGATCGCCTGCCCGGCGTCGCCGGGTCGCTGGTCGGTCAGGTCCTGGGACGCCTTGTCCAGCGCGCCGAGCAGCGGATGCCGCTGCGCCTCGGTGAGATTCGCCGCCGCCACGGCGTCGCGGAGCGTCGCGATCATGCTCGCGGGGTCCGTGGCCCTGGGCGAGGGCGTCGTCGAGGTGTGCGCGGCGGACGGCGGCGGCGCGGAGACCGGGGCGCCCGAGGCGGCGCCCGACGTCGGGGTGCCGGAGCCCGAGGACTGCGCGGCCACCGCCGCCCCGACGCAGGCCAGCACGGTGACGGCGACGGCCGCGATCAGCATGCCGCGCCGACGTCGGGGCCGAGGTGCGGGCGGGAGGTCTCCCTCCGCAGTCGGAGCCGGGCCTGAGGCCGGGTCCAGCGAGGGCATCGCCATGGTCCGGTTCAGCGGCGTGGAGCCGGGGACGGGCGGCATCCAGGTGGTGGCCGCGCCCATGCCGGTCACGGCCGCCTGCAGCTCCGCGCGCGCCGCGGCGGCGTCGGCCGGGCGGCGGCCAGGCTCCTTCTCCAGCAGGCCCAGCACCGCCGCGTCCAGCGCGGGCGGGATGTCGGGTCGCAGCGAGGAGGGTGGCGCGGGCCGCTCGCTCACGTGCTTCCAGGCGACGTCGACGGGAGTGGCGCCGTCGAACGGCGGCCGGCCAGTCAGCATCTCCACCAGTACGCAGCCGAGGGCGTAGAGGTCGGCCCGGCCGTCCACGTCGGAGGCCGTGGCCTGCTCGGGAGCGAGGTAGGCGGCGGTGCCCAGGACCGAGCCGGTGCCGGTGAGCTGGGCCTCGTCGTTGCCGGCCTTGGCGATGCCGAAGTCGACGACCTTCACCTGGCCGCCGTCGGCGACCATGATGTTGCCCGGCTTGATGTCCCGGTGCACCAGTCCGGCCGCGTGCGCGACCTGCAGCGCGTCGCAGACCGCGGACGCGATCGCCACCGCGCGTTCCACCGGCAGCCGCGGCGTCAGCTCCAGCAGTTCGGCCAGGGTGCGGCCGTCGACGAGCTCCATCACCAGGTACGGCGTACCGCTCTCGTCCACGCCCGAGTCGAAGACGGTCACGATGGCCGGGTGTGCCAGGCTCGCCGAGTGACGCGCCTCACGGGCGAAGCGCTCCGCGAACCGGGAGTCCTCGGCCAGGCCCTCGTTCAGCACCTTGACGGCGACGGGACGCTCCAGCACCCGGTCGACGCCGCGCCAGACGGTCGCCATGCCGCCCGCGCCGAGCGTCTCCCACAGCTCGTACCGTCCGTTCAGCAGACCACCCTGCACCGGCTCGCTCTCCTCACCCCGGGTCCCGGTCCCGGATCCGCCCACCCCGGCACCCTAGTACCCGGGCGCCGGGGCGGCGGGCGGCGAGCGTCACCCGCGTGTGCGGGCCGGACGGGCCGGACGCCTCAGGCCGGGCGGGCAGCGCAGGCCCAGGACAGCGGAGGGCCCAGGACAGCGGAGGGCCCAGGGCAGCGCAGGCCCAGGACAGCGGAGGGCCCAGGACAGCGGAGGGCCCAGGACAGCGGAGGGCCCAGGACAGCGGAGGGCCCAGGACAGCGGAGGGCCCAGGACAGCGGAGGGCTCAGGACAGCAGGCCGTTGTAGTCCGGCAGCTTGAACGCTGCGTCGGCATAGCCGCCGTCGAGGTCGGTGGTGTTGTTGCCGACGTTGGCGACGATGTCGTAGCCCTCGGCCACCAGCTTCCGGCGGGTGTCGGTCTTGAAGGTCTGGATCGACTCCAGCAGCTGCAGCGGGTTGCGGCTGTACAGGCCGTCGACGGTGTAGCCGACCGAGGCGAGGTTGATCTCGGTGGCCAGGTCGATGAGGTCGGGGCGGGCGGTGACGAAGAGGACCTTCACGCCGTGGGCGGTCGCGTACTGCGCCAGCCGCAGCACCGGCGGGGTGGCCGGGGTCGGGTAGGTGGTCGGGTAGAAGTACGACGCGAGCGACGTGTTGTCGATGTCCAGCACGATCGCCGGGGTGCCGCTGAACGTGCTTGCTGCGACGCGCTGCTGAAGGTAGCTCAGCGCGGGCGCGGTGGCGGCTGTCGCGTCGGACAGCCACTGGGAGTAGCTGACGGCGCCGGCCGGCGCGCCGGCCGTCGTGGCGGCGGGCGTGGCGGCCGATGACACGGTCGCGGCGCCCGCCGGGGTGGCGA
>NZ_BBPO01000033.1:63243-76177 GCF_000787815.1 Streptacidiphilus neutrinimicus
CGGTCGCGGCGCCCGCCGGGGTGGCGACGCCCGCGCCCAGCGCGGCGGTCGCGGTGACGGTCGCGGCGACGACGACGAGACGGCGGATTCCTCGCATGCGAACTCCTGGCCAGAAGGGGATGACGGAGGGCGGCCCGAGGGCGGCCCAGCGCCGACCCTCCTGGGCGCGGGGGAACGCCGGGCGACCGCGGAGTAGCCAATTCTTGTTCTGCGCATGGCATTTACCGGCAAGTAGCTTTCCTGTCCGAGGGGGCCTCGGGTGCGTCGGGCGTGTCGGGCCGACCGGTGGTGCCACGCGGCGCCAGTTGCCGCATCAATGGCACCACCTGTGAGCTGCTGCGACGCCAAAGTGAGCCAGAAGAGCTTGCATTGGTGCCAGAGTGGTGCCAAGGTTGAGCCATCAAGAACGGCCCGGCTGCTCCAGGCCCTCAGCGAAGGAACCCCTCGATGTCTCTCTCCACCTTCACCACCCCCGCCCCGATCGCCGTCGTCCTCGACCTCTACGTCGCCCAGGTCCGCCTGGTCGCCTCCGAGCGCGGCGACACGAGCGTCGAAGTCCGGCCCAGCGACCCGGACAAGCCGGCCGACGCGAAAGCCGCCGACAACACCCGCGTCGAGTACGACGAGGCCACCCGCACCCTCACGGTCGTCACCAAGAAGCCGTTCAACCGGTTCGTGAACTTCAGCAGCAAGCGCCCGGAGTCGGTCGACGTCCTCATTCAGCTGCCCGCCGGATCCGACGTGCGCGGCGAGGCCGAGCTCGGCGATGTCGAGGCCGAGGGCCCGCTGGGCGCCGTCGCGGTCAAGACCGGCCTCGGCGCCGTCCAGCTCGACCGGACCGGCTCGGTCACCCTCCGCAACGGGGTCGGCCGCATCGTCGTCGGCCGGGTGCACGGCAACGCCCAGATCCACACCGGCTCCAGCGACGTCCGCATCGGCGCCGTCGACGGCACCGCCGACATCACCAACGGCAACGGCAAGGTCCGCCTCGGCCTGGTCGCCGGCGCGGCCAGCGTCCGGGTCTCCAACGGCTCGGTCGCCGTCGACCGGGCGCTCGCCGACATCACGGCCACCGGGGCGAACGGCTCGGTCCGCATCGGGGAGGTCGTGCGCGGCAACGTCTGCGCCACCACCAAGAACGGCAGCGTCGAGGTCGGCGTCCGCGACGGGAGCGCCGCCCTGCTCGACCTCGACACCACTGTCGGCCGGGTGCTCAACGACCTGGCCGCCGCCCCCGCCCCCCGGGCGGGGGAGTCGGCCGACAACGTCGAGATCCACGCCTCCACCAAGCTCGGCGACGTCACCGTCCGCCGCACCGTCAGCCACGAGGAGCAGGCATGAACACCTCGATCCACGACGACGACGCCGCGATCTCGGCCCGCGGCCTGTACAAGGCCTTCGGTGAGAAGGTCGTGCTCGACGGCATCGACCTGACGGTCCGGCAGGGAACGATCCTGGCCCTGCTGGGCCCGAACGGAGCCGGAAAGACCACCGCGGTCCACCTGCTCACGACCTACCTGCGCCCGGACGCCGGCGAGATCCGCGTCGCCGGCCGGGACACCGCCAAGAACCCGCAGGCCGTCCGGCGCGCCATCGGCGTCACCGGCCAGTTCTCCGCCGTCGACGGCTACCTCACCGGCCGCGAGAACCTGATGCTGATGGCCGACCTGCACCTGCAGCCGAAGCGCGTCGGCCGCCGCAAGGCGGAGGAGCTGCTCGAGCGGTTCGAGCTCGGCGAGGCGGGGGACAAGCCCGCGTCGACCTACTCCGGCGGGATGAAGCGCAAGCTCGACCTGGCGATGACGCTGGTCGGCGACCCGAAGGTGATCTTCCTCGACGAGCCGACCACCGGTCTGGACCCGCGCAGCCGGCGCACGATGTGGGACATCATCCGCGGGCTGGTCGCCTCCGGGACCACGCTCCTGCTGACCACCCAGTACCTGGAGGAGGCCGACCAGCTCGCGGACCGCGTCGCGGTGCTGGACGGCGGCCGGATCGTCGCCGAGGGGACGCCGGCCGAGCTCAAGGCCCGGATCCCCGGCGGCCACATCCAGCTGTCCTTCGCCGACCGGGCCCAGCTGGACGCCGCCACGAGGGTGCTCGGCCCCGCGGGCGGGCGTGACGACGACGGGCTGACGCTCCAACTGCCCGGCGACGCCCGCGTCAGCACCCTGTGGCCGCTGCTGCAGCGGCTGAACGACGCCTCGGTCGAGGTCGAGGCGCTGACCGTGCACACCCCCGATCTCGACGACGTCTTCTTCGCCCTCACCGGAAGGACAGAGGCCTGACCATGAGCACCGTCACCGCCACCCGGCCCACGGCCGACATCGACGACACCCGGTCCCACGCCCTCACGCACGCCCGGATCATGCTGCGGCGCAACCTGCGCCACATGCAGCGCTATCCATCCCTGACCCTGATGGTCACGATGATGCCGCTGGTCTTCCTGCTGCTGTTCGTCTACGTCTTCGGCGGGACGCTCGGTTCGGGGCTGGGTGGCGGGATGCCGGCCGGCATGCACGGCGGCCGGGCCGCGTACGCGGCCTACGTCGCCCCCGGCATCATCCTCATGGCCGTGGCCGGCGCGGCGCAGGGTACCGCGATCGCCGTCGCCCAGGACATGACCGAGGGCATCATCGCCCGGTTCCGCACCATGGCGGTCGCCCGGTCGTCGGTCCTGACCGGACACGTCGTCGGCGCGACGATCCAGACGCTGATCGGCGTCGCGGTCGTCACCGGCGCCGCGATCGCCGTCGGGTTCCGGCCCCACGCCGACGCGGCCCACTGGCTCGCGGCCTTCGGCGTGATCCTGCTGCTGACCTTCGCCATCACCTGGGTCTGCGTCGGGCTCGGGCTGTCGTCCAAGAGTGTGGAGACCGCGAGCAACGCGCCGATGTTCCTCATGCTGCTGCCCTTCCTGGGCAGCGGGTTCGTCCCGACCTCGTCGCTGCCGACGGGCATGCGCTGGTTCGCCGAGTTCCAGCCCTTCACCCCGGTCAACGAGACCCTGCGCGGGCTGCTGACCGGGACGAAGATCGGCGACAACCTGGTCATCACCATCGCCTGGTGCGTCGGCGTCGCGGCGGTCTCCTACGTCTGGTCGCGTCGGCTGTACGAGCGTGAGCCGAAGCCGAGCTGAGGCCCTACCCCTTGCGGGCGAGGAATTGGAGCTCCCGGAACTGGCGCTTGTCGGTGGGTTGTGGCTCGCACAGGGTGCGGGCCACTTCGCCCATTCCGGCGTCGCGCAGCATCCCGGCCAGGTGGTCGGGCGACCACCGGTGGGCCGTCACCACCGTGTGATCGAAGGACTGCGTCCGGATCGCGTCCTCGTCGGTGGCGAAGAGGCTGATCAGCAGGTGGCCGCCGGGGGCGAGGACGCGGCCGATCTCGGCGAGGGCGGCGGGGAGGTCCCGCGGCGGGATGTGGATGACCGACGAGCGCGAGAGCACCCCGCCCAGCGAGCCGTCCGGGAGGTCCAGCGCGGCCATGGACCCCACCTCGAACCGCAGGCCGGGGTTGGCCTCCCGGGCCAGCCGGATCATCTCGGGGGAGATGTCGACGCCGAACGCCTTCAGGCCCAACCCGCGCAGATGGGCGGTGACGTGACCGGGCCCGCAGCCGAGGTCGGCGACCTCGCCGTCCCCGTTCGTCCGCACCAGCTCGGCGAAGGCGCGCAGCAGCGCGCGCTCCAGGGCCCGGTCGTGGAGCGTGTCGCGGAACTGTTCGGCGTAGTGGGCGGCGACGGCGTCATAGGGAGTGGTCACCCGCGAACGATAGCGAGGTCGGTCATGTCGAAAGTACTTTCCTTTTGGAAACAGAATCCTCTAGCCTTCAAGCATGACAGCTGAGTTGAGCCCCGAAGAGGCCCTGCGGATCGCCGCCGACACCCGCCGGTCCGCCGCGCCGCCACGTGTCCCCGGTTGGTTCCCCGCCTACGCCGGCGTCACCTTCGCGCTGGCCATGACCCTGGCCGGGGTCTCCGACGTGGCCGGCCAGGACCGGACCCCGGCCTCGGCCTTCGGCGTCGCCGCGCTCGTCGTGCTGGTCGCCCACCTCGGCATGTACGCGGAGCTGGTGCGCCGTTGGCGCCGCGGCGGTCTGGTCCCGCTCACCGAGACCTGCACGACCCGGGCGCGACGCCGCGGGTCCTTCTGGTTCCTCCTGGGCGCGCTCGGCGTCGGCGGGGCGTTCTACCTGGCCGGCAGCGCGGGCTGGGGGAACGTCTCCTTCGGTGTGATCATCGGTGTGGAGACCTGGTACCGACTCACCGGATGGACCCGCCCGTAGTGCCCGAGAAGTCCCGACCCCCGCTGCCCGACGAGGCGTTCGGCACGCTGCCCAAGCTCAAGCTGGCCGCTTTCCTGGCCGGCTGCGGCGAGGCGGACTTCGCCACCGTCTCCGACACCTGCCAGATCGCCGCGCCGACCCTCTCCAAGGCCGCCGTCGCCCTGGAGGAGCTGGGCTACGTCCGCGTCCGCAAGGGCCACGTCGGCCGCCGCCCCCGCACCTGGCTCTGCCTGACGGCCAAGGGCCGCCGCGCCTTCGAGTGCCACCTCTCCGCCCTCACCTCCCTCACCGCCCAGGGCCGCGCCCACGCCGAGGGGGAGACCGACTGAGCGCCCCGTGGCTAGGCTCGCGGGCCATGGACCTCGTACTCCGCGTTCTCGACGAACTCCCCGACGGCCTCGCGGCGGACGCGCACCGGCTCCTCGCCGGCCTGGTGGCCCACGGGGCCGCGCTCGGGTGGGTGGAGCCGCCTTCGTCGGAGGAGGTCGGGCGGCTGCTGGCGGAGGTGGTCGCCGGGGTGCGGGCGGGGGACGCCTCGCTGCGGGTCGCGTTCCTCGACGACCGGCTCGTCGGCCTCGGCTACTGGACCCGCTACGCGCGCCCCACCCATCGCCCGCACGCGGATCTGGAGAAGGTCGCCGTCGACCCCGCCGCGCAGGGGCGCGGCGTCGGACGCGCGCTGGTCGCGGCGCTGGTGGACGACGCGCGGGCAGCGGGCGTCGAGGTGCTGACGCTCGACGCGCGCGGTGACAACGCGAACGCCCTCCACCTGTACCGCAGTGTCGGCTTCACCGAGTACGGCCGCCTGCCGGACTTCGTCGCGGTCGGGGAGCTGCGCTACGACAAGGTCTTCTGCATGGTCGATCTGCGTCGCTCCTGAGGGGCCCGGCCGCCCTGCAGCCGGGCCCCCAGGGACGTGACTACCGCTTCGCGTACGAGCGCAGGAAGAGTGCCTCGGCGAGCGAGAGGCGCTCCAGCTCCTCCGGGGAGACGGACTCGTTCACCGCGTGGATCTGCGCCTCCGGCTCGCTCAGGCCGATGAGCAGGATCTCCGCCTCCGGGTAGAGCGTGGCGAGGGTGTTGCACAGCGGGATGCTGCCGCCCTGGCCGGCGATCTGCATCTGCTCGCCCGGGTAGGCCGCGGACATCGCGGCCGCCATGGCGGCGTACGCCGGGCTCGAGGTGTCGGCGCGGAAGGCCTGGCCCTGGCCGCGGGAGGTGATCTCGACCTGAGCCCCCCAGGGGGCGGCCGCGGTGAGGTGGGCGGTGAGCGCCTCCTCCGCGCGGGCGGCGTCGAGGCCCGGCGGGACCCGCAGCGAGACCAGGGCGGTGGCCGCGGCCTGGACGGACGGGGTGGCGCCCACGACGGGCGGGCAGTCGATGCCGAGGACGGTGACCGCGGGGCGCGCCCAGACGCGGTCGGCGACGGTGCCGGTGCCGATGAGGCCGACGCCGTCGAGGACCTTGGCGTCGGAGCGGAAGTCCGGCTCGCCGTACTGCAGGCCCTCCCAGTTCTGCGCGGCCTCCGCCTCCAGGCCGCGCACGACCGTCGCGCCGGTCTCGTCGCGCAGCGAGTCCAGCATGCGGATCAGCGCCGCCAGCGCGTCCGGCGCGGCGCCGCCGAACTGGCCCGAGTGCAGGTTGCCGCCGAGCGTGCGGACGGCGACCTCGACCATCGTCATGCCGCGCAGCGTCGCGGTGACGGTCGGCAGGCCGACGCGGAAGTTGCCGGTGTCGCCGATGACGATCGCGTCGGCGGTGAGCAGCTCCGGGTGGGCCTCGGCGTAGCGCTCCAGGCCGCCGGTGCCCTGCTCCTCGGAGCCCTCGGCGATCACCTTGACGGTGACCGGCACGCCGCCGTTCGCCGCGAGCGCGCGCAGCGCGGTCAGGTGCATCAGCAGGCCGCCCTTGCAGTCGGCCGCGCCGCGGCCGTACCAGCGCCCGTCCCGCTCGGTCAGCTCGAACGGCGGGGAGACCCAGGCGTCCTCGTCCAGCGGCGGCTGCACGTCGTAGTGCGCGTACAGCAGCACCGTCGGCGCGCCCTCCGGGCCGGGCAGCACGCCGTAGACGGACTGCGTGCCGTCAGGGGTGTCCAGCACGGCGACGTCGGTGAAGCCCTCCGCGCGCAGCGCGTCGGCGACCCAGCGCGCGGCCTTCTCGCACTCCTCCACGGGGAACTGCCGCGGATCGGCCACGGACCGGAACGAGACCAGCTCGGCCAGCTCGGCCTTGGCCCGCGGCATCAGCCCGGCGACGGCCGCGGCCAGCTCGGCCTGTCCGGTCGGGGACGTGGGGGACTGCGACATGAGGAGCGCTCCTTGTGGGTGCGGCGACGGATCCGTGAGGTGGGACGGGTGGTACCCGCCCCACCTTACGATCCGGCCGCGCGGCGGCTTCGTCGTGTCACGTATGCGTGCGCTGACCTGTCCACACTGAAGAGGCAGCTCACAGCGGAAGCGAGGCGCGGGGATGGACCAGGACCGGATCGTGGTGACCGGGGGGACGGGTGTGCTCGGGCGTGCGGTCGTGGAGCGGCTGCTGACGGAGGGGCAGCCGGTGCGGGTGGTCAGTCGCAGACCGCGTCCGGAGAGGGGCGCGAAGGCGTACGAGTGGGCCACGGCCGACCTGCGCTCCGGTGCGGGCGCGGGGGAGGCGGTGCGCGGGGCGCGGGCGGTCGTCCACTGCGCGAGCGGGGTCCGCCGCGGGGAGGAGGAGGCGATGGCGCGGACGGTCATCGCGGCGGCGCGGGGGGCCGCCGCGCCGCCGCACCTCGTCTACGTCTCGATCGTCGGCGTGGACCGGATCCCGTTCGGCTACTACCGCGCCAAGCTCGCCGCCGAGCAGGTCTTCGCGGCGTCCGGGCTGCCGTACACGGTGCAGCGCGCCACGCAGTTTCACGACCTGCTGCGGGCGATGTTCGCTTTCGGGGCGAAGGCCCCGCTGGTGCCGGTCCCCGCGCTGCGGTTCCAGCCGATCGACGTCCGGGACGTCGCCGTGCGGCTGGCCGAGCTGGCGCTCGCCTCGCCAGCGGACGGTCGGGCCTCCGACATCGGCGGCCCCAGGATCCGCGGCGCGCGTGAGCTGGCCCGGGTGTACCTCGCGGCGACGGGGCGCGGCCGTCGGCCGGTGCTGCCGGTGCGCCTCCCGGGACGGGTCTTCGGCGCGTTCCGAGCGGGAGCGAACCTGGTGCCGAGGGAGCCCTACGGGCGGATCGGGTTCGAGGAGTACCTGGCGGGCCTGGACGCGCCGCGCAGCGCCTCGTACCGCGGCTGAGGACGCGACCCCGCACGCCGGGCCCGGCGTGCGGGGTGAACGGGGCCGGGTTACTCGAAGTCGAGCCAGGACCGGTGCCACAGCAGGGCGCACTGCCGGTCGCAGCCCAGCCCCCCGAGCGGCTCGCCCAGGCACCGCAGCCCGTCCAGCTGGTACCACTCGCCGACCGGGTACTGCCAGCGCGGCAGGGCGCGGGGGACGACCCGGCGGGAGACCGCGATGCGGCGGCCCACGTAGCGGGCCATGGCGGCGTGGAACGGGACGCCGAGGAGGGTGCCGTCGGGGCCGAGGGTCTGCTGGATCTCCTGGAGGCTGCGGACCGTGGCGAACCGTTCCGGCGCGGCAGGCGTTGCGGGAGCGTCGGCCGGGCGGAGCCAGTCGTCCCGGAAGAGGAGCGCGCAGGCGAGGCCGCAGCCCTCGTCCTCGGGGCCCGCTCCGGCGCAGGTCGCGCCGCGGAGCGTGACGGTGCGGGAGATGCGGCGCATCCGGTAGTGGTCGTCCAGCATGCGGCGGACGGTGTGCTCGACCTGGAACGTGCCGCCGCAGAAGGACCACTGGGACCCGGTGAACCACAGGCCGCCCAGCCGGTCGCCCGCGTCCAGGGTCGCGCGGACCTCCTCGGCGCTGCGGACCGTCACCCACGAGCCCACCTCGTACGCGGACGGCCGCCCCCGCGCGGGCACGCCCGCGAGCCGCATCCGGGCGTGCTCGCGGATCCGGCGGGTGGGGCGGAGCACGCCGAACGGCGGGCGGGCGTGGATCGGCAGCCCCTCGTACTGGCAGCGCGCCGCCTGCATCGGCAGGGGCGGCGCGGTCAGCGCGGCTCCCGCGTTCTTCATGGTGTCGGCCGGGAGTTGGGACATCGGACGGCTCCTCGTCGGCAGGCGCGGCGGCCTCGACGCGGGCCCGCTCCCCACCGCCGATCGTAGCCAGCCGACTACGTTTCGGAGCTGCCTATCACCCGCCTGGGCTACACGTGCGTCGCCGCGTTGACGCTGGGCCGTCGGGGTGACGCGGCGCAGACGCGTCCCGGGCGCGAAGCTGTAGCGCAGCAGCACGTGCTGGACCGCCTCGCCAGGGTGCTCGGCGACGAGGCGGTCTGAAGCAGGGAGTTCTGAAGCAGGGGGTCAGGTGGGGGAGGAATCAGGTGGGGGAGGAAGGGGTCTCGGGGGGAGGCGCCGCGTAGCCCTTGGGCTCCTCCTCGACCTCGACGTTCCCGATGTACTCCTGGGTCTCCTCCGGGCGCAGCGCCACGGCCTGGGCCCAGTAGTAGATGGCCAGGCTGAACGCGGCGATGATGACCATGTCCCACCAGAGCGGCAGGCTGTTCGACGCGCCGCAGGAGGTGGTGGTGGCCGGTCCGGAACTGCAGTACCGGCCGCGCCAGGAGAGGATGCCCATCCCCAGCAGGTAGACCGGCAGCCATTGTGCGGACCGCCAGTCCATGTGGGGCGACTTGGAGTTGAGCTTGAACGTCACCGACGTGCCGAGCAGCAGGTAGCCGAGCAGGATGCCGATGCCCAGCCGCCACAGTGTGTCGAAGCCGGACCAGTACATGATCAGGTTGGCCACGATGAAGGCGACGGGCGACCAGAAGTGGCCGGCCGGCAGCCGGTACGGACGGTAGCGGTCAGGGTCGGACCTGCGCAGCACGCCGAAGGAGAGCGGCGCGCCCGCGTACATCAGCACCGAGGCGGAGGTGATGAAGCCGACCAGCTTCTGCCACGTCGGGAACGGCAGGAAGACGACCAGGCCCATCACGAAGGCGAAGAGCAGACCGAACCACGGCACGCCGCGCTTGGTGGTCTTCTCGAAGACCTCCGGCACGTAGCCGTTGCGGGACAGGCCGTAGGAGACGCGGGACGTCGCGGTCGTGTAGATCAGGCCGGTGCCGGCCGGGGAGACCACGGCGTCGATGTAGAGGACGGTGGCCAGCCAGCCCACCCCGATGGTCGTGGCCAGACCGGCGAACGGGCCGGCCTTGCCGGTGAAGGACAGGTTGGCCCAGCCCTGGGCGAACGCGCTGTGCGGCAGGGCGGCGATGAAGACCACCTGAAGCATGATGTAGATCAGCGCGCCGAGCAGGATCGACCCGATGACGGCGACGGGGATGTCGCGTTTCGGGTTGCGGCTCTCACCGGCGAGCTGATCGGCCTGTTCGAAGCCCAGCAGGGCGAAGATGATGCCGCTGGTGCTGATCGCGGAGAGCATGCCCTCCGAGCCGAACGGCGAGAAGCCCTGGTAGCCGAAGTTGTTGCTGTGCCAGGCGGTGGCCGCGAAGACCAGGATGGTCAGGCACGGGATGGCGATCTTCCACCACGTCGCGGCGCTGTTGGTGTGCGCCAGGAACTTGATGCCGAGCCAGTTGACCACGACGAAGAAGGCCATGAACGCGACCGCGAGGGCGTATCCGGCGCCGGTCAGGTGGTTCTTGCCTGTCTGGATCCAGCTCGCGTGGACCGAGAGGTAGTTCAGCGCGGCCAGGACCTCGATCGGGGCCACGGTGACCGCCTGCAGCCAGGAGAACCAGCCGAAGGAGGCACCCGCCGCCGTGCCGAAGGCGTAGTGCGGGAAGCGGCCGGTTCCACCCGACACCGGATAGGCCGCGCCGAGCTCGGCGTGCACGAAGGCCAGGATGATGATGGCCGCGGCGCCGATGCCCCAGGAGACGAGTGCCGCCGTGCCGGCGGCCTGGGCGGCGAACAGTGCGCCGAAAAGCCAGCCCGAGCCGATGATCGACCCGACGGATGTCCAGGTCAGACCGATCAGCCCGATGTCGCGCTTGAGGGCGTGCTGGCCTCCCTTGGTGGGAGGCGCGGTCGCGGTTGCCAAAGGGATCACCTCAATCCGACGGGGTCAGTCGGCGATTTCGGTGGGCCGGAGCGCCGTGTGGGCGCGCGGCTCCCCGCAATCGGAGCCTGGCGACGGCAACGCGTAAGCAATATGTAAATGGCTAAGTCCAGCATAGGAGCGCAATCGCCTTCCGCAATCTCGCCGTCCGCGCCCTGCTGGGCTGCGGGGATTCGCGCTAGGGTCGTGTTCCCGGACGAGTGGGGGAACGCGGGACGACCCGCGGGACGACCGGAAGGAGCGCGTGGGCATGCCGGCGGACGAGGCGGTGATCGGCTGCACCGGGCGCTTGCTCATCGGCACCCGCGGCAGTGAGGGACCGGGTGAGGTGCTGGTGCGTGTCCGGGGCGGCTCCGAGGCCTTTCTGGCCTGGTCGGAGCAGCCCCTCGCGGTCGGGACGACGGTGTTGGTGATCGAGTCGCGCGGTGCGCGGCAGGTCGATGTGATCGAGTGGACGGATCCGCTCGACGGCGGGGTGTAGACCCGGGTCCACCCCCTGGGTGTAGACATACCCGCGAGATGTTCCCTCACGGGGGATACCGCGAGGGTCCAGGATTTCTTGGACGAGGAGACGAGAAGGATGTTCGGTTACCGCGTTCCCGCCCCGGACGAGGCGATGCTGATCTCCGGTGGCAGGCGTGGGCTGGAGGGGGCTCCGTTCCGTGTCGTCACCGGCCACGGCAAGTTCGTGCTGCCGGTCTTCCGGAAGACCCGCTTCCTGACGCTGGCGATGTGTGAGGCGGAGGTCGCCGAGACCTGCGTGACGCGCCAGGGCATCGCGCTCACGGTGCGTGCCGTGATCGCGTTCAAGGTCGGGAACGACCACGAGAGCATCGTCAACGCCGGCCAGCGGTTCCTGTCCGACCAGGACCAGATGGCGGTCCTGACCGGCCGGATCTTCGCCGGCCACCTGCGTTCGATCATCGGCTCGATGACGGTCGAGGAGATCGTCACCGAGCGGCAGAAGCTGGCGACGGAAGTGCTGGAGACCTCCAAGTCCGAGATGGCCAAGATCGGGCTGATCGTCGACTCGCTGCAGATCCAGTCCATCGACGACGGCGACGCCGGCTACATCAAGGCCATGGCCGCGCCGCACAAGGCCGCCATCCAGCGCGCGGCGCAGGTCGCCCAGGCGCAGGCGACCCAGGCGGCCGCCGAGGCGGAGCAGGCCGCCTCGCGGAACCAGGCCGAGTACGCCCGGCAGACGGCGGTCGTGAAGGCCCAGTACAGCGCCGAGGTCGACCGCGCCCAGGCGCAGGCCGCGCAGGCCGGTCCGCTGGCCGCCGCGCACGCGCAGCAGGAGGTGCTGTCGGCTCAGACGGAGCTGGCCCAGCGCGCGGCCGAGCTGCGGCAGCAGCAGCTGGTCGCGGAGATCGTCAAGCCCGCCGAGGCCGAGGCCGAGCGCATCCGCGTGCTGGCGCTGGCCGAGGCCGAGCGGATGAAGATCCAGGCGGAGGCGGCCGCCTCGCACGACCGCGTCGCTCTGGACCGCATGCTGATCGACCAGCTGCCGCTGATCGTCAAGGAGGCGGCGGGCGGTCTGGCCGGCGCCAACGTCAACGTGCTCAACGGTGCGGACGGCCTCGGCGAGATCGCCGCCGGGCTGGTCGGTCAGGGCCTGACCATCCTTGACTCGGTGCGCCGCAACCTCGGCACGCCGAGCGGCAACGGCGACGAGGACCAGCGGCCCGCGCGCAAGCAGCTGAACGGCGGTCAGATCGACGTCGACTGAAGGTCGGCGAACCCCTGTCAGGCCTGCTGGGCGGCTGCTGTAGCGGGGCTGTGACAGGGGGCGCACGGATCCACGATGCGCGCCGGGCAGTCTCCTCTCAGAGCGTCAGCTCAGAGACCCGAGAGACTGCCCGACCAGGGGGACCCACCATGCGTACTCGCCGCATCGCCGTCGCGATCGCTCTTGTCTCTGCCGTCACGGCGAGCGGCCTGCTCACGGCCTGCGACCCGAAGACCGGCACCGCTGCCTCCGCCGGCCCGAGCCAGGCCGCCTCCGGCGGCGCCGGCGCCTCGACGCCTACCCCGACCGGGGGCGCGGGCGGCGCGGGCGGCGCGGGCGGTTCCGGCTCGGGCGGCACGACCGGCGGGTCCACGGGGGGCGCCACCGGCGGTGCGTCCGGTGGCGGGACGGGTACGCCCGTCTCCGTCAACGGCACCGCCGGGACCATGCTGACCATCAGCAACGGCACCGGACAGGTCGTCATGAACGGCGCGGTCGTCGACTTCGGCGTCGTGGTGCGCGATCTGGCCTGGTCCCCGGACGGCCGCAAGGCCGCCTTCATCGACGGGAACGGCAACCTCGACACGGCCAACGCCGACGGCAGCGGCCGCCTCGTCGTCGCGCGCAACCCCGGCGGGCAGACCTGGTCCCACCCCGCCTGGCAGGTCGTCAAGGCCGACCCGGCTTACGGCAACGTGCCGCGGAGCAACCTCCTCTTCGTGGCCGGCAGCGGCGCGGGCACCCGCCTGATGGAGGTCCCGACGGCGGGCGGAACCCCGGCCCGGCTGCCGC
>NZ_BBPO01000033.1:76381-87941 GCF_000787815.1 Streptacidiphilus neutrinimicus
GGCACCCGCCTGATGGAGGTCCCGACGGCGGGCGGAACCCCGGCCCGGCTGCCGCTCGCACAGGAGGCGGGCGAGAACGTGGCCCCGCTGCCGCAGGCCGGCAACACCTGGATCAACGGCAGCGGCAGCGCCACCGGCACGACGGTCTACGCGAACACCAGCACCGGTGACGTCTACCTCCGCGACGACTACATCCGCCAGCAGGGCTCCGCGCTGACCAACGGCTCCGAGCCGGCCCTGATTCCCGGTCAGGACGAGCCCGGCGTGGTCTTCGTCCGCTCCGTCGGCGGCCACGACCACGTCTTCGTCGAGCGCTTCGGCTCGTCCGCCGCGAGCACGACCGTCACCGACATCACCCCGCACGCCACCACCGACTACACCGAGCCCGCGGTCTCCCCGGACGGCCGCACCGTCGCGGTGCGCACGCCGAACGGCGTCGCGGTCCTGCCGATCGACGGCTCCGCCGCCCCGAGGCTGATCTCCTCGGTGCCCGGCCTGCCCGCCTACCGCTGAGCGATCTCCCGCTCCAGCGCGGCCAGGTGCGCGGTCGCGGCGTCGTCGTGGGGGAGGAACTCGACGACGCCGAGGAACCGGAAGAGGACTTGGGAGTCCGTCACCGCGTACTCGTAGTCGGCGAACCCGACGACGGCGCCGGTGGCGCCGCGTGCGGTGCCCCGGTCCAGCACCCTGCGGCGTGCCTGCGGCCGCGCGAGATACGGGCAGACCATCGAGGCGTAGAGCATGCAGGCCCGGTGCCCCGGCCCCTCCCACGTCGGCGCCAGGTTCCGGTACGGGGCTCCCGTGGCGAGGGCGGCGCCGATGGCCTCCGCCTCGGCCGCCCCGACCACCCGCCACACGGGCGCGTCGGTCGGCAGGTGCGCCCCGCACACCGAGCAGAGGCGCTCGCGCGCGCACGCCGCGCTCTTCTCGTAGTCGGTCAGGGCGAAGCGGGGCTCCCCTTCCTCGTACGGCGTGATGGCGGGCACGGGATAGCCCCTCGGGTCCCGCGGTCGAGAGGCCACGGTCGGGGGCTTCGGTACGGCGTCGAATCGCACGGGGGGAAACTACTGGGACGCCGCCTGCTCGTACAGCGCCTGCGTCCCGGAGCCGAAGACGATGCTGTACGAGACGTCCGCGGTGTCGCCGCCCTGCTGGTAGCCGCCGATGACGCCGATGATGCTGCCCGCGTCCGCGTCGGCGTCGTAGCCCGCGATCCAGGCCGAGCCGCTGGTGCCGCCGGTGAAGGCGGTGCAGTCGATGACGAGCTGGGTCTGCGAGAACGCCGCGGCGTCCCCGGTGCAGGTGATGGGCTCGTCCGTCGCCGAGGGGTAGCCGGTCAGCTGGACCGTCGCGGCGGTCGTGCCGGAGGTCGACAGGGTGTAGCCGCCGCCGACCGCGGACTCCAGGCTCCTGCCGTTCTGGGGGGCGACCACGGCGAAGGCCACGTCGTCGTCCTGGTCGCCGTCGCCGGTCCAGGCGGAGTTCTCCAGGACCCGGGTGATGTGCCAGACGCCGTCCGGCGCGCTGCCGTCGCGGTAGCCGGGGACGAAGACCGCGGTGGTCTGGCCCGCGTTCAGGCAGTGCGCGGCGGTGACGATGACGTCACCGGCGGGGCTGTCCACGACGCTCGCGGTGCAGTGGTGGTTGCCGGGCGTGATCGTGGACGAGGAGAAGATCGCGCCGACCTTGGCGGTCTGCTGCGACGCCGTCAGGATCTGTGACTGCCCGGTCGTCGTGAGCGGCACGTTGCCGCCAGAGGCCGCGGAGGCCGCGGAGGGCGTGGAGGGCGTGGGCGTGGGCGACGGTGAGGCAATCGCCGTCGCCGTGCTGCTCGGGCTCGCGGACGCCCTGGCCGCGGCACTGCTGCTCGGAGCAGCCGATGCGGTGGCCTTGGCCGAGGCGGACGCGGACGCGGTGGGGCCGGCGGAGGCACGGCTTCTGCCGTGCGGGGTGGAGGCCCAAGCCGTGGCGACGCCCGCGCCGGTGCCCGTGACGATCAGCCCTGCGGCGGCCAGAGCGGCGAGCTTTCGTGCGGCCGTGTCCATCGCCGTCCCCTTCCTCCCGTATCGCATATCGAGACTTCCCCGTCGGCCTGAGACGGCGGTGGGAGCTTTATGGGAGCTGGATGAGAAGCTCGGTTCACGAACCGCGACCGGTACCGACACCTGTTCGGACCGGATCGCCGTGACAATGGGGTGTGGAATGAGCGGAGCTGTCATGACGGCCGCCGCCGGGCTGGCCGGAGCGTCCGGCTGGACCCAGGCGGGGGTCGCGCTGGCCGGAGTCGGGGCCGGGCTGATCAACACCGTGGTCGGCTCGGGGACGCTGATCACGTTCCCGGTGCTGCTCGCGGCGGGTCTGCCGCCGGTGACGGCCAACGTGTCCAACACGCTGGGCCTGGTGCCCGGCTCGGTCAGCGGTGTGCTCGGGTACCGACGGGAGTTGACGGGCCTGGCGCCGCTGCTGCGCCGGCTCGGGGTCGCCGCGCTCGCGGGCGGGCTGACCGGCGCGGTGCTGCTGCTGGCGCTGTCGGCCAAGGCGTTCGAGGCGGCGGTCCCGGTGCTGATCGCCGCCGCGCTGGTGCTGGTGCTGGTGCAGCCGCTGCTGGCCAAGCGCCTGGCGGCCCGCGCCGAGAACCGCCCGCGGCGCGAGTACGGCGGCCGCGCGCTGCTGGTGGGCGTCTACCTGTGCGGCATCTACGGCGGCTACTTCGGCGCGGCGCAGGGCGTCCTGCTGCTCGGCCTGATGGGGGTGCTGCTGGAGCTGGAGCTGCAGCGGATCAACGCGGTGAAGAACGTCCTGGCCCTCGCGGTCAACGGGATCGCGGCCGTCTTCTTCCTGATCGACGGCCCGATCGACTGGCGCGCGGCGCTGCTGATCGCCGTCGGGTCGGTCGTCGGCGGCCAGGTGGGCGCGCTGGTCGGCCGCCGCCTGCCCGCGCCCGTGCTGCGCGGCGTGATCGTCGCGGTGGGCGTCGTGGCGATCACCCGCGTCGTGCTGGGGTAGCTACGCCTCGACGGGCCCGGAGAGCGACCAGCCCGGCACCTGGTAGTGGGGGGTCGCCGAGCCCCGACGGAGTTCCTCGCCGCAGGCGCGGCAGCAGATCTGCGCCTCGACGTCCGCGCCGCAGTCGTGCTCCCAGACCAGCGGCGGGGTTTCCGCCAGGTGCCGGTCGCCCCACTCCTTGAGCAGCAGCAGGACCGGCTGCAGCTCCCGCCCGGCCGGGGTCGGGCGGTACTCGTGGCGGACCGGACGGTCCTGGTACGGGACCTTCTCCAGCACGCCCGCCTCGACCAGCTTGCGCAGTCGGGCGGTCAGGATGTCGCGCGGAGCTCCGGTGTTGCGGGCGATGGCGTCGAACCGGTGCACCCCGAAGAGCGTCTCGCGCAGCACGAGCAGCGTGTACTTGTCGCCCACGACGGAGAGGGCGTCGGCGATGGAGCAGGGGCGCGGCTGCGGCTTCGACGCGGTCATGGTGGCAGCCTACGCCCATGAGGGTTTGGTTTTCCTACCCACTGGCCTGCCGGGCCCCTGCTCAGCCCCCTACTTGATCGGCGCCAAGGCCGAAGTCCCCAGTCCGGTGGGCCTCAAGGGGTACGCCAAGCCGGCCGAACCGCCGTAGCGCGCCAGCAGCTCCGCTTCCGGATAGCGCGTCGTCTCACCGTGCCAGTGGAAGACGCCCGCGATCCAGTGCTCCAGGTCCCGCAGCCAGGCGGCGACGCCGGTGCAGGCGGTGGCGTCGAGACGCAGGTCGGCCAGGACGACGGGAAGCTGCTCCGCCACGACGTGGTGGAACTCGCGGAGGCGGGACTCCATCAGGTCCGCGACGATGCCGACGGCGCTCGCGCGGTCGCAGTCGAAGAAGGACTGCACCACCAGGACGGCGTTGTGCAGCTCGCCCTCGAACTCGATCTCCTTCTGGTACGACCACAGGTCGTTCAGCAGGCAGCAGTAGTCACTCGCCGCCGCCTCGATCGCGCGCGCCGCGCCCGTCTCGAAGAACGCGGCGGGGACCTCGCCCTCGCGGCCGAAGCGGCCCAGGCAGCGCGTCAGTCGGGAGCCGAAGGTGTCGCGGCGCATCTCGACGTAGTCGACGGGGTCGGGGATGCGGTGGAGGGTGTGGTTGTCCAGCTCCCAGAGCCAGCCGGCCAGCATGGCGTCCACCCCGTCGCGCAGCCCGCGCAGCCCCTCGGGCGGCAGCGCGACGCTGGTGCGCTGCCACAGGTCGGCGAGGCCTCGTTCGAGCGGGGACGCCGGTTGGCCCGCGGGCTCGCCGGGCTCGACGGGCATCAGCGCGTGCAGGCGGGAGGTGGCGAGCCGCGCGGCGGCGACGTCGCCGCCACGACCGAGGACGAGGGGGTAGTAGTCGTCGGCGTAGGTGCCCCAGGCCAGCCAGTCGGCGGCGAGGGTGAGCGCCTCCTCGCCGTGCCCGGGGAAGCTCCCGGCCGCGCAGAGCGGCAGGTCGAAGCCGGTGAGCAGCCGTTCGTCCCAGATGCCCTCGTCGAGCAGGCCCATGGCGGCCATCCACGCGTTCGAGCTGCTGCGCGCGGCGTCCAGGTGCGGGCTCAGCGTCAGCGGGAACGGCGACGCGGCCACCGGGACCTGCGAGGGCCCCACCCGCCGGTACGGGACATGCGTGAAGTTGCGAATCCGCTTGAGGCCCAGACGGTTCGTCAGAGAGGAGACGTCGGCGGCCGACAGGCCGATCCCGGTCGGTCCCGGCCGCCAGGCGGAGGCCGAACCGCGGTCCAGCGCACCCTCGTTCATGTAGCGGGAGGAGCGCAGGTGCCACTCATGGCCGCCCGACTGCCAGTCCTGCAGGCCCTTGGCGTAGGCCAGAACGGCCGCGCAGCCGGCCGGGTCGAGCGCCTCCTCGGCGAAGAGGACCGGGAGTTCGGTGACCACGGTGTGCTCGAACTGCTGCATCCGGGAGGTGAGCAGGTCGCCCACGGAGTCGGCCGCCTCCTGGGTGGAGCAGCCGAGGAAGTGCTCCAGCACCAGGACGCCGTTGCTGAGTTCGCCTTCGTCCTCGACCTCGCGCTGGTAGGAGAAGAGGTCGTTGCGCAGGTGGACGGCGTCGGCGAAGGTGTCGCGCAGCACGCGCAGCGGCCGGCTCGCGGCGACGGCCGCTGGGACCTCGGCCCGGTTGGCGAACTCGATCAGCCCGGCGGACCAGGGCGCGCCGCCGACCTTGCGGCGCATCTCGATGTACTCGACGGGGTTGGCGATGCGCCCCGCGTGGATGTTGGAGAGCTCCCACAGCGACTCGTTCAGCAGGTTCCGCGTGCTCTCCGCGAAGCGGGTCCGCCAGGCGGGGGAGAGATGCGGCACGGTCCGCAGCCAGAGGTTCGCAAGCCCGGCCTCGACGGGGTTGGTCGCGTCGGGCATGGGCGTCGTGGGATCCGGCGGCATGAACGCGGGCAGCCGCTCGAGATAGGCCTTGGCGCCCTCCCGGTCCTGGGTGCGCTTGAAGAGCTCCAGGAAGTGGTCGTCGAAGAAGAAGACCCAGGTGTACCAGTCGGTGACGGTGTCCAGGTCCTCGGCGGTGGCGTCGGGGTGGGTGTACGAGCAGAGCAGCGCGTAGTCGTGGGCGTCGAGGTCGCGCTCCTCCCAGACCCCCGAGCCCTCCAGCATGCCCATGGACCGCGCCCACGCCTTGGTGTGGGCGCGGGCCCGCTCCAGGTGCGGATTGGTCCTGGCCGGGTGGACGACGTAGAACTCGGGGAGACGGAAGGGCTGTTGGGGCGTCGCGGCGGACGCGTCAGGCGTGGCTGAGGTCACCCGTGGGGCCTACCCCGCCGGAAAAACGGTCATCCAGCCCCGGAAGTAGTCATATCGTCCGATGGAACGGGCGTCCCCGCGCGCCGCGCCCGCAGCGCGCACACCCGTCCGCGACTCGCGCACGCCGGGGACGGGCACGGGAGTTCGGCGCGGCGGCCGAGCAGGCGATCACCGTCGCCAACGCGGCGAGGGCCGTCGCCCTCGCCTGAGGGGGCGCGAGGCAGGTCTCGCGCCCCTCAGGGGTGGTGCGACTAGAGCTTGGCGAGCGCCGCGTCCAGGCGGGCCAGGACGCGGTCGCGGCCCAGCGCCTCCAGCGACTCGAACAGCGGCAGGCCCACCGTGCGGCCGGTGACGGCCACGCGGACCGGGGCCTGCGCCTTGCCGAGCTTGAGGCCGTGCTGCTCGCCGACCGCGAGCAGCGTCTCCTTCAGCGGCTCGGCCTCCCACGGAGCGGTCTCGAAGGCCGTGCGCGCGTCGCGCAGGATCGCGTCCGCGCCCGGCTTCATGGCCTTGGACCAGGAGGCCTCGTCCGAGACCGGCTCGTCCAGGAAGAGGAAGTCGACGTTGGCCGTGATCTCCGACAGGACCGCGAGGCGGGTCTGCGCCAGCGGGGCGACCGTCTCGAACAGGGCCTGGTCGAACTGCTCCGGGGCCCAGTTGGCGTAGGGGGCCCTCAGGTACGGCGCGCAGGCCGCCAGGAACTGCTCGGGCGAGAGCGCGCGGATGTACTCGCCGTTGAAGGCGGTCAGCTTCTTGATGTCGAAGAAGGCCGGAGAGGTGTTGACGTCCTCGATCCGGAAACGGCGGACCAGCTCGTCGAAGGGAAGGATCTCCTCGTCCTCGCCCGGAGCCCAGCCCAGCAGCATCAGGTAGTTGACCATGGCCTCGGGCAGGAAGCCCTCGGCCAGGTAGTCCTCGAGCGCGACCTTGTCGCGACGCTTGGAGAGCTTCTGCCGCTTCTCGTTGACGATCACCGACAGGTGCGCCCAGACCGGCGGGGTCGCGCCCAGCGCCTCCCAGAGCAGCTGCTGCTTGGGGGTGTTCGACAGGTGCTCCTCGCCGCGGATCACCTCGGTGACGCTCTCGTCGAGGTCGTCGACGACGTTGGCCAGCAGGAAGACGGCGGAGCCGTCGCCGCGGGCGATGACGAAGTCCTCGATCGCCTTGTTCGGGAAGACGGTGTCGCCGCGCACGACGTCCTTGACGACGGTCTCGCCCTCGTCGGGCGTGCGGAAGCGCAGCGCGCGGCCCTCGGCGTAGGCGAGGCCCCGGTCGCGGCAGAAGCCGTCGTAGCCGAGGTGCTCGGAGCCGGTGCGGGCGGTCAGCTGCTCGCGGGTGCAGTCGCAGTAGTACGCGTGACCGGCGGCCTTCAGCTGCGCCGCGGCCTCGCGGTGGCGCTCGGCGTTGTGCGACTGGAAGTACGGGCCCTCGAAGGTCGGGTCGTCCTGGTGGATGCCGATCGCGGCGAGGGCGTTGATGATGCCGTCGGTCCACTCCGGCTTGTTGCGCGCCGCGTCGGTGTCCTCGACGCGCAGCACGAAGACGCCGCCGGACTGTCGCGCCACGGCCCAGTTGTACAGAGCGGAGCGGGCACCGCCGACATGGAACATGCCGGTGGGCGAGGGGGCGAAGCGGACACGTACCGGGGTGGCTGCAGACATGGGCCAAGCCTATCCGCCGTCGGGCCCCGGCCCTTCCCCATATCCGTGCGGCACGACGCGCCGACTGTCGCGCGCCTGTGACACAGCGCGCACATTTCCAAGATCGTCGCGCCGCTACTTTTCCTCTCGCCGGGGGGCAGAGAACGACCCACCGCCCCGAGCCGTCGTCAGACACCACCGCCGTCCCTTCCGGGAGCCTCCGATGTCCGCTCGCCTCACCCGCTCCGCCGCCGCCGTCGCGGCCTCCGCGCTGCTCGGCTCCGCCGCGCTGGCCTTCCCGGCCACGGCCGGCGCCGCGACGCCCGCCAAGCCCGCGCTCCAGCTCTCGATCATCCCGACCGCGTCGGGCACGGCCCTCAAGCCGGGCGGCGCCGCCCGGACCGAGATCGTCAAGGTCACCAACACCACGGGGAAGGCCCAGCAGTTCTCGACCGAGCTGGTGGGGCTCCCCGCGGGGGCGGTCTACCTGCGGTCGGGCGAGCTCACGGCCTCGGCCGCCGCGCTCGGCAGGACCCCGGTGACGACGACCGACTTCCGCGCGCAGGCGCCCGGCTACGTCGGCATGTTCGCCCCCAAGGGATCGAAGACCGGCGTCTACACGCTGGCGGCCCACGCGAGCTTCGGGTGGAAGCTGTCCGTCGCCGCGACCAAGGCCTGGCCGCTGAACGACGGGCTGCTCCACCTCTTCGTCGGCGTCAGGGAGGGCGTCCGCGGCCCGGTCCTGTACAAGGACGTCGACTTCACCCTCGCGAAGGGGACCGGCGGCCCGATGGACGAGAGCCTCAAGGGCGACGCGAGCCTGTCCCCCGGCCGTCCCGCCTACGAGACGGTGACGCTCACCAACCGCACGGGTGCGGACCTCGAGCAGAGCTGGTCGATCCTCGCGGACCTCGGGCAGCCGAACGGCGCCCAGCTCGCCGACGACGTCTGGGTCGGCTCCGCGGCCAAGGGCCACTGGCAACGCCTGGGCGTCCACGACCTGGTCGTGAACGGCCTGCGCGCGGGCGCCTCCGCGACCTTCAGGCTGCGCGTCCGGGTGCTGTCCTACACCGCGAAGACGCCGCAGGTCTTCACGCGGCTGCAGCTGCTCGACTGGGACGGCGTCGTCACCCCGACCGACCCGTTCGCGGGGCTGACGGTCCACCGCGCCTGAGCTCCGGGTGCCGCCGCTGGTCGGGGTTGAGCAGGACGTGGACCTGGGCGATCCGGCCGGCTGAGTCCCAGTCGAAGACGTACACCACCTCGCGCGCCGGCGTTCGGATGACGAGCGCCGGCGCGGGCGTCGTCACAGGCCCCTCACGAGGACGGCGTCGGGCCCAGCAGGTGCTGGCTGAACCAGGTGATCAGCCCGGTTCCCATCGCCGGGACGTAGGTGTACGCGTTGTGCCGCCCGCCCTGGATCACGTGGACGGCGGTGTGGATCGGGCCCTTGTTGCCGAACTGCTTGAGGTAGCCCGTGACCGCGCCGATCTCGCCCGAGCCCTCCCGGGTGCCGTACTGGAAGGCGATGTAGACGTCGGGCCCGCCGCGCGCGATCAGCTGCTTGGACAGCAGCACCGGGTTGTTCTCCGCCTGCTCCTTCGGGTGGCCCTTCCAGAACGGGGAGTCCGGCACGATGTCCGGGCCGGAGATCAGCGCGGCCTTGAAGCGGTCCGGGTACTGCAGCACGGCCTTGAGACCGACGAAGCCGCCGCTGGAGGAGCCCATGAAGCCCCAGCCGTCGCGCGACTTGAAGGTCCGGAAGTTCTGCCGCATCAGGTTCGGGACGTCGTCCATCAGCCAGGTGCCCATCTTCGGCTGGCCGGGGATGTCACTGCCGTCCCAGTAGTGGTCGTGGACGTCCGGGCCGGGGTTGAGCACCGGCATGACGACCAGGAACGGCAGGCTCTTGCCCTCCTGGGACCACTCGGTGATGCTCTGCTCCAGCTTGAGGCCGGGGTCCTTCCAGTAGTTGTCGTTGTATCCCGGACCCCCGGGCAGCGCGATCATCACCGGGAAGCCGCTCTGCGCGTACTTGGGGTCGCTGTACTGCTTAGGCGCCCACACCCAGACCTTGCCGGTGTAGCCGGACTTCGGGCCGGTGTAGGTGATCACGCCGATGTGGGTGCCGTCGTCGAGGGTGTGCTCGACCCGCCACGGGGCCTCCGGGCCCGTCGGCAGCTCGGTCAGCGCGTTGCCGCCGACGACCTTGCCGTCCCCGCCGCCGTCGCGACCTCCGCCCCCGCCGTGCGGTGCAGGGGTGTCGAAGCTCAGCGGCTGGCCCTTCTGGCTGAACGGCGGGATCTCGTAGTGCTTCATCACCGGGACCGCCACGCCCACGACCGCGGCCAGGCAGGCCACGACCACCGTCGTCCAGATCAGCGCGCGCCGCCGCCGCGGCCGCCGCGCACGTCGCCGCCTGGCCGGGAGCGTCTCCTGCGGCGGGGTGAAGGGCTGGGTCATTGCGCTGCTCCGGCTGAATCGGCCCTGGTCGGTCAGAAAGCGAGGGCACAGGTGAAGGAAGTGATCACAGGGTGATCTGATACGGCCCTTACGACGGCCAAGTCAGGCTAGTCGGTTCCCATACGTTCGATTTTTCGCTTCGGGTGCGTCCTGGTGGGTTCCGCGCCCTTTGTGCCGCCGGGTACCGCTGTCATGTCGTCAGATGTCCCCATTCTGAGGGCTGGACGGCTTCGGGCGACTGAAAGGCCGTCAGCTGGGGCGTTCGAGTGACATTGACCACCCCGGGGGCGGCGATCTAGCATCTTGATGTCAAGTTTCTTGATGTAAAGATAAATGGAGGCGCCGGCCATGGGGAAGCAGGACGGGATCTGGGCGCAGCTGCGCCGGCCGCCGGGCGGGCTGGACGCGCGGACCATGCTGCTGGCGCAGTTCGTGGACCGGACCGGCACCGGCGTGTGGGCGGCGTCGGCCGTGCTCTACTTCACCTTCGTCTCTCGCCTGGACGCCCGTCAGGTCGGTCTCCTCCTCGGTGTCGCCGGGATCGCGGGCATCGCCGGATCCCCGCTGGCCGGCTGGCTCGCCGGGCGCTTCCCGGCCCGGGGGCTGCTGATCGCCAGTCACCTGATGCGCCTCGCGGCGGTCGCCGGCCTGGTCCTCGGCCACGGCATCGCCGTACTGCTGCCCGTCGTGGCCGTCACCGCCCTCGGCGAGCGCGGCGCGAAGATGCTGGAGATGCTCTTCGCCACCCGCGTCGCCGGCGTCCGCCGCTCCGCGTACCAGGCCCTGTCCAGGACCACCGCGAACGCGGGCTACGCGGTCGGCGCCGGCATCGCCGCGCTCGGCCTCACGGTGGGCACGGACTCCGCGTACCGGGCCCTCGCCCTCGGCAACGGCCTCTCCTACCTGCTGGCGGCGGCCCTGGTCTGGCGCACGGGCGAACCGGGCCCGGCGCGGACGCCCGCGGTTCCGGTCGCGTCGTCCGCATCGGCGTCCGCCGCTTCGCCGCTTGCCGCCTCGGTGCCCCCCTCTTCTGTGCCCGCCGCTGCGGCGTCCGCGCCGGGCGCGGCGCCGGTCGTGGCCACCGACGACGTGCCGGGCAGCCCGTGGCGGGACCGCGGCTACCTCCTCTTCGTGCTCCGCGACATCCCGCTCTGCCTCGACGACTCCGTGCTCAACGTCGGCCTGCCGCTCTGGCTGGTCGCCCACACCACCGCGCCGCACGCGCTCGTGCCCGCGTTCCTGGCGATCAACACCGTGCTCGTGGTGGTCCTGCAACTGCGCGTCTCCGCGGCCGCGGAGGGCCCGCGCGGGGCGGTCCGCTCGGTGCTCCTCTACGGCGCGGCCCTGCTGCTGACCTGCGTGCTCCTCGCCACCACGACCGGCGGCGGCGCGCTCGGCGCGTCACTGGCGCTGCTCGCGGCGGCGGTCCTGGTCACGGTGGCGGAGCTGCTCCGCTCGGTCAGCTCCTGGGAGCTGTCCGTCCTGCTCGCGCCGGAGCGCTCGCGGGCCGCCTATCTCGGCGTCGCGGGCATGTCGCAGGCGATCCAGAAGTCGGCGGGGCCGCCCCTGCTGACCGGGGCGGTCATGGCGGCCGGACCCGTGGGCTGGCTGGTCCTGGGCGGCGCGGTCGCCGGGAACGCCGTCGTCCAGCACCGCGCCTGCGCCCGCCGCCTCGC
>NZ_BBPO01000032.1 GCF_000787815.1 Streptacidiphilus neutrinimicus
GGCCCAGGACCTGCCGGCCGACAGCAGCCGGCCGCACCATCCGGCCCGGTCAGACCAGCGCTCCCGCCGCCCCAGAACGTCAGGCCGCCGCATGCCGCTGCGGCCACGCCCCCGGCGGGACCACCGCCCTCCAGCCTGCCGCCTGCTCGCCGGGCGCTGCCGCCCGCGACACCGCGCCCCGCCCTGCCCGCGCCCCCGCTGCCCGGCGGACCGAAACCCCGCCCCAATCGAAAAGGGAGGCCATGACCCGTGAGCCGCCGCGACACGGAACCCGACACACACGACACGCTGCTGAGACTCCCCGCCGACGTCGAACAGAGCGACCGCCTGGTCGCCAACCTGACCGCCCGACAACTCGTGCAACTCGCCGCCGCCGCAATCCTGCTGTGGTTCGGCTGGCAGATCAGCAGGCCCCTGCCGTGGACGGCCTTCGCCGTCTTCGGTCTCCCGGTCACCGGGGTCACGGTCGCGATCGTGCTCGGGCGCAGGGACGGGCTCGGCATGGACCGCTGGCTCGCCGGCGCCGTCCGACACCTGCGCAGGCCGAGGCACCTCCTGCCCGCACCGCTGGCCGCGCCGCCGCCGGGCGTGGCGGAACTCCCGCTGCCGGTCACGGGCATCGACGCCGAGGGAGTTCTCGCCCTGCACGAGGGCTGCGCGGTGCTCACCCGAACCGGGACCGTGAACTTCGCCCTGCGCACCACGGGCGAGCAGCAGGCCCTCGTGGCCGGTGTCGGCAGGTGGCTCAACGCCCTGACCGGACCGGCGCAGATCCTCGTCCGTTCCCGCCGTCTCGACCTCGCCCCGCTGGCCGCCCACCTGCGGGAGCAAGCACCCACCCTGCCCCATCCACTGCTGGAGGACGCCGCACTGGAACACGCCGACTTCCTCGCCTGGTTGGAGGCCGAGCGGGACCTGCTCACCCGCGACGTCCTCGTCGCCCACCGCGAGCCGACGTCGGATGAGGCGGCCCGGCTGCGGGCCCTGCGCCGCGCTCACGAGAGCGGATCCCTCCTCGCCGCCGCCGAGGTCGACGTCCGCGTGCTCGACGCGCACCACTGCTGGTCGGTGCTGGGCGCCGCCTGCGACGGCACCGCCCCGCCCCATCCCCGACCGGCTCTGCCGGGCGACACCGTCACCCACGAAGGAGGGCGATGACCACCGGACTCGTGCAGCTCCTCCGCTCCGGTTCCCCACGCCCGGGGGCGCCAGGACTCGGCCCGGACAGCGTGCAGGTCGAGGCGCGACGCCTCAGCGTCGGCGACCAGGTCGCCGCCACGCTGATCGTGACCGGCTACCCGGCCGAGGTCGCACCAGGATGGCTCGATCCGCTCCTCGCCTATCCCGGCCGCCTCGACGTCTCGCTGCACATCACCCCCGTGCCCCAGCAAGTCGCGGCCGACCGGCTGCGCCGGCAACGCGCCCGCCTGGAGTCCCACCGCCGAACCGCCTTGCGCGACGGCCGCCTGGACGACCCCGACACCGAAGCAGCCGCCATCGACGCCGCAGAGCTCGCATGGCGGATCGCCCGGGGCGAGGGAAAGCTGTTCAGGACCGGCTTGTACCTCACCGTCTATGCACTCGGCCCCGACGAGCTCGCCGACGAGGTCTCGGCCGTCCGCGCGCTCGCCGAGTCCATGCTCCTGCGGGTCCACCCCGCCACCTGGCGCGCCCTGGAGGGCTGGACCACCTGCCTGCCGCTCGGCACCGACCAGTTGCAGGTGACCCGCACCTTCGACACCGCCGCCCTCGCGTCGGCGTTCCCTTTCGCCTCACCCGAACTGCCGACCGCCGCCGAAGGCGACGCGGTGACGGGGGTGCTGTACGGGGTCACGGCCGGCGCCACCGGGGCGCTGGTGTGGGACCGGTGGCGCCAGGACAACCACAACTCCGTCACCCTCGCCCGCTCCGGCGCCGGAAAGTCCTACCTGACCAAACTCGACGTCCTGCGCTCCCTCTACCAAGGCGTCGAGATCCACGTCGTCGATCCGGAAGACGAGTACACGGGCCTGGCCGACGCGGTCGGCGGCACCCTGGTACGGCTCGGCGCGCCAGACGTCCGGCTCAACCCACTCGACCTCGTCGCCGAGGACGGTCCCGAAGCCCTGACCCGCCGAGCACTGTTCACCCACACGTTCCTCCAAGTGCTGCTCGGCACACCCTTCACCGGCGCGGAGAAAGCGCTGCTGGACAAAGCGATCCTCGCCGCCTACCGCCGGCGCGGCATCACCACCGACCCGCGCACCCACACCCGCCCGGCGCCGCTGCTCGCCGACCTGGCCGACGCGCTGGCCGGACTCCCGGATCCGTCCGCCACCGCCCTTGCCGACCGGCTCGCCCCGTACACCACGGGCTCGCACCGTCAGCTCTTCGACGCCCCCACCACCGGCCGACCGGGTGGTCATCTCACCGTCTACAGCCTGCGCGACCTGCCCGACGAGCTCGCCGCCGCGGGCACCCTGCTCGCCCTGGACCGGATCTGGCGGACCGTCAGCACCCCTCAGGGGGTGCGCCGGCGTCTGGTCGTCGTCGACGAGGCGTGGCTGCTCATGCGCGACGGCGAGGGCGCCCGGTTCCTGTTCAAGATGGCGAAGGCCGCCCGCAAGTACCGCGCGGGCCTCGCGGTGGTCACCCAGGACGCCGCGGACCTGTTGTCCACAGACCTGGGGAAGGCGGTTGTGGCCAACGCGGCCACGCAGATCCTGCTTCGGCAGGCTCCGCAGGCGATCGACGTGGTTGCCGAAGCGTTCGGGCTCTCGGCGGGGGAGGCCGCCTACCTGCTCGCAGCCCAGCGCGGTGAAGCGCTGCTGTGCGCGGGGCCCGGCCGTCGGGCCGCGTTCCGCAGCGTCGCCTCCGCGCGGGAAGAGGAACTCATCACCACCGGAATCGACCACAACGACACCAGGGACGGACGATGACCGCTGGAACCGGCGGCGTTCTCGGCCGCTTCCTTCTCGACCCCACTTCCCCGCTCACCACGGTGGCCGGCCTGGCGGCGAGCGACTGGATGCCCGTGCTCGCCGCGGTGACCGGCGCTGTCGGCACGGCCGCGGCGGGAGTCGTGCTGTGGCACCGGGCCGGCCAGCGCAGGCTGACAGGCCGAGGGCACAGCCTGGAGATCCTCGTCCCGGCCGGCGTCGACGCTGCCGGTGCCAACGCGCTGTGGGCGCACCTGCGCGGACTTCTGCGCCCCTGGTGGCGACGGCTGCTCGGTGAGCAGCCGCACCTCGCCTTCGAGTACCTGTTCACCGCGTCCGGACTGAGCCTGCGCCTGTGGGCACCGGGCGTCGTCCCGCTCGCACTGCTGCAACGGGCGGTGGAAGCGGCCTGGCCCGGCGCTCACACCCATCCGGTCCCCGCTCCCTCCGCCGGGCTGGGGCTGGCGCCGGTGGCGAGCGGGGGACGGCTGCGACTCGCCCGTCCGGACATCTGGCCGATCGAGCACCGCCACGACGCCGACCCGCTGCGCGCGCTCCTCGGCGCGGGCCAGAACCTCGACGACGGGGAACAGATCACGGTCCAGATCCTGGCCCGGCCGGCCACCGGGCTCCGCCTCCGGCGAGCGAAGCGCAAACTGCGGGCGCTCCACCAGGGCAGCGACGAACCGGCTCGCCCAGGTCGGGTCTTCGACCTGCTCACCCACCGCGCCCAGCGCGGCACCGCCACCCGGCGCGACCCCGAACGCGCCGACCAGCTCCGCGCGGCCCTCACCAAGACCGCAGCGCCGCTGTGGGACACCGCGGTCCGCTACGCCGTCATCCGCACGTCGGCCGAGGAGACCGAAGCGGCAAGCGAGACGGACCGGCGTGTGCGGGGGCGTGCCCACCAGGTCGCCTCGGCCTTCGCCGTGTACGCGGGCCGCAACTGGTACGCCCGCCACCGCCTCCGCCAGCCGGAGCGTGCACTCGCACGCCGTCACTTCCCGCTGCGCGGCGACCTCCTGTCCGTGCCCGAACTCGCAGCCATCGCCCACCTGCCCCTGGACCCGGCAGCGCCCGGGGTCACCCGGGCAGGCGCCCGCTCCGTCCTCCCGCCGGCCCGCACCCCCGAACCCGGACCGGACAGCAAGCCGCTCGGTCGAGCCGACCTGGGCCCGCCCCGCAGGATCGGACTCCGCGTCTCCGACGGGCGGCACCACCTCCACGTCATGGGCGCCACCGGCTCCGGCAAGTCGACCCTGCTCGCCAACCTCATCCTCGCCGACGCCGAAGCCGGCCGCGGCGCCCTCGTCGTCGACCCCAAAGGCGACCTGGTCCTCGACATCCTCGCCCGGCTCCCCGAACACGCCCTTACCCGCACCGTCGTCCTCGACCCCGCCGACACCGCCAAACCCCCGCGCCTGAACGTCCTGGAGGCCGGCACCGACGACGCGGACGTGGTTGTGGACAACCTGGTCGGCATCTTCCGCCGCATCTTCACCGCGTTCTGGGGCCCGCGCACCGACGACGTCATGCGCGCCGCCTGCCTCACCCTCATCCACACCCGCCTCCCCGGACAACCGGTCACCCTGGCCGACATCCCGCTCCTGCTCACCTCCGCCGCGATGCGCCGCCGCACCGTCGCCCGTCTCGACCCGCACGAGAAGACCCTGCGCGGCTTCTGGAGCTGGTACGAGCAACTGTCCGAACCCACCAGGGCCAGCATCACTGGCCCGCTGATGAACAAGCTCCGCGCGTTCCTCCTTCGCACCTTCGTCTCCGACACCATCGCCGCCGGCGCGTCCACCTTCGACCTGGCGGACGTACTCGACGGCGGCATCGCCCTGGTCCGCCTGCCCAAGGGCGTCCTCGGCGAGGAGACCGCCCGGCTGCTCGGCTCCTTCGTCGTCGCCAAGACCTGGCAGGCCGCCGCCCGCCGCGCCGCGACCGGAGAGCACACCCGCAAAGACGCGACCTTGGTGCTGGACGAGTGCCACAACTTCCTCACCCTGCCCTACCCGCTGGAAGACATGCTCGCCGAGGCACGCGGCTACCGGCTCTCCCTGGTCCTGGCCCACCAGAACCAGGCCCAGCTCCCCGCGGATCTGCGTGAAGGCATCTCCGCCAACGCCCGCAACAAGATCTTCTTCAACTGCTCGCCGGAGGACGCCCGCCAACTCGAGCGGCACGTCACCCCGTTCCTCGCGGCGCACGACCTCGCCCACCTCGGCGCGTTCCAGGCAGCCGCCCGCCTGGTCGTCCACGCCGCCGACCAGCCCGCGTTCACCCTCGCCACGCGCCCGCTGCCCGCCCCGATCGCGGGCCGCGAGTTCCAGGCCCGAGCCGCCTCCCGACGCAACTTCGGACCCAACGCACCCACCAGCCCCCGCCACTGAAGGAGCCGGAACATGACGACGCGGCGCAATCCCGCACCCGCACCCCTGCTCCGAGGGGGACCCCGGCCCGTCCCGGCCTCCGCCCGTGGCGTACGGGCGGGACGCAGGCGGACGGCCCTGGCCGAGCTGATGCCCCGGCTCACCGACCGCGACGTCTGGCTCCTGGAGATGCTCGCCGAGCACACCGTCCTCACCTCCGCCCACGTCAACGCCCTGTGGAACAACAGCCTGCGCAACACCAACCGCCGCCTGCTCACCCTCTACCGCCTCGGACTGCTCGACTCCTTCCGTCCCCGCACCGCCCGCGGCGCCGCCCCCGAGCACTACCTCCTCGCCTGCGACGGCGCCGGCATCCTCGCCGCCCGCCACGCCACCACCCCCGCGGCGCTGGGCTGGAGCCCCGACCTGATCACCCGCACCGGGTACTCACCCACCCTCGCCCACGACCTCGGCGCCACCACCTTCTTCACCACCCTCGCCTCCGCCTCCCGCACCCGCGCCCACCACGGGCTCCTCGACGCCTGGTGGTCCGAGCAACGGTGCGCCCGCGTCTGGGGCGACCTGGTCCGGCCCGACGCCCACGGCCGGCTCACCCGTGGCGACGGCGGCACCGTCGGGTTCTTCCTGGAGTACGACACCGGAACCGAACCCCACGCCCGACTCGCCACCAAGCTCGACGCCTACGCCGACGCCGCCCCGGCCCTCGGCGGCCGCCCCCTCGTGCTCTTCACCCTCCCGAGCAGCCGCCGGGAAGCCCACCTCCACGAACGCCTCGCCGGGTACCCCGCCCTCCACGCCATTGACGTCGCCACCACGGCCCGCGACCACATCCCGCCCGCAGGAACGACCCACGACCCGCTCGGCCCCGTCTGGCTCCTCCTGGGACGCCCAGCCCACCGCCAACTCCTCGCCCAACTCCCCACCGAGCACTTCGAGGCAGCACAGCGCCGCGACGCCGCCGCAGCACTCGCCGGGCCGCCCGCACCCCACCCGCTCACGTACGACCTGCGGGGCCTGTAGGCACCCGTGTCGACCAGCTCCGCACCTGTCCGCGCCGCAGTCGGGGGAACCCTTGGCTGCGGCGCGGGCCTCATCCTGGCCGTCGCAGCAACCGTCACCGCCTGCCTCGTCGCGCTCGCCACGATGGCGACCGGCGGCCTCCTCGCCCCGGACGCCGCCGCACCCGGCCGCACGGCCCTCGCGGACATCCCCTCCGGCATGCTGACGCTCTACCAGCAAGCCGCCGCCTCGTGCCCCGGCCTGCCCTGGAGCGTCCTCGCGGCCATCGGCAAGGTCGAATCCGACCACGGCCGGGCCAAGGACCAGATCTCCAGCGCCGGAGCCCTCGGGCCCATGCAGTTCCTGCCCGCCACCTTCGCCGCCTACGACCACCCGGTCCCATCCGGCGGCGCCAACCCGCCCACGCCCTGGGACCCCACCGACGCCGTCTGGGCCGCAGCCCGGCTGCTCTGCGCGAACGGCGCCCGCGGCGGCAAGGACATCCCCGGTGCGATCTACCAGTACAACCACGACCACACCTACGTGACCCAAGTCCTCGACATCGCCCGCGGCTACGCCGCGGCATCCCCGGCCGCCGGTGCTCCCGGTCCCGCAGCCGCCCGAGCGGTCGCCTACGCCCGCTCCCAACTCGGCGTCCCCTACCAGTGGGGCGCGGAAGCCCCAGGTCGCGCCTTCGACTGCTCCGGCCTCACTCAGGCCGCCTACGCCGCCGCCGGCATCCAACTCCCACGCACCGCACAACAGCAGTACGACCACGGACCCGACCTTCCACGCGGATCCGCCATCCAGCCCGGCGATCTCGTCTTCTTCGGCGCGGACACGGCCCACATCGTCCACGTCGGCATCGCCACCTCACCCACCGACATGATCGATGCTCCGCACACGGGGGCCCTCACCCGTCTCGAACGGATCGGAGTCGACCTGATCGGCGAGACCAGACCGGCGGGCAGACCATGACGACCTGACCGGGAGCTGCACGGAGGAACAACGCTGCCGCGCGTCCAGGTGTCCAGCCAGCTGGCACGCTGATGCGGATGCGTGAAATTGGCTCTGACGGGAATTGCGTGAATGATCAAGGAGCGGTGCCGGTCAGTTTTGCCGAGTGGGCAGGGCTCGTCCGGGTCGGCACAGGTACCGAGTACATCAGGGCGAGGACGACGCACCGTGCATCGCGACGGTTGCATCCGGTCGATGAGCGGATCTCATCGATGGCCGCGATGATCTTTCCCCTGTGGATGAGTTCCTGAGCACGTTCCTGCACCGCCTGCGGCACCGGCAGCTGCAGAGCTCTCACGATGTCGGGATCCCAGCCGCTCCTTCGCAAACGCCACGCGCGGAAGCGCCGTCCAATCGTCCATCCCATCGCTCCCCCGAACCCGCGCCGGTACGTCACTTCAGTGGCCGCAGGTGAGGATACGGATGCGAAGGAGCCGGAAGGAAGCCCGGCCGTGAAGCCTCCGCGGGAGGTCGCGTGGTCAGTCATCAGCCGCGACGAAGAGAGTCAGGACCCGCCGATCGTCGTCGATGGCAACGAACTCGTGAAAGTCGATGTGGACACCGCCCCAGTCGTGGAAGGCGTCACGGCCCAGGTCTCGGAGACGATAGAGGCGGCTGGCCGTGTTCACCGCCGCGAAGAGCGTTGCCTCGAGCGCGTCCTCCAGTGGGCCTGGAAGGCTGCCGTGCTGATTCGCCCACTCCGTAAGCACATGCGTGGCCTCGGCGCGAGTGACCGGCTGGTAGTCGCCGGGCTTGACCGCGCGAAGCCAGTAAGGGCCGTGGCGCGTGCCGTCGGGATCGACGCCACCCCCGGCATAGTCGTCGCGGAACTGTTCGTGGGCGACGACAGCGGGCAGCAAGTCGGAGTCCTTGCTGCCCTGCGGAAAGCGAAAGGACTTCAGGTCGACCCAGCGGAACCCGTGGGCATGACCATCGGGGAAGGGATGGTCTCGAAAGTTCACGAAGGTCAAGCCAATGAAGTCGAGCTCGGTCACCGAATCACGCTACCCCGAGGCCGACGACTCTCTGCGACGGCTTCACGGGCTTCCGGCCAAAGCCGATTTCGGCGGTCGTCATCACCGGCAACTGGCTCAGCTGACGTAGCCGTCCACGGTGGGCGAACAGTACGGCCCTCCGAGGTATCGCTCGTCGTACTCGCTTGTGAGCTGCTCCACTTCGGCTGCGAACACCTCAGCGTCGTCGTGCGGCCGATATCCGATCCGCTCGGCTTCCTCCAGGCTCCACCAGCGCCGGGTGTTGGCCGAGACGCCCCAGGCGACGACGAAGCCCGGCCGCTCGCAGGCGAGCGCGGCTTCCAGCAATCGGGCGCAGTCGTCGGGGGAGAGCCATGTGGAGAGCGCCCGTGCGGTCGAAGGAACTTCGGTGCAGGAGCCGATGCGCAGGCAGACCACGTCGAGTCCGTAGCGGTCGTGGTAGAGGCTCCCCAGGGCCTCGCCCGCCGCCTTGCTGACGCCGTAGAGGGTGTCGGGCCGCGGGTAGAGGTAGTCCCCGACCTGTCCGCCGTTCTTCGGTTCGAAGCCCACCGCGTGGTTGCTGCTCGCGAACACCACCCGGGGCACGCCGGCCCAGCGGGCCGCTTCGAAGACCGTGCGGGTGCCGTGGATGTTCACCTCCAGGATCTGTTCCCAGGGCCGCTCGCAGGCCAAGGCACCCAAGTGGATCACGGCATCTACGGCCGCACAGGCTTCGGTCATGCCGTCCAGGTCCGTCACCGACGCCTGCACGATCTCTACGGCCTCGCCTTGGGTTGCGGCCGGGACGGGAGTCACGTCGAGCAGTCGGAGCACCCGACCCGCCCGTGCCAGGCGAACGCGCATCAGCGTGCCCACTCCACCGGCAGCTCCGGTGATCAGCAACCGTTGGACCGAACGCCCTGTGGTCACGCGGCACTCCCTTCCCGCTTCCTTCGTGCCACCCGGTGCGCGCGGCACGTTGTCGTCGATTATCTCGAACACGCTTGACTTGGACGGGGGTTGAGAGCGATCGATGGACCACGACCCGATCAGCGCGGTGGCCACCGCCCGGGTCGCCCGGCCGGGGACCCACGACAGCACCACTGCGACCGGAGGTCCCGATGACCCTCACTGCCGTTCCCGACGTTCCCGATGGCCTCACCCCCAGCGCTGCCCGGATCCAAGCGGCCCTGCACGCTTCGCCCGGCAGCACCGTGGCCGAGCTGGCCCGCGCAGCTCAGACCGGCAAGTCCACCGCCGCCAACCTGCTCAAGCAGATGGAACAGGATGGTCTCGTCCGGCGAACCCTGGGCGGGAGCGACGGCAACCGCCGCTTCCCCGACCACTGGTACGCCACCGCTACGCTCCCGGCGGAGAGCGAGGTGTCCAACGCTCCGGACCGGGGCGGGGAGGGCGCCGACCTGTCGAGCACCAACGACGACGCCGCCGACAACGATGAAACTGTCGCCCAGACCTCGGCGGCACCCGAGGACGAACTTCCCCGGGACGCCCAGCCCGACCGCCGCGGCGACGAACAGGGACCGGGCGGGGCAATCGGCGCTGAGCCGCGGGTTGTGCCGGTCGCCGCCTCGGGCGAAGCGCCGCCGAACGGGCGACTCGGCCAGGGAGGCCTCAGGGCACTGGTCCTGGGCTTCCTCGCCGATCATGCCGACACGGCCCACTCGCCGACCAAGATCTCCCGACAGCTGGGCCGTAGTTCCGGGGCGGTCGCGAACGCGCTCGTGACGCTGGTCAACCTGCGGCAAGCGGAGATGGTGACGGCAAAGCCCCGTACCTACCGGCTCGCGGCGTCTGCGGCGCAGCTGAAGTGATCGGTCGCCGGGGGCGGGCCGACGCGACTCGTGAGCTCGGCCCGCCCCGGCCGCCGTGATCGGCGCGTCTGCGACGACTGGCAGGATGAGGCGCTGGTCAGGCGCGACCGCGCCCGGGAAGGAGACCGAGGTGGGGCAGGGCAGTCAGCGCAGGGCCGTGTATGGGCGCGCGCAGCGGCTGGCGGAGACGGCACGGCAGACCCTCGGCGAGCGGCGCATCGCAGTGGATCGCGTGCGTGCGGGCGCCCGGCAGTTGCGAGAGCAGCAAGCGGTGGCCGCGCTGGAGGAGATCCCGGTCGCACGGCTCAACGATGTGACCGAGGGACGGCTGCGCGTCGGCGTGCTGGAGGCGGCCGGCTACGGGACCGTCGGCCGGGTCCACCGCGCGGAGCCGTACGACCTGCTGCGCGTGCCGGGCATCGGCCGCGCCACCGCCGCCCAAGCCAAGGCCGCCGCGGCGGCGCTGGCGCAGGCCGCGCTCGACGCCACCGCGGTGCGCATCGACCCGGACGACCGGACCGAGGCCGCGACCGACCTGGTCACCGCGCTGTACCCGTTCGTCCAGGCCGGCCGCGCACTGCCCGCCGCCTGCGAACAGGCCGCGGGACTCGCGGCCGGGCTCGAGCCACTGCTCACCACTGCAGCCCCGGCCCACTCCTTTGCCACCTGGTGGTTCACCAGCGGGCGGCGCCGCTCCGCCGCGAATGACGCGCTCGCCTCGCTGGAGTCGGTGCTCGGCGACGCGTACCGGAACAGCGCGGACGAGGCGTGCGCGCAGGCGCTCACCGATCTGCTGCGCCGTCCCGGATCGGTGGACGAGGCGTGGTGGGAGTTCGTCACCCGGCCGGTCGAGTTCTACACCGTGCTGGGCGAACTCGCAGAGACCGGCCCCGTGGACACCTCCGCGGCCGAGGGGCACATGCCCGACGAGCTGGCCGCGCAGGTCCGCACGCAGCCGCTGGATGTGACCGGGCTCAAGGTCTCCCTGCGTGGCTATCAGGCCTTCGGCGCCCGCTACGCGCTCGCGCGGCGCAAGGTCGTCCTCGGGGACGAGATGGGTCTGGGCAAGACCATCCAGGCGATCGCGACGCTGGCGCATCTGGCCTCCGACGGAGAGCGGCACTTCCTGGTCGTCTGCCCGGCGAGCGTGCTGGTCAACTGGCTGCGCGAGATCGAGACCCGCTCCACGCTGGCCGCGTTCCGACTCCACGGCCCCGAGCGCGTGCTCGCCCACAACGCGTGGCGCGAGCGCGGCGGGGTCGCCGTCACCACCTTCGAGGGCCTGCGCCACCTCGACCATGCTCCCGGAACGGGCGCGGCCGATGTGCCGCAGCTGGCCATGACGGTGGTCGACGAAGCGCACTACGTGAAGAACCCGGCCGCCCAACGCGCCAAGAATGTGGGCGCCCTCGTCGAGTGCAGCGACCGCGCCCTCTACCTGACCGGCACCGTCATGGAGAACCACGTCGGGGAGTTCCGCAACCTGCTCGGCCAACTCCAGCCCGAGCTCGTGGCCGCACTGCGCGACACCGACCAGCTCGCCGGCGCGGCGGCCTTCCGGCGCGCGGTCGCGCCCGCCTACCTGCGGCGTAACCAGCAGGACGTCCTCACCGAGCTCCCCGAGGTCGTGCACACCGACGAGTGGGCCGAGTTCAGCCCGGGCGACGCCGCCGTCTACCACGACGCCGTGCTCGCCGGGAACTTCCAGGCCATGCGCCGCGCCGCCTACGCCGCACCGGGCGAGTCGGCGAAGCTGGACCGCCTCGCCGAGATCGTGCGGGAGGCCGCGGCGGCGGGGGAGAAGGTCCTCGTCTTCTCCTTCTACCGGGACGTCCTGGCCGCGGTCGCACACCGCCTGACCGCCGACCAGGGCACGGGCCCGGCGCTGTTCGGACCGCTGTCCGGCAGCACCGGCGCAGCCGCACGCCAGGACACCGTCGACGCGTTCACCGCTCACGGCGGCCCGGCCGTCCTGCTGTCCCAGATTCAGGCCGGCGGCGTCGGACTCAACCTCCAGGCCGCCAGCGTGGTCATCCTGTGCGAGCCGCAGATCAAGCCCGCACTCGAACAGCAGGCCGTCGCCCGCGCCCACCGCATGGGCCAGACCCGCCGCGTGCGGGTCCACCGGCTCCTCACCCCGGACAGCGTCGACCAGCGCCTCCTGACTCTGCTCAGCCGCAAGGAGCGCTTGTTCGACGCCTACGCCCGCCGCAGCGACGCGGCCGAGCTCAGCCCGGAGGCCCTCGACGTCGCCGACACCAGCCTGGCGCGGCAGATCATCGAGGAGGAACAGCAGCGCCTCGCCAGTCGGCCCGAGCGCGTGTGAGCGCTGCTGGCCGTGCCCTTCCCGTCAGCCTGTGTGGGCACTCCAGCTTCGGCTCTCGTCACGTGACGACAGGACTCCGGTTGCCCCGCGGTCGGAGTCGACTTCGGTGGGCAGCGCGCACTTCGTCAGTCCGCCCGTAGTCCTGCAGCGGCGACCGCGAAGGAGGGGTGTTCACGAGTAGGGCTGACCAGCTGCGGGAATCTCTGGGTGGAGATCACTTCCCATGTCATCTGTGATCGTTTTCCAAGGCGTGCGTCACCAGCTGGGCACTTCGGTGGCGGCGTGTGGCAGCTTTCTTTGGTCAGTTCTTGATCAGCGGTTCGTAGGGTTCGCCCTCCGGCGTGAAGATCAGAACGTAGTCCTCGCCAGCCCCGGTTGCGATCTGGCGCAAGCGAGCCATGACGTCTGCCGTGGCAGGCAGCTCCAGGTCGAGGGCCTGGGCCGCCCGAGTTCGACGAACGGCCAGGTCGGGAATGTCCTCCGTGTACGCGGCTTCCAGCTCCGCGCTCTGCTGCACCGTGAATGCCCGACAGTCGCGCCACCAAGGGACGACGAGGAGCAGCTGGAGCAGTTCGCGCAGGCCGATCGCCACCAGGGCAGCCCTGCCTTCGGAGTCGGCGTAGAGCACCGGCCGGTCCTCGCCACCGTCACCGCAGAAGAAGTACGTGCCCCCGGCGCCGTCGCCGGCGAAGCCCTCCAGCGCCGCGCCGGATGCGAGGTGGACCTCCTCGACGTGATCGCCGCGGTCTAGGTCGAAGTCTCCCGGCCAGGCCAGAAAGCGGGCGGCGGCCTCGTGTTCACGGATGGCGGTGATCAGCGGATTCATGCGGCACACGGTAGCGGCGGCCACCGTCATCCTGAGCTAGGGCCGGTAGAGGGCGGTCAGGCGGGGCAGGCGTCGTGCCAGTTCGTCGCGGTCGTCGAAGTTGAAGTTCCACTCGGGGTCGAGGGCCGGGTAGCGGATGGTGAACGAGTTGCTCGGTGGTTCCTCGCCAGTGGCTGTCTGGTGTGCGTCCCAGGCGATGACCAGGGCTGCTTCGCAGTCGATGTCGATCCCGGCCGCTGCGAAGGCGCGTACGGCGGGCAGGTCGGCGAGTGCATCTGGGTCGGCGACGACTCGCTCGAATGTCTGACTGCCTTGGGTGATCAGCCACCCTCGGAAGTAGTCGAAGCCGTCGTCGGAGCATCCGCCGTTGGTGATGTAGGCGGCTGCCCAGAGCGGGGCTCGGTAGGAGTCGGCCATGAGGTCCCAGAACACCTGCTCCGCGGCGACGATCTCCGAGGCCGGTCGGAGAGCGAGCAGTTCGGTTACCCGCGCAGCAACAGCGTCACCCTGCGTCGGGTCGGGGACCTGCGACCGAGCCTCCTCGATCATGTGCCAGAGTTGCTGCGTGTTCATGGCCGCAGAGCATGCCACCCTCCACTGACAACAGGGGGAGGTGGGTATGAGCCGATCAACATGTCAGCGGCGGAAGGCAGAATGCGGCCCGTGAGCCTCCACTTTGAAGTCGTCTTCACCTGCTTCCTTCGCGACGACACTCCGAACGAGGTCCTGGATGCCCTGCGATGGCACCTCGGCCTCCTTCCTGATCGGCCAGCGGGAATCGACCCCGACGAGCACACCTATCCTGTGCTCGTCCCGGACCCCGATGGCCGCCTCCCCGGCGGTGATGTCGCCTCCTTGCAGCGCCAGAGCCGAGGCTTCGCAGCCGGCAGGGAGCTCCACGCATGGGGGCTGTTCAGCCGCAATCTCTGGCTGGACGACGAGATGGGCGAGCTTGTCACGATCTTGGATCTGGTCGCGCCGCATGTGGACGAACCTGGTTATGGCGGGTTCTTCCGGGAGGAATACGACGCCGAGCCGACCGTCTTCACGTTCAACAACGGCACCTACGGTCCTGTGCAGCTCTGACGATCCTTGGCCACGCCGCCGAGCGCTCGCCTCCAGGCTGTCACCGTCTGCGGTGCGCGTCGAGGGCACCGTGCATGATGACGCCGTGACCAACATCAGCGAGAACCACGTGAAGGTGCACTTCCGGATGGAGGTGGACGAGGACGGCTGGCCGCCGGTGAGCGTGGAGAGCCTGTGGGCCGTGGACCTCGGCGACGGGACGGTGCGCCTGGACAACACCCCGTGGTTCGTGCGCGGGGTTGCCAGCGACGACGTCATTCGGGTCGACATCGACGAGGACGGTCTGCGCTGGGCCGGGGAGACGGTCCGTGTGTCGGAGAACTGCACGATCCGGCTGATCGTCATGAAGGACGGCGGCTCGACGGCCGCCCGGCAGAGCGTGCTTGACGTCTTTCATCGGCTCGGCACGACGGGTGAAGGCATCGAGCAGTTCCGGATGGTGGCGTTGGACGTCCCGCCGGAGGCGGATCTCCCCAGGATTCGGAAGCTCTTGGAGCACGGTGCCGCCAAGGAGTGGTGGCACTGGGAGGAAGGGTGTGTCACGGCCGCCTGGAGAGCCACCGCGCCGGCGTGACCAGCACTCTGTCGGTCAGGGCTGGGTGGTTCCGGGCTGGCGCCGAGCGCTGAGCCATTCAGCTCTGTTCCAAGCGACTGGCGTCGAGCCGACGGGCTCGAAGGTGATGTCCGGGTTGTCGCTGTGGACCAGGCACAGCACGCGCTGGCCGAGTACCGCCGCCATGCGGCCGTGGTCAGCGAGGATGTCCAGGACGATCTGGGCTTCGCGCGGGCAGGCTTGCGCGAAGCGGTCGTAGTGGGTGAAGCCGAGGACGAAGCCGCTGACGTCCGCCGGAATGCCGTATTCGCCTGCGACGACGTCGTGCAGGCAGTCGTTGAGGGCATCGAGGTTGCGGCCGTAGTAGTCCGGGAAGTCCAAGGCCGTCGCGATGTCCCGGTGCATCGCCGCCGCGGTCGTCCACGCGGAGGCGTCGACTTCCACAACTGCGAAGTGTTGCTCCCGCAACTTCTCAGCCGTCCGGTCGAAGATCTCCCGGCGCCAGTAGAGCGTCACGAAGGCGTTGGCTGCCAGTTCTTGGTAAAGGACCTGAGCGGGGGACGTCTCTCGGTTGGCCGCTGCTGTTTCCGTGGTGAGCCTGGCTTTGACCTGGTGGTTGTGATCTGCGTGGTCGACGACCTCGGCGGTCACTCGTGCCCCGACCTCCGGCAGGGCCGCATCCGTGGGCATGGTGGTGACCTCTGCCAGGCCGATTGCGTCGGGATGTCCATCGATCCGGAGGAAGACCCCGAAGGGCTGTCGGCCGATGACTTCACCGGTGATCACGGTGCCGACGGGCAGTTCCTGGCACGCGGCTGGCCATGCAGCTCGAACACGTGCCGCGTGTCCGGGGTCATCGTCGGGCCAGGAGTACTCGCTCATGGGCTGATCATGGCAGGGCGGGTCGCCTCTGGGCGGGTTCGTCCACGGACCTCAACTTGTTCGGGACAGACCCGTGGTGGCCGCGCGGGCGATGGCAGTGACGGCGTCGGTGGGGTTGGCGAGTTCGAGGAGCGTGACTCCGGGCGGTGGAGTGGTGTTCTGGTGGAAGGTGAGCCAGAGGATGGCGCAGCCGGTGGCGTTCAGGTCCTTGATGCGCCTTGTGGCGCGGGTGGTTTCGTCGGGGTTGTAGCGGGCGTCGGAGGCGATGACGAGGAGGCGGGCGGCGCCGGCGCGGGTGAGGTCGAGGCCGGCGGTGAGGGCGTCGATGGCTTCGGCGAGGCTGTGGCCTGCGCCAGTGGCGGTGAACTCGCTGACCTGGGTGGGAGTGCGGCCGGGGGCGGTGACGGCGGTGAGGTGGGCGTCGAAGGCGACGGTGGCGGCGCGCGAGGCGGGGTCGGTCAGTGCGGTGGCCTTGGCGAGGATCCACGCGGCGGACGCGATCGGTGCGGTGGCGGCGCTCATGGATCCGGAGATGTCGACCGCGATGCCGACGCGCAGGGGCGGGTTGGGGGTGTGGCGGCGCTGGACGCTGGTCCAGGGCTGGGCGGTGGGGGTGGCTCCGGCGGCTTGCTGGGCGGCGCGGGCGAGGGCGGCGCGCATGTTGAGGCGTCCGGGTGGGGCGGCGCTGGTGGTGACGGTGTCGGTGCGCTCGCGGTAGGCGGCGGCGCGTAGGGCGCGGGCGAGGTGGGCGGCGGCGCGCTGCTCGACCTGGGTGGGGGTCGGGTGCCGGTGATGGGGGAGCGGGGGCGTCGTCCGGCGCGAGTCGCCGCGCTGGCGGGGGTGTGGGGGCGGGCTCCGGGGGCGAAGACGGCCTTGGCTGTGGCGGCGGCCTCGCGCTGACGTGCCGTCTGCTCGGCCTTGGCGGCGCTGCGTCGGGCGCTGGCGGCCCGGGCGGACTGTTCGGCGGAAGCCTGGGCGCGCTCGTTCACGACGATGCGGCCGGTGACCTGGGTGACCGCGTCGGCCAGCGGCCCGGGCCCGTGCGTCGCGCCGCTGTGGTTGCCGAGCGGGGGCGGCGGGGTGACGGGGTCGGCGCGGAGGGCTTCGCACCAGGCGCGGGCGTGGTCGAGCATGGCGGTGGTGTCGGTGTCGGCAGTGGCGTGGGCGGCCTGCCAGATCCGGGCGAGCTGGTTCAGGAGGTCGGGGCCGAGGATCTGTTCGGCGAGATCCTGGAGGGGCTGGGCTTCGTCCGTGTCGAGGATTCCGGCGTCGCGGCGGGCGAGGACGAGGGCGGCAGCGTGCGCGGTATGCCACCGGGTCGACGGCGGGTTGGTTCCGAGGTCGTCGAGGATCAGCTGGCGGACGACGGCCCGCAGGTAGCGGCGGTCGGCGGGTCGTCGCCCGAGGTGGGCGTGTTCGGCGCGGGACTCCTCTAGGAGTTGGGCGGCGGCGTCGAGGGCGGTGCCGAGGAGATGGGTGGGGGTGGTCCAGACGGAGTGGGCGGCGTGGGCAGCTTCGTGGACGAGCGCTCCCCAGGCGGCGGGGTATCGGTCCTCATCCCCGGGCCGGTCGGGGTGGATGCGGGCGGGGTGCTGTGGGGCGAAGACGCTGGTGGAGACCTCGATGCTGGCGAGGGTGGGGTAGAAGGCGGCGGGGGCTCCGGAGCGGGTGGCGTGTTCGCAGGTGACGATGATGTCGTCGCGTCCGGCCAGGTCGGGCAGGCGGGCGGTGAGGGCGGCGGAGATTCGTAGCCAGTGCCGCTCCAGCTCGGCGGCCCGTGGGGATGGTGTGGGGATCGCGCCGCCGTCGTCGGCCCACCGGGCGAGGTCGGCGTCGGGGCCGGACTGGGCGGGCGGGGTGGGGTGGACGTGCCGGTGGCCGGTCATGCGGGACTCCTTCGGGAACGTCGTGGGTGGTCAGATCTGGCGGCCAAGGGTTAGGGCGGTGACGGGGCGTCCGACAGCCTTGGTGACGATCTCGGCGATGAGGTCTCGGTCTTCCGGGGGCGCGATGCCGACGAGGTTGGCGAAGGCGGTGTCGGCGCCGAGGACATCGGAGATCTTCTGGAAGGCGATGAGTTCGCGCAGTTGCGGTGCCCAGCCGAGGTCGCCCGCCTGTTGGCGGGCGGCGAGGTGGCGGGCGATCCGCACCGCGCGGCCGTCGATGCGGAGCGCTTGGGCAAGGTCGTAATCCGAGCCCACCTGGATCTGCACGCTGAAGCGTGAGCCGAGGGCCTGGGTGAGGATCGCGCCGTGAACGCCGGGGTTATGACCTGCTACCACGTAGAAGCCGGGGGCAGCGGTGATCGTCTCACCCTTGTGTGCCTTGACCTGGATCTGCCGACGGCCGTCCATGGCGGGGTAGAGGGCGGCGAGGACCTTGGGCGAGATGAGGGTGGCGTCGTCGATCAGCAGGGCGCGGCCCTCGGTCATCGCCGTGACGAGCGGCCCGTACTGGAACTCGTAGCCACCGCTCGCGGTTTGGGTGTACTCGCCGATCAGGTCGGCGACGGTGGTGTCGCCGTCTCCGGCGACGGTGATCAGGTCGTCGAAGGCGGCCTCGATCAGGCTGGTCTTCCCGGTGCCGGGCGGCCCGTACAGGAGTACCGGCACCTGGGCGGCGCGGAGTCGGCGCAGGGCTTCGACGTCCGGCAGTCCGGCGAGTGACCTGGGGCGATAGGTCTGCCCGTTGGGGCGCACGATCGCGTTGGGTTGCGCGGGTGCCGCCGACGTCACTGGTCCTCCTGGCGCCGCTTGGGCTGCGGGCGCGGGTTGGTTCGGCACGGTGGCCGTCGGCGAGGTGCCCGGGCGCGGCGGAGGCGGTGTTGTCGCAGCGACGGTGACGGTGGTGGAGGTGGCCTGGTAGCGGCGGGGGTTGGTGGCGGCGAGTTGGGCCTGGCCACGCGAGGTGAGGGCCTGGCAGGCGTTCCCGACGGCTCCTCCGGAGTGGCCGAGCAGCTTGGCGATCTCGGTGACGCTGAAGGCGTGCGGTGCGTTCCGGCAGAGGACTCGGGCGACCTGGGCGCGCAGGTGGCCGGGGCGGGTCTTGGGGTCGGACGGAGCCATCGCGGGTGTTCCTCCGGAGCTGGGTTGGTGCGGGGTGGCGGGGCCGCCGCTCCGGGCGGCCCCGTGCTGGTGGTGGGTCAGGCCGAGACGTTGCTGATGTCGAGGTGGTGGCTCTGCCACAGGCGGCGGTCGAGCTGGTGGGGTTCGCGGATCAGGCCGTCGGGGTCGGCGAGGGCGTCGGCGAAGGCCGCGATGTAGTGGGCGGGGGTCTGGGCGGTGAAGGTGGCGGTCCAGATCGGCTGGCCGTCCAGGCCCGGGGTGGCGGTGGCGGTCCAGGCTCGCTGCCCGGGCGTGCCGTCTTGGTGGGGGCGGTGGGAGAGGCGGGCCTGTCCGTCGCGGGCGAAGGCGTCGCTGCCGTCCGGGCCGCCGCCGATGACGACCCAGCCGCGCTCGTACAGGACCGACCACACCAGGTCGGTGTCTCCGGGCCCGGCGAGGAAGGCGGGTGGCTCGCCGATGGTGGCTTCCGCGTCGGGGCTCGTGCGGTGCCAGTCGTGGGCGAGGGCGGTGCCGAGTGTGCCGACCAGTTCGGCGGGGATGTTGGAGTTGGCGCTGAAGGACCAGGCGAGCGGGGCCTTGCGGTGGGGGCGGGCCCAGATTCGCCACAGCTCGCGACCCGGGCGGATTCCGGGCTCGGGCAGGAATCCGGCGTAGAGGCGCTGGCAGGGGGAGAAGGTGTGGCAGTTCGCGGAGTCGTCGTCGAACCAGGACCACCCGGGGATGTCCAGTCGGTCGAGTGCGGCGTCGGGCTGGCCCGGACCGGCCAGGTAGCGGGGGCGCACGGTGAGCAGGGGGAAGTCGAGGGCCGGTCCGGGCTCGTCGGGCGTGGGCATGGAGGACGTGGCGGTCATGGGATGCGTGCTCCTTCGGCTGCTGCGGGGCGGCTGGCGGAGCCGCCCCGCAGCTGGGTGTGATCGGGCGTCAGAGGCGGAGGTCGGCGGGGGAGGCGGTCCAGGGGAGCCGGTAGGGGGTTTGCCAGCTGGTGCCGCTGGGGTGGGCGGGCAGGATCTGGAGGTGGTCGGGGTGGAGGATGTAGACCGCCTCGTGCCACAGCGGGTCGGCTTCGCGTTCGGTGAGCACCTGGGGTCCGTCGCCGAAGTCGTTGTGGCAGTAGCAGCAGCCGCCCGGGCGGTTGGGGGTGGGCAGGGTGGCCCATCCGGCGTGGTGGGCGTTGATCAGCAGGTCGGCCATCGCCTGCGTGCTGCCCGCGAAGCGGCCTTGGCGCAGGGTGAGGAGGAGGGGGACGCGGGTGCGCGGGTCGCCGCCGTGGTGGACGTAGCGCCCGAAGAAGCCGGACTCGGTCGGGGTCGCGATGATCGATCGGATGCTCACGGGTATCAACTCCAAGGCAGGGAAGGGCTGGGTGGTGGTGCCGCCCGCCCGGCGGGCGGCACCGTGTGAGGCAGGCAGGGATCAGCGGGCGGTGCATCCGGCGTGGCCGCAGCCGCAGGGCCGGGCACAGGCGCAGGGGCAGGGTCCGGCGGTTCGGTGGCCGCGCTGTCCGGGCACCGCCCGCAGCGGCGTGGGCTCAGTGAGCGGAGTCGGCTGGGTGAGGTGCTCGTAGGCGTCGATCAGCTGGTCGAGGTGGTCCAGGGTCTGGTCGAGCTGGGCGGTGAGCTGGTCGATCTCGGCCCCGAGGGTCGTCATGACCGTGGTCCCGCGTCCGGCGGCGAGGCGGCCACCCGAGCTGAGGCGGGCCAGGTTGTCGCGGGCCTGGCCGATCCGTCGGCGCAGGGTGTCGGCGTGGGTGTCGGCGTCGCGGGCGGTGCCGGTGATCAGGCGGGCAACCGCCAGTCGGGCGGGGGAGCCGCTCGCGTGACGGGTCAGCTCGCGGGCGGTGGTGCCGAGGCGTTCGTGCAGGCGGTGCTCGCCCGGGCGTTGGGCCGGGTCGGGGTTGCCGGTGGGGTCGGTCACGGTGGTGGTCATTGCGGGGTCTCCTTCGTCGCGGGTGCGGTTCGGTGTGCTGGGGGGCGGTGACGCCCCGCGCGGGTCAGGCGTTCTGGTGCAGGTCGGGGTGGACCGGGCAGGGCGTCCAGGCGGCGGGCTGGTCGGCGGAGGCGTCCAGGTCGAGGTCGGGGGCGATGTGGACCTGGTAGTGGCAGGCGCGCAGCATCCGGGCGGCGTCGGTGGCCATGCGCTCGGCGGCCCCGTCCGGGAGGTCGTAGGGCAGACGGTGGTAGCGCTGGTGGAAGTACTGCTCGGTGATGAACCCGGCGCGGTGGAGCAGGAGACTCACCAGCGGGTCGTGGCCGTGGGCGGTGGTGCCGGTGCACCCGTGTCGGCAGATGTGGACGACCGGGTCGTCGCGCCGGGCCATCGTTCGGCCGCCTTCAGGGAGGGTTTCCATTCGCATTCCCTTTCTCGCGCCCGGATTTAGGGCGCACTCGTCCCCGGTCGGAGTTCTCCTGGGGAATTCGCTGCGATTCTTTCTTTTGCCGCCGCCCGGTTCTCCCGGGCACATTTCGAAGGTAGCTCTGGTCGGGCGGACAAGTCGAGCCGGAATGGGGCTGGGAAATGCTGGAATTCTCGCGAATTCACGACGCCTTCTGTCGTGGAATTCGGATTCGACGACCGAAGGCGTCGCGCGGCCGCAGCGGTGCGACGCGATCGCAGGCACGCCTGCCGGTCGGCGGACACGGGGCGCATCGATGCCGCCCGCGCGCCCCGGCGCGCGCGGGTGCGCAGGGTGGGACGGACCACCGGCGTCGGCTGCCCCTGCGGTACGGGCGCGGGCGTGCGGGACCCCGGTGCCGGTTGCCAGTGACGCCGGCGTACGGCGGAGAAGTGGGGAGAGGCCGGCCGGGAACGGGCAGGGAAGTTGGCCGACGCGGGAGATGCAGGCCGGACGGGCCGCCCGCGCGCGAAGACCGGGGGTTACAGGCTCCCCGGGTATGGAGTCGGGATACTCAAGCGCGCGGAGAAATGGGCTGCGACCTGCGGCTTTCCACCCGTCGGGGGTATCCCGTCTGTGGGTGGACGGGGTGGTGGACACCCAGTCTGGACGGGGGTGGTTGGACGGGGCGCTGGCCTTTGCCGACTGAGGGGAGCCTCAGCGTGGCGCTCCGGGACGGGCGGCAAGGTGTCCCCGGCCTCGGAGGAGGTCTTCGAAGGCGCGGTTGGTGGCAGGCGTCAGGCGCGTGTCGATTTCGCTGAGCGCGCGTGTCATCAGGTCCCTCGTGCGGCTGATGGCCGCGAGATTGCCTGTGCGCGCGTGGAGCTGAGCCTGCTCGAGGTAGAGCGCCTCGTCCGTCGGCGCGAGTGACACGGCCTGCTGAAGCCGGGACAGGGCTTCATCGATGCCTTCGGCAGTGCGAGCCAGCTCGGTCAGTGCCGCGACGGCTTGGACGCGCGCGTGCTCGCGGTAGGCGTCAATCCAGCCGAACGTGCTGCCGGCGCACAGCTCGCCCCGGTGCAGTGCTGCTGCTCGCTCACGCGCGGTGCGTCGGGCTTCGGGGGTCGAGGCGGCGTCTGCTTCGCGTCGGGCCAGGTGGAAGGCCGCGAGGTCGCTCTTGAAGTGCTGTGGGTCCAGGTGCCAGCGACCGGTGCCGTTGCCGAGGATCAACTGTGCGCCGGGTCCGGCACCGAGGGCTTCGCGCAGGCGAGCGCGGGCGTTGCTGGAGGTGCGATAGAAGGTGTCCCTGGCGCTTGTGCCGTCGCGGTCGGGCCACAGGTCTTGCCAGATGCTGTCGCCGGTCACTCCTTCGTCGTGGACGGCGAGGTAGGCGAGCAGTTCCGCGATCTTGCCTCGCGACAGGCCGGCGTTCTGGGTCCCGTTGACGTGCACGGTGAACGGTCCGAGGAGCGTGAGGGTGATCGGCGCGACGTGGGGCGCAGGCGGGTCGAGGACTTGGCAGAGGCTGACAAGGGAGGCAGGGTGGCGGTCGTCGGCCGGAGCCTGATCCGTTGAATTCGCAGGCGGGCCGGCTGGTTGCGGGATTTCGGTTACCGATGTCGCAGTGGTAGATGAATCATCTGAATCCGCCTCGGTGTCGCTTTCCGGTCTTGGGTCCGATGGAGGGTCATTTTCTGGATCCGGCGGATTCTCTCGGGCTGAGCCATCGCTTTCCGTGCCGTCCGGATCTGAGCCCGCGGGGAGCTCCTCTCCCCGGTGCGCGACGTGTTCTGCGGTCTGGAGCAGCCGGACGAAAGCCTGCGCACCTTCGACGCGCAGGTGGAAGAGGCGTAGCGGGCCGGCCGTCACGCCGTGCAGGCGGGCGGTGCCGTCGTGGTGGACTTCGACGGTCGCGCCTTCGTCGAGTTCCGTGTCCAGGAGGATCGTGCTGACTCCGAGCCCGGCGCCGACGTCGAGCATGGACAGGAGCCGACGCCGCTGGCGATCCGCTAGCTGACCGGTGACCAGATACAGCGGCGGGGACGGAGTGTGCGTGTCCTGGTCTTGCTGGTCGCGCACGCGGCCGATCAGGAGCTCCTCAAGGCGGGCGAGGGCGTCCTCGATGTCGTCCGCGACGGTGATCTGCACGGGCAGAACGGCAGGAGCCTCCATGCCGAGAAGCCGCCGAAGGTCGTCGGCGGTGCTGATGACACTGGCAGGGCTCGTGTGCGGCATGAGGATGTGGAGCAGCAGGGCGCGGACCGCGTCGTGCGCACCGGGGCCGGTGGCCGACAGCGCGCGGACCGGCAGGTCGTGAAGCAGTGCGTCCAGCGTGAGCAGGTCTTTGCCTTGCTCGCCGAGCGGTACTCCAGGGAGGAACTGCTCCTGCGGGGTGAGGTTCTCCTGGACCTGAAGGGCACGGAGGTCTGCGACCAGGGGGTGGTGCTCGGCGCGCTGCTTGATCTGTTCGAGCGTCGGCGGTTCCTCGCCATCCGGTACGCGGACGATGCGGCGACGCTTGATCTGGAGCGCGTTCACGGCCAGCGCTGTGGCGAGGGCGACGGAGACGTACCCGGCCTCGCGGGGGAGTCGGAGCCCGTGAGGTGTCCGGATGGCGGCATGCTGCGGCGCGGGAGAGCTGTGGTGGTCCTCCGCCCCTGATGGCTCCGGCCTCGACACGGATCCACTGCCGTCGGGAGAAGTTGATGACGCGCTACCGGACGTGGTCCGTGGGGTCGGCGCGGAGACCGGAGGCCGCTGCCTGTCCGGCAGGTCCAACGTCCAGCCCGGGTAGATGAGGTTCGGGTCGAGGAATCGTCGGCCGTCGGCTTCGGTGTCGTGCGTGTTGAGTGCGTAGATCTCCGGCCAGCGCAGGGGGTCACCCAGGCGGGAGTCCGCCAGATGCCACAGAGTGTCACCGGGCCGGACGACCAAGCGGGACGGGCCGTTCTCGTCGGGCGTCGTGAGGAGCGGGGCGGTGGCGGCGGTTGGAGCGGCGCCGATCTGGCTGCCCTCCGCCGACGCGTCCGGTGCCGGGGTGCGGGCGGAGGCGAGCAGGGCGACGAGGACGCCGCCGATAAGCAGCGAGCCGAGCGTGCGGCGTGCCGTCACCAGTGCGATGCCCCTCGGCCCGCGTAGGGCGGAGAAGTGCCGCAGCGCCCAGCACACTTCGAGGAGCACGCTGACGGCCAGCACGCCCCAGGTGATCCAGCCGGCGAGCGCGAGGACGGCGAACAGCAGCCGGTCGTCGATCGGCTGCTCCACCGCAGCGATGACCTCCGACGAGCCGGGCAGGTGATCTCCCAGCGCAGCGGACAGCCGCGGCGTGCCGACGAGGAGCAGTGGCAACGCCGTCAGCAGTGCTACGACGAACGCCGCCTGGACGACCCCGGAGAGCGCCGAGCGCAGTTGTCCGGCACGGTGGCTCGCTAGGCGAGAGGTGCGGCGGGTCGGCTGGTTCACGGGGCGCTCTGCTCCGCGTGCGCGGTGGTGCTGGCATGGACGGTGAGGCTGGAGATGCCGACCAGGGTCAGCAGGTGCGTGGGCACGGTTCGGGTGACGGACACCGTGATGTCGTCCGTGCCGACAGTGACCTTCCCGGCGACGCCGACCTGAGCCAGGTAGGCACGTGCGTCCTGTGCCGCGGCGGAGGGGCGCAACCGCACCGTGCCGCTGGAGCGCAGTGCGCTGAGGTCCAGGGCCTGGGCGCCGGCGCGGGCGGCATCCTGGGCTTCGCCCAGAGCCTGCACCTTCGCGGCCAGCGCCTGGCCGAGGTCGACCGTGATCGCCAGGAACAGCAGCACACCGGTCAGCGCGACGACGGTGAACGCGGTCACCGATCCGTCGTCGACTCCACCTGAGCGCAGCGCATGACGCCTGCTCTGGTAGATCACGAACCTCGGGCTCATCTACTGCCTCCCGTCAGCGACGTACTCGTAGGAGTCGACGGGCACTGAGGCCGTCGAACGGGACACGTGACTACCCGGGAGCGGAAGCCCCAGGTCGGACAGCTCGGTGGTGCAGGCGACGGTGACGGCAACGGCGCCGCCTGCCGTGAAGCGGCTGGTGTCGGCCGTGACGTCGATGCTCCGGCAGGCGCGACCGGTTTCCAGAAGAGCGGCACGCGCGGTCTGGTCCGCGACCTGCTGCGCCCGGCCGGGCAGGCGCAGCAACGACGCTGCTCGTGCCGCCTGCTGTGCGGCGGAGGCGACATCGAGGCGGGCGTTGACCAGCCGCCCCAGTGCGACGGCGCAGAGCAGAAGCAGCAGCAGAGCTGGGGCGACCAGCATGACTTCGACGCTCGCGGAGCCGCGGTCGCGCGGGTCTTCGGGAGCACGTTGAGGCTTTGGCACGAAGATTCCTCGAACTGGGGCCGCAGGTACGGAAATGGCGGTCAAGGCGCCGGCGCCGCGACCCGTTCGACCGGACCCGCGGCCCGGGCGGTCACGGGCAGGTGCAGTCCCGGGAACACACTCAGGACCTGGCCGTGGATCACCGCGGTCACCTGGTCGGGCGTCCGGACCACCGTCACTCCCGCGTTCTGGAGTACGTCGCCGCCCAGTTCGCTGAGCGCCTGCGCCCCGGCGCTACGCCCGTCGGCCGCTGAGCCGTCCTCCGTCTGGGCCTGGGCGAGCGCAGCTGTGGCGGCGGCTTTGGCGATGTGCGACGCGTGCTCCAGCAGCGCGAACTGCACGACGCCCATCAGGAGCAGCATCAACAGGACCATCGCCAGGGCGGTCTCGACCGTCGCCGAGCCCTCGTCCCGCGGCGACGCGTCCTCGGCATCCGGTACAGGCGGCAGTTGTCCGCCGCTGGGGTTGCGCTTCATCACGGGTTCCTCGCTTCACCGGGGTCACATGTTGATGCTGTTGACCTTGGCGATGACCTTCGCGCTGATCACGCCGATAACGGTGATGGCGAGGATGACCAGCAGGGCGGTGACGATGACGGCCTCGGTGCTGTAGCCGTCGTCACCGAGGTCCTTGAGCCGCGCGGCGAGAGCGCGGAGACGGGCGGTGGCGTACGCGAGTTCGTGGTGCATGACGGTCCTGGTTCCTTGAATGCCGCAATGGGGAAGGGGAGTTCGGTCAGAGGGACTGCATGGCGTGGGCCAGTGAGGGGTAGGCGAGGAGGCCGAGGAAGCCGGTCATCATCAGGGCGACGGGGATCGCCATCCGCTCCGTCGCCGAGGAGGCCGCCGCTTCGGCGTCCGCGAGCAGGTGGGCGCGCAGCGAGGACGCCTTGGCCATGAGGGTGTTGCGGACACGGGCTCCCTCGCCGCCGGCAAGCGCGATCGAGCAGGCGAGCTCGTCCAGGTCGGCGACTCCCAGGCGCAGTCCGAGGTCGCGGAGCCGGTCCCAGGGCGGGGTGCGCGTGATCTCTGCCTCGCGCAGGACGAGGCGGAAGGCGTCGAAGGCCTCCCCTTCCCCCTCCATGGCGGCGTCGCGCAGCGCCTGCTCGACGCCCGCGCCTCCGGACAACGCGACGCCGGTCATGTCCAGCCAGGCCGAGAGCGCGTGGCGCACCGTGTGCCGCCACTCCGCGGCGGTGGAGCGAAGCGCAAGGTCGGGGGAGAAGAAGCCCGCCGCCGCGAGCAGCAGGGCGAATCCACACGGAGCCGTCCACACCGGTTGGATGCCGAGGACGCTGACCGCCAGACGCAGGGGCCAGGGGGCGATCAACCCGAGGACCGCGGCCAGGGCCTTCTCCGCCAGATGACGCTCGACGGGCTTGCCCAGCGAGGCGAGGTCCGCCCTCGCCTTCGGCCCCGGCAGTCCGCAAGCGGCCAGGGCCGGAGCGAACCGCGAGCCGAGCCGTCCGGCCCAGCCCTCCGCGATCCCCATCACCTCAGGAGTGGGCACCGTCCGCTCACCGCGCGCCGCGGCTGGGGCCGGCGCTGTGAGACGGGCGACCTCGACGGAGAGCGGGACGCGCTGCGGCCGCAGAGCGGCCACGGCCATCCACAAGCCGCCGCCGACGGCAGCGGACAGAAGCAGCACGAGCATCGTCATCGCGAACCTCCTGCGGACGGGACGAGTGCACCGGAGCCCGAGGTCAGCAGGCGCGGACCTTCGCGGAACCGGGCCAGGCGCCGGATCATCGCGAATCCTGCGGCGAAGACCAGCGCGATCCACAGCAGGACCAGTTGTCCGGCCGCGGTGCCGAAGGGGGACATGAAGGACGCGTCCAGCAGCATCAGGCCGACCGGCATGGCCAGGGCGACGCCGGTGATGATCCGCTGCGCCGTGCGGACCCGCGCCTGCGAGGTGTGCACGCGGAGCCGGGCACGGGCCTGCTCGCGCGTGGTGTCGGCGAGTGCGGCGAGCAGCTCGGTCAGCCGGCCGGACTGCCGACGCGACGCCGTCACCAGCGCCACGACCACCAGGTCCGCCAGCGGGTCGGCGAGCTCGTTCGCGAACTCCCGCAGAGCGGTCGCCAGCGGCACGCCTCCGTCCATCCGCGCCACCATGGCTCCCACCTGGGGGCGGATCGGCACGGGGGCCAGCGGGCCGGTGGCGCGGACCGCCTGTGTGAGTCCGGCAGCGGCAGACAGGGTGTCGCGCAGTTGCTCCGTCCAGGCCGCCACGGCCTCGACCTGAGCCAGCCGCTGCCGGTGTTCCCGATCGGGGCCGAGCAGGCCTGGTAGCGCCCACGCCGCCCAGGCGGCGATCAGCCCGAGCACCGGCCACCCTGAAACGGCCGCTGCAGCGACGCCGGTAGCCGCGCAGACCAAGACCCGCAGCCCCGCGGGGTTCCTGCCGAGTCCATGGCTGCGCTTGCGGCCCCCAATCAGGGCTTCTCGTGGAAGCAGCCTGGTGAGCGGGATGCCGGCCACCCCGCAGTACGCGGTGACCACTCCCACACCCAGCAGCGCGCCGCACCCCGTCGCGGCAAAGGTGTCCCAGGAGGACATCAACCCACCGTCCTCGTCGTGGTAGACGTCATCGAAGTTGTCGTTCCTTCTGGTGTGTTGGACAAGAGAGCGGTCAGCGGCCGTAGCCGGGTAGGAGCTGGTCCAGGAGTTCGCGCAGGTGCGGGGACGGTGGAGCTGCGCGGCGGGCGCGTCGGTCGGGGCCTGGTTCCCACAGCTCGTTGGAGATGATCTGCACACCGTCGGCGTCGATGATCTCCCGCACCGAGGAGACCACCCGCGTGCCGTCCGTGGCCCGCGACAGCTGCACCACGACGTGCAGCGAGGACGCGATCAGCTGGTTGGTGGCCTCCACCGTCAGCTTCTCCGGGCCTTGGGCGGCGTAGGCGGCCAGCTTCATGAACGCGCCCCGTGAAGTCGCCGCGTGGATCGAGGACATCGAGCCCTCGTTGCCGACGGAGAACGCGTTGAGCATCGCGACCACTTCGGGTCCGCGGCATTCACCGACGATGACCCGGTCCGGGCTCATCCGCAGTGACCAGCGCACCAGCTCCGCCTGCGTGATCTCGCCGACGCCCTCCAGGTTCGCCTCCCTGGCCTGCAACGGGACCACGTTGCGATGGCGGCCGTTGCGGTGGAGGTTCAGCTCCAGGGTGTCCTCGATCGTGATGATTCGCTCGCTCGGGTCCGTCTCGTTCAGACAGGCGGACATGACCGTGGTCTTGCCCACTCCCGGTCCGCCGGCGAACAGCATGCTCAGCCGGGCGCGGACCATCAGGCGTAGTTCCTCCGCCAGTTCGCGGTTCATCATGCCCAGGCCCACGAGGTCCTCCAGCGTGGCCGTGCGCAACCTGTGTCGGCGGATCGACAGCGTCGGGGTGCCGTGCGCGTCGAACGCGGCGAAGAGGCGGGACCCGTCCGGCAACTGCGCCGAGAGGAACGGGCTGGCGCGGTCGAACCGCCGCTCCTCGGCGCCGCAGGACACGGCCACCTGTCGCACCATCTCCGTCAACGCTTCGACGGAGTCGGCGGCTTGGCGGTCCAGCCGTTCGCGACGGCTTCCGGCGTAGTGGACGAACACGTGCTCAAGGTCATTGACGAGGATGTCCTCCACCTCGCTGTCCGCGAGCAGGTCCCCGAGGGTGCCCAGCACCGTCATCCCCGCGCGGACCTCGTCGCAGACCCTGGCCTCCGTCTCCTCGTCCAGCGGCGACTCGGCCCGCCGAAGTCGTGCGACCGCGTCCTGCCGCAGCTCCTGCTGGAGCAGTTGCTCGGCCAGTGCCCAGCGGGCTTCCGACGTAAGGCCACGCGACCCGGCCTGCTGCTCTGCTGCCACGAGCTGCCGGCCGATCCTCGTGCGGAACTCCGTGGCGAGAGTCCGGGCCGCCTCGTCCGTCACGCTCACGAGCCGCCCCGCAAGGCCGGCGGCCCCACCTCCAGGAGTGCGCGCGGAGCCGTCCCGTCGGTGCCGAGCAGCCGTTCCAGCTCACGGGCCAGGGCCGACGCAGCCGTGACCAACGGATACTCGGGCCGTCGGGGCCGTCCTGTGAGCCAGCCCTCGAAGGGGGCACGCCGCCCTGGCAGGCCACCGGTCCACTGGCCGCGCAGCACCGCCGCGGTGAACGGATCCCACGGCAGGCGGACCACGCCGGCCGCGCCGAGCGCGCGCAGGACCTCCCGGTCGCTCTCCGGACAGTCGCCGACCACGGCGATCACCGTGGGCAGCCCTCGCTCCGACGCCCGCCGCGCGATCAGGGCCCCGTAAAGCAGCGCGTGCCGGTGGCCCCGCGTGACCAGCACGAGGGCGTCAGCGCATCCCCACACTCCGTGCGGCAGGGGGAGGGAAGGGTCGAGCCGGCCGATGTCGACCAACCACGGCAACGGTCCCGTCCGGGCCGACTCCCACTGCGGGGCCAGTTCCTCCAGGGCGGCCTTCGCCTGACCGGGATGCAGCGGCGCGGTGACCACGGGGACGCCACCCACCAGTTGGCCGGCGAACTCCATTACCTTGCCGTGGAGCAGGCCCTCCCGCCGCGCGATGCCCGCGACCGTCACCAGACCGGCCTCACCACCGGGATTGATCACCTGCTGAAGGACTCCGCCCGCCGGATCCGCCTCCCACACCAGTGGTCGTCCCAGATCCGATCGCCAGGCGGCCGACGTCGCACCGACGACAGTCGTCACTCCGGGCGAACCTGTCACGGCGCCGAAGGCGGCGATCCGCCGCATCCCGGGCGCGCTCACTGGTTCGCTCCGGACCGCGCGCCGGTCAGCACCACAGCGGGGGCCGCCATCGACGCCAGCCGCAGCGCCTCCGCGTCGGCAACGGATACCGTGAGCACGATCGACCCCGCTCCACTCGCCGTGTCCGCGGCCTGCTGAACGGACAGCACTGAAGCCTCGACCGCCTGACTCTCCGCCCCGGACACCGTCGGCGAGGACGAACTCCCGGTGTCCTCGATCCGCACCAAGTCGCCGACGCCCAACGCCGGGTAGTGACCCTCCTTGACCACCAGCGACACCGCGTCCTGTCCCGTCGCCAGAGCGGAGGCGTCGACGAGCGCGGCCGTCAGCAGCGTCCCGGCGGGCAACGAGGCCGCAGCCCGGTGCCCGACGACCACGTCGGTCTCCGATGCTGCGAGCGCCGGAACCCCCGGCAGTGAGGACGCGTTCACGACCCGCACGTCCCCCGGACCGATCACCTGCCCGAAGGACACGGAACGCGCCAGCGCCAGCACCTCGGTCCGCTGCTGCGTCGCCGACCACAACGCCATGCCGGCCCCGGCCGCGACGACGACCGTCGCCACGCCGGCGGCTGCGCGAACCAACGACCGTCGACGTTCCTGGCCGGCCTGTTCAAGGCCGGTCGCGACCTGGGCCGCCCAGTCGTCGTTCTCAGGCTGCGGCTTCTGCCGCTGCGCCACGAGGCGCATGCCAACCTCCTGGATCGGTACAAGGGATGTAGAAGAGGGAGGGGGAGGGGTGATGGGTCAGCGCGTCTGGTTGCCCGTCACCAAGGAGTGGACCTCGTCCACCCGGACCTGGCTCGTCGTCGTGGAGGACAGGTCAGGGAACACGCCCTGCTGGCCACCACCGGCCCAGTCCACGCGCCAGTGCACCCGGGCCGTGACCGCATAGGCCCCACCCGGCTGATCCGCCGATGGACGCAGGAAGACGTGCCCGCAGTCGGGAGACGCCGCTGCGGGATTGTCGCCAGGCCGCCAAGGCGTGCCCGGCCCAGCGCATGTGACCTGCGTCCCGTCTCCCAGATCCCACTGCACGGACGTCGGCGTCGCCGTCGCGGTCACGCTCACACCGGGGACCTGCGCCGTGGCCCTGACCGGATCCCACTGGACCGGTGCGATCCACATCCACGTCGGCACCCGGACGACCTGGAATCCGGCCGGGCTGAACGACACCTGCGGAGACGGCAGCACGAGCTGACTCTCGGCCTGCCGGGCCACGACGACCGGGCTCAAAGCTGGAGCGGGTTGTCCTGCCGGAGCCCACAGAGGCAGGGCGGGCCCACCGAGCATGCCCTGATCGAAACCCTTGCCGCAGTCGAGGCGATACCACTGCCCCCTCGACCCGTCGGCCGCCGTCGTGATCCCACCCGCCGGTACGTAAGCGCAGACCGGAGCCGAGCCGGAGGACTTCGAGGAGCCCGAGACCGAGTCCTGTGAGGTGGTGCTCGCCGCCCCGAACGCGCAGCTGTTGGCTTGGCATGCCGCGCTGACGTGGGAGTGCACTCCGCCGTCGGCGGAGGCGGCAGTCGGCACCACGCCCGTCAGCGCAGCAGAGGCAAGGAGGACCGCCGCGAGCCTCAGCACGAGCCGACCTCGCCGATCATCTGCTGACTCACCAACCAACGCTGCCAGCCTGTGTCGTAGGTGACGACGGCCTCACTGCGGTGACGTCCACCGGGGGTGTCGTTGGCCGGCTTGCCCGTCGCAGCCACGTACTGCAGCCAGTCGCCGTCGTCGACGCAGTCGGCGATCTCGACGCGCGTCGGCTGCTCCGCAGGGGACACGGAGACCACCCGAGGTGCGTCCTTCGTCGCACCGCGCAGTACGAGACCTTGGCGCTTGTTCTGGGCCAGGGTCGTGGACCAACTGGAGAGCACGTCGGCCGTCATGTAGCGGCCCAGCTTGGGGTTCTTCCAGTCTGACGTGGCGCCGAGCCGGGCCAGGTCGGTCCACATTCCCTGGTAGGCGGCGAGCGCAGCCTGCGCAGCGGCCTGCTGGGCGGGTGTGCCTTGAGCCGAGGCCCAGGGCGACGGCAGCGCAGGGGCGGGGTGGGCCGATACCCGAGGAGTGGTGCTGCCAACACCACGACTTGCTGACGCAGCGTCGCCGGTGCTTTGCGGCGGCTGCCGGGTGGTACATCCGGTGATGGCTCCCAACGCGGTTGCTGCGACCAGCACCGAAGCCCACAACGGTCGCCTGATCCTCGGCATCATGCGTACGCACCTCCCCAGAGTCGCGGGTCTGCCCGCGTCCGGTTCGCGACTGTCTGTCACGACTGGAGATGCCAGAATGCCCCTGATGTTTCCCGTCTTGTGCGGAAGTCACCCCTGGGTGGTACGGATACGTCTCAATCAACGCTCGTTCAAGGGAAATTCCGGCCCAACTTACGACGGTGGGTTGACGAGGATCACGAGCAGGGCTGCCCCGAACAGGAAGGGACCGAGCGGAATCCGGGCCAACTTCCTGTCGCGGCGCAGAAAGAGAACCGCGACCGTCGCACTGCTGAAGGCGAGCAAGCCAGTCGCCGCCAGCGCCCACCACCCGACGATGCCGAGCACCGGCCCGAGCAGTCCCGCGCACACCTTCACGTCGCCCCAGCCGAGGCCGCCGTGCGAGAGGAGTGCCAGGCCGGCCATGACCAGGCCGGAGGCCAGGCCGGTCGCCAGCGAACGCGAAAGTGGACTCGTGCTCCCGTGAACGGAGCCGGAGGCTGCGAGAAGCGCCAACACGACGGGCGAGGCGGGCAGCACGATGGCGTCGGGGAGGCGGAAGAGCGCCATGTCGAGGACGCTCAGTACGGGGCCGAGCACCGCCAAGACGAGCCATGCTGCTGCCGTCCCCAGCCGAAGCGGGAGTTGTTCCTGCATCAGGGCTGCGATTGCCGCAGTGACCGTCACCACGACCAGCCATCGCCCCCTCAGCACGCTGACGACGGCGCCCATCTCCGCTCGTCGCTGCTTCCGCTGAGCGGGCACAGAAGTCCTTCCGATCAACCACTGGCCCTTATCGCCCTGGTCAGGGTGTCGTGGTGCTCCGCCCAGCGTGGATCGGAGGCCCGAGGTGTTCATGCTCGTCCTGCTCGTCTTGCTCGACACGTTCCGGTACGGCCCGTTCAACGTCACGCTCGTCGCCCGGGACACGCGCTCGTGCCTGCGTCCGGGCCGAGGACGCCATCGACGCCGGCGTCGGCACGCCCGCCCGGTCCTCAACTGGGCTGCGGCATGAACAGCCGCTCGGACTCGAAGAGCGTGACCGTCTGCAACTGGAACGCCGCCACCGCGCAGCCCGCCCGGCTCGCCCGGTCGTGCCTCCGCCCCGAGCTTCTCCGACTGAATCTCAACGAGAGCGTCGTGGACGACGTGCTGCTGGCGGCTTCCGAACTCGTGGCCAACGCGACTGAGCACGCCGCCGGGCCGTACGAACTGCGGCTGCTGAGTGAGGGCAGCGAGTACGTCCTCGAGTGCCACGACAGCAGTCCAGATCTTCCGCCGATCTCGCTGGTCCCGACCGGCCCGCCACCGGATGAGACGACCGGGCAGGCGATGCCCGACTGGGACGAGCTGGGGGAGCGGGGCCGAGGGCTGAGCCTTCTGAGCAGACTGTTCCATGGTTGCCTGTCGGCGAGGCGGACGCCGTCGGGAAAGGCGGTGTTCGTCGCCTTCGGGGCCGGTGTCCCGTGGTGAAGGACCTTGAGCGAGCCGCGTGATCCGGCGCGTGCGTCAGCCGCTTGCCAGGGAGGAGGCCGGGGAACGCGTCGTCCCTTCACCCAGGTCCGGCGCCCCGGTTGTTGATTCCGCCTGCTTCGCCTTCCCGGCGTCGGTGTCAGCGCAGCGTGATACTTCTGGAAGTCGGCATCGTCGACGGCCAGGGGGAGGGCGACGTGGATCTGCGGGAGCGTTACCAGGGGCTCTGTGACGGGGTGCTGTATGCGGCCGAGACGGCGGAGGACATGTACCGGCTCGGCGGGATCGACAACCTCTTGGTTCCCCGGCTGCGCGAGACCGTCGAACGGCTCCGGCCACTGGTGGACAGTGCCGACAGTCGACGTGACCTGGCGGAGGACGCCGCCCGCCTCATCCGTCTCGGCCACGACTACCTGGAGCTGCGCCGCAGCCTTTTCGGTGACATGACCTGGCTCGGTCCTGAGCCACCGTGGCGGATCTTCGGCAAGGGCCCGACGGCGCTCGCGGTGCGGGCCCGGAAGACCGTGATCGCCAGAGACCTGCCTGCCTATCTGCTCGCCCGTGCCACGGCCGACGCGGACGGTCGCGAATCCTGGTCTTTCACGATCTTGGACCGCCCCGCCTGGGCGAACGAGCCGGGCCGCACCTGGACGGTGTCCCTCTTCGGCGAGCCGGACTCCGGCGAGCGCACCCTCCACGCCCCGCCCGACATCGAAGAGCGGCGTACCGAGTACCAGGAGCTGCTGTATGGCTTCCACGCCCTGGGCATCACGGTGCGCCCCGGGATGCTGTTCCAACTCGATCGCTGATCGCTGACCGGTCGCTGCGCGCGGGTGAGCGGCTTCCTAGCGCGGCGCTGCGAGGGAGCGGGGCCGATGCGGTGCTGACGGTCGCCAGGGGTCGGGCACCTCACGGCGGCACGCCCGCCGTCGACAGAGACACGCACCAGCCAGGTTCGCCTGTTCGGCGCAACCCAGCATGCCTGTGCACCGGACAACGGCTCTGATGGAACCGCGGGGGCGGAATGTGCTGCCCGAGATGGATGCTGCTGAGGCGGAGGTGGATGATGACCCCGCCTGCTGCCGGGGAGACGCGCCGTTATCGCCTGTCGTCGTATGCCGACGAGGTACGCCCGCTCTATGAGGCGAAGGACCCGGCCCACGACTTCGTGCACATCGAGCGGATCCTCGCGCGCGTCGAACTGCTGGCCGAGGGGGAGGCCCCGAGATGGGATCTGCTGTACTTCCTGGTCTGCTTCCACGGCCTGGTCCCGAGGATGGCGGACTCCGGCTTCCGTCAGGGGACCGCGCAGTTCTTGGAAGGCCTCGGCTGGAACCCCGCCGAGGCGGATGAGGGCGTTGCGGCGTTGGAGCGCCATCTGACCGGGCCGGTGTCCCTGGAGGAGCAACTGGTGCACGACGCCAACTACTGGGAAGCGATCGGTCCCTTCGGCATCGCCAAGGCGTTCACGACCGGAGGCGCGCGCGGTCAGCGGATCGAGGAGACGCTCCGGCTCGCAAGGGTATTTGTGGACCGTCCGGTGTTCCGGACATCCACGGCCCGGCGCCTCGCCCCTGCTCGTCGGGCATACGCCCACAGCTTCCTGGACGAACTGGAGCGGGAGCTGAACAGCCCGTGGTGCCGAACGGCCGCTGAGGCGTCCGGCACCACGGGGGGCTGAATCAGTCGGTGGCTCCGAGTTGTGCCGGCGCCCCGAACTTCTGGAGGACCTCGGGGACGGCCACGATGCCGTTCTCGTCCTGGAAGTTCTCCATGACCGCGAGCAGGGCACGGGCGGTGATGCCGGTGCCGTTGACGGTGTGGAGGAACTCGCTTCCGTGTTCGCGCCGGACGCGGGTGTTGAGGCGCCGTGCCTGGTAGTCGGTGGTGTTCGAGCAGGAGGTGACTTCCCGGTAGCGTTGCTGGGCCGGGAACCAGGCCTCGATGTCGTACTTCTTCGCGGCCGGGTTGCCCAGGTCTCCGACGGCGATGTTGACCACCTGGTACGGCAGGCCGAGCGCCTGAACGATCTCCTCCTCGATGGCGAGGATCTCGTTGTGGATACGCTCGGAGTCCTCGGGGAGGCAGAAGACGAACATCTCCACCTTGTCGAACTGGTGCACCCGGAACATGCCTCGGGTGTCCTTGCCGGCCGAGCCCGCCTCCCGGCGGAAGTTCGTCGAGAAGGCGGTGTAACGGGCCGGCAGTTCTCCCTCTTCCAAGCGCTCGTCCATGTGGAAGCCACCGAGAGCGACCTCGGAGGTGCCGCTCAGGTACAGCTCGTCCTTGTCGAGCCGGTAGAGGTTGCTCTCCTCGTTCGGCAAGTACCCGGTTCCGTACATGGCCGCTTCGTTGACCAGGACCGGGGGCAGCAGGTAGGTGAAGCCCTTGCTGATCACGTGGTCCAGTACGAAGCGGTAGAGGGCGGTCTCGGCGAGGGCGACGTCGCCGACCCGGTACGCGAAGCGCGAACCGGACAACCGGGCGCCGCGCTTCATGTCGACCCAGCCGGCCCGCGAACCGAGCTCCAGGTGGTCCTTGGGTGCGAAGTCGAACGTGGGGATCGATCCCCAAGTCCGCACGATCTCGCCCTCGTCCTCGCCGCCGTCGGGCGCGGTGGGGTGCGGCAGGTTGGGAAGGCGGTCGAGCAGGTACTGGCGCTTCTCGGCGGCCTGGGCAAGTTCGTCCTCGGCGAGGCGCAGCTGCTCCTTGAGCTGCTTGAGCTGCTCGATCTGCTCGGGAGTCGGGGCTCCCTTCGGCTTGTTCTGAGATCGAAGCCGGTCCACGCGCTCGGTCAGTTCGCGCCAACTCGCGTCCACGGCAAGCAGGGCATCGAAGTCGTCAGCCGCACCTCGTCGGGCGAGGGCGGCACGGTAGGTCTCTGGCTCCAGGCGTGCGGCCTTCAGATCGATCACCTGCCTCATCATAGTGACGCGGCGGCCAGTCTTCGATTCGGTTTGGGATGTCAATGCTCCGCTCCTATTACCTGATTGACGTAGCGTCACTCGTGATCGAATCGACGGCGGCGAGCATCGGGGACAGCGGGGCCCTGTGGCAGCCGGTCTGCAGCTCGACCTGGCGAGCTGCCTGATGGACGAGCATGGAGAGCCCGCCAACGGTCGTCCGCCCGGCGCGATGCGCCGCGACGGCGAGTGGGGTGGGCCAGGGCCGGTAGACCACGTCGAGCAGCACGCCGGACCCGGACCGCCAGCCCGTCGTCAGGCCGTCGGCCGCGCCGGGCGGCACGGTGGAGACGATCAGTGGCGCGTCGAGATGTTCGGGCGCTGCCGTCCAGGGCAGGACACGGAGACGCATCCCGAACCGGCGCGCGGTCTCGTGCACGCCTGAAGCACGGCTGGGGTCCCGAAGCAGCACGGTGGCTGTTCCCGCGCCGAGGCGGTGGGCAGCGGCCAGGGCCGAGCAGGCTGTCGCGCCGCCGCCGAGGACCACGATTTCCTCGGCGGTGGGCAGGACCTCGTTCAGTGCGGCGGTCATCCCGTGGACGTCGGTGTTGTCGCCGATCAGGCGGCCGTCCCGTGCGGTGACGCAGTTGACCGTTCCCGTCTGCCGGGCGGTGTCGCCGATCTCGTCCAGCAAGGGGACGGCCGCTTGTTTGAGGGGCATGGTCAGGGAGAACCCGCTCCAGGCCCCCGCCCGGCACTCGTCCAGCCGACGGCCGAGTTCGCTGAGCGGGCAGTCGATGGCCTCATAGGTCCAGGGCAGTCCGAGCGCGCGGTACGCGGCCCGGTGGAGGGCGGGGGAGAGGGCTCCGGCGGTGGCGGAGCCCAGGAGGGCGAGTCGGGGCATCTTCGGGGTCCGCCTTCAGGTGAAGAGGTTCTCGTACTTCCAGTACTGGACCTCCCACTGGCTCGCCAGGGGATCGGCGACGTCCCGCGGGTCGAGCAGTTGCTGTCGGACCAGGTGCTCCTGCAGCTCGGCGAGGTCCTCCCAGCCCTGCGACAGGAATGCGCTGACGTCCGCGAGGCCGGCGTCCGGGTGAGCTTCGCCCGGCAGTCCGACGAGGCAGGGTCGAGGGAAGCCGTCAAGGGTGGTGGTCAGCCGGTGCAGGGGTCGCGCGTGCGTTCCGGTCAGGAGAGCCTGGGCTTCCAGGAAGTGGTCGACGACCTGCAGTTGGTACCAGCGGCAGGTGAAGATGAGGCCGCGCCGCTCGGCCTTGTCGACCACGCGGAGCTTGCGCCAGAGCACGAAGTTCAGATACCGCCAGCGAAGGTGTCGGACGGTTCGTGTGTCTTCGGCGGGCGCGCCGCCGAGGCCGTGCTCCTGCATCCAGCGCAGCGGCTCGGACACGCGCATCGCGTGGTCGTAGCTCGCGCGCGGCGACAGCAGACCGTCGTATCCGGTCTCGCCAGCGAGGTAGACGGTCTCGCCCGCCTGCGCCGCGGCGCGGGCCGCGCCCAGGACCGGGGCACCGGGGGCACGGCTGCGCAGCAAGCGGATGCGACCGTGGTCGTCGGTGAAGGTTTCTGCCGCACGAGTCAGTACCTGGTGCCAGTCGGAGCAGGGCGCCTGCCCGTCGGTTGCGGGCTGCTGCTGATCCTGGTGCCGTTCGAGCACGTCGGCGAGGACCTCTGTCCGGTAGGGCGGGTGAGCGAGGACCTCGGCGAGTCGCTGCTGGGCGGCGAGCACGCGGCCGGCATTCGGTGAGTGCGCGAGGTGGTGGCGGGCGTAGGACTCGCGCCACTTGGGGTGCGGGGCGAAGCGTCCGGCGCGCAGGTACGCGGCCTCCAGGCCCGCGGTCGCGGCGCGGAACGCGGCTCGGACGGCCGGATAGGTGGTGCCGTCGCGCTTCAGCAGCCGCAGGGCCGTGGCCGTCCACGTGGTGATCCTGGTCCAGGCTTCGTCCTGGCGTGCCGCGAGAACGTCGGGCGGCCACGCGCCCGCGAGTCGGCGCATCCGCGCGTGGACGCCAGCCGGGTCGTGGAGGGGTGAGGAGTCGAGAAACCAGGCGAGAAGCCATTCGCTCTGCTGGTGCCAGGTTTCGGGGTTCTCGGGGTGGTGGTAGAGGCGTGAGAGATCGGCCCGGGGCAGGCTCTCGATCTCGAAGCGCATGCCCTTGTCGCAGATATCTCCGTAAAGCTCGTCGAGGCGGAGGCCGTCGATGAGGGAACCAAGGGCAGCCGCGTGTTCGCGGTAGTCCCGTTCGCGCCGGAAGACCAGGAACACGTCGAGGTCGGAGTGCTGGTCGGCGGCGCCGTAGGCGACGGAGGAGGTGACCGTCGCGGTCAGCAGGTCCTCCACACCCGGCAGGCGTGTGCGGATCGCGGGAAGGACGTGGCGCTGGAAAGCGTCCGCGGCGGCATCGCGAAGGCGCACTGAGTCGGCGGTGGCGGTGGTCATGGACGGGCCTTTCAGTCGAGCGTCTGGTGGCCGATGGAGTACGACAGGGTGCGCGGGCGTGCGGCCACCGCGCCGAGCAGCCGCCTCCGCTCCTCGCCGCTGGGAACGTGCCACCAGGTAGCGGGAACGGGACCGGCCGGTCGCACCTGGTCGAACAGGTCCCGCACGAAGAGCTGGTTGAAGCGCTGGGTGTAGTGGCAGCTGCGCACGTCGATGGCCATCTCGTCCCCGCTGTGGACCAGGGCGTCGTAGGCGCATCCGTTGCCGCACATCCCGCGGGCCGCGCAGCCGTCGCAGTGCTGGTAGTAGATCGGCGAACGCTTGCGCCAGCGAGTGACCACGGTGTCCCGGTAGGCGTCGATGTCCAGGGTGCGCAACGCGAGCTTGTCCATGACCAGGAAGCTCTTGCAGGGGCCGACGTTGCCCTTGGCGTCCACGTTGAGGTTGGTGCCGCCCGCTGCGCCGCAGTCGTGGAAGCGGTAACGCCGCTCCACGAAGGGCTGCAGCTTGCGGTGGACGAGCTCCAGGAACAGGCCCCGGTCGCGGAAGGCCTGGTGGATCGCGTACATGCGGTCGGCGTAGCGGTCGGGGTCGATGAGTTGGGCGTAGTCCTGCTGGTCAGGAGTGGGCGGCTTCATGAAGTTCACCCCGAGACCGGTCGGCTGGTAGGTGTCGAGGAACCAGGCGATGATCTCCTCGGCCCGGTCGAGGTTGTGCTGTCCCAGGACCATGGACAGGGACACCTCCGCGCCGGCGCGCTGGAGCTGTCGGACACCGGCGTCGACCATCCGCCAGGAGCCGTGACCTCCGTGGTTGCGGCGCAGCTGGTCGTGGATCTCGGCGGGTCCGTCCATGGATACGATGCACTTGACGTCGTGCTCGGCCAGGAAGGCGGCGTGCCGTTCGCGGATGAGGACCGCGTTCGTGCCGATGACGAACCAGAAGTTCTCGCCCGGGCGGGCCAGCCGCTCGGCGGTGGTCACGACATGCTGGACCTGGTGGAAGAAGAGCGTCGGTTCGCCGCCCGTGATGTGGATGATCTTCGGACGGGCGGGGTCGGAGTGGGCGAAGAAGAACGCGATGGTCTCGGTGAGCCGGTCGGCGTCGGTCGGCTCGGCCTGCGGGGCGAGCACGTTGGGGATGACCTTGCAGTACTGGCAGGAGAGGTTGCAGACGTCGGTCAGCAGGATGCGCAGGAGCGTGAACGACGGCTCGGTCTCCTTCTTGGAGTCCTCCTGCGCCATCAGCCGACGGTGGAACGTCTCGGGGGCACCACTGGCGTCCACGACGAAGCCCTCCGCGACGAGCCTCGCCACCAGGTCCGGTGCCAGAGGCGTTCGTCCGGCCCGCAGATCCTCGACGGCGTCGCGAAGTAACGTCCCGCCGAAGACCTGCTGCTGGCGCAGCGCGTGGTTGAGACACCAGGCGCCGTCGCCGAGGTCGATCAGCTGGGTGTTGGACTCCAGTTGCGGGCCGTCGTCGCGCCGGGGCACCGCCGGGAGCGCGTCGGCGTCGGCGTGGACCGCGGTCAGGACCGCGTCCGCGCCGGCGGGGAGTGCGGGCAGGCCGTCGCGCGAGTCACCGGCATCGGTGCCCGCTCGCCGCGGTCTGGGTAGGGGCAGTAGCACCGGAGTACTGCTGCCCGCGGGACGGGGGCCGCAGGAACCGCAGCCCCCGTCGTGGACGGAGTGGGGGGAGAAGGGCTCAGTCATCGATTTGCGCTCCTTGTCTGGGGAGTGGCCGTTCGTTGCCGGACCGGCGTGGGCCCGGTCAGTTCGCGGCGCGGGTGACGACGCGGTCCTCGAAGACCAGCGCGTCGAGCCCGAGCTTGAGGAACTCCGCGACAGCGTCGGCGGGGGTTTCGACGATGGGGTTCCCGGCCGCGTTGAACGAGGTGTTGAGCAGGACCGGGACGCCGGTGAAGGCGGCGAACCGCTCGATCAGCGCGTGATAGCGCGGTTGGATCTCCGGCCGCACCACATGGACACGTGCTGTGCCGTCGGCGTGGACGACGGCCGGGATGCGCTCGCGCCGCTCCGGCAAGACCCGGACCGCCTGGAGCATGAACGTGGCCGGGCCGGCGGCAGCCGCCTCCGCCGGGCGGACGTCGAACCAGTCGCCCGCGGCGCCCGCCGTGACGCTCGGGGCGTAGGGACGGAACGCCTCGCGTCTCTTGACCTCCGCGTCCAGCCGCGGCTTGGTGTCGGCCCGGCGAGGGTCGGCGAGGAGGCTGCGCTGGCCCAGCGCTCTGATGCCGTACTCGCTGCCGCCGTCGAACCAGCCGACGACTTGTCCGTCGGCGATCCGGGCGGCCGCTTCGGCGACGGTGTCGTCGGGCCGGGTGACCCGCACCCGGTCGCTCCATGGCGCGAGCGCGGCGTCGATCTCCGCCGTGGTGTAGGCACGGCCAAGGGCGCTGCTGGTCATCGTCCACCGCTCGCCGCCACCGAGCCGCCGGTGGGCCCAGAGGGCGTTGCCCAGCGCCTGGCCCACGTCCGAGGCCGCAGGCTGGACGAAGAGACCGTCGAGGTCGAGCTCGCGGGCGATCCGGTGGTTGGCGACGCAGTTCAGTGCGACCCCGCCGGCCAGGCACACCGAGCGCAGGCCCGTCCGCTCGACGGCGTCGCCGATGAGACGGAGCAGAGCGTTCTCCAGCGCCGCCTGGGCGAGAGCGGCCACTTCGTGGTGCGTCACGTCCAGGGCAGCCCCGGGTGTGCGCGGGGGAACGCTGATGCCCACCTGCTCGTGGAGCCAGTCGGAGACGGCCTCGGTCTTGGCCCGGTGACGCTGCGGCATACGGCACACCAGGCGTCCGTCGCGCCAGGTGAACAGCTCGGCGTCGGTCCACTTGCCGGTCCCGTATGCGGCCAGCGCCATGGTCTGGCCGGCGTCGTGATAGCTGGGGAAGCCCAACCATCGCGTGAAGTAGCCGTACGCCGAGCCAAGGGACAGCTCGTCCGGACCGTCGCCGTGACGCCCTACCGGCTCCAGGCGCAGCCGCCCGTCGTCACGGCAGTCCCACACAGTGGTGCGCTCCAGTGCGTTGCGCCAGTAGTCGCTGTGGAGCCGTGGACCGAGGATGTTCCCCTCGTTGTCCGCCACGACGGTGACGGCCTCGCGGAACGGGCTGGGCAGGAAGGCGCTGGCCGCATGGGACAGGTGGTGGGAGGGCACGACGACGACCTGGTCGTCCCGCACCTGGACACCCTCACGCCGAAGAGCGGAGGCGGCCCATCGCGGCGACGGCGTCAGCTCGCAGCAGATGCTGACTGCGACGGCGTCGACCGCGTCGATCCCGATGCCCGTCTCCACCAGGCAGTAGCCGACGGCCTGCCTGACTCCGCCGCTGTGCTTGCGCCGGGTCAACCGCTCCTCGGCGATGGCAGCCACGGGCACGCCGTCGCGCAGCAGCGCCGCTGCGCCGTCGTCCAGCCCGATGCCGGTGGAGGTACGCGTCAGGTTCACGCCCAGGACGTGTGAAGACACGTCAGACCTCCTCAGTCGCGAACTCGTGGACCCCGGACAGGGGCGACCCGGGAGCCGTGAGCGCAGGCGCGACAGGCGCCAGACGATAGGGAAGGCCGCCCAGAGCCGCGGAGTACTCGGCCGCCTCCAGAACTGCGGTGACCGCCAGCAGGTGATTCGGGCCTGTGAGGGTGGTAACCCCCGTACGGCAGGCGGCCACGAACTCCTCCAACTGCACCCGCAGCGGCTCGCCGTACCCGCCGAGCGCACCGCGGCTGTCGCGTTCACAGCCCGCCGCGAGCGCGGCGTCCGCAGCGGGACCCTCACCGAGGCCGCCGAGCAGCATGACGTCCCCGCCGTCGAGGTGTCCGTGCCGGTATCGCAGCACCCAGTCCTCCCCGAGCAGCCGCAGCGAACGCTTGGCCCCGGCGTGCCGCCACCCGAGGTAGATCTCGCCCCGCACCCCGGAGGAGAAGGTCACGTCTACCGTCACGGTGTCCAGGTGACCGCCTCCGGGGAAGTGGTGTCCTCGCGCGGCCACCTCCACCACTGGGTCACCGACCAGGTGCAGCAGGAGCGACACGTCGTGCGGACCGAAGTTCCACAGCACGCTGCAGTCCCCGCGGCGCTGCCCGCCCAGCCGCTCGCTCCGGATCAGCCACGGCGCGCTGGGTGCTCCCTCGCGTAGCCAGGCCGCCATGTTCCGGACGGGCCGCGAGTAGAGGAACGTGTGCCCGGCGGAGAGTTGCACACCCTTCTCCTGCGCGGCACGGACCAGAGCGGTCGCATCCGCGACGCTCATCGCCGCCGGCTTCTCGACCAGCACGTGCCGTCCGGAGACCAGACCCCGCGCCACCAGATCGCTGTGCGTCGTCGCGGGCGTCGCGATTACCACGGCTTCCACGCGTGGGTCCTCCAGGGCCTGCTCCAGGTGTGACCAGCCCGTCACCGCGTGATCACGCGCCACCCGGTCGCGCTGCGCGCGGTCGGGGTCCACGACGCCGACCAGGGTCACGTTCGTCGCGCTGGCGGCCACTCGGACGTGGTTACGCCCCCAACGCCCGCAGCCCACCACGGCCAGCCCCAGCGGCCTCACGAGGCGACCAGCCGCGTGAGAGCCCGCAGCGACGCCTCGACGCCGTCGAGGTCGCCGCGCAGATGCGACTCCAGCGTCACGGTGCCGCCGTACCCGAGTTGACGCAGACGCTCGAAGATCTGCTGCCACCGGAGCTCGCCGTCGCCCACCGGGACGTAACGCGCACCGGACCGGTCCTTGACGTGCACGTCCGCCGTCGCGGCCAGCAGTTCAGCGGTCATGTGCTCCAGACCGTCGGAGTCGCCGGCGAGGAGGCCGTTGCACGGATCCGCGACGACGCGCCAACCGCTCAGTCGCCCGAACGCCGCGAGTTCGGGGAGGGTCTTCACCTTGCAGACGAACTCGTTCTCGATGACGGGCTCCACCCCGGACGGCCAGTCGGTCACGGCCTCCCGCATCGTGGCGAGCTCCGATGCCCCGACCTGACAGGGCCGCCCGGCCGGAGACGGATCGAGGAACGTGAAGATGCGGACCAGTGGAGTGGAGAGCGCGTCCGCGATCTGCCCGAGCCGGCCCGCGACCGCGACGTGCTGGTCGAAGACCGGCGGGAGCCCGACGAAGTGCGGGTCGACCAGACCCGAGTCGGCCGCGCCAGGGACATGGCACTTGAAGAGCGGGGACATGACGCTGGACACCCCGATGCCGCGGCGGGCGAAGAGCTTCGCCAGCCTGTCGACCGCTGGTCGGTCGAGCAGGGCGACGTTCGTGCCCCAGACCGATCGCACGGCGACCTTCCGAAGGCCGTGACCGAGGGCCAGGTCGATCGCTTCTTCTGGATCCTGACTGACCTCGTCCGTGATGAGGGAAAGTTCCATGGAAACCTCGCAGACTTGTGGCACGGGGCGGGGGTACGGGGCGCCGCCCGTAAAAGGGCATGGTTCTCCAGCGCCTCTGCGGCGCCTGACTGCAGTCCCGGCGGGGCCGTCAAGCGTGATGGCTAGGCCGGAGCGGGTGACCCGTGCTGAGCGTTGGAGATCCGGCAGAGAGCCCAGACGACCTTGCCGGGGTCCTGCGGGTGCCAGCCCCAGTCAGGACACAGCGCGGATACGAGCAGGAGGCCTCGACCTTCCTGGTCCCAGGTGGTCGGCTGCCGCACGCATGGCGGCTGAGGACTCGCGTCGATCACCTCTATGAGGAGGCCCGCCGGCATCTGACGCAGCGCCACACGAACGAGCTCGTGCGTCGGACTCGCAGTCACCGCGTTCGTGACCAGCTCCGTCAGAACCAGTTGCACATCCGACAGGACCTCGTGGTCGAGGAGCTGCCCGAAGCGCTCTCGCAGCCAATCTCTGGCCGTTGGAACAGCATCCGGTCTGGCCGGCATTTCGAAGACCAGGTCGGGGACCCAGCGCGGCGGCTGAGTGGCGGGCGTCGATTCGGCGTGGTGTCCGGGGCCCGCTCGCGACCTCAGTTGCAGCGTCGTGCCGCTCCCAGGCGCGGCAATGTGTCCCACTCGCATCCCTCCTTCGTCCGTGAACGGACCGGAACGTGCCAAGCCCGGGTTTCCGATCGGCCGCACCGGCGTTGACGATGCTCCGGCGGTCCGGGGGACGCCGGAACCGCACGAAGGGACGTTGTCGGGACGTCCTCGGGACGTCCCGACGAGTGAGCCGAGTACCTGCTGGGTACGGCAGTTGACGTGAAGCCGAATGAACGCCTGCGTTCCGCGCTGCAGGGACGCGGACTCACGGCCCAGGATCTGGCACCCGCTGTCGGAGTGGACGCGAAGACCATCGAGCGGTGGATCACCACTGGCCGGTTTCCCTACCCGCGGCACCGTCATGCCGCGGCATCACACCTGGGTCTGGACGTGGAGGAGCTCTGGCCGACCGGCTTCACCCGCAGATTCGACGGACGCCGTGGCCGGAGAGGTCGTGCGTGTCTACCCGCAGCGCTCCGCGGTGCCCGGAGAGCTCTGGCGAAATGTGCTGGACCGGGCTCAGCAGGAGATCGGTGTTCTTGTCTACAGCGGGCTGTTCCTGTCCGAGGACAGGGCGGCGCAGGAGATCATGCGGGTCAAGGCAGAGCAGGGGGTTCGGGTTCGGATCCTGCTCGGAGACCCTGCCGGTGCGCAGATCAGTCGCCGCGGTGAGGACGAAGGCGTCGGCGGGGCGATGGCCGCGAAGATCAATAACGCTCTCGTGATGTACGCCCCGTTACGAGAACTGCTCGGGATCGAGTTCCGCTTCCACGACACGATCCTCTATAACTCGATCTACCGCGCCGACGACGAACTGCTGGTCAACACCCACCTGTACGGGCTCACGGCCGCTCACGCGCCTGTCCTGCATCTGCGCCGGACCGTGGATGGCAGCATGGTCAACACCTACCTGGACAGCTTCGAGCGCGTCTGGGCCTCCGCTGTCCCCCTGTCCCCACCGGAGTGATGCCGACATGACGCGCGCGAGCCGGATCGACTACTTCGACGACCCCAAGGCGCCGACCGCCAACAGCATCGTGCCGGCCGTGAACGTCATCGTCGTCGACGACCAGGAACGGCTGCTGATGATCCGCCGGTCCGACAACGGGAACTGGGCCGTCCCGGGAGGTGCCGTCGACCTGGGGGAGTCCGTGCCAGAGGCCGCGGTGCGCGAGACCCTCGAAGAGACCGGCGTTCACTGTGAGATCACCGGCTTGTCCGGCATCTACACCGATCCCAGGCACGTCATCCACTACACCAGCAACGACGAGGTACGCCAGGAGTTCTCGCTCGTGCTCACCGCCCGACCGACCGGCGGCGAGCCAAGGCCGAGCAGCGAATCCCGCGAGGTCAGGTGGATCGTGCCGGGCGATTTGGCCGACCTGACCATGGACCGGTCCATGCGCCTCCGGATCGATCACCATCTCCACGGAACGGGGCACCCGCACATCGGCTGACGCCGGGATGGCGAGCGACCTCAACGACTTCCGAGCGAGTACTGGAGCTGCCGTACCTTGGCGACCGCGCGAAGGATCTGGGGCCGGGCTTCCGCGATCGACTCGGACACGAGATGTCCTTGGCCGTACCGGGTGAGGATCTCCCCCAGCCGCACTTCGGCCTCGACCGGCAGTCCGTCGGGGGAGGTCGTCATGTCGCAGAAGGTAAGCGCGTCGGACAGGATCCCGTTGACGGGACTGAACTCGGCCGTGAGTCGCTCAGCCAGGCCGCGGTGGGCTGCCTCGACGTGCGCGCTCGAGTGATAGGCGACAAGCGCGCACAGCCGCGGATCGGCGCACGCGACGTCGCGGAGGTAGATGGCGCCGTCGAGGGGGTGGAACCCGGTGTCGACCAGGTCAGGGGAGTAGCCCAGATCGTGAAGCCATCCGGCTGCAGCCAGCAGCGGGGCGTCGGTGCCGACCAGCGCGGCCAGCGACTCGGCCTTCCGGCCGACCCCTTGGGTGTGCGCCCACCTGCGGGGCAGTGGCTGCGCGAGGTGTCGTTCCGCCAGACTGACGGCCCACTCGACCAGGTCCATGCCTGCGACCCTATCCCGATGGCGGCAGGCGCGACCCGTCGCGCGGCGGGACGTTCAGGACGTCCCACCGCGTCCCCGTCCCGGCCGCGCCGGAGCGCCGCGCTGCGCGATCGCGGATAGGTGGGTCAGGAGACCGGCTGTGTCCCGCAGGTCGGGGAGGACGGTGTCGGCTCCTGCGGCCACGAGCTCGTCGGGGTCGTGGCTTCCCGATGCCACCGCGACGACGGCCGCGCCGCCCCGAAGGCCAGCCTCGACATCCCGAGGCGTGTCACCGATCAGCACTACCGGGGTGCCCAAGGGCAGCGCGTAAGCCATGGCGGTGCGACGGCGCGCGACATCGACGAGTTCGAACCGCTCCTTGCCGTCGGCGCCGTAGGCCCCCACACTCAGGTCCAGCATTTCGTCCAGCCCGAAGGCGCGGAGCTTCACGAGAGCGTTCGCCCTGATGTTCCCGGTCAGCACGGACGAGACCGTTGACTCACCCAGCTCCCGCAGCTGCTCCAACGCGTCGCGGACACCAGGAAGCACGTAGCCGCGACGGGCGAGCTCCTGCTCCCTGGCCTCCCCCGCATCCGACAGGGCCTGTTCCACCGCTGCCCACGGGGGCGGCACCAGGCCGTGGCGCTGGAACAGGTCGCCCATGATCGACCGGTCGGTCCGGCCCTCGGTCACCACAGGGTGGACGGGACCATGGCCGATCAGTTCCGCGAATGCTGCGGCGTAGATCTCCTTGCTGACACCGCAGTTCTCGATCAGAGTGTGGTCGACATCCCAGAGCACGATCAAAGGCACTGCCACAGCGTATGTGCGGGATGACCGAGAAAGGATCTGGCTGCGGGACGTTCTGGAACGCACTTGAAGGTCTCGGAAGCAGCCGGTTGACTGTACTCCGTGAACGAGCGACTGCGCTTAGCGATGACCAAGCGCGGCGTCAGCCCCGAAGCCCTGGCGGCCGCATGCGAGGTCGACCCAAAGACGGTCGGACGATGGCTCGCCGGCCGGCTGCCGCACCCGCGCCACCGGTGGACTGCCTCCGAACTGCTCCGCGCCGACGCGACCGAGATCTGGCCACAGTCGACGGCCGCGCCGGCAGTCAGCGCCGGGCCGGATGCGCTGGTGGCCGCGACTTACGCGAACCGAGCGAGCGTCCCGAGGGACCTGTGGCTCCGCCTCCTCGAACACGCTGAGCGGCATGTCGACGTCCTCGTCTACTCGGGCACGTTCTTCGCCCAGAGCAATCCACACGTCGCCGAGATGTTGGCGACGCGGGCTCGCCATGGGGCACAAGTCCGCCTGTGCTTCGCCGACCCGATGGGGCAGGCCGTCGCCCGCCGCGACCAGGAGGAAGAGCTCGATGGCACTATGGCGGCGAAGATCCGCGCCTCGCTCACTTACTACCGACCGCTCCTGGGCCAGGACCGTTGTGAGGTCCGCCTCCATGACGCGACGGTCTACGCGTCGCTGTTCCGGTACGACGACGAGCTGCTCGCCAACCCGCACATCTGGGGCCAGCCCGCCAGCGCCAACCCCCTCCTGCATCTGCGCCGAGCTCCCGCACGGGGATGGTTCGACCACTACGCGGCCAGCTTCGACGCTGTCTGGACCGCCGCCCGGCCCTGGGACGGCACGACCGCACGTACCAGCAAGGAGTAGCCGCCAATGGGCAGGACCGAGTACTACTACGACCCCGAGGCCCCCAAAGCCAACACCTTGATCCCGGCCAGCAATCTCCTCGTCGTCAACGACGCCGGCGAGATCCTGCTCCAGCGCCGCCGCGACACCGGCCAGTGGGCACTTCCCGGTGGTGCCCAGGACATCGGCGAGACTGCGGCTGAGTGTGCCCTCCGCGAGTGTCAGGAGGAGACCGGCATCCTCGCAGAGATCACCGGCTTCCTCGGCGTCTACACCAACCCGCACCACATCGTCGCGTACAGCGACGGAGAGATCCGCCAGCAGTACGAGAACACCTACATCGGCAAGCCGCTCGGCGGAGAGCCCACCATCAACGATGAAGCAGATGGTGTTCGCTGGGTCGCCGTGGACGGCCTCGATACTCTCGACATCCACCCCAGCATGCGCCAGCAGATCGGTGACTACCTCGGTGGGCGCTATCCACACCTGGGCTGAGTGATCTACTCAAGGGAGCTTGCCCCCGGTTGATTGCGGACCGCAGACGATCCGAGCGGCGGCAGGCTCGGCCATAGGACACTTATCCCGTGACCCCCGTTGCATCGTCCCCGGCTGTAGCGGCTCGGATGAGTCGGCAGGCTTCTCGTAACACCTCACAGGAAGTCGCGGTTCGACGACTGCTCTATCACGCCGGCTTCCGGTACCGCGTGAACGTTCCGGTGCCGGGCATGCCTCGGCGAACCGTAGACATCCTGTTCCGGGGGCCGAAGGTTGCGGTCTTCCTCGACGGGTGCTTCTGGCACGGCTGTCCGCAACACGCGACGAGCCCGAAGTCCAACGCGCAGTGGTGGAGGAGCAAGCTCGATCGCAACATCGCCCGCGACCAGGAAACAACAGACCATCTCAGGGGAGAGGGATGGACTGTACTGCGGTTCTGGGAGCATGAGCCGTCCGACCGGATTGCTGCGAGCGTGGCTGGCGCGGTGAGGGGAGCTGTGGCTTCCAAGGCGGCGCCTTCCGGGGCACCTCGGCTGTCAGCGCCGGTTGATAGCGTGCGGTGCTCACGTCGACCGAAGGAGACTGAGTGACAGCACCTTTCACGGCAGGGCTTTGTGGCTTCCGCAATGGCCTCCCGAACACCAGCGACTCGAGCGACAAGTTCTCGATCGAGATCGGGCAGGCATTGTTCTTCGAGCTGGGGGTACCACCGGCGGCTGAGGCTGGCCCCGTGGCGAAGCCCTGGGCTGCCGCCATGGTGGCCGACCTCACTGGTCAGCTCAGCACTGCCGCTCCCCACCTGACCGTGAGCGCAGAGCGACAGCTCTTGCAGTTCGAGCAGTATGCGCACCTCGGCGTGGCCAAGAACCTCGGGGACGACGCCGGGTTCGAGGTCGCCTCCGCCATCAGCGCCCTCGAAGGAGCCCTGGAGGCCGACCCGGGGCTGATCCCGGGGGGAGTCCTTACGGCCGTCGACGGCCTGCGAGCAGCCGTTGCCGGTGCGGAAGAGCGGCGCAGATTGTTGCTCGATCTGATGGCGGACGAGTCACCGCTCAACCTCGACCTTGCGGTGGAGCGGGAGACAATCACGGACCAGCCGAGTGCGGTTCCGCCGCACCTTGTTGCGGGGTTTTCACTCAAGTGGTCGCTCCGGACGGACAGGCTGCAGGATCCTCGCACCCAGGGAGCACAGATGGCTGCGCTCCGCCGGGGCAGGATGCCGCATTTTGCCGCCGTGACCATGGAGCCGCGGCCCTACTTTCTCGGCCGACTTGGCATGGGTACCGGTGATCTGGACTGCGTGTACCACCTGGCCCTCCCGGAACTGGACAAGGCGGTGAACGCCGTCTGCGTCGGTCCCCGGCGAGTCAAGCACCGGGACACGTTCAGGCGGATGGTGGATCAGCGGAGACTACGGGACTACGGCGAGCTCGTCGCGTATCTCTCCTCGCTGTGAGGCCTGGTCAGTAGAGGCTGGGTGCAACGACCCTGTCGTCCCCCTCGCGCCAAGCTACGTACCGTGTGCGACCGATCTCCACGCAGGGTCGGTGAGTATCGGTCGGTGCCGGCGCGAGGCGGACAGCCACGAAGGTGCCCTTGGCGGGCACGGGGAGATCCAGAGCGCGAGCAATCCGAGGGTGATCATTCTGGTGGCCCAGAATGAGGATTCCTTCCTCGCGCAGGACCTTGCGGGCGTCTCTCGCACGCTTGAGCCCGTCCTCCTGACTGGCGACCGTCACAAGGGTGTTGCGATCGACTATCTGTTCCTGGACTTGCCGGAACAGCTCGTTGGTACGGAGCTGCCCGCCGTTGCCACCTCCGCGGTACCCGTCGGACGCACGGAAGATCGCCTCTCGCTTCTCCTGCGGCAGGCCGAGGAGTAGGTTGCGGGGCAGGTCACCCTCGGCGACCAACCAGCGGATTCGGGCCCGCCCGGTGATGTTGAGGGACCGCTTGCCGTCGCGGTTCCGGCCCGCATTGAGCGCATCGTCGGTGATGCGAACGAGCCCGACGCGAAACTTGGAACGCCGGTCGTCCACGGCCATCAGCAGGCACAGATGGCCCATGGCTTCGATCGGAATCGTCCAGTTGACACTCTTGGTGCCGCTCGTGAACTTCGCATCCACTTCGTGGCCCGCGATCGAGTAGTCCATGTCGTCGCCCCGATCGAGTTGGAACGCCGAGCGCGCGACGATCTCGACTTTCGTGCCGAGGTACGTCTTCTCGGTCGACTCGAGCAGGTCGAGGTCGAACCGACCTGTCCGCTGGCCATCGAGGACCTCGTCGATCGACTGTCGCAGCACGGCACCGAAGCGCTGCTCCGTGTGCGCTTGCCGGCGGAACCAACCGAGTACGTCAAGCAGCCCCTCGTCCTCGGCAAGGTCTGGCTCGAGGTGCAAAGGCAGAGGCTCGGCTACGTGCCCTGCGTGTGACGCATGAGTATCCACCGCCGGACCCTATCGGAGCAGAGCCTCCGGCGATGAGTACTTTTGTCAGACCTGCTCCGTAGTCTGATCTATGACTGAGCGTCATGACACTTCGGGGTGGGGGACGATGGCGAACGGCGGGACAGTGACGACCGCGGACGAGGTCCTGGCGCACTTCAGGGTGACTCCCGTTGCCGAAGCGGAGTATCGCCGGTGGGAGGGGGATGAGCGCCGCAAAGAGGTGGTATGCCATGTCCTTCGACACAGGAGCGAGGCTGTGTATCGGCTCGACCGTCGGGACATTGGGACGGCCTGCGAGGCCACGAGTCAGCCCCACGGCCATGCCCTCGGCAACGTGCGGCGGAACGTGGCGGAAAAGGTCACCTTGATTGCCGACTGGAATCCTCCTTTTGCTTTCACCCATGTGCTTCATTACATGCTGGAGCAGAGTGGAAAGATTCCGACTTGGCTGGAATTCATCCACTTCATCCGGGGAACGAATCAGGGTCGGAACATGCTCGGCTGGGCCAGCGAGGCGGCGAGGAGCGAAGCCTTACGGGCGTTGGATCCGCGCGGCCAGCAGCGCTGGAGCCCGAGCGAAGTAGACGATGCGCTTCGGTGGCGTCTCGGGAACGCCTACTACTCCTTTGTGCGAGAGCTGCACGTCCTGGTCCACATGCGCTCCAAAGGGCTTGATGTCCGAGTCCATCCCCTGGCAGACGCACTGTTTCGCACGGATGCCTGGGTGAGCAGAGCCGTTTTCAGTATCTACGTTGGGAATCGCAAGTACAGGAGCAATCACGAGGGGCGCAAGAAGGAAGCTGTGCGCATTCTTGGTGGAGCTCAACCATCGTTCTGCTTCGAGTCCATTCACTTGCCGAGTGCGGCTGAGCGGGGCAAAGTTTACCTCGCCAGCGAAAGTCAATTGGAGGCGCGCTTGAGGAAGCTTCTCCCTTGATGGGCGGATCGATCGCAGTGGTGATGCTCGAAATGCCCCGGCAGCGGTTCCACGGCTGTCCGTGGAACCGGGGCGTGCCTCAAGCCGCGTCCGAGGCGGCCTCTTCCGCCGCCCCGGGGCTTCGCCGGGGCCTGAGGGCCCGCTGGATGTAGGGCTTGATATGCCGGGCAATCGCCTCCGCCAGGATGGGTGGGACTGCGTTGCCGATCTGCTTGGCAATATCGATCTTGCTTCCGCACCATACAAAGTCGTCCGGGAATGTTTGGAGGCGGGCAGCCTCCCGATGAGTAATGGGTCGATTGATCGAATTTTCCTGATTGCTCGGATCCCATTGAGGATGAAGATATTGGCCCTTCTCCGGCTTGAAGAATTCTGTCCTGATGGTCAGGGAAGGGCGATCCCAGCGCATCCGACCCATCACGTCAGTGGTTCCGCTTTTCTTCTCCCGCCAGCATCGGGGGAGTAGGTGATCCGGCAGGTCGAAGCGACCGCCACCCGGTGGAATGTGGTGATAGCGCTCCAGGGAGAGCGCTGTGGGAGTGCGGCCCAGGTGGAGATGGCTGCTGTTGAAGATTCCGGGGACCTGCTTGCCGAAGAACTCTTCGCGGTGGTCGGGTAGCTCGGTTGTTGCGGGCACGGGTGGAAGATCAGCGATGGCGTCTCTCACGGTGCGCCAGGGCTTGAGGCCGAGAAGCTCCGATGGCTCGTGTGTAGCAAAGGGCATCCCGATCCTGCCGATCCGCGAGCCGATGACGATCGCGCGCTTGCGACGCTGAGGGGCGCCGAAGTCCGTGGCAAGAAGCAGCGAGTGAGAAAGGGTGTACTCCTCGAGGAGCCCACCTGGCTGAGTCTCCTGGCGGAGCAGCGCGAACTCGGATGACCCTATGAAGCGGTCGACGTTTTCGATCACGAAGACCATGGGCCTGGCCTGGAGCACGAAGCGGATGTACTGCTTCCACAGCTTGTTGCGGGGGTCGTTCACATCGCGTGACCCAAGGTTTGAGAACCCCTGGCACGGCGGACCACCGATGATCACGTCCGCGTCAGGGATCTCCTCGTCCTTGATCTCGGCAATGTCTCCCCACCGCATGTGCCCCTTGCCGAAGTTCGCCTCATAGGTGGCCGCGGCAGAGAGATCCCATTCGACGGCCATGACGGGCTGGTAGCCCGCGGCATCCTTGAAGCCACGGCTCATGCCGCCACAGCCGGCGAACAGATCGATCACGGTGATTGGTCGCGCCATGCTGGATACGTTAGACGGACTCTGTGACAGTGGATGGCTCTCTATCCATTCCGATGCACAGGCGTCGCACGGGCACGGCTCCGGGAGGGTGACCCGAATTCTGCAGTCGTTCCGGGTATCCCGGGCTACAACGTTCCTTGCTCAAGCAGGTCGCGCACGGCATCGGAGAAGCGGCGCAGCTCGAGCCGTCCATCTCCGTTGCTGAACGCCAGGACGCGGTCGCCCGGGTTGAGCCCTGCTTCGGCAAGAAGACCGAGGGGTAGGGCTACGCGCCCGTGCTCATCGATCACGAGCTCGCTGGGGGTGCGGATCACCGTCGTTGTCCTTGAGGTCTTGTTGGCGATGGCGAAGCGTCCTCCGTAGGAGGGGTGGGACCAGCGTATGTGGTTCGAGCTGCACGAGTCGTCACCAGTACTACGGGCGTTTGCGGACCTCTGGCAGGACTTCATCCAGGAGACCCCGCACCTCGCTCCCACCGAGCACCAGCTGTCGGTCAAGGAGGCGGTTTCCCGTCTCGCACGATGTCTCGCTCACGAGGGCGCAACCGTGGCAGGCCGATAGGTTCAGGTGTGAAGACCCTTGGCGGTCGCTCTCGATGCAGACCGGGTCGTTGGAGCAGAAATCTGCGTCGTCCAAGGCCGAAACGAGGAGCGGGATCAACTTGTCAGGCCCTCCGAGCCTGACAAGTCCCCCAAGGGTTCCTTGCGCATCTCCAGCCGCGGTGTAGATGAGGATGCCCGCGGTCTTATCCGTACGGTCCGAGTTCGCATAGATCCGCTCCTGGAGCGCCGCAGAAGCGTAGCCGCTCGCGAACGCCAAGCGGCGGATCAGCAGATGGGCGAGGGTATGGAGCGCGACGTACCTGGGCTCGGGTACGTCGAGACGGTCGGCCCACGAGGACTCGGCTCGACGCTTGATCAGGAGGCCCGCACGCGCCTGCACCTCTGGTCGGGCCTCCCAGGTTGCCAGCTTCTCTTCCTCGAACTGGAGGAAGATCCCCTCGCCGAACAGCTCGACCGCCGGGTAGGTCGGCCACCGCTTCTGATCTGATCCCAGATCGACACTGATCAAGGCGGCGTCCGCGTGATAGCGGCGGAATCCACGAAGAGCACGGACCTCACGAACCCGCCGCACCTGACCGATGCCATGGATCTTGTCGAGCAGGCTCTGCGGCCCAGCCGCACCCTCCAAGCTGCGTCCATCGACGACAAAGTCGCTACCTGTGCGGTCGCGCCCGCTGTCGAGCTTCTTCAAGAACGCGGCCCACTCGCCGTCCTTCAGGTCCAGCAGCATGTCGTCCGCGCCGGTTTCCTCTCCTCTGGCAACGGCCAGGACGGTCTCGGCCGTGACCCCCAGCTCGTCCGCAATCCATCCGGCCACCATTTCGGCTTGCGGTCCACCGTTGTCCGTCACGACCTTCTCGAAGAAGACGTGGCCACGGATCTCATCCTTCGCCTCGACAGACCGAGGGCGTTCTTCCGGGATGTCGAGGGCCGAGATCTTCTGGGCCATGTAGTTGCCAGTGGCGCCACGTTGTACGGCGACGAGCTCGAACGAGCAAGGGGCTTTTGCCGAGGCGTCCGGTTCCCAGGGTTGCCTTCCCACGCACCGGATCCCGTCCCGCTGCAAGGCACCCTTGGACACGAGCTCCGCGAAGGTACGGGAGTTCCCGCATCCGTGGCATTTGACCACCAGAGACCCAAGGCCCTCCCCGCGGCTTGCCGACTTCTTGAACGTGAGCGACTTGTAGTCACGGCAGAACCGGACTGCCTCATTCAGACTGGCCTCGCGGCCGCGATGCACCCACTGGACCCAGTTGATGTCCTGGATGTGGCTGCCCCGTTCGCAGACAGCAACGTAGCGCATCGGCACCAGGAGACCCCCGCAAGCGCAGGTGTTGCTCCATTTGCCTCTGTTCTTCCCGGTCAACTTGGAGAGCTTGTCGCAGCGCTCACAGAACCGCCAGGCCGGGAACCGCCAATATTGCAACGCGGGCGTGTCTTTGCCTGCATGGCCGGCATGCGTGGGCGGCTGTCGCAGGACACCGGCGCCGAGGCGGGCCAACAGCCTTTCACAGCTGATCTCGTGGGCGAACTTCGTCTTCCACCAGGAGGTGTCCGGCGCCATGAGAGACTCACCTCGGATGTCGACGACGGCACCAACACCGAACGGCGAGATCGTTTCCGACAGCCGCAAATCATGCTTGATCTTCTCCACGATGCACCTCCTCCTGGGGCTCCTGGACCTCGACGGCGACGTTGGGCTCGACGGATCTCATCGAATCTGCGACGAGCCACCCTTCGCCGGATTGACCGAATCTCTTCAGCAGAGCGGCTGGCTCGGACTTCGAACGCTCGTAACGCAGGTTCTCGCCGGACTCACGCGCCTGCGCGGCCCGGCGGTCCCAGTCCTTCAGTTGGCTCCATACGGTGCCCCTCGTCTCGTCCGCTTCGACGGCGTCGGAGCGCGTCACATACCCGAGGAAGCGTTCAACAAGCCGCTCGACCGCGCTGCTCTGGTTGACGTCTGTCAGGTCGAATCTGACCGCGGTGTCGTTGTTGGCGAGCGTAGTGAACGACTGCCTCAGTAGTGCAACTAGAGCACCCGCCAGGGACCGGTCGCGTGAAGCGAGGGACCAGGGCGTGACGCTGGTCGGTTCAACGCTGCGATACAGGGCCTCGTGGTAGCCACGGAACGTCTCGAAATGGGATCTGTCCCTGGCCCGGCTCGACCTGAAGAGGGTGACGACGACGCCGCTCGTGTCTCCGCGGCCGACCCGGCTGGTCGCCTGGATGTACTCCGACGTGGTTTTTGGTTGTCCCACCATGAGCATCAGGGCGAGTCTCGGGATGTCGATGCCGACAGAGAGCATGTTGGACGAGAGGACGACGTCGACCGCCTCCGACGAATTATTGGCGCTGATGCGTAGCGCGCGGAGATCCTGGGGCAGCTCCTCGGCTCCGCGGCGGCTCGTCAGTTCCAGCACCTTCCCTGCCCTCACTGGACGCAGAGGGAGCTCCAGTCGATCGGCTCGGGGCTCAAGTCGGCCGTTCACGTCGTCGACGACGAGGGTCGCGGACCGACCCAGCTCGCGCAGGCTGTTGTGATACATCACTAGCGTCCAATACGCGTCCCGGGACGCGGAGGACGGAGCACGCGAGCCCAGCACTTCAGGGATCTCGAGCATGGGGGTGACAGCAGAGATCACGGCCGATGGCTGAGATACCGATTGCGGCATCAGACCGATGTAGAGGCGTCCTTCTCCACTTTCCACGGGACGGGAGAAGAAGGTGCGGTCGTCCTCCAGTCCTGATGGCGGATACAGGGCCACTGCACGCCCGTAGAGTCCTTGAACCTGTTCCTCGGAGGCACGGATCGTGGCCGTTGACGCGACGATCTTGGGGATAATGCCAAGTTGGCTCGAGAGGAGTTGGATGACTGCGTCGAACACCGCCACCGTGGTGCCGAGCGGCCCCGCCAGCAAGTGCAGCTCATCCTGGATGATCAGGGACGGCTGCTTGAAGCCGGTTCCGATACCGAGCAGCCTGCCGGCTCGGGGATTGAACTGCAGGCGAGCGAACTTGTCGACGGTGGCCAGCAGGATAGTGGGCGGGTCGTCGTAGATAGCCTGATCGACAACTGCGAGCGGCAGCTCGCTGCTGAAGGGACAGGACATGTCGACGCAGTGGAGCACGACCTCCTTCCCGACCAGGCCCATGCCGTAGTCCTCCGGCTTGCTCCTGCCTCTTGGCACCATCGGCGTCCAGCACCACGGACAGCTCTCGACCTGGAACTCGTTGGCCTCCTCAGGAGCAGTCGCTTTGAGCAGACGTTCACGCGCCTTCTCCGCCTCCGTACGTGTGCTGGGCGTGACCTCGTTGCCCACCCAGAGGCCAATCGAGAAGGGGGCCATCCCCTTAGCCCGGCTGTCCGTGGCTCGCAGTATCTCCATGGCGCAGACCAGGGCCGCCGCCCGTTGAAACTGTTGGGACGTCAAAAGGCGCAGTGTGTAACGCGTGATCACGGCGGTGCCACCCCCGGCGATGCCGTGAATGAGCCGACGGTGGAAGATCTCGATCGCTGCGAGAGCGAGATAGGCCTCCGTCTTGCCGCCGCCCGTCGGGAACCAGATCAGGTCGACAAGCTCCCGTTCTTGATGCCTCGTCTCGACCGTGGAGGCCAACGAAACAAGCAGGAAGCCGAGCTGGAAGGGCCGCCATTGCGGTTCCTTCACGGGACAGTCATCGCCATCCCGGTTGATCGACGCCTGCCGGAGCTGGAGTCGCATCGCGGCCATGGCGAGGGAGAAGGCTGTTCGCAAGTCCTGCTGATCGTGCGTCCGAAGAAGGTCCACTCCTTCCCGCATCCGGGTCACCGCATCCACAGACCGCCGGGCGATCCGGATCGCCACCGGCTGAGCTTCCCTGAATGTCTGTGCTCGCTCCAGCTCATCGGAGGCCCAGTTGGCGAAGGCGCTCACAAAGGCGTCCAGAGAGCGAAGCACCGCGTCGGGCTCCGTGTCGATTTCTTGGAGATGCTCGAGTGCCAAGGCCTTCGCCTCCGGCGTCGCCTCGTCGAAGGCTGTCGTCTCGACCGTGGGTACCACGAAAGCCGGCACAGGTTCGAGGAACGCTCTGGTGCAGCGACCTTCCGTGAATTCCCAGCTCGCAGCCATACCGTGGCCGACTGCGTAGACCTTCTTGTTGCGGTAGCGGAGTCGCAGCTCGGCGGTCTCGGGGTCGGTATCGATCGAGCGGGTGGTGTCGTACTCCAGGATTTCCGCACCCGCGGAAGCGGAGACCGACAGGTGGACCTGGAAGAGCATTCGAGCGATGTCGAGTCGGTCGTCGGCGGTCGACTCGGTCAGAACACGGACGTGCACCGTGACCAGCGAGTCACCCTTGAAGTCGCGCCAGCGGGACCCGATCTCGATGGATACATCTCCAACGGACAGAGCGGCAGGTCCTTCACCGCGACGGAGAACAAGTGGGTCGCCGTGGTACGGAGTGCGACGCCACCGGGGCGGTCCTTCCCCGCCGACCGAAGCGTAGGTGCCGCAGGAGAAATCGACCGCGACGGAGTCACTGTTAGTAACGAACGAGATTGCAACCGACGAGGGACGCCAATCTTCGGCCAAGGGGACGCCCGCACCGTCTTCCTCGACGTCACCGTCGGGAACATCGGCAGACAGGACTTCGTCCGGGTGCTCGGCTTCTCCGTCCGGGTCCTCGGCTTCGGGGAGGGAAGCAGAGGGTTCACGCGGGAACAGCATTCCGACGGAGTACTGACGATGGGGCAGATTTGCCGTGAGTTCCTCATCCCCTGCCTCGGGGCCCACGTACGACGCGCGCAGGTGTTTCAACGCCTCCTGCTGGGCACTCGTGAGGTTCACCTGGCGACCTGCTTTCGAACGAGGTCCTGGAGCCGCTTCTTGTCCCCCGCGGACGCAACCACGTGGAGCGTGACGCGGGCTCGGGTGACGGCCACGTAGAACGCAGCCGTTCCCGGGCTGTCGTACTCCTGGGGCAGATCACAGACAATGACGTGCTCTGCTTCCAGTCCCTTGGCGAAACGCGGGCTGGTCACCACGAACCCGGCCTTGGTCTTCCGGGGTTCCTCGTCTGAGGCGACACTGATGATCCAGATGTCTTCGCGGCGCGCACCGTTCGAAACGAGGTCGCGAGCCACAGTCTCGGCAGCCTCGACATCCGCGGCCCTCTCGGTGAACCAGCGCCACTCGACTCTGTCACCATGAACGATGCCCGGGTCTCCGACGTCCGCGCCGAGATACTCCTGGACGACATGGACAATCGCTCGGGTATTTCGCACGTTCCTGTCGAGGTCGTACTGAAGCGCTTCCTGCTGCACAAGCTCGCATACCTCTGGGTCGAACTCGCCGTCCACTCGCGCCTGGTTGTTGGGATCGAGGAACATCCTCCATCTACCACCGGCACGACCCCCGTGGATCACGGAATCCAGCGCATCCATGCCTTCGGCATTCATCAGGTCCTGTGCTTCGTCGACGAAGACGACGTCGTACTGCCTCTCACCGGTCAGCTCGGCGAAGGGAAGCAAGTCGATGTCTCTCCCCGCGATCCGTGGACCGAAGAAGCCGACCAGGGAGGGGGAGTGGAAGGTGATGAGGACCGAGCGCCCCTTGCCGGCCTCCAGCTTGGCGCCCTCCGCCAGGACCAAGGACTTTCCGGTTCCCGCGCCGCCGAAGACGAGCATCCTCGGGTTGCGCGAAAGCGCGGCCAACACGTGGGCCTGGCCGTCAGTGGCCCGGTTCTGCTCCTCGATCACCGCACCGCGCTGGGCATCGATGACGGGCATCCGCGTGAACTCGCCGAACAAGCGCTCGCGCAAATCCTTGTATCGTGCAACTCTGACGCCGGACGGGGCAGTCCGCGCCTTCGAGGCGACGCTTTCAAAGGCCTGCGTCATGGCGGAGATGCTCATCTGGTCCTTGGCCCACCAATGGCTCCCCTTCCACTCGATCGCAGGGGGAGGGGAATCGATGTCAGGCGTGATCGCGACGGCCTCGGTCGCAAACCAGCCGATGCCGTCCTCGTGCAGGATGTTCCGCAACGCATACATGGCAGACTGCGCCTGATCCATCGGGGATTCACGCAGCTTCTTCCAGTCACCGTAGCGGTCGATGCTGTACCAGATGCCGTCGTGCTTCCTGACACCTCCGCCCTTGACCTCGATGAGGATCACGATGCCGTCCCAGAGGACGACGAAGTCTGCCTCGCCTTGCTGCTTGGCTGCGTGGCTTCGAAGCTTGACGGAGTGGAAGGCCACGGCATGCTCTGGCCCGTCGATCGCATGCAGCAGGCGCGCTACGCGACGTTCGGCGTTGCTTGTGGTCGTCGACTCGATATCGGCGAGGTCCGGTACGAGGATCATGATCCCTGCTCCAGCCAGAGGTCTTCGTAGGCGCGGTAGCCGAGGAAGTCGTTGTATGCCCCGAAGTTGTCCGCGACGTCCACGATGAGGCACTCGTCCTTGCCGCCGTTGGCCTTGCCGCGCAGGCCGCGGCCGGCCATCTGGATGTATGCGCTGGGACTGAATGTCGGCCGTGCAATGTAGAGAGCTTGGACCCCAGGTGCGTCGAAGCCCTGGATGAGCAGATCACAGTTGGTCAAAACCCGAATATGTCCCTGCTTGAACTGGTCGATGATGTGGCGGCGCTGTTGCCGCCCAGTCTGGCCGCTGACCGAGGCGGCCTGGACGTTCCTGTAGCTAAGTGTCGCTGCAAGCACCTGGGCAGACAGGACATTCGGCGTGAACACGAGGATCGACCACTCGGGATTGTGTTCCAGCTGCCCCATGATGTGGTTCACAAGAGCCTTCATGCGTGCCTGGTTCCGGCCGATGCGATCGAGCACCTGAGGTTCGAGCTGCCCCATTGACTGGGCGCGCGCAAACTCAGCCGACCCGAGGTTGACATCCATGCCGACCAGCACGTCATGCTTCACCCGTGCGAGGACACCGATTTTCGAGAGTTCCTCGTATGCGTCGAACCCTTCGAACGCCTTCATCTTGCGCTTGCCGAACCGAGAGGCGAGCTCTTTGGTCGGCTCGTTGTCGTACGCCCTGCCTTTGAACGGGGTCGCCGAGAGGCCGACCAATGGCCGCTCCTGGCTGTGGCCGTCGACGCCAAGCCATCTGAGGATCTTGGTGTATCGCTTCGAACCGCCAGCTCGGTGAGCCTCGTCGATGAAGACGGCAGCGGGACGACTCAGCCACTCGTACTCGGCTGTGCCAACCACCTTCTCAAGTTTGGCGTCGGTGGCAACGATCACGCTGAACTCGGTGTCAGGCTGGTGAACGTTGTTGTTCTCCCAGAGCCGGCCGATGGTCAACGGACGCTCGTCGCCGAGCCAACGCCATACAGTTTCGAAGGTCTGCACTGCCTGCTCGCAGAGCTCCATCGACTGCGCGATCCAAAGCACGGTGCCGCTCAACCTGTCGTCGGCGAGGAGCCGGAGCACAGTCTCCGTCGCCACACGGGTCTTGCCCGCCCCTGTGGGCAGTTCGACGAGACCCTTGAGTGCGTCGCCGTTTGCTTCCCGGAGAGTCAGAACGTCCCGCAGTTGTCGACTGATCTGCTTCTGGAATTCGTGCAAGTCGCCGAGGGATACAGCGCCGGGCACAATGAACTCTTCATCCTGACGGTCGTTCCGTCGCCCTGCGTACTTGGTTCCGAAGCCCATCTTCCGAAGCCAGGCTATTGTCGGTGCGCTACCAGCCCAGACTGTAGGGACATCTGTGTACCCTGCTTCACTGAACTGCTCTTTGAGCAGCCGTATTGAGTCGCTACCGTACACAGTGAGGAGGAGATCGCCGACGGAAGTTGAAGCATTCACCAAGCCTTGTGCTTCGAGAGCCTGCCAGAGTCCTTTGGGAAGAACCTCCTTCAGTGTGTCGTCACCAAAGAAGACCTCCAGGCGCTCTGCGTCGTCGGACGCAGAGCGTGCAGCCTGGCGCTGCTCCTCGAGGCGTTGGTCGAGGCCTGCCTGAAGAACGTCGCTCAGGTCGGCATTTGTCAACCTCAGTTCGAAGGCAGCGTTGATGATCTCCAGGATTTGTCTCTCGTCAAGGTCCGCGCGGACCATGAGCGCGAGTCCCTCCAGATGCGATTCGAGCGTCTCGTCCTCGACACCGTCTCCGTCCGCCGTGGTCACGCGCTTTGTGATGTGAACAGCCTTGATCACGGTTGCGTTCAAGACCTTGTCTGCAACGAAGGTCGAACGGAGCCCGGTGTACAGGTCGATGACCGGCTCGGGGTCCCGCTGGCCGTCGATGAGGATGGAGGCAGCGAAGCTGTCTTCGAACCTTCGGCAGCCGATCACCCTTACCAACTGCTCCGTCTGAAGCTCGTTGGAGCGGAGGAATGGCTTCTGCTTTGTGCTGAGGAAGGCGACTTGCTCGTCGGTGGTCGCGAGGTACACCGTGTCAGGCCGCCGCAACTCGATGTTGCGACCGACCCGGGCGGGGATCAGAGGCGGATGCACGTCGGGGAACGCGATCCGGCCAGCCGTGAGGACAAACTTCGTAAGGGTGCCGTCTTTGATCTGCGACGGGATAAGTCCCGACTCGAGGGAACCACGGAGTACGTCAGGGGGCACGTCGTCCAGCTCCTTCGGCAGAGCCAGAGCATCTTCGACGTGCCGCGGCCCGCGGAAGAGCGGGAGCAACGCCTCGAACTCGATCAGCGATGCAGACACGACCTGGCTCGGAGCGCGGAAGCCGCGATTCGACTTGAGTAGACCTGCTCGCTCCACGGCCCACCGAACGGGGGACAGGACATTGCGGCTCTGCCGAGTGTCGATGTCCTCGCAGGCCCAGTAGGCGTCTCCGTCAAACCGGAGAAGCTCAGATGTCCACAACTCACGGATGTGGTCCGGAGCTTGACCCTCCTGCAGCATGAGGAGCACAGAGAACGGCCCAGGGCCTTCGTTCCTGTCGAATTCGATTCGCTCGATGGGACGCTCTCCAGGACCGAGTCTGCGGTTGAGCTCGTCTATAACGTCTCTGGAGTACTCGTGGAAGTAGACCTCGTCCTCGACCGAGTAAGTTGGCACCGCAGCATGAATAACTCCAGCAGCATGTGCGACTTGAGGTACGCAGCGCGTTCGGTCCAGCAGTCGGCCTTCGATGCCGTCACCGAGTCCGTCGATGTCGATCACTTGCCCGGGCCAGGACCAGCCACCATCGCGGGTTGGCACCTTGATGCAGCTCTGAGTGTCGTGTGAGACGACTTTGCTGGCCACGTCCACGCGTACGTCGAGGACAGAGTCCCAGAACTTCGCAAGTTCCTCGTCGCTCGACCCCGCTGAGAGCTTGGCCATCCTGGCTCTGAGGATGGCCAGCGGATCCAGGTCGCGGAATCCCGCCTTCTCGCGGAGCTTCCTTTCGACGCTGGGGATGGCCAGGAACTGTGGGACGACGAATGCGGCTCCCTCGATGTCGACATCGTCGACACGTTCGAGGAACACCTCGTTTCGATCTCCCAGGGTCCTCATCCCGCTCGTGGTCGGGATGATCTTTGCTGATCCAATGTCGTTGATCTTGGGGTTCATCAGGACGAAATCCAAAGCCTGAGCTGCGGACTTCAGATCGGGTCCTTCCGCCCATTCTCGCAACCAGGACAGCAGGCCCCGCTGGGCGACCTTCGCCAGAGCCTTCGTCTCGTCCCTGGTCCGTCGATCCAGGAAGTCGGCCGAGACGCTGTGGACGTAGAGCTGTCGTAGGCGGGCCACACGCTGGTCGGTCGCGTAGCAACGCCAGTGCGGGACGTTGTTGTCCGTGTTGGGGGATTTGATCCAGGCCTCGTGATCGCTCTCGGGTACGTCGTAAGTGAAGTCAAGAGGCAGCAACTCCCGCGGTGCACACATGCCGCCCGTTGCATCAGGGATCAGCCTTGCCTCGGATGCGATTTCGGGGATGTGCGCACAGAGAACCAGGTCGCCGAACGATTGAGTCTCGCGACCACGTGCCGGCATGTAGTCGAGGTGAGCGGCCGGGTCCCGGGTCGATGCGACCTTCGGCAAGATGTCCACGAAGGCGCTGGAGAGGGTGACCAGGATCTCTCGGTTGTACGTATTTTCCTGGAGTGTGGTGCGATCGTCGTTCACGCTCCAGGGTGCGTTGAACAAGGCGGATGCTGACGTCTTGTCCTGAAGTGGGAAGTACGACCAGAACTCGCCCCGCCGCAGCTGGGCGAATCGTGCTGGGATGGCAACCGTGACCTTCACCTGATCACGCGACACCGCCTCGCCGACCTCTGCTCTGGCCTCGGGGGTGGGTGCATGCATTCGATTTTCGACGTACCACTCCTCGTGGTCACCGTCTGGGCGATCTATGCGGAATTTTCCATCGCCCAGATCCCGCGACACGTGGGTCGTAGCGAAGTCTTGTCCGGCTCCGATCACTCGGAGCCGGACTTCACGGACATCATTGACGAAGAGAAGGAAGTCGGACCGGAAATCTTCGATCTCCGCCCTGAGGTGTTCCAGCTTGGACACCCGCGGTAGCTTGACGATCGTGACGGCCCACTCTGCGAGCTCGGTCAGGATCCGATCCGCGGCGAACTCGGCTTCGGCGCCGATCTGTGTCGCGGTCCTCAGCACCGGCAGCCGCCTGGCCGCTGATCCAACCGACGCGATCGCCGCCTTGGCCTTCGGGGAGCCGAACTGGAGCGAGACCGACCGGCTGAAGACCTGGGGAGCGTCAGTGACTGCCAGAACCGACTTGAACCCGAGGCCGAAGCGGCCGATCTCGTCGCCCCTCTTGCCGCTGAGGTATGCGTGAGCAAGCGTGGTCAGGCCGGTGAGCGAGAGCGGGCGGCCGGCGTTCGCGCAGTACAGGGTCTGGTGATCAAGGTCAAGGATGATCTCGATCCGGCCGGCTCCTTCTGCGTGCTCGTCGGCACCCGACATGGCGTCGGCTGCATTCTGCACCAGTTCCAGGAGCGTGCGGTTGGAGTACCCGCCGACGCGGATGGACTCTTCGTGGTTGGCGTGCTCGGTGATCAGGTTCGGATTCGCACGGTAGGCGTCAATCGCCCGTTCGAAGAGGACGTCCACCTCCTGCGCCAACCGCGGGTCGGGGACCCAGTCGCCAGCCTTCATCGCCACGACTGCACCACCTCGTTTGCCGACGCCGCGGTACACCACTGCCAGACCCGCACTTAGGTGGCTCCTGATCGTTGATCGCAGACCTCTGATGGTGCGTCACGTCACGCATCATCAACCCGCCCGGACTGTAGACCTGGTCACCGACAAGCTCGGTCGCAGACATCGCACCGTCAGCCCGGGGCAGGAGATTGGAACCTACACCGAACCTTCGCATTCTGTCTGGCTCGGACGAATCTTCGATCAGGTCGCGTCCTCCGGGGTGGGTGGCAGTTGCCAGTGATCCATTGTCCTCTCGGGGTGCGATGCTCACCAGCGGAGTCCCGGACGGCTGCTGGCGCGAGATGGAGGCCACCGAGACACGAAGACGCGCAGGCAAATCGAAGCGGTGAGTAGACAGACAACGTTGATGCCATCCGGAGCGATGGCGAACTGAGGTAGCGGGCTGGCGTCGATGTAGATGACGGGGGCGTTGCTGTCCGATGGGCGCAGCCGTCACCTGGCCGTGGGATGCGGGTTCGCTCCAGGGGCGAGCAATCCGACCCAAGCGGGTGACCATGGTGGGTCAGTGCACAATCAGTGCACATTCACGAGGGAACTCCCGGGAAACTGCAGGTCAGCGAAGGGCATCGCCAACCGGGCCCAGCGGGCTTCAGCGGCCCATTTTCGCAGGTCAACGGCTAGGCGGCGGACGAGTCGGCCTGTACGCCGGGTTCTGTCTCCGCGGTCCGTTGCCGGGCCGCGGGAGGCGGTCATCCATCTAGGGCGACCGTTGCCGGCCGCCTCAAGCGGTCTACCCGCTGACTCGGGCGAGCAGCCCTCAGACGTCAGCGCAAGGGGTCCGAGGACCCCCATCTTGACCTTGCTCCAGGTGGGGTTTACCGAGCCGTCCAGGTCACCCTGGACGCTGGTGGTCTCTTACACCACCGTTTCACCCTTACCGGGCGCCTAGGCGCCCGGCGGTCTGCTTTCTGTGGCACTGTCCCGCGGGTCACCCCGGGTGGCCGTTAGCCACCACCCTGCCCTGTGGAGCCCGGACGTTCCTCGGCGGGTCCCCTGAGGAACCCGTCGCGACCGCCCGGCCGGCTCGTCCGCCGTGGTGACCATGGTAGCGGCTCCCCCAGGTCCGCCGTCCGCTCACGCCGTGGCGAAGCGGACCGCGGGGAGGGAGAGGTCGACGTCGGTGAGGCGCACGCGGATCTCCTCGCCGAGCGGCAGCGGGCCGCCGCCGTTGGTCAGCGGGGCGCGGACGGCCGGGTCGTGGAGCTGGACGGTGCCGCGGGCCGGGCGGCGTTCGTCCACGTCGATGACGATGCCCTCGAAGAGCTCGCCCTCACGTCCCGTCAGCAGCGCCGCCTCCACGAGGTCGACGCAGGCGTGCTCGACCTCGTGGGCGCGGCGGTCGCCGCCCGCCATCAGGGCGGGCAGGCTGGGCAGCGCGTCGCGGGCCCAGCCCGGGACCTCGGCTCCGGCCGCCAGCGCGAGGCAGACCTCGCCCGCGAAGCGGTCGACCAGGCGGCGCAGCGGCGCGGTGCAGTGCGCGTACGGGGCGGCGACCGCCGCGTGGCCCGGATGAGGCGGGACCACGCCGTCGAAGGCCGTGTAGGCGGCGCCGCGCAGCAGCCCCGTGCACTCGTTGAGGAACGCGGCGTGCGCCGGCCGCTTCGGGTCGAGCGAGCGGATCAGCTGGGCGTAGGGAACGTCCTCGGGCCAGTCGACGCGCAGCGCCCGCGCCACGCGGTGCAGCTTGGCGACGGCGGACGCCGGGGCGCCCGGCAGGGTGCGCAGCACGCCCACCCCGCCCGTGATCATCAGCTGCGCCGCCGCCATGCCCGTCAGCAGCGAGATCTGCGCGTTCCAGCTGTCCGCCGGCAGCGGCGCGCGGTAGGCGAGGGTGTAGCCGTCGCCCGGGATCTCCTCGACCTCCTGCTCCGGGATCGGGAGGCTGATGCCGCCCCGGACGGCCTCGCGCTCCTCCCGCAGCGGGCCGATCACGCCGAGCAGAGCGAGTGCCTCCTCGGCCGTGTCGGTGTCCAGCGCGCGCTGGACGCCCGCGTAGTCGAGCTTGGCGCGGCTGCGGACCAGGGCTCGGCGCAGCCGCGTGGTGCGCAGTTCGCCGTCGGAGTCGAGGTCGAGCTGCCACAGCAGCACGGGGACGTCCTGGCCCGGCAGCAGGCTGGCCGCGCCCTCGGACAACTGCTGCGGGTGGAGCGGGACGCGGATGTCGGGGAAGTACAGCGTCTCCACGCGCCGTCGCGCCTCGGCGTCGATCGCGCCGCCGGGCCGGACCCAGGCGGCGACGTCGGCGATGGCGTAGTGGACGCGGTAGCCGCCGCCCGGGAGGCGCTCCAGGTGCATGGCCTGGTCGAGGTCGCGCGAGTCCGGCGGGTCGATCGTGAACAGCGGCAGGTCGGTCGCGTCCACCCGCTCCCCGGGCGTGACGAGCGGCGTCGCCGAGACCGCCTCGACCTCGGCCAGGACCGCGGGCGAGAACCCCGTGGCCAGGCCCAGCCGGGCGCGGAGCGCGGCCAGCTCGGAGTCGATCCGGGCGGCCCCGGTGGTCCTGACGCTCACAAGTCGACGTGGCACGCGCCCCAGCCTAACGAGCGCCGCGACCCAACCCGCCGGGAGCCGGTCGAGCCCGCCCGGGGGCGGGTCAGCGGTACGGGTTGTCGTCCGGTCGGTCGCCGGGGTTCGCGGGCGGCTGAGGCAGCCCGCCGTACGGGTTCGGGTGCGGCGGCTTCCCCTGCGGGTGCGGGGGAGCGGGCGGGCCGCCGTAGGGGTTGGGCGTCGGCGGCTGCCCCGGCCGGCCACCGCCCGGACCGGGAGGCGTCGACGGCGGCCCGTACGGACCCGGCGGGTACGGCGGAGTGGGCGGTGCGGCCGGACCAGAACGACCCGATGGCCCCCCAGGACCCGATGGCCCCCCAGGACCCGACGGACCCGACGGACCCGACGGACCCGACGGACCCCCCGGCGCGGGCGGCGGCGGGTACGCCCCCGACCCCTGCGGCCCCGTCGCCGGCCCGCCACCGCCCGGCAGCCCGCCACCGAACGCACCGCCACCGTACGCACCGCCGCCGTGCGAGCCGCCGTCGTACGCACCGCCGCCGTACGGGCCGTCGTAGGGGCCGCCGGGCGTCCCGCCCAGCCGCGGCCCCGGGCCGGCGTCCGCCGGGCCGACACGCTTCGCCTCCGCGAAGCGCCGCACCAGCAGCGCGCCCAGCGCGCCCAGGACCGCGCCCTCGACCAGGCCGAGGACCAGCGCCAGCGCCACGTTCCCAGTGATGCTCAGCCCGGCGCCCACCGCGTCGAACCCGAACACCGACAGGTTCGCGTTCACCGTCACGTCCGCGAGCCCCAGCAGCACCGGTGTGACGACCATCAGGGCGACACCCAGCCGCACTGCCGCACCGCCGACCTCCGCGCCCGGCGACTCGGCGGCCGCCGCCCTCCGCGGCGTGCGGACCGCCGCGAACACGCCCGTCGCGAGCAGCATCAGCACCACCGCGACCGGCAGTAGCCAGACCCGGCCGTCCTGGGCCGCCAGCGAGGAGACGGTGATCGTCTTGCCCTGTCCGCCCGCCAGGAAGGTGTTCACCGGCGCGGGCAGAAAGTGGGTGAGCGGGCCGGAGGCCTGGCCCGCGAAGCTGACGCCCATGCCGAGCGGAATCGCGATGAAGACACCGTTCGGGGCGGCGAGCAGCGCGCCGCCGATGGTCTTCGCGCCGCCGTTGCCGCTCAGGCCGACCACGATGCCCGCGATGGCGCCGACGACGCACGCGCCGACGTACACCGTGGCGATCGCCGAGGCCACCGGCCGCACCGTGCGGGCCAGCCCGGACCAGGCGGTGGGCAGCGGCGCGCGGCGGGCCGCGACCACGGCGAAGGCCAGCACGACAACGACCCACAGCAGTCCGATGCCGAGCGTGGGCAGGACGTCGACCTTGAAGCCGACCGTCGGCTTGGTGTTGCCGCCGACCACGCCGCCGATCAGACCGCTCAGTCCGCCGAACGGGTCGCCACCGCCGCCGGAGCTGCCGGAGCCACCGCCGCCGCCCGAGCCGGTCAGTGAGGAGACGTCGATGGACACCGTCCCGTTGCCGGACCACGCCACGATCGCCAGCAGCACCAGGAAGGCGACGACCGCCCCGGCCGCCCGCACGCCCAGTTCGGCGACGGTCAGCGCAGTCACCCGACGGAGTGAACGCGTGAACAGCCAGCCCAGCACCACCGCGCCGACCAGGGTCAGCCCCAGCGGCATGATGTCGATCGACCCCTGAGCTGCCGCAGCGTCAATTCCGAACACCGAGACGTCACCGGTGGGGCTGATCCTTCCGCCGACGGCCATGGCGACCAGGGCCGCCGTCACCGGGCCCAGGTTCGCATGCGCGTCCAGGCCGAGCAGGTGCACCCCGAGCGCGCCGACGGCGCCCATCGCCACGAAAGCCCAACTCGCCGACATGGCAGCGGAGACGACGCCACCCAACAGGCCTGCACCGCCCGCCCGCGGACCGCCGCCGGCTGGGCGGCCGTGCTGGTACACCGTCATCTCGTCCACCATTCCCGCGCGTCACGCGAACGACCGGCAACGTCCGCCCCCAGGCGTCAGGTTGCCACACGGTCACGGTCCGGCGTCAGCAAGACGGTTCCGGTTCTGCGTTCGGTGACCGAGCTGGAATGATTCCCCCAGTCGTTCGGCATCCCTACACTGCCCTGGCAAGGGCGGGGCAACCTCGGGGGAACTACATCGTGGGGCAGGCAACAGTGCCGCAGCTGGTACTTGAACTCAACGGACAGCGGTCCACGCTGGAGCCGGGGCGTACGTACACCGTGGGTCGCAATCCGCAGTGTGATTTCACGATCAGCGACGCGCGGGTGTCATGGCAGCACGCGACGATCTCCTTCGCGGGCAACGCCTGGCTCTTCCAGGACCTGGGCAGCACCAACGGCACCTTCCAGGACGGACGCCGCACCAACCAGGCGTATCTGGGCGACGCGGCGGTGATCACGCTCGGCAACGCGGAGAACGGGCCGCGGCTCAGCTTCACGGGCGTGCCCAGCCAGGTGCCGGCCGCGCAGCCGGGGCAGACGCCCGCCGCCGGATGGCACGACCAGCAGACCGCGCGTGTCCAGCCCGGGCAGGTGCCGCCGCAGGCGACGCCCCAGCAGCCCGGCTACCAGCAGCAGTCCCAGCCCCAGCAGTACCAGCAGCAGGCCGGCTACGCCCAGCAGCAGCGGCAGTACCAGCAGCCCGCGCAGCCGCAGGCGTTCCCGCAGCAGCAGGGCGCTGCCGCCGGCTACCCGGCCGCCGGGCAGGGCTACCCGCCTCCGTCCCAGGTCTCGGCCCAGCAGAGCTCCGTCGACCCGCTCTACGGCGCGCGCAACCCCACGATGGTGCGCAACCTGACGGCGGGTCTGAAGACCATCCGCATCGGCCGTGGCCTCGACAACGACCTGGTCGTCTCCGACCTGCAGGTCTCCCGCCACCACGCCGAGCTGCGCCAGCTCACCGACGGCCGCTACGAGATCGTCGACCTCGAGAGCCACAACGGCACCTACCTCAACGGCCAGCCGATCACCCGTCAGGTGCTGACGGCGCAGGACATCGTCGGCGTCGGGCACTCGACGTTCCGTCTGGTCGGCGACCGACTCGAGGAGTTCGTCGACACCGGTGAGGTCTCCTTCTCCGCCCGCCACCTGACCGTCGAGGTCGAGCACAAGGGCCAGAAGAAGATCCTGCTCAACGACGTCAGCTTCGCCGTCCCCGAGAAGTCGCTCATCGGCGTGATCGGCCCCTCCGGATCCGGCAAGTCGACGCTGCTGCGCGCGCTCACCGGTTACCGCCCGGCCGACCGCGGCGATGTCCTCTACGACGGCCGCAACCTCTACAAGCAGTTCGCCGAGCTGCGCCAGCGCATCGGCCTGGTGCCGCAGGACGACATCCTGCACTCCCAGCTGACCGTCCGCACCGCCCTCGAGTACGCCGCCGAGCTCCGCTTCCCCGGCGACACCGAGAAGGCCGAACGCCAGCGCCGCGTCGACGAGGTGCTCGTCGAGCTGCACCTGGAGAAGCGCGCCGACAACCGCATCACCGCGCTCTCCGGCGGTCAGCGCAAGCGCGTCTCGGTCGCGCTCGAGCTGCTGACCAAGCCGTCGCTGATCTTCCTGGACGAGCCGACCTCGGGCCTCGACCCGGGCATGGACCGCGACGTCATGAAGATGCTGCGCGACCTGGCCGACGAGGGCCGCACCGTCCTGGTCGTCACCCACTCGGTGGCCGAGCTCGCGCTCTGCGACCGCCTGCTGGTGATGGCGCCCGGCGGTTCGGTGGCGTACTTCGGCCCGCCGAAGGAGGCCCTGCACTTCTTCCAGTGCGAGACGTGGGCCGACGTCTTCCAGGCCTTCGAGAACCACGCCGAGCACGACTGGGGCGGCCGGTTCCGCGGCTCGGTGCACTTCCAGATGTACGCGGCCGACGTCGACGCCGTGCAGGCCCAGTCCGCGGGGATACAGCAGCACCAGACGCAGCCGCCCAAGCAGCAGAGCTGGGGCTCGCAGCTGTCCACGCTGGTCCGCCGCTACGTCGCCGTCATCGCGGCCGACCGCGGCTATGTCGCGCTGCTCTTCGCGCTGCCGCTGATCATGGGCGCGATGAGCGCGGCGATCCCGGCCAAGTTCGGCCTCGGCCCTTCCGATCCACCGCAGGCCGGCAACCACGACGCGGCGACGGTCCTGCTGCTCCTCGCTGTCAGCGCCTCCCTCACCGGCGCGGCCAACGCGGTGCGTGAGCTGATCAAGGAGCGGGTGATCTACGAGCGCGAACGCGCCGTCGGCCTCTCCCGCTCCGCCTATGTGGCCTCGAAGATCATCGTGCTGGGCGCGATCACCGCGCTCCAGTCCGTCATGGTCGCCATGATCGGCCTGCTGCCGCGCAAGCTGCCCAGCAGCGGTCTGCTGATCTCCAGCACGGCGCTGCCGGAGCTGGTCCTGGTCGTGATGCTGCTCGGCATCACCTCGATGACGCTGGGTCTGGTCATCTCCGCACTGGTGAAGACGGCCGAGAAGACCATGCCGCTGCTGGTGCTGATCGCCATCATCCAGGTCGTCTTCTGCGGTTCGCTGATCCAGGTCGCCGGCCAGCCCGGCATGGAGCAGCTCGCCTGGTTGGTCCCGTCCCGGTGGGCCGTCGCGGCGCAGGCGGCGTCGATCAACCTGCTGCAGATCCAGGGCCTCGGTGCCGACGGCAAGCCCACCAGCGACTCGCTGTGGACCCACACCGTCGCCCAGTGGGGCATCGACGTCGGCGTGCTCGTGCTGCTCGGCGTGCTGTGCAGCGTGCTGGTCGCCCGCCTGCTGCGCCGTCACGAGCCGGAGGTCATGCGCAGCCGCTGACGCGGACGGACACGAGCAGGACACACGCCGGAGGGCGGGGACGGACGGTCCCCGCCCTCCGGCGTCTCCACCGGGACAGGCCGTACAGGCCGGACAGGCCGGACAGGCCGCGCTAGCGGGACAGGATCAGATGCAGATCCCCGAACTCGTGCCAGAGATACCCCTCCCGCAGCGCCTCCGCGTAGCTGCGGTCCAGCAGCGGACGGCCGCCCACCGCCTCCAGCATCATCAGGTGGGACGCCCGCGGCTCGTGAAAGCCGGTCAGCAGCCCGTCCACCGCCCGCACCCCGCGCTCGGGGGTGATCACCAGCTCGGTCCAGCCCGAGCGCGCCCGGACCGTGCCGTCTGCATCGGCCGCCGACTCCAGCGCCCGCACGGCCGTCGTGCCGACGGCCACGATGCGCGACCCCGCCGCCCGCGCGGCGTTGACCACCCGCGCGGTCGTCTCCGGCACCTCGAACCACTCCGCGTACGGCGGCTCGTGCGACTCCACCGAGGCGACGCCCGTGTGCAGGGTGATCGGCACCACCAGCACGCCCCGGCTCACCAGCCGCGTCACCAGCTCGGCTGTGAACGGCCGCGCCGCGCTCGGCATCTCCGCGCTCCCCGCCCCCGCGGAGGCCACCGGCTCGGCGAAGACGGTCTGGTACGCGGCCAGCGACCGGTCGGCGCTGGTGTACGCGTACCGGATGGGCCGCCCGTAGCGAGCCAGGTAGGCGAGCGGCTCCGCCGCGCCGAAGCACGCCCGCCACAGCCGGCTCGAACCCCCGGCCCGGTCTCCGACCCGCGAGAGGAGCGTCACCCTCGCCCCGCCGGTGAGCCGGACCGTCACCAGCGTTCCGTCGTGCAGCCGCTGACGGGTGCTGCCGTGGCCGTCGGGGGAGCGCAGCTCGACCACCCACTCGCTCTCGCTGCGGCGCGTCGAGAAGTGCACCACCACCGGCTCGCCGGTCTCGGTTATCCGGCCGTCCACCGCCGCGGGAAGCGTGGCGGAGGTGTTGACCACCAGCACGTCGCCCGGCCGCAGCAGGGCGGGCAGCTCGCGGAACGCGTGGTGCCCGATCCGCGGGGCCGCGTTGCGGGGCCCCTCGGCGACCAGCAGCCGCACGTCGTCGCGCCCGCTCGCGCCCCGCTCCTCCGGCGGCGCGGCGGCCTCCAGCTCGGCCGGCAGCTCCCAGTCGCCCAGCCCGTCCACGAACCCCGCGTCGTCCGCTGCCGTCACCTCCGTCGTCCTCGCCCCCGTCCCCGGCGCCGTCACCGCGCCGCCGCCGTACGGTGTTCCGCGACCAGGCCCGCCGCCGTGTACCGGCCGCTCGGCGGCCGGACGTCCAGCAGCGCCAGCAGACCCGGCACCGCGCTCTCCTCCGGGCGCGGCGACCCGGCTGCCGCCGCCGCGTCCGCCGCCCGGTACATCGCGGTGTCCATCTCGCCCGGGTCAACCCACCACACCCGCGGCGCGTCCACCTCCTCCGCGAGCTCGGCGGAGAGCGAGCCCGACAGTGCCTCCAGCGCGGCCTTCGTCGCGCCGTAGCCGCCCCACGTCGGGTAGGCCTCGACGGCCGCGTCGGAGCTGATGTTCAGCACCGCTCCGCCGGAGGCCCGCAGTAGCGGCAACGTCTCCTGGAGCAGCCCCAGCGGCGCCAGCACGTTGACCTCGAACGCCCGGCGCAGCTCCTCCAGCGACAGGTCCGCCACCGCGGCGAGCCCCCGGCCGCCCAACACCCCCGCGTTGTTGACCAGCAGGTCCACGCCACCCAGGTCGGCGGCGGTGGTGATCAGCGCGGTGCGGTGCCAGGTGTCGGTGACGTCGCCCGCCACCGCGTGGATCCGCGGCCGACCGGCGGCGAGCTCGGCGAGCCCCGCCGCGCCGCGCCCGTCGACGACCACCTCCCAGCCGCGCTCGGCCAGCGCCAGCGCCAGCGCCCGGCCCAGTCCGCGCGACGCCCCCGTCACAATGGCGACTGCCATGGCCCTACCTCCCGTGTGATCACCGTGGGTTCCACCGCCGGCCTCCGTTCACCTGCCGACACCGCCGACGCTAGGCCGCCCGCGGTCCCGCCTGCCTCGGCCACGAGCCACCGCGCACCGGGGCCCTTGGACCTAGGTCCGCGGCCCTGCGCCCTCCCTTCCCACGTCCGATGCCTTCGCGATCACCGGGCGGTACGGTGACGGCATGTCGACGAACGCGTGCCCGCCGGACGGGTCGGACGCCGCCAAGGCCGGGCCCGGCGACCCCTGTCTCGGCGGGATCGAGGCGATCAGCGCCGCCGTCCTCGCGATGAGCCGCCATCTGGAGGTGCGCGAGGTGCTGCAGCGCATCGTCACCTCCGCACGCACCCTCGTCGGCGCCGAGTACGCGGCCCTCGGCGTCCCCGACGACCACGGCGGCTTCGCCCAGTTCGTCGTCGACGGCGTCAGCGAGGCGCAGTGGCGCGCCATCGGTCCACTGCCCCGGCAGCACGGCATCCTCTTCGCGATGCTCCACGAGCAGGACCCGACCCGCCTCGACGACGTCCGCGCCGACGAGCGCTTCGGCGGCTGGCCCAGCGCCCACCCGGACATGCACGCCTTCCTCGGCGTCCCGATCCAGGACGGCGACGAGATCCTCGGGGCACTCTTCCTGGCCAACCCGGTCGGTCGGGACCGCTTCTCGGCCCACGACGAGGAGCTGCTGCGCATCCTCGCCGCGCATGCCGCGCTCGCGCTGGTCAACGCCCGTCTGTACGAGCGCAGTCGCGAGCTCACCCTGATCGGCGAGCGCGCCCGGATCGCGCACGAGCTGCACGACGCCGTCTCCCAGAAGCTCTTCTCGCTGCGCCTCACCGCGCAGGCCGCGGCCGCGCTCGTCGACCGCGACCCGGCACGCGCCCGCGCGGAGCTCGCCGAGGTCTCCCGCCTCGCGGCCGAGGCCGCGGAGGAACTGCGCAGCGTCGTCGTCGAACTGCGCCCCGCCGCGCTCGACGAGGACGGTCTGCTGCCCACCCTGGCCTCCCAGGTCGAGGTGCTGAACCGCGCCCACGTCGCGCGCGTCGTCTTCACCCACGACCGCGTCGCCGCGCTGCCCGCCGCCCAGGAGGAGGCCGTGCTGCGCGTCGCCCAGGAGGCCTTGCACAACGCCCTGCGTCACTCCGGAGCGACCTCCGTCTCGGTCGAACTGCGCAGCGCGCCCGGCCCGAAGGGCGCCGGCCGCGGTGCGCGGCTGCGGGTCACCGACGACGGCAAGGGCTTCGACCCCGAGGGCACTCGCCGCGCGGGCCGTCACCTCGGCCTGGTCTCCATGCGCGACCGCGCCACGAGCGTCGGCGGCTCCCTCGACATCGAATCGTCCCCGGGAGCGGGGACCGTGGTGGAACTGGAGGTCCCCGGTGGGTGACGCGACCATCAAGGTGCTGCTCGTCGACGACCATCAGGTCGTCCGTCGCGGGCTGCGCACCTTTCTGGAGATCCAGCCGGACATCGAGGTCGTCGGCGAGGCGGGCGACGGCGCGGCCGGCGTCGAGCTCGCCGAGTCCCTGCGCCCCGACGTGGTCCTGATGGACGTGAAGATGCCCGGCACGGACGGCATCGAGGCCCTGCGACTGCTGAAGGAACGGGGCAACCCCGCGAAGGTGCTGGTGGTCACCAGCTTCACCGAGCACCGCACCGTGGTCCCGGCTCTGAAGGCCGGCGCGGCGGGCTACGTCTACAAGGACGTCGACCCCGAGGCGCTCGCCGGCGCGATCCGCAGCGTCCACGCGGGCCACGTCCTGCTCCAACCCGAGCTGGCCGAGGCCCTCCTCTCCGAGGACGGCACCGGCCGTTCCCCCCAGGGCCGCGGCGGCACGCTCACCGAGCGCGAGCAGGAGGTCCTCGGCCTCATCGCGGACGGCCGCTCCAACCGCGAGATCGCGCGTGCGCTGACCCTCTCCGAGAAGACGGTCAAGACGCACGTGTCCAACATCCTGATGAAGCTGGACCTCCAGGACCGCACCCAGGCCGCCCTCTGGGCGGTCCGCAACGGCATCAAGGGCTGAGAGCCGCAGCCGCGCCCCTAACGAGGCTCGTCCACCGCTGCGTTGTAGGCCGCGACTCTGGCCTTCCGGGCGGCTCTTTCCAAGGGCCGCAAGGCCCCTGCGCGCTGCGCCATCTCGCCGGCGCTCACCGCCGCGCCCTCCGTCACCCAGGCCAGAGCGACCAGCGCGGACACGCGCCGCGCGCTCTGCAGGACCCGGACCGCCCGCGCCGGGTACCCCGGCGCCAGCAGGTCGTCCGGCTCCGCGGAGCGTGACCGCAGGCGGGCCAGGGCCCGCTGGACCTCGGGGCCGGCTCCCGCGACGTCCATACGCACCAGCGCCTCCGTCGCGTCGCGCATGCCCTCCACCAGTTCGCGCTCCGCGTCCCGCAGCGCGGGCACGTCCGCCGGGAAGCCGGGGTTGGCCGGCAGCGCGTGCCAGGTCACGGCCAGCACACCGTCGTCCGCGTGGTCCGCGCCGTGCCACAGGGCCTCCGGGACGAGGCCCCACGGAGCGCCCACCGCGAGCACCGCCTCGCCGGTCTCCAACGCGCGCGCGTTGAACTCCGCCGGGCCGGTCAGGCCCAGCGGGTGGCCGGGTGCGGGCAGCGCCAGCCGCAGGCCCGTCGCGCCCAGCGCGCGCAGCCGCCCCAGCGCCAGCGTCAGACCGACGCCGTCCGCGCCCGGCAGGCCGCGGACCACGTGCGACTCGTCCTCCCCGCGCACCGCGTCCGCGGTGTCGTCGGGGGAGGCGTGGCCTGCGAACCAGGCGTTGCCCCAGGCGACAAGTCGGGCGGACCGGGGCTCTTCGTACGCTTCGTGCGCTTCCGTCTGCGGCATGGGCCAAGCCTACGGAGCGTCCGGCTACCTCGGTGGCGTAGGTTTGGACCGGCTCGGCAGGCCGCGGCCTTGAGCCGGGGCCACGGGCGAGCGCGTGAGGCGAGAGAACAACTCTTCATTTCATTGGGGAAGGCGTACGCAATGAGCGACGTGCTGGAGCTGGTGGACGTATCCGTGATCCGGGACGGCCGCCCGCTGGTGGAGCAGGTGTCGTGGTCCGTCGCGGAGGGCGAGCGCTGGATCGTCCTCGGGCCCAACGGCGCCGGCAAGACCACGCTGCTGCAGGTGGCGTCCAGCTACCTCTTCCCGAGCAACGGCACCGCCTCGATCCTGGGCGACAAGCTCGGCAGCGTCGACGTCTTCGAGCTGCGTCCCCGCATCGGCCTGGCCGGCGCCGCGATGGCGGACAAGCTGCCGAAGCGGCAGACCGTGCTGGAGACGGTGCTCACCGCCGCCTATGGCATGACCGCGCACTGGCGCGAGACCTACGAGCAGGCCGACGAGTCCCGCGCCCGCCTCCTGCTCGACCTGCTCGGCATGGCCGAGTACACCGACCGCAGGTTCGGCACCCTCTCCGAGGGCGAGCGCAAGCGCACCCTGATCGCCCGCGCGCTGATGACCGACCCGGAGCTGCTGCTGCTCGACGAGCCCGCCGCCGGCCTCGACCTCGGCGGCCGCGAGGACCTGGTGCGCCGCCTCGGCGCGCTCGCCCAGGACCCGATCGCCCCGGCCATGATCATGGTGACCCACCACGTCGAGGAGATCGCCCCCGGCTTCACCCACGTGCTGATGATCCGTCAGGGCAAGGTGCTGGCGGCCGGCCCGATCCAGGAAACGCTCACCCCGCGCAACCTCTCGCTCTGCTTCGGTCTCCCGCTCACCCTCGAGCACCAGGACGGCCGTTGGGCCGCCCGCGGCCTCCCGCTGGGCAAGTGAGCGACGCCGAGAGGCGTCGGCGGACGCCAAGAGCGACGCTCGAGTGTTGATGTGCTTGTAATGATCTTTGCGGCTGTTCCCTGACGAGGAGCCACCTGCGCAACTACCATGGCACCCGTGGAGAGTTGGGCATGGTGGCTACTGGTCGCGGTGCTGCTGTGCGCCCCTGTGGTGCACACGGCGCTGCTGGAGTTCGTCATGTTCGGTATCGGAGCAGGCGCCGCGGCGCTGACGGCCGGGCTGGGCGGCGGGATCGTGCTGCAGTTCGTCGTGTTCCTCGCCACGACGCTCGCGCTCCTCGCGCTCGTCCGTCCGATCACCAGACGCCAACGCCGTGAGGCCGCGTCGGTCCGGCACGGGATCGAAGCGCTCAAGGGGGTGGAGGCCGTGGTCCTGGAACGCGTCGACGAGCACGACGGCCGGATCAAGCTCAAGGGGGAGATCTGGTCGGCCCGCGCGCTGGGCGCCGGGCAGGTCTTCGAACCGGGTGAGAAGGTCAGCGTCGCCGAGATCGACGGCGCGACGGCCGTGGTTCTCTGAGTCGTTCCGTCAGGCGTTCTCCCGGGCGCCCCGAGTTGTCGGCTCGGGCCCGGGGTAGCAAGTCAACACAGCATCAAAAACGTGCGGGTCTGTCGAGGGAGTCCCTGTGGAAACCGTCATCATCGTCCTCGTCCTGGTGGCGGTGTTCGTCTTCGTCATGCTGCTGCGGACGATCCAGGTGATCCCGCAGGCGCAGGCGGCGATCGTGGAGCGCTTCGGCCGCTACACCCGCACGCTCAACGCGGGCCTCAACATCGTGGTGCCGTTCATCGACACCATTCGCAACCGGCTCGACCTGCGCGAGCAGGTGCAGCCTTTCCCACCGCAGCCGGTGATCACCCAGGACAACCTGGTGGTCAACATCGACACCGTCATCTACTTCCAGGTCACCGACCCGCGCGCGGCCACCTACGAGGTGCAGAGCTACCTCCAGGCGATCGAGCAGCTGACCATCACCACGCTGCGCAACATCATCGGCTCCATGGACCTGGAGTCGACCCTCACCTCCCGCGAGACCATCAACGCCGGCCTGCGCGGCGTGCTGGACGAGGCCACCGGCAAGTGGGGCATCCGCGTCAACCGCGTCGAGCTGAAGGCGATCGAGCCGCCGACCTCCATCCAGGACTCGATGGAGAAGCAGATGCGCGCCGACCGTGACAAGCGCGCGGCGATCCTCCAGGCCGAGGGTGAGCGGCAGTCCGCGATCCTCAAGGCCGAGGGCCAGAAGCAGGCCGACGTGCTGAAGGCCGAGGGTGAGGCCCAGGCCGCGGTGCTGCGCGCCGACGGTGAGGCGGCCGCGATCCGCACCGTCTTCGAGGCCATCCACTCCGGTGACGCCGACCAGAAGGTGCTCGCCTACAAGTACCTGGAGACCCTGCCGCAGATGGCCCAGGGCGACGCCAACAAGCTCTGGATCATCCCGAGCGAGGTCAGCGACGCGATCAAGGGCGTCGGCGGCGCGTTCCAGGGCCTGGCCCCGAAGATCCCTGGCTCGCCGTCCCCGGCCGACGCCGGCGTCAGGGCCGCCAATGGCAGCCCCGGCGTGGACCGCCGCACCGAGCGCCCCGAACTCGACCCGGAATGACGGGTCCGCGTCGCCTCGCGGGGTAGCGTGCTGCCATGGGCACTCGCGACCTCCTCAGCGACGAGCAGATCACGGCCGGCCTCCTCGCCCTGCCCGAGTGGCAGCGCGAGGGCGGCTCGATCCGGCGCACCGTACAGGCCAAGGACTTCCCGGCGGCGATCCGCATCGTCGACGCCGTCGCGGAACAGGCGGAGGCGATGGACCACCACCCGGACATCGACATCCGGTGGCGCACGCTCCACTTCACCCTGTCGACCCACTCGGCGGGCGGACTCACCGCGCTCGACCTCAAACTCGCCGCCCTCATCGATGCCGCCGCGACGGCGGAGGCATGAGATGCTGACTCGCGCATCGGGCAGGCGGGAGTGGTTCGACAGCCATGGAACGAGCAGACGAGACCGGTAACGGTCAGGAGCAGCAGTACTGGCAGCAGCCGCAGCAGCAGCCGTACGAGTCCTACGGCCAGCACGGTGAGCAGTCGTACGACTACACCTCCCACGGCGACTACTCCGGCCAGGGCCATGACCCCTCCGCCTACCAGGCCGCCTACGACCCCGCCGCCTACCAGCAGCAGTACCAGCACTCCTACGACCCCTCGTCCGGCTACGGCCAGCAGGCGTACGCGCAGCCGTACCAGCAGCAGACTGGCTACGAGCAGCAGCCCGGCTACGAGCAGCAGCCCGGCTACGAGCCCCAGTACGGCTTCGAACAGCAGACGTACGGCTACGACCAGAGCGGACAGACGGCCCAGCAGCCGTACTACGACCCGCAGTACGCGAACCCCCAGTACGCGGACGCGCAGTACGCCGACCCGCAGTACGCCGACCCGCAGTACGCGCAGCAGTACCAGCAGGCCTACTACGCCGACCCCTCGGCCGCCGAGACGGCCGCGCCCTCCTGGGCGACCCCGGCGCATGCGCCCGCCGCCGAGCCGGTCGTGCCCGCGCAGGCGTCCGCTCCCGAGCAGGAGTCGATGCCGGCCGAGGAGACCCTCCCGGCCGGGTCGACCGCCGTCGGGCGCGGCGGGGAAGCGCCTGCGGGCGGCCTGAAGGACCGGGTCGTCGACGCGGCGCTCGGGCGCGGTCCCGGCGTCAACCGCAAGAGCTACCTCACCCGTCTCGCCGTCGGCGGCGGCGCGCTGCTGATCCTGGCGGGCGGGGGTTACTTCGTCGCGAGCGGCGGCTCCGGCAGCGCACCTTCGGGCAACGCCGCCGCCGCGCAGAGCCAGGCCGACATCGGCGTCAACCACAGCAAGGCGTGGGCGGCCCCGGCGGCCCCGGGCGCCACTACCACGGGCACCAGCGCGGCCGGCGGCAGCAGCGGCGCGGGCAACGACGGGCTGCTCGGCGCCTGGGTCACCGCCGCCGCCGTCGTGCGCGGCGACGGCGAGGGCGTCTCCGCCTACTCCGCCACCGACGGCCACAAGCTGTGGAGCGTCACCCCGCCCAGCTCCGGCGCCGTGCCCTGCGCCATGTCCCCGAGCGTCGACTCGTCGGGAGTCGGCGCCGTGCTCTTCCAGTCCCAGCCCGGCACCAGCCAGGCCTGCAACCTGCTCTCCGCCGTGGACACCGGCTCAGGCCACACCAAGTGGAAGGCGCAGCTGCCCTCCGGCGGAGGAAACGCCTTCGGCGCCTCGGTCATGGTGAGCGACACCCGCGTCGTCGCCGTCTCCGACAGCGCCGTCGTCGGCTTCGACCTGGCAGCGGGCAAGCAGCAGTGGAACTACGCCGGTCCCGGCAAGTACTGCTCCCTGTCCGGCAACGGCGGCGGCACCTCGCTGCTGCTCCAGAGCACCTGTGCCGACACCAGCCCCAAGCAGCAGGTCATCTCGCTCGACCCGGGCACCGGCAAGCTGCGCTGGTGGCGCGGGCTGCCGCAGACCGCCTCCTCCTACACGGTGCTCTCAGCCGAGCCGGCCGTCGTCAGCGTCCACATGACCGATCCGACCCAGGACACCATCCTGTCCTTCTCGGACAAGGGCGACAGCCAGGCGACCATCCCGGTCGCCCAGACCGGCGGCGCCCTCGACTCCACACACGGCAGCTTCGACCCCGACCCGGCGCTGTTCTTCTCCGGCACGACCATGGTCGCCGCCGTCAACCCGCCGCCGCAGTCCGCGAGCGCGGCCGCCGGGCCCACCACCCTCGCCGCCTACAGCCTCCTCAACGGCAAGGAGCTGTGGCGGACCACCGCCCACGAGAAGGGCGTCGCCGTGCCGGTCGGCATCGACGGCTCCGCCGCGGTGGTCGCCACCGACGAGCGCGTCGGCCAGCCGGCCCGGCTCAGCAACTTCGACCTCACCTCCGGCACCGAGACCGTCGGCGGCACCTTCCCGCAGGGCACCGGCTCGCTGCTCGGCTCCGGACGCGTCCTGCTGCGCGGCAGCCTGGTGGTGGCGCTGCCGGAGTTCACCGGCAGCTACAACACCTCGGCGACCGCCTGGACCGCGGCCCACTGAACCGGCACTCGGCTCGGCTGAGCCGGCACACGGCTCAGCCCGCCGCGGCCAGGTCGTAGGAGCGCGGGTCGTAGGAGCCCGGGTCGGCGTTCCGGGTCTCGAGGCCCACGGAGTTCGGGTAGCCGGCGTTCAGATCCGCGCTGTCCAGCCCCAGCGCGGCCACCAGCGCGGCGTCCGGTGTCGGCTCGAACGGGCGGCGCAGCAGCCGCATCCCGGCCTGTTCGGGCGTCCGGTTCGCCTTGCGGTGGTTGTCCGCCGCACAGGCCGCGACCGTGTTGAGCCACGTGTCCTGGCCACCGTGCGAACGCGGCACCACGTGGTCGACGGTCGTCGCACGCTTGCCGCAGTACGCGCAACGGAAGCCGTCCCGCGCCAGCACCCCGCGCCGCGACCAGGTCGCCCGTTGTCGGAACGGCACCCGCACGTACCGCTTCAGTCTGACCACGCGCGGCAACGGTATCTCCACCGAGCTGCCGCGCACCCTGCGCTCGGGATGCGACCGCTCGACCACGGCCTTGTCCTGGAGGACGAGCACCACAGCGCGCTGCAGCGTCACCGCCGCCAGCGGCTCGTAGGTCGCGTTGAGCACCAGCGTCTTACGCATTCCAGCCACCTGCCTCCGGCTCCCGGCCCGCCCCTGCTGGACGGTGCGTCCACTGTGCGGGGCGGCCGGATGCCGGGACAACGTAATTTCGGTGGCCTCGGGGTTAAGCCTGCTCAGCCGTTACGGGTGCTCGTAGGTCGCGATCAGCTGCGCTCGTCCGAGGGCGTGGAAGCGGAGGTTGAAGCCGACCACGGCGGGCGTGGCGTCCGCGTCCGGGCCCAGCTTCTCCTGGTCCACGGCGTAGACGGTGAAGACGTAGCGGTGCGGGCCGTCGCCGGGCGGCGGGGCCGCGCCGCCGAAGTCGCGGGTGCCGTAGTCGTTGCGCACGTGGATCGCGCCCGCGGGCAGGCCCTTGAACGCGCCGGTGCCGGCACCGGCGGGCAGCTCGGTGACATCGACCGGGATGTCGAAGACCGACCAGTGCCAGAACCCGCTGCCGGTCGGCGCGTCCGGGTCGTAGCAGCTCACCGCGAAGCTCTTGGTCCCGTCGGGGAAACCGGACCAGCTCAGCTGCGGCGAGGTGTTCCCGGACGCGAACACGTGCGCGTCGGGCAGCACGCCGCCGTTGGTGAAGTCGTCGCTGGTGACCGTGAACTCGGCCACCGGCGGGTGGAAGTCGTGCGGGAGCGGGCGCCGCTTGGGCTCCGACATGTCGTCACTCTCCTTGGGACGCTGCAGAACTCTGGCGATCAGCCTAATCTCGCCGTGTGACCCAGCCGCACCCCGCCACACAGGATCCGCTCGGCCCCGCCGACCCTCGCTTCCTCGACCGCCCCTCGCCTACGGTCGCGCCCGACCTGCTCGGCAGGATCCTGGTGAGCGAGCGACCCGACGGTCGCGTCGCGGTACGGATCACCGAGGTCGAGGCGTACACCGGCCTGGAGGACCCGGCCTCCCACGCCTACCGTGGGCGCACCGCCCGCAACGCCGTGATGTTCGGGCCGCCCGGCTTCGTCTACGTCTACTTCACCTACGGCATGCACTACTGCATGAACCTGGTCACCGGCCCCGGCGACACCGCCGGGGCTGTGCTGCTGCGCGCCGGCGAGGTCGTCGAGGGCCTCGAACTGGCCCGGTACCGGCGTCCCTCCGCCCGTAGCGACACCGAGCTCGCCCAGGGCCCGGCCCGGCTCACCCAGGCCCTCGGCGTCGGTCGCGAGCAGAACGGCGAACCCGTGCCGGGGCCCGTCTTCCAACTGCTGCCGGGCGCCCCGGCCGCCGCCCCCGAGCTGATCCGCCAGGGCCCGCGCACCGGCGTCGCCCAGGGCGCGGACACCCCGTACCGGTTCTGGCTCGACGGCGAGCCGACGGTCAGCCCCTACCGCCGCCACGTCCCGCGCCGGGCCAGGACCAGTGGCGGCAAGGGCTGAGGCACGTCAGGGGAAACCTCAGCAGGAGCGTCAGGAACTGAAGCCGAGGATCCGCGCCTTCTCGGAGGCGAACTCCTCGTCGCTCAGCACGCCCTCCTTGTGCAGTCGCCCCAGCTCGGACAGTTGCCGCAGGCGCTCGCCCTCGTCACCGTGCCGGGCGTTTCCGTGCCCGGATCCCCCGTGTTCGGCCTGACGCGGCACCGCATCATGCGGCACGGCGTCCTGGGGGACCGCGTCCTGCGGGACGTAGGGGTTCGGAAGCGTGCGCTGGGGAGCCTGGTGCTGCTGCGCCTTGCGCTGCTGGGCCTTGCGTTGCTGGGCCAGGCGTTGCTGGGCCAGGCGGTGTTCCGCCTTGCGCTGCGGATCCGTGTACTGCGCGCCCGCCTGCCACCCAGCGCCCAAGCGCTGCTGGGCACTGGCGGCCGCGTCGATCGCCACCCGCTTGTGGTTGTGCCGTGAGGCCGCCACCTGGACCGTCTGGCCCTCCTGGAACTGGTGGCTGGCCACGCTGACGTACGTCTCGTACGGCTCCCGGCCCGGCAGTTCCACGTGGACCGTGTAGCGGTACACCCGGCGGCCCGCGTAGCCGAGGTCCGGCTGCCCGTTGATGTAGGTGTTGGTCCCCTTCACGGCGAGGATCCGGGCCGTCCCGCGGATGCCGCGCTTCAGCAGCCGCTTGTCGCCGCCGCCCATACCGGCCATCGACAGGTACATCCCGTACCCGAAGGAGCCCCACCACAGCACGCCGATGATGAACACATAGAGCACGATGTGCACGGCGTTCGGACCTGGCACCTGGCTCGCCAGCAGGCACAGGGGCATGAATGCCGCGCTCATCAGTCCGAACCAGATCCAGACCAACAAGTTCAACTTGCCTAGAGTCACGTGAGGACGCCTTTCTCGCGCCGGGGGACCGCTCGGGCCCGCTCGTGCGGGCGAGACCGGTGTACCGAAGCACCAGGCCCGCGACCAGCGAAAGTCCTGCATTGTGACAGGTTCGGTGCGGATGGAGTCGTCCATCACATTGGTTCGCATTTGAACTGTTCGTTCCCTTATCGTCGGCAACAGCAGACCTCGACGAAACGGGAGCCAGCCCCCATGGCCCGACAGTCCAAGAAGCAGGCGGCCGACGACCGCCGCGCCCGCATAGCCGAGATGCAGGCCGCCGAGCGCGCCCGCGAGCGCCGCACCAAGCTCCTGCTCGGCGCCGGCGCGCTCGTCGTCGTCGCCGGAGCCGTGGCCGGCATCGTCGCCGCGGTGAGCGGCAGCGACCACAAGAGCACCAGCGCCAACCCCGGCTCCTCGGTGAGCTGGGCCGCGCCCGCGGACACAGACGCCGCCGTCAAGGCGGCCGGACTGACCATGCTCGACGCCGAGGGAACCGCCGAGCACATCCACATTCACCTGGACGTCTGGGCGAACGGCCAGAAGGTGACCGTCCCGGCCCTGGTCGGCATCAACGAGGGCGCGCAGACGATCAGCCCGCTGCACACGCACGACACCACCGGCGTCGTGCACATCGAGTCGCCGGTGGTGAAGGACTACGACCTCGGCCAGTTCATGACCGAATGGGGCGTCCCGCTCAACACCGGCCAGGTCGGCAACGACAAGGCCGACGCGACCCACACCCTCAAGGTCTACGTCAACGGCAAGCAGACCGGCAGCGACCCGTCCCGGCTCGTCTTCCACGCCCACGACGAGATCGCGATCGTCTACGGCACCGCCGCCCAGGACGCCTCCGTCCACGTACCGAGTGGCTACGCCTGGCCCAGCGGCCTGTAGTTCCGCGGCTTGCAGTTCTGCATCTGGACCGGATTGGCCAAGAAGGGGCCCGGTCGGGGAGGCTGTAGCCGACCAGGCCCTCGGGCGACCGACGGAACGACCCAAGGAAGAGACGAGACCGTGACCGACATCGTCGACGAACTGAAGTGGCGCGGCCTGCTGGCCCTGTCCACCGACGAGGACGCACTGCGCAAGGCTTTCGCGGACGGTCCGGTCACCTTCTATTGCGGCTTCGACCCGACCGCGGTCAGCCTGCACCTCGGCAACCTGGTGCAGATCCTCACCATGAAGCGCATCCAGCTCGCCGGCAACAAGCCGCTGGGCCTCGTCGGCGGCGCCACCGGCCTGATCGGCGACCCGAAGCCGACCGCCGAGCGCGTGCTGAACGACCCCGCGACGGTCGCCGACTGGGTCGGCCGCTTGCGTGGCCAGATCGAGCGCTACCTCGACTTCGACGGCCCGAACGCCGCCGAGATGGTGAACAACCTCGACTGGACCTCGGGCATGTCGGCGATCAACCTGCTGCGTGACGTCGGCAAGTACTTCCGCGTCAACAACATGATCGCCAAGGAGGCCGTCGCCCGACGCCTCAACTCCGAGGCCGGCATCAGCTACACCGAGTTCAGCTACCAGGTCCTGCAGGGTATGGACTTCCTGGAGCTCTACCGCCGCCATGGCTGCATGCTGCAGACCGGCGGCAGCGACCAGTGGGGCAACCTCACCGCCGGCACCGACCTGATCCGCAAGGCCGAGGGCGTCGCCGCCCACGCGCTCGCCACCCCGCTGATCACCAAGGCGGACGGCACCAAGTTCGGCAAGACCGAGTCCGGCACGGTCTGGCTCGACCCCGAGCTGACCACCCCGTACGCGTTCTACCAGTTCTGGCTGAACGCCGACGACCGCGACATCTCCAAGTTCCTGCGTATCTTCAGCTTCAAGTCCCACGAGGAGATCGAGGAGCTGGAGCGCATGACGGAGGAGGCGCCCTTCAAGCGCGCCGCTCAGCGTGCGCTCGCCGAGGAGCTGACCGTCCTGGTCCACGGCCAGGACCAGCTCGACCGCGCGGTCGCCGCGTCGAAGGCCCTTTTCGGCCAGGGCGACCTCGGCGAGCTCGACGCGCCCACTCTCGCGGCCGCCGTCGCCGAGCTTCCGAACGCCCAAGTGAGTGAACTCGGCGAGTTCGTCGACCTGTTCGTGGCAACCGGTCTTTCGGCCAGCCGCTCGGCCGCCCGCCGCACGATCAGCGAGGGCGGCGCCTACGTCAACAACACGAAGGTCGAGGACGAGGCCGCAGTCGCCACGCCGGCCGACCTCCTGCACGGCCGCTGGTTGGTCCTGCGCCGCGGCAAGCGCAACCTCGCCGCGGTCGAGCTGATGCGCTGACCAGCGGTTCTGACCTGCAGATTCGCCCGAATGGGGGAGATGTGACCCGCATCTCCCCCATTCGCGTTTGACGAGGCCCCTGGCAGGGGCTAATGTTGGTCGAGTCGCCTGAATCGGACAGATGCGTCGTACGGAGCGTCGCTCCGCCGCACCAGTCCACACGTGACCACCCGTAGTTGATTCACTCACTTGATCGATCTCGTAGGCATCGGTGTCTGCCGAAGCCAAGCGGGTTCTATTTGGCGTGCGAATTGACGAGCGGCGGTGGATTTCTCGGTTTCCGGGAAATGCGCTAACGTAGCGGAGGTCGCGAACGAGTGACTCCCCACTTTCTGGCGGGGAAGCGGAAAAGCCGCCCGGCGGATCTGCTAAGCTAGAAAACGAAGGAAGCGCCCGGAGGGCCTGGTGAAG
>NZ_BBPO01000031.1:0-51130 GCF_000787815.1 Streptacidiphilus neutrinimicus
CCCTCGGGCTGGCGGTCGCGGCGCTGGCGGCGGCGGCCGGGTGCGCCGGGGGGCTCACCACCGACCATCCCGTCGCCGGAGCTGCCGCGCCGGGCTCGACCGCCCAGTCGGCCGGCTCCGCCCCGGTCTCCGTCCCGACGGCGGCCGTCCCGATGGCCGCCTCGGCACCGGAGCGCCTGGCCATCCCGGCGATCGGCGTGGACACCTCGCTGCTGCGCCTGGGTCTCGCCGCGGACGGCACCGTCCAGGTCCCGCCGATCGCGGCCGATGCGCCGGCCGGCTGGTACGACGGCTCGGTCACTCCGGGCGAGCGCGGTTCCTCGGTGGTCCTCGGGCACGTCACCGTCGGCCGGTACGGCGACGGCGTCTTCCTGCGGCTGGGCCACCTGGCCGCCGGGGACCGCATCGAGGTCACCCGCGCGGACGGCACCACCGCCGACTTCACCGTCACCTCCACGCACCGCTACGCCAAGTCGTCCTTCCCCGACCAGCAGGTCTACGGCCCGAGCCCGCAGCCGGTGCTGAACCTGGTCACCTGCGCGGGGGCCCCGAACACGGCCACCCACACCTATCCGGACAACCTCGTCGTCAGCGCCGTCCTGACCGGCTCCACCGGTCACGGCGGCTGACGCCCGGGAGACCCTGCCATGCGCCACCACCGTCCGCTGCGCCCGTGCGGCGCGTTCGCGTCGCACCGCCTCGCCTTCCAGGCGCGGCCCTGCCGGGGCCTGCCGCGCCGCCCCGCCTGCTGCCCGGTCCTGCACCTGGCGGGGGAGCTCGACTTCGCGGCCGTGCCGGCGCTCCTCCTCGCCGTCGCCCGCGCCCTGGAGCTGCCGCGCGGCGGTCACGCGGGGCGGGGCCTGGTGCTGGACCTGGGTGCGCTCACGTTCTGCGACGCCGCCGGGCTGACCGGCCTGCTGCAGGCCCGGGGCATGGCCGACGCCGTCGGCGTGCCCGTCCTGCTGGCGGCGCCGCCGCGCAAGGTGGCCCGCATCCTCGGGGTCTGCGATCTGCGGCGGTCCCTCCCGCTCCACCCCTCGACGCCGGGACGGCGCCGCCCCTGCTTCGCGCGGTGAGCGTCACCTCCCGGGCGAAGCAGGGGCGGCGGCGCGGGGCCGTCAGGTCTCCAGCACCTCGTCGAGCCCGACGGGGTCGGCCTGCCCGGTGCCCTCGCTGACCACCAGCGGCGGGAGCGCGCTCTCCTCCGTGATGCCGGGGGTGCCCTTCGCGAACCCCAGGTATCCGGCCGAGCGCATCACGGGCTGGCGCAGGACCGCCTCGTAGCGGCCGAGCACCTGGTCCTCCTCGTTGACGAGCAGGAGCGTGGCAGGCATCGCGTGGCCTCCGCTGACCCTGAGCACGGGGATGCCGGCCCGGTAGCTGAGGGAGAGGATGCCGATCTGGTCGAGGGTCACACCGGTGGCCGGGGCCAGGATGGCGCCGCTGTCCGGGACCGCGTGTTCGCTGCTCATGACGCACCTTCCGCTTCGTGCCGGTCCTGTGGGCTCCGGCGCGCTTGCCCCTTCTGCGCGTGCTGACACGCGGCAGGTCCGGCTCCGCCGGTCCGGTGCGTAGCGCGCGGCGCCCGGGGCAGACGCCGTCCATGCCCAGCAACGCACACACCGAGCACGAGATCACCTTCGACGGGGTCCCGGCCGGGGACCTGACGGCCACCCGACCCGCGGCCGTCGCGCGAGCCGAAGCGGGCGACACCGAGATCCTCGACGCGGTCTACTTCGACACCCCCGACCACCGCCTGCTCAGGCGAGGAGTCACCCTGCGCCGCCGCGCCGGCGGCCACGACGCGGGCTGGCACCTCAAGCTCCCCGGCGAGCACGGAGGACGCCGCGAGATCGGGCGTCCGCTGCGCGACGGAGGGACCGAGGAGGAGATCCCCCAGGAGCTGTCGGCCCTGGCCTGCGCCTACGCGCGCGGCGGGCCTCTGGAACCCGTGGCCCATCTGCTGACCCATCGGCGCAGGGTGCTCTGGCTCGACGCGAAGGAACGCCCGTTGGCCGAGCTGGCCGCCGACCACGTGGCCGCCCGCGTCCTGGACGGCGCCGGGACCGGAACCGGGACGCCCGCGCAGCCCGAGCTGAGCACCTGGGACGAGACCGAGGTGGAGCTCGTCGACGGCGACGCGAAGCTCCTGGACGCCGCGGCGCGGAAGCTGACCGAGCGGGGCCTCCATCCCGCCGACCGAGGCGTCAAGCTGGCCCGGGCCCTGCGCGCCGCCGGACTGGACGTCGAGCCGCCGCGGCGCACCGATGTCACGGGGGCGGGCAGGACGGCCGAGGCAGTCGTCGCGGCCCTGAGGCAGCACGCGAGGCGCCTGATCGCCCTGGATCCGGACGTCCGGCTCGACGAGCCCGACGCCGTGCACCAGATGCGCGTCACGGCCCGCACGTTGCGCAGCCTGCTGCGCGCCTGCGCCCCACTCTTCGACACCCGGCGCAGCGATGAACTGGCCGCGGACCTCCGCTGGCTCGGGCACGAGCTCGGCGGCTACCGCGACCCGGAGGCGCTGCGGGAGCGGCTCGTCGGCCAGGCCCGTGAACTGCCCGCCGACTGCGGCCCCCGGGCGGCCGAACGTAAGCTGCGCAAGCTGCTCGACCGCCGCTGCCGCCGCGCCCACCGCCACCTGATGACCGTGATGTCGTCGCCTCGCTACTTCGCACTGCTGGACCGGCTGGAGGAGTTCACCGCCGACCCGCCTCTGCGCCCGGGCAAGCGCGCCGGGCGCGGCCGCGCCAAGAGCTTCCTGCGCCACGAGGCGCGGCGGACCGAGCGGCGGCTGCGCAAGGCGCTGCGACAGCCCGTGGGCGAGGAACAGGACGAGGCGCTGCACCGCGCCCGCAAGGCGGCCAAGCGGACGCGCTACCTCGCCGGAGCCCTGGAGCCGGTCGTCGGCGCGAAGGCGGAGCGTCTGGAGGCCCGGCACAAGAAGATCCACAAGCGGCTCGGAGCCCACCAGGACGCGCGCGGCGCCGAGCAGGCCCTGGGCGAGCTGGCGCGCCTCGACGGAACCCGGCCGGGCGAGGCCTTCGCCTTCGGCGTCCTGCGGGCCCGTCAGCGCGACGCCTCCCCGGCCCACATCGCCGCCGCCCGCCGCGCCGCGGGCCTTTGAGCCACGCTGACGGACGGAGCTACGGCGCCTTGGACTCCACGCGGCCGAACGCGTCCGGGGCGGCTGACAGCGCGTCGCACGCCTTCTGCCAGGCGGGGTCGGCGGGGTCGAGCGCGGTGCGAAGGTAGGCCCAGGTCAGATGCCGGACGGCGGTGACGCGGGCGGGGTTCTCGTCGGTGGTCTCGGCGACGTCGTAGCCGGAGACGCCGCCGAGGCCGTGTTCGGCGCCGAACAGGGTGAGCAGGGTCTTGGGGGCGGGGGAGAGGTGGTAGGGGTCCGTGTGCCAGGAGGGGCCGCGGACCGTCAGGTGGGGCGAGGCGTCGGCGTCTCCGGCGACCACGAGGGCGGGCGTGGTCATCGTCGAGAAGTCGATGGTGGAGAAGAACCCGTAGTGCTCGATCACGAACTCGGTCAGCGCGTCGCCGCCCCGGCCGGGCGCGGCGAGCAGCACGCCCGCCTTGACGCGCGGCTCCTTCAGGTCCACTTCCTCGCCGGTTCGGGGGTCGGTCAGCCGGGCTCCGAGCAGCATGCTCGCGGTGTGGCCGCCCATCGAGTGGCCGGCCACGGCCACCCTGTCACGGTCCAGGCGGCCGCGGAGCTGCGGAACGGTCGCCTCGATCGTGTCGAGCCCGTCGAGCACGCGGGTCATGTCCTCGGCGCGGGAGCGCCAGTACAGCGGCGCCTCCGGGTCGTCGGGGTCCAGCCGCAGCGTGCGCGAGCTGAGGTGGGTGGGCTGGATCACGGCGAAGCCGTGCGCCGCCCAGAAGTCGGCGAGCGGCGCGTAGCCGTCCAGCGAGGAGAGGTGGTTCGACGGGCCGTGTCCGTGTGAGAGGAGCACGATCGGCAGATCGCCGCCGCTCGTCGGCGCGGAGACGCGGACCTGCAGGTCGACGGCCCGGCCGGGGGCGGGCAGGGTCACCGGGGCGACCGAGAGGACGGGGGCGGGCGCGCCGAGGGCGGCGGCCGCGTAGGTCGGTGCGTTGGTCGGTGTCGTGGTCATGGGGAGTGTTTCCCTTCCGGAGGCCCTGCCACGGACCTCGACGGGCGGTGGCGGACGCGAGGGACAGGAACGCCGCGCTCGGCTAGTCTCTAAGCGGAGCGTCGTTCCGAAACTATACGGATCAGCGTTCCGTTTCGTCAACGGCTACGCAGTCAACGGCTACGCAACGGAGAAGGGGAGTGCGGTGTCGGCAGCAGAGCAGCCCGCGTCGGTGGCGGCACGAGGCAAGCGCGCCGACGCGCTGCGCAACCAGCAGACGCTGCTGGCCGCCGCCGCGGAGGTGTTCGTCGCCTCGGGCGTCGACGCGCCCATCCGCCAGATCGCGGCCAAGGCGGGCGTCGGCATCGGCACCATCTACCGGCACTTCCCGACCCGGGCGGACCTCGTGGTCGCCGTCTACCGCCACCAGGTCGAGGCCTGCGCCGAGGCCGGACCGGCGCTGCTGGCCCAGGCCGGCTCGCCGCTGGCGGCGCTTCGCCAGTGGGTGGACCTCTTCGTGGACTTCCTGGTCACCAAGCACGGGCTGGCGAACGCGCTCCAGTCCGACAGCGGCGGCTTCGAGGCCCTGCACGCCTACTTCCTCGACCGCCTCGTCCCTGTCTGCGGCCGGCTCCTCGACGCGGCCGAGCAGGCGGGCGAGATCACGCCGGGCGTCCGGCCCTACGAGCTCATGCGCGGCATCGGCAACCTCTGCGTCGGGCGTGACGGCGACCCCGCCTACGATCCGCGCCGCCTGGTCGGGCTGCTCCTGCGGGGGCTTCAGCAGGAGCAGCCCGACGGGCTCAGCTGAGCGGTCGGCAGAGCAGCGCGTCCGGAACGCCTCCGTCGTTCCAGTTCCAGGTGTACGCGACGCCCGCGACGTACTCGTTGTCGGCGCACTGGCCCTTGTAGTAGCCGGGGGCCCAGTCGCTGGCGGTGGAGCCGCCGCTCGACGGGCGGTTGTCGCCGTGGTCGAACCAGACGTCGTGCCCCGTGGTCGGCAGCGGCGTGGCCGAGGGCGCGCACAGCAGCGCGGCCATGGCGTTGTTGTTGACGCTGTAGCCCGCCGCGAAGGTGTTGTCGGGGCACTGAAGCTTGCTGTAACCCGAGGCCCAGTCCCCCTCGGTGACATAGCGTTCGTCGGTGACCACCGTCCAGGCGCCGGACGCCTTGGCGGGCTCGTTCGCGTCGGTGCACAGGCCGCGGCTGTCGCTGCGGCCGAGCGCGACCAGGCGTTCGGTGTCGGGGCAGTCGCCCTTGCGGTTGCCGTAGGACCAGTCGGGCTGCGCCAGCATGGTCGCGGAGACGTCGTAGTCGGCGTGGTCGAGGTCCAGCATGTTCCAGTGGTTCGCCTGGGGGACCTGGCCGGTGTGGCTCGGCGCGTCGACCAGCGCGTTCCAGTCCGCGGCGCGCCAGTCGCCGCCGTCCTCGATGCCCTGGCGGACGCCGCTCGCGGAGTAGGACAGCAGCGACCAGTTGTCCTGCTGGTCGCCGTTCGCGTCGGTGTAGCCGATCAGCGGCCAGACGGCGAAGTCGGTGTCGTTCTGCTCCAGGATGTTCGTGAAGTTGTCGAACCAGGCCTGTTCCTTGCTGTCGGTCGAGCCGCGCCCGGCGGCGCCGAACTCGCTGACCCACACCGGCGCGGTGAAGTGCTGGCCGGACTGGGTGACGAACAGGGCTTCGGAGTTGACCGCCTGGGCCAGCTGCGCGGGGGTCAGGTCCTCGTAGCGCGGGTCGCTGGTGGCGCCGAGGCCGCTTGCGGCACCGGAGTTGGCGGGACCGGTGTAGGCGTAGAAGTGGGCCGAGTAGACGAGCTTGCCCGAATCGATCAGGGTGTTGGAGAGGTTCGCGACCGGCGTCAGCATCGGACGTCCGTGCGGCAGCCCGTTGAGCGGGATGCCGTACCAGTTGATGCCCTCCATGATGACGAGCATGTCCGGGTCGGCCTGGAGGATCTTGTTGCCGGCGTCCTCGAAGGCGGCGTACTCGTCGTGGTCGTCGTACCAGCCCCAGTTGGGGTCGTCGGTGATGTCACGCCGGACCTCGTTGCGCAGGTCCGCGCCGACCACGCGCTTGTTCGCCTGGTAGCGGTTCACCATGAACAGCCAGTCGGCCTCCCACTGGGCGGTGGTCTGACCGCTGTTCCAGCGCTCGTTGCCGTCCACGCCGCAGCACCAGCGGTAGGTGGTGGTGTGGTTGTTCAGGATCACCGCGAAGCCGTCGGCGGTGAGCGCTGCGACGACCGCGTCGTAGACCTGCAGTGGGGTGTCGCCGCGCAGTTGGGGGTTGGCCGCCACGGCCGCGTCGGGCACGGTGGAGGTGTCGTGGACCAGCGCGTCGGCGAACGGCAGCCGGATCGCGTCCAGGCCGAGGGAGTGGTAGTCCGCGAGGATCTGCGAGAGCGGCGCCCGGTCCAGCCCCAGCGGGACGTCGTAGGACACCTCGCCGTGCTCGTTGTTCGCCGGGTCGGTCGCGTCGCCGCTGCCCAGGTAGTGGCCCTGGGCGCCGTCCCAGTTCCCGGCCTTGAGCTTGAACCGGTTCCCTTTCGCGTCGACGATGTACCGCCCCCTGGTGCTGAGCGGCCCCGTCCAGGAGGCCGCCAACTGCGGCCCGGTCAGCGCGACCGGCGGGGCGGCCGCAGCCGTCGAGGCGAAGGCGGCGGCCTCCGCGTCTGCCGCGGGCGCGGGGACCGCCGCGGCCAACAGGCCTGCTGCGGCCAGCGCGACGGGCGTCACCAGGGCGACGGCCCGGGCGACGACCGACGGGCGACGGGTCGATGTCATGAAGTTGCCCTCCCAGGCTGAGGATTGGGGAGAGGAGGGTGCCGGTGACGGTGGTGTGTGCCGGGCTTGGCGCCCGCTGTCACGGAGGCTCCCCGAGAGGGCATGCGCCCGTCAAGAAGGGCGGCGAACGGTGCGGGTCCTCACCCGCTGAACGCGGAGCGCGATGGTCGACGCAGGGGTCAGTACTCACCCTTGATCACGAAGAAGGAGCCGCGGATCTCGCCCGCGAGCTTCGACTTCTGACGGGCGAACTTGAAGCGCGTCGCGAGCTCCTCGGGGACGTCCATGCCCTGCGAGAGCTTGAACCCCACGGCGCGCTTCTTCCCCTCCTCGACGCCGTACATCACGTTCACCGCCAGGCCGGACTCGTAGAACACGTAGGCCATCCGCAGGCCGTCGACCTCGAAGGAGGACACCTCCAGCGGGCGGGAGGAGAGGACGATGTCGCGCTCCTCGGACAGCACCCGGTTCACGTAGGCGAGCACCTCCGGCGCCTCGTCCGCGGGGCTGACGGTGAACACGTGGTCGTACTTGTTCCTGTAGTAGCGCGCCTCGTTCGCGCGCAGCCCTGCCAGCGCCTCCGCGACCGGGGACGACTCCAGGCCGACGGTGGACACGTTCACGAAGTCGACGGCGTAGGGCATGCGCTCTCCTGACGGCGGTGGCCGGATCGGACGTCATCCCAGCTTGCAGGCACTGCGGCACCCGCGCCAGCGCCGGGGCCACGTAGACGCCGGCGTGGTGCGCGGACGACCTGCCGGCGCCGAAGAAGACCAGGTCACCGGGGACCGGAGATGCGGGTCGAGCGCGGAGAACGGCCGCCCGATCGCCCCGGCTGGTCGGGCGGCCGGAGCGAGAGGCGGTGCCAGGGACACCCCACGCGCCGCAGCGCGCATCTGTCAGCACGACAGCCGGGTTCTGGGAAGGCCGCCGCCGCCCCAGAAGTCTGACCAGCGGGTGGGGACGTCTCCGGTCCCGGGCGTCCGCCGGCTACTCCGAGGCGCGGCCGTGGTCGCCCGCGCCGGTGGAGGATTCGGCGAAGAGCGGCAGGCCGGGAATGCTCTCCAGGTCGGACAGGACGAGTTCGCGGTCCTCGGCCTCGGCGATGTCGTCCGCGGCGGCCAGGGCCTGCTCGGCCCAGGCGCGGGCCTGGGCCTTGTCGCCGCCGACCGCGGCGGCGCGGGCGAGCGCCTCGTAGGCGAAGGCCAGGTCCCAGTCCCCGATCCCGTTCTCCCGGCAGATGTCCAGGCAGCGCCGGGCGTGGTGCAGCGCCGGTTCGGCCCGTCCGAGCACGGCGTAGACGCGGGAGCACTGCCACTCGCCCCGGCCGCGGTGGACGGCCTCACCGACCTGTCCCCAGTGGTGGCGCGAGGCGTGGGCCATGTGGAGCATCCGGTCGTCGTCCTCCACCGATCGGTCCTCCTGCTCCAGCAGCCGCCAGACGCCGTTGAACAGGTCGACGGCGAGCTTCCGCTGGTCCGGGGAGATGGTGCCGCTGTCGGGCTGGTCGCCGCTCATGGTGACGGTGATCCCTTCGTCGATGAGGTGGTCGGTGCGGTGGAGGGCACCGCGGGTCCGGTCCAGTCGGGCCTGGAGCCGTCGGCGGTGCTGCGTCAGGACGCGCTCGGTGACCGTCGCCTGGTCGCCGCCCGCGGCCAGGCAGGCGCGGACCTGTTCCAGCGGGAGGTCTACCGCGCGCAGCGTCTGGATCAGCCGGGCGGCGGCGACCTGTTCGGGCCGGTAGTAGCGGTAGCCGGTCCCGGGGTCGACGGCCGCGGGCTCCAGCAGGCCCACCCGGTCGTAGTGCCGCAGGGCCTTCGTCGTCAGGCCGGTCTGACGGGCCAACCGGCCGATCGTGACCAGCCGGTCCGTTCTCTCGTTCACGGCCCCGAATCTAGAACCTTGCCCCACGGCAAGCTCAAGCCCCGCCGACCGGGCCCCTCTCGCGGGCCGGGCCCCTCTCGCGGGCTGGGCCGTGCCGGGCCGAGCCGGGCCGTGCCGACGCCGCCGTCCGGCCGCCGCGACCCTCGCCCGCGGCGCGCCGGACACCCGTCGCCTCCGGGTCGCTGCGCTCCCCTGCGCCGCAGCACCCGTGCGACGGCGTGCTTGAGCGGCTCCCGCGCCGTCCGGGGGGTTGTGCGCGGGAGCGCTCCCAAGAGGATCCCCTGCCTCCGCCCACCCTGTCCAGACGGCGTCCGCGCCTCCTCGGCGACGGTCACCCCGGCGGGCAGGGTCTCGGACAGGGGTGGACCTGTCCCCGGGTGAGGGCCGATGGTGGGCGGTATGAGTGATCACCGCGTGCCTCCGAGCGATCCCGCCGGCTCCGTCGACGACACCCCGACCTGGCGTGCGGAGGCCGCCGAGGTGCGGCGCTTCTGGGGCCGGCTCGGTCTTCCTGGGCTGGTCGACGTCCACACGCACTTCATGCCCGAGCGCGTCCTGCACAAGGTGTGGGAGTACTTCGACACGCAGGGCCCGCTGATCGGCGGGGTCGCGTGGCCGATCGCCTACCGGGCCGCGGAGGCGGAACGCGCGGCCGTGCTGCGGCAGTTCGGCGTGCGGGCCTTCACCTCGATGTTGTACCCGCACAAGCCCGGCATGGCCCGGTGGCTGAACGCGTGGGCGGCCGACTTCGCCGCCCGGACGCCCGACTGCCTGCACACCGCCACCCTGTACCCCGAGCCGGGCGTGGAGACCTACGTCCGCGAGGCCGTCGAGGCCGGCGCGCGCGTCTTCAAGGCGCACGTCCAGGTGGGGGCCTACGACCCGGCCGACGAACTCCTGCGGCCCGCGTGGGGTCTGCTGGCCCAGGCCGGGATTCCCGTGGTGATCCACTGCGGCTCCGGGCCCGCGCCCGGCAAGCACACCGGCCCCGAGCCGATCGCACGGATGCTGGAGCGCAGTCCGACGCTGCGGCTGGTCATCGCGCACCTCGGCATGCCCGAGTACGAGGACTTCCTCGACCTGGCCGAGCGGTTCGAGGAGGTGCGGCTGGACACGACGATGGCCTTCACCGACTTCGCCGAGCGGCTGATGCCCTTCCCGCGCCGGGCCCTGCCGCGCCTCGCGGCGCTCGGTGACCGCGTGCTGCTCGGCTCCGACTTCCCCAACATCCCCTACCCGTACCTGGACCAGCTGCACGCCCTGGAACGCCTCGGCCTCGGGGACGACTGGCTGCGGGCCGTGTGCCACGACAACGCAGCCCGACTGTTCGGACTGTGACCCGGGCGGCGGGGGCGGGGATCCCGGGCGGCCGGCGGGCTCAGGCGGCGCGTCGCCGCAGCAGACGCCGCAGGAGACCGCGCCGGCGGGCGCTCTCCGCCACCGGCGGGGCCGGCGGTTCCTCCGTCGGGGACGGACGGCGGCTGCGCCAGTCGTCGACGACGTCCTCGACGTCGTAGGGGACCAGGTTGAGCGGGGGACCCTCGGTCGGCCCGCGCAGCGACCTGCGGATCTTCTCGTTGATGTCCAGCACGATCCGCCGCACGTCCGCCTCGGTCGGGGCGGTGGCGGCGGCGGTGAGCTCGTCCTCCGCCTCCTTGCGCAGGGCGAGGGTGGGCGGCAGGAAGGAGAGCCCCTCCCGCGCGAGCTTCTGTCTGACCCACCACAGCTCGTCGTAGGGCTCGTCGAGGTCGGGCAGGGGCTCACCGGACCCCGGCAGGTTCTCGAACTCGCCGCGTTCCTGCGCCTCCCGGATCTGCTGGTCGACCCAGGACTCGAAACTGACGCCCGCCGGCTTGCGTTCGGTCATGCTACGAGCCTCGCATGATCCGCGCGACGGACAGAGGGTCTTCGCCGAGTTCGACCAGGCGTTCCGCGAGCCTGCGGTTCTCGGCGTCCTTGGTGTTGTCCAGCTCCGCGATGTTGGCGAGCGCGGCGTTCGCGCCCTCGTCCGCACCGTGCTGGAACACCCGGCGCAGCAGGTCGTCCGCGGTGGCCCGGGTCAGGCCCGGGGCCAGCCGCAGCAGCTCGTCCGTGTACAGGTCGACGGGATGCGGTTCCATGCCTCCATGGTCCGCTCAGGCGGACGGATCGTGCCAGGCGTCGCCCTCGGGAAGCAGCGCGTCCGCCTGCTTCGGGCCCCAGGTGCCGCGCGCGTACGGGTGGACGGGGGCCACGTTGCCGAGGATCGGGTCCACGACGCGCCAGGCGGCCTCGACGGTGTCCTCGCGGGCGAACAGCCAGCGGTCGCCGTCCAGGGCGGCCCCGATGAGGCGGTCGTAGGGGCGCATGTCGGAGCCGGGGATCTCGCTGAAGGAGAGCTCCTCGTGCTTCGCCTCCCAGGCCCCGCCGGGAGCCTTGCCCGCCAGGGTCAGGCCGACCTGCGTCTCGGGCCAGACCCGGAAGCGGAGGCTGTTGGCGGCGGGGGTGGGCCGCAGCCCGAAGACGTCGTGCGGGGCGGCGCGGAAGTGCAGGGTCACCTCGGTGGCCGTGACGGGCATGCACTTGCCGGCGCGGATGAGGATCGGCACGTCCGCCCAGCGCCAGGAGTCGGCCGCGAGCCGTACGGCGGCGAAGGTCTCGGTGGTCGAGCCCGGCGCGACGCCCTCGACGTCGAGGTAGCCCTCGTACTGGCCGCGCACGATGTGCTCGGGGTCGAGCGGACGCAGCGAGTTGACGACGTTGGACTTCGCGTCCCGCCACGACTCCAGCCCGCGTCCGGCGGGCGGTTCGGCCAGCACGGTGGCGAGGACCTGGAGCATGTGGTTCTGCACGACGTCCCGGACGGCTCCGGTGCGGTCGTAGAACCGGCCGCGGTCGGAGACGTCGAACGCCTCCGCCATGGTGATCTGGACGCTGCGGACGTGGGTGCGGTTCAGCAGCGGCTCGATCACCGAGTTGGCGAACCGGGCGAAGAGCACGTTCTCCACCGGGTCGAGGCCGAGCCAGTGGTCGACCCGGTAGATGGCGTCCTCGGGGAAGTACTGGTGCAGGGTGTCGTTGAGCGCCCGGGCGCTGGCCAGGTCGGTGCCGAACGGCTTCTCGACCATGACGCGGGCGCCCTCCGCGCGGCCCGCGCCGGCGATGCCCTGGGCGATCCGGCCGAACAGCGGCGGAGGCACCTCCAGGTAGTACAGGGCCTGCCGGCCGTCGCCCATCTCCTGCGCCATGGCCGCGTAGGTCGCGTCGTCGTCGAGGTCGCCGTCGACGTAGCGCAGCAGCCCCAGCATCCTGGTCGCCGCCGGAGTGGTCGGGTCCATGCCGTTGAGCTTCAGCGAGGCCTCGGCGTAGTCGCGGAACTGCGGCAGGCCCCAACCGCTCTTGGCCACGCCGATGACGGGCCGGTCGAGCACGCCGCGCTCCACGAGACCGACCAGCGCCGGGAAGGTCTCCAGCTTGGCCAGGTCGCCGGTGGCGCCGAAGATGACCAGCGCGTCCATCTGGTTGCTTGCCATGTCATGACCCTCCTGTTCAGCCGAGGCGCTGGGCGATGTGGTCGCCGACGCGCAGGGCGTTGGCGATGGCCGTCAGCGACGGGTTCACCGCGCCGATGCTGGGGAAGAAACTGGTGTCCACGACGTAGAGGTTGTCCAGGTCGTGGGCCTTGCAGGTGACGTCCAGGGCGGAGGACGCGGGGTCCGTGCCGAACCGCACGGTCCCGGCCTGGTGGGCGGTGGCCCCGATGGGCATCCCCTTGTGCAGGTAGATGCTGTGCGGCAGCAGGTGGTGCTCGTGCATGCCGAGGCGTCCGAGCATGCCCTGGAGCTGGTGGCGCAGTCGGTTCAGCCCGGCGATGTTGTTCTTCTCGTCCAGGGCGAGGTGGATGTTGTCGTCCTTGTCGAGCGTCACGCGGCTGGAGGCGAGCGGCAGGTCCTCCCCGCAGAGCCAGAAGTCGACCGCGTGGTGGGCGAGCACCTCGAACGGCATGTCGGGGGAGACCGCGCCGGCCCAGCGCGGGGCCTCGCCGTGGATCTGGTCGGCGTCGGACTTGCCCAGCATCTGGATGCCGCCCATGGGGAACTCCCAGTCGTCCCCGGCCAGGTACCAGTCGTGCAGGGCGAGCGTCTTCTGGAAGGCGGTCGGGTTGGGCTCCTTCGAGACCGCCATCAGTGCCAGGTTGTTGTGCCGCATGTAGTGGCGGCCCACCGTGTCGGAGCTGTTCGCCAGCCCGGCGGGGTGCGTGTCGCTGGCGGAGCGCAGCAGCAGCACGGCGGAGTTCACCGCGCCGCAGGAGACCACGACGATGTCGCCGGCGAAGGTGCGGCTGTCGCCGCCGTCCATGCGGGCGACCACGCCGGTGACCGTGCGGCCAGACGGGTCCGTCTCCAGCCGGCGCACGTCGGCGCCGGTGACCAGCTCGACGTTGGCGTGCCGCAGGGCCGGGTCGACGCAGCGGACCTGGGCGTCGGACTTCGCGCCCAGCAGGCACGGGAACCCGTCCACGCGGTCGCAGCGGATGCAGGCGCTGTCGTGCGTGGCGGCTCCCCGCTCGTCCTGGGTGAGGTTCACGCCGATAGGCAGGTGGAACGGGTGCAGGCCCTGCTTCTCCAGGTCGTCGCTGAGCTGCTGGATCCGCGGCTCGTGGGCCACCGGGGGATAGGCGTACTGGGCGCCGGCGAAGCCCTCCGTCGGGTCCTCGCCGTGCCGGCCGTGGACGAGGTAGAGGTGCTCGGCCTGGGTGTAGTAGGGCTCCAGGTCCTCGTACCGGATCGGCCAGGCGGGGGAGATCCCGTCGTGGTGGCGCAGTTCGCCGAAGTCCTCGGGGCGCAGCCGGAACAGGGCCGCGCCGTAGAACTTGGTGTTCCCGCCGACGTAGTAGTTGACCTCCGGCGGGAAGGCGTTGCCGTCCTTGTCGTACCAGTACTCCGGGGCCCGGTACTTTCCCTTGACGAAGACCGCGGTCGAGTCCCAGTTGTCCCGTTCACGGGGCAGGTAGCCGCCGCGCTCCAGGATCAGGACCCGTTTTCCGGTGGACGCCAGCCGGTGGGCGAGTGTGCCGCCGCCCGCGCCGCTGCCGATCACGATGACGTCGTAGTGCTCGTTGTCAGCCAAGTGGACTCCTCACACGCACCGGCTGCCACGCTATAGCGAGTGCCGTTCCGGTGCGACCGCACACCACAGGGATCGAATGGGCGTTCGCATGCGGCCGATCGGCTGAGGCCCGGCATGTTGCCCTGCCGCCGCCCGATCCGCGTGATTCACTCGCGGAGAAAAGTGGTCGCGCATGCGCAGAGACATCCAGGCGGCGGGGAGCACGGTGAGTCAACTCGACCTTGCACGGCTCCAGTTCGCCATGACCTCGATCTATCACTTCCTGTTCGTCCCGGTCACCGTGGGCCTCGGCTTCCTCACCGCGCTGCTCCAGACCGCCTGGCACCGCACCGGCCTGGTCGACTACCTGCGGCTCACCCGCTTCTTCGGCATCCTGCTGCTGATCAACGTCGCGGTGGGCGTGGTGACCGGCCTGGTGCAGGAGTTCCAGTTCGGCATGGACTGGTCCGTCTACTCCCGCACCGTGGGGGACGTCTTCGGCGCGCCGCTCGCCATGGAGGGGCTGGCCGCGTTCTTCCTGGAGTCGACCTTCCTCGGGCTGTGGGTGTTCGGGTGGGACCGGCTGTCCCGGCGCGTCCACCTCGCCGCCATCTGGGCCGTGGCTCTCGGCGGAGCGCTCTCGGCGGCGTTCATCATGGCGGCCAACTCCTGGATGCAGCACCCGGTCGGATACGCCGTCAATCCCACGACGGGCCGCCCGCAGCTGAACGACGTGTGGAAGCTGTTCACCAACCCCGTCTTCCTGCGGGGCTACCTGCACGTGCTGCTCGCGTCCGTGGTGACCGGGGCCGTCGTCATGCTCGCGGTCTCCGCCTGGCAGCTGCGCAAGGGGCGGGCGCCGCTGGTGTTCCACGCCTCGGCCCGGCTGTCCCTGGTCGTCCTGGTGCCGACGATCCTGGTGGCGATGCTGGTCGGCAGCGAACTCGGCGTCACCGAGGGCAAGTACCAGCCGATGAAGATCGCCGGCGCCGAGGCCCAGTGGACCACCTGTCAGCCCTGCTCCTTCTCGCTCATCCAGGTCGGCGGCGGGAAGAACGACCAGACGCCGACGAAGATCATCGAGGTGCCGCACCTGCTCTCGCTGCTGGCCACCAACCACTGGAACGGCAAGGTCCTCGGCCTCGACACGGTGAACAGCCAGTACCAGGCGCAGTACGGCCCGGGGGACTACGTCCCGAACATCTTCATCCAGTACTGGTCGATGCGGGTGATGGCCTACCTCGCCGTGGTGGTGCTGCTCGTGGGCCTGTGGGGGCTGTGGCTGCTGCTGCGCAGGAGACTCAGCACGGCGAAGGCCTTCCAGCGGGTGGCGACCTGGCTGGTCGTCCTGCCGTTCCTGATGAACACCGCCGGCTGGCTGCTCACCGAGAGCGGCCGCCAGCCCTGGATCGTGCAGGGCCTCCAGCTCACCCGCAACGGCGTGTCGCCGTCGATCAGCACCACCACCGTGGCGATCAGCATCATCGTCTTCTTCGTCCTGTACGCGGCGCTGGCCGTCGTCGAGATCGTGCTGATGGCCCGCTACGCCCGCCGGGAGCCCGCCGCCGCACCGCCGACCAGCGAGGTCCCGCAGCCGGCCCCCGCCTACTGACACCCCGACACCGCACCCACGAGGTCGCACGATGGCGCTCGCCACCTTCTGGTTCATCCTCACGGCCGTGCTGTGGACCGGCTTCTTCGTCCTGGAGGGCTTCGACCTCGGGGTCGGCCTGCTGCACACCGTGGTGGCCAGGGACGAGCCGGGCCGACGCGCCGCGATCGGCACGATCGGACCGCTGTGGGACGGCAACGAGGTGTGGCTGATCGTCGCCGCCGCGGCCATGTTCGCCGCCTTCCCCGGCTGGTATGCCACCCTGTTCTCCGGCTACTACCTGGTGCTGGTCGTGATCCTGGTCGGGCTCATCCTGCGCGGGGTCTCCTTCGAGTTCCGCGACAAGGTCGAGCGCTCCGGCTGGCGCAGGACCTGGGAGGCCACGCTCACCGTCGGCAGCCTGCTGGTCCCGTTCTTCCTCGGCGTCATGCTGGGCGGCATGCTGCACGGCATCCCGGTCGGCCAGAACCAGGAGTTCTCCGGCTCGTTCGCCGACCTGTTCTCCGGGTACGCCGTCTTCACCGGAGTGACGCTGGTGCTGCTCTGCCTGCTGCACGGCGCGGTCTTCCTCGCGCTGCGGACCACCGGCACCGTCCGCGGCCGGGCCCGGCTGCTGGCCCGGCGCATCGCCCCGGTCACCGCCCTGGCCGTGCTCGCGTTCCTGCCGTGGACCCACTCCACCGCCGGCAAGGGCGTGCTGCCGAGCATCATGCAGCTGATCGCGGTCCTCTTCGTGCTCGCCGCCGCCTGGCTGGTGACGGCCGGTCACGAGGGCTGGGCCTTCACGGCCACCACCTTCACCATCGCCACCTGTGTGCTGTCGGTCTTCGTCGACCTCTACCCGCGCCTCGTCGTGTCCAGTACGAACCCCGCGTACGACATCACCGTCGGCAACGCGGCCTCGGGGAACTACGCGCTCAAGGTCATGTCCGTGGTGGCGATCGTGCTGTTCCCGGTGGTGCTGGCCTACCAGGGCTGGACCTACCGTGTCTTCTGGCGCCGCGTCTCGGCCGATCACTACGGCGGCCGTGTCGCCCGGCCCTCGGAGTGAGCGTCCGCCGTCACAGCACCGCGACGGGATTGACCGGGCAGCCGGTGCCGCCGCGCAGCCGCAGCGGAGCGACCACGCACAGGAACGACCAGCGGCCCTCGGCCGCGCACAGCGGCGCCAACTCCTCGAACTGCAGGTAGTCGAGCAGGGGCAGCCCCAGGTCGTGGATCGCGAGCACGTGGACGGGGAAGCCGACCCCGTCGACCGGGCTCGGGGCGCAGTCGTTGTTGCTGTCGCTCCCGAGGACGGCGATCCGCCGCTCGGCCAGCAGAGTCACCGCCGCCGGGTGAAGACCGGCGCGGCTCTCGGAGGCGTCCCACGGGCCGAGCTCGTGCCGGCGGCGACGGTGCCCGACCCGCACGAACAGCAGGTCCCCCGGGCCGAACCGCACTCCCTGCGCCTCCTCGGCGGCCAGCAGGTCGTCGGCCGTCACGACCTCGCCCGGCTCGAGCCACGGCACGCCCCGCACGGCCGGGATGTCGAGCAGGACCCCCCGGCCCACGATCCCGGCCTCGGCCGCGGTGACCGAGAGCGCGCCGGCCCCCGCGTCCGTCAGCGTGTCCGCCGAGACGCCCCCGTACAGGGTGCCCTCGTAGACCACGTGGCACAGCGCGTCGAAGTGGCTGTCGACGTCGCCGTGCACGTTCATCTCGATCCGGTCGCGGGCGAACTCCAGCCCCTGTCCGCGCATCCGGCCCGCGACCGCGCCGGTCATCGGATGCCGGGCCGGATCCGGGTTCCCCGGGCCCGGCTCCGTCGCCACGGGCGCGCCGAGCCCCACATGACGCCCCGTCCGCACCTCCCTCACGGCGGCGAGCACGCGCTCCGCCGTGAGGTGCTCCAGAGCGCCGCGCGCCGGGCTCCCGGCCGGGGCGAGCCGGTGCACCTGCCGCCGCAGCTCCTCGAAGGCGGCGAGGTCCAGGCGCGGGCCTCCGGCGCCGGGCGCGGATCCGTCCATGATCTGGTCCTTCCCGTGGTGCGGAGGCCCCGCCCTCAGCGCAGGGCGGCGCCGCGCAGGAGCAGCAGGGCGAGGTCGAGGGCGCTGAGGCCGATGGTGAGCAGGAACGGCAGGCGGCTGTCCGCGCGCCGCGCGCGGGGGAGGGCGGCGGCCGCCGTCAGCGCGGCGGCGAGGGCCAAGCCCGTCCACCCCAGCGCGCCCGGCGGGCCGGGCGGCCCGAGGGCCAGCAGGAGGGACGCGCCCAGCAGCGCGAGCGCGGCGAGGGCCCGGCTGCGGGCGGCGCCCAGGCGGTGGGGGAGCCCGCGGATGCCGTCGGCGAGGTCGGCGTCGATGTCCGGCAGCACGTTGGTGAGGTGAGCGCCGACTCCGAGCAGCGCGGCGGCGGCGAGCAGCCAGGCAGGCGGCCACGGGTGGCCCGGCAGACCGAGGGTGACGAAGGCCGGCAGCAGACCGAAGGCGAGCGCGTACGGGAGCCAGGACCAACGAGTCCGCTTGAGGACCGCGTTGTAGGCGAGCGCCGAGGCCACCCCCGTCAGGTGTGCGGCCCCCGCCGTCGGCCCGGAGGCGAGCGAGAGCGGCACACAGGCGACACCCGCCCCGCAGGCCGCGGCGCGCGCCGTGGAGGTGGTCAGCGCCCCGGCGGCCAGCGGCTTGTCGCGGCGTCCCGCCGCGATGTCGCGCCGCACGTCGATGACGTCGTTGCTCCACCCGACGCAGAGCTGACCGGCGAGGACGGCGAGGCCCACCAGCAGGCACCCGGCCGGACCGCGGCCGACGGCGACGGCCAGCGCGGTCGCCATGCCGGTCACCGCGAACGCCGGCGCGGGATGCGCGGCCGACACCAGGCCGCCCGGCACCCCGCCCCCTCGCTCGATCGCTTCCACGGGCACCCCCCGATGCTAGGCCCCTGCCCGCCGGGCCCAGCACCGCCGCGCCGCTCGGCCGGCACGTGGCGGACAGGCGCGCCCTGACACGGCGTCCGACGGGGGTCAGCCACGCGCGGGGAGGCGGGCATGGTGGGATCCGGGCCGGGTGAGGCCTACGATGGCCGAATGACCCGGATTGTCGCGGTTCAGGGGGCCTTGCCGCCGAATTGGTACCCGCAGGGTGAGATCACTCGTATGGTGGGCTCGGCGTGTCGGCTGCCGCGTGGGGACCGGGAGGTCCTGGAGCGGGTCCACGCCTCGTCCGGGGTGACGGGGCGTCACCTCGTGCTGCCGATCGACGAGTACGCCGGCCTGGACGGGTTCGGCGCGCGCAACGACGCGTTCGTGCACGGGGCGCTGGACCTCGGTCGCGACGCGATCCAGGGCGCGCTGGACCAGGCGGGGCTGCACGCCCGGGACGTCGACCTGGTCGTCTCCACCTCGGTGACCGGCATCGCCGCGCCCTCGCTGGAGGCGCGGCTGGCCGCGAGCCTTGGCCTGCGGCCGGACGTGAAGCGGGTACCGGTCTTCGGCCTGGGCTGTGTCGCGGGGGCCGCGGGCCTGGCGCGGCTGCACGACTACCTGACCGGCCATCCCGAGGAGACGGCGCTGCTGCTCTCCGTCGAGCTGTGCTCCCTCACGCTGCAACGGGCCGACGCCTCCATGCAGAACCTGGTCGCGGGCGCGCTGTTCGGCGACGGCGCGGCCGCCGCCCTGGCTGTCGGCTCCCGCCGGGACGGCGTCCCCCCGGACGGGCCCGAGATCGTCGCCACCCGCAGCCACCTCTTCCCCGGCACGGAGGAACTGCTCGGCTGGACCATCGGCGACACCGGCTTCCACATCATGCTCGGCTCCGACCTGCCCGACCTGGTGCGCGGTCAGCTCGGGCCCGTCGTGCACGGCTTCCTCGCCGACCACGAGATCAAGGCGGGCGACGTGACGGCCTGGGTCTGCCACCCTGGCGGCCCGAAGGTGCTCGACGCGGTGCGCGACGCCGTGGATCTGCCCGCGCGGGCCCTGGAGCTGACCTGGCGCTCCCTCGCCGAGGTCGGCAACCTGTCCTCCGCCTCCGTGCTGCACATCCTGCGGGACACCCTCGCGCTGCGGCCGCCGCCCCCGGGCACGCCGGGGCTGCTGCTCGCGATGGGGCCCGGATTCTGCGTCGAACTCGTCCTCCTGCGCTGGTAGCCGCCGATGAACGCCGTGAACGCCGTGACGCCGGGAGCGCCGTGAACACCGTGAGAGCCGTGAACCCGTACACCGTCCTGGTCCTGCTGGTCGCCCTGGAGCGGCTGGCCGAGCTCGTGACCGCCCAGCGGCATGCCCGCTGGAGCCGCGCGCGCGGCGGCGTCGAGCGGGGCGCCGGGCACTACCCCGTGATGGTCGCCCTGCACACGGGCCTGCTGGCCGGCTGCCTGCTGGAGACCGGGCTGCTGCACCGGCCCTTCGTGCCCTGGCTGGGCTGGCCCGCCCTCGCCGTCGCGCTGGCGGCCCAGGCGCTGCGGTGGTGGTGCATCACCACGCTCGGGCCGCGCTGGAACACCCGGGTCATCGTGGTCCCGGGGCTGCCCCTGGTGGACCGCGGGCCCTACCGGTGGCTGCGGCACCCCAACTACCTCGCCGTGGTCCTCGAAGGCCTCGCGCTGCCGCTGGTCCACGGCAACTGGATCACCGCAGCGGTGTTCACCCTGCTCAACTGGCCGCTGCTGGTCACCCGGGTCCGCTGCGAGAACACCGCGCTGGCTCTGGGCCTGGCGACGGCAGGGTGATCGACCTCCTGGTGGCCGGGGGCGGTCCGGCCGGGCTCGCCACCGCCATCCACGCCGCGCTCTCCGGTCTGGACGTGGTCGTGGCCGAGCCCCGCCCGGGCCCGATCGACAAAGCGTGCGGCGAGGGGCTCATGCCCGGCGGCGCGGCCGCCCTCAGCGCGCTCGGCGTCCAGGTCGACGGGCGGCCGCTGCGCGGCATCCGCTACCTCGACGAGGTACGGCGGGCCGAGGCGCGCTTCCACGGCGCGCCGGGCCTGGGCGTGCGGCGCACCGACCTGCACGCCGCGCTCGCGCGACGGGCCGGGCAGCTGGGCGTCCGGGTGCTGCCGCTCCGCGTGGACGGCGTGCGCCAGGAGGGCGACCGCGTGCGCGCCGCCGGGCTCGAGGCCCGCTACCTCGCCGCCGCCGACGGCCTCCACTCGCCGACCAGGCGCGCGCTCGGTCTGGACCGGCCGGTGCTCGGCCCTCGCCGTCACGGGCTGCGCCGCCACTTCGCCGTCGCCCCCTGGTCCGACTGCGTCGAGGTGCACTGGTCCGAGCACGCCGAGGCCTATGTGACGCCGCTGGCGCCCGCGTTGGTCGGTGTCGCCGTGCTGACCGCCGGACGCGGCTCCTTCGAGGAGCACCTCGCGTCCTTTCCGGCGCTCGACGAGCGGCTGCGCGGGGCCGCCGCCGGGCCGGTCCGGGGAGCGGGGCCGATGCGGCAGCGCGCGCGGACGCGGGTAGCCGGCCGGGTGCTGCTGGTGGGCGACGCGGCCGGGTACGTCGACGCGTTGACGGGGGAGGGCCTGTCGCTGGCCTTGTCCGGCGCGGCCGCCCTGGTGGCCTGCGTCCACGCGGGCCGACCCGACGCGTACGAGCGCGCGTGGCGTCGGGTCACCCGTCGCCATCGCGCGCTCACGCAGGCGCTGCTGTGGACCCGTCAGCGGTCGGCGCTCGCACCGTTCGTGGTCCCGGCCGCGGCCCGCCTGCCCTTCGTCTTTACCGGGCTGGTCAACGGGCTCGCCTGAGCTCCGGCTCCGCCGAGACGTCGGCGCGTCAGGCCCAGCGGTAGTCGCTGACCTCGCCGTCGGCGACGGTGACGACGCCGTGCGGGGTGTCGTCCCGCTGCCAGACGGTGTAGCGGCCCACGGGGAGCGGGGTGAGCACGGCCGCGTACACGGTGCGGTCCGGGAGGTGGCGCGGGCGGACGGCCGCGTGGGTGCGCTGCTCCGGCCGGCCCTCGGGGCTGGCGTGGATCTCCAGCCCGTCGTCGGCGTCGGAGGCGTGGATGACCAGGGCTCCCGTCCCCGCGCCGATGTCGAGGAGGACGCTGCCCTCGTGGGACGGCGCGGGCAGGGGAGCGTGCTGGTGGGGCAGTTCGGCGTGGTGCTCGCGGAGGTCGGGGTGGGTCATGACCGGCTCCTTCGGGGGCGGGTCGGCTCCGGTGCCCGGACGGTGGTCGCCCGGGCACCGGAGCGGATGCGGCCGTGGGATCAGGAGGCGGGGTGGTGGTACCCGTCGTACGGCACGCCCAGGTACGGGAAGTGGTCCAGGTAGGGGGTGCCGGGCGAGTGGTTGTCGAGCCCGTCGGTGATCTCACCGGCCGCCGCGTCGGGGTGGTACGAGGGGTCGACGAGCGCGTAGGTCAGGCCCGCGATCGCGCGCAGCTCGACGGTGACGACGTCGTCGAAGACCCGGCGCCCGTTGGGGAATCCGGCCGGGTCGCCGCCGATCAGGCCGAGGATGTTCGGGCGGCGCGTGGGCGGGATCGCGACGTTGAGGCGCAACATGTCGGCCTCGGTGCTGCCGGTGAAGTTCTGGAATCCGGGGACGATGCCCTTGGGGATGCCGGTGAGCAGGATGGCGAGCAGGTCGGTCCGGGGCTTGCCGGACGCGTCCAGCGCCGCCAGGTGCGGGAACACCCCCGGGTAGAGCACCGGCAGCAGCCCCGCGAGCTCGGGCTTGGCCACGTAGGAGGCGAACCGCTTGTCGTCCGACGGGGGCAGGGCGTTCCACTCGTCCTTGCGGGACATCGGGATCAGGACCTCGTTGACCAGCGGGTTGCCGAGGCGCGAGACTTGGACGAAGGGCCCCGACTCGCAGTCCTCGCCGCTGCCCCGCTCGATGATGCGCGAGGCGCGGCGGCTCGCGGTGGTCCACACGCCGATGACCGCGCGCGGGTCCTCGACGTCCCTGCCGTGCCAGCCGTGGCGGGTCAGCTCCTCGACGGGGACCCGCAGAGCGATGCTGTGGACGTTGAGCTCCTTGGTGGTGTTCACCCCGGGCTGGTTCGGCAGGCCCTGCTGCTTGGCGAAGACCTGGAGCGACTGGAAGGGCCGCAGGTCGGCGAGGTCGAAGATGGACCCGAGGTCGACGTAGAAGCCCTCCGCGCGCTGGCCGGCGAAGACCCTGCGGTTGCCGCCCAGGCGGTGCACGGCTTCGCGGGCGAGCTTGGGGTAGTCCGGCGTCGACAGCGGGCCGATGTTGCACGGCGGGCACATCAGGTCCTTGCCCAGCACGGTGCTGCGCCCGCCGGCCTCGACCCGGGTGACCGTGTAGGTCTGGAAGCGGTTCCAGCTCGGCGAGTCCAGGGACGTGATCTGGCCGGTGTTGTAGAGGAAGGTGTTCCGGTCGCGCAGGTGGGTGGTGAAGCGGAACTGGTAGGTGACGTCCGCGCGCGCGTCACCGTCGTTGTCGATGTGGATCTCGTACAGCACGTCGTCGCCGAACTCGTAGAAGTTCGGGCCGCCCGCCGGGTTCTGGAGCGGGATGTAGTTGGCGATCAGCGTCACGGTGTCGCGGTCGTCGGGGCTGACGAACGCGTACAGGTCGGTGCTGTCGGCGACCGGGTCTTTGGCGATCTCGGGTGCTTCGCGGTGGGAGGACAAGCCGTACCTCGCAGACGGGGTGAGGGGACCTCAGGACAGGGGGGTTCCGGGCCGGGGCCCACGGGGGAGGCCCCGGCGCTGGGAGGGTGGAGCCGGAGTCAGTGCGCGGCGCGCAGCAGCTCGGCGACGAGCTTCTGGTCGCGGACCCGGCGGTGCTGGTGGCCGTGGAAGATGTCGATCTCGCCGGTGCGGGCGTCGACGACCCGGACCACGAAGGGCTCGTCACTCCGGGGCGCGCTCGGTGCGTCCGGCGTTCCGCGATGGGGCCGCGCTGCCGGGTACGGCCGTGGCGCCGCCTCGGCGCTGCCGGCCAGGGCGCCGTCCAGGGCCAGTCCCGCCGCGACGGTGGCGGCACCGGCCACGGTGGCGTGCTGGATCAGGCGTCGGCGTGAGAGGGGTGACGGTTCGCCAGGCTGACCGGCATCGAGGGTTTCGGGCATGCGCAGTCCTCCGAAGGGACAGGGAGCGGGAAGCCGCGCTCGCCGGGCTCCGCGCCGACCCGCCGGCATCAGCGAACAGCCGAGCCTCGCGAGGGGGCAGGCCGAGCGGGTGGGAGAGGGATGCCGACGAGACGGCGACGGTCGCTCGCAGTCAAGCCCCGCGGTCACCGAGAGTCAAGCACCGCATACGCACCGAAACCGCGGCCGGGAGTCGGAGAATGCGGCGGAAGGCCAGCTCAGGGACCCTCCGGCGCTGCCGACCGGGTGAATTGACGGACACGCGACGGGTCGGCCGCCGTGTTCACGGCCGGGGGAAGGCCGCCGCGACGAAGTCGTTGCGGAACGCGCCGCGCGGATCGAGCTCCGTCATGAGGCGGCGGAAGTCCTCGCCCCGCTGGTGGAGCGCGCCGACGGCCTCGGGGGCGAGCGCGAAGAGCTTGCCCCAGTGCGGGCGGGCGCCCAGCGGCAGCAACTCCCGCTCGATCAGGGCGATCGCCTGCCGCACCGCCTCGAAGGCCGGGCGCCAGGTGCAGTGGACGGCGACGCAGTCGCGGCCGTGAGCGGGGCTGAGCCACAGCTCGTCCGCCGCCACGGTGCGGATCTCGGAGGTCAGCAGCAGCGGTGTGATCCGCGGCCCGAGCCCGCGCATCGCCGCGACGGCCGCGGGCGCCGCCTCGCGCGGCAGCAGGAGCTCCGACTGGAGCTCCTCTCCGACGCTGGGGGTGAAGTCCGGCCGGAAGTGCGGCAGCCGCTCGTGCCAGGGGCCGGCCAGGCCGAGCTGTGCGGTGCAGTGCACCGGGCAGAGCCCGGGCACCGGGTGCCGGGGACCGTCGGCGAGGCGGCCGTCCATCCAGCGCGCGCCCAGGTGCGCGCCGCCCTCGCGATCGGTGCGGCGCTTGACCCACACGCTCGCGGTGTCCCCGCCCCAGTCGGTGAACGCGCTCACGCTGTAGGCCGCGCCGAAGACCTCGTCGAACCGCGCGGCGATCCGGTCCAGCGGCACGTCGTCGTAGACCCACTGGGCCACCTCGAAGGCTGGCTCGACCGCGAGGGTGAGGCCGACGACGGCGCCCAGCGCGCCCAGGGCGACCACCGATCCCGCGAAGCGGTCCTGGTCCTTCTCGCGGTCGACCGTGAGCGGTTCCCCGTCCGAGGTGACCAACCGCAGTGCCGTCACCGCCGAGGCGAGGCTCTGGAGGCCGTTCCCCGAGCCGTGCGTCCCGGTGGCGCACGAGCCGGCGACTGAGATGTGCGGCAGCGAGGCCAGGTTGGCGAGCGCGAGGCCGCGCGCCTGGAGCTCCCGGGCGAGTTCGGCGTAGCGGATCGAGCCGGTGACGGTGACGGACCGCCGGTCGGCGGAGACCTCCACGCCGCGCGGCAGGTCGTCCAGCACGAGCAGGTCGCCGCGGGTGTCCGCCACGCGGTTGAAGGAGTGGCCGCTGCCCAGCACCTTGACCTGCTCGGCCCCCGCGACGAGCCGGCCGACCTCCTCGACCGTTCGCGGCCGGTGGACGCGGGCCGCCTCGAACTCGACGTTGCCTGCCCAGTTGTGCACGGATGCGCCTTTCTCGGTCAACCCTGCGATACTCGTTCGAAAGTTGCGAAACGCTGCGTCAGTTCCCGGTCAGCCCTCGTCGGTCCTCGTCAGCCCTCGTCAGCCCTCGGCGGAGGGGCCGTGCTGCTGCGCTCGACCAGGGTGGTTGCCAGGTCGACGCGCAGGGTGGCGGGCTGGTGGCCGCGGGAGAGGTCGATCACCATGCGCGCGGCCACCTCGGCCATCTCGGTCAGCGGCTGGCGCACGGTGGTGAGCGGCGGGCCGACCCAGCGGGCGACGGGCAGGTCGTCGAAGCCGACGACGCTGAGATCCTCCGGTATCCGCAGGCCCAACTCCCGTGCGGCCTCGTACAGTCCGAGTGCCTGCAGGTCGTTCCCGGTGAAGATCGCGGTGGGCCGGTCCGGCAGGCGCAGCAGCTCCAGGCCCTCCCGGTAGCCGGACTCGTGGTGGAAGTCGCCCTCGCGGATCAGCGCGGGGACGACCGTGACGCCGGCCGTCTCCAGCGCGGCCCGGTACCCGTCGATCCGGGCGCGGCTGCACATCATCGGCCGCGGTCCGGCGATCATGCCGATCCGGCGGTGGCCGAGGTCGAGCAGGTGGCGGGTGGCGGCGAGGCCGCCGTTCCAGTTGGTCGTGCCGACCGCGGGCACGTCCTGGCCCGGGTCCCCGGCCGGGTCCATCACCACGAAGGGGATGTCGCGGCTGGTCAGCTGCGCCTGCTGGGCCTGGTCCAGCCCGGACAGCACCAGGACCACGCCGATCGGGCGGCGCGAGAGCACGCCGTCCGTCCACGACTGCCCGAGGCTCAACCGCCCGGCGGACTCCGACAGGACGACGTTCATCCCCTCCTCGCGGACGACGTTCTCGACCCCCCGGATGACCTCCATCGCCCAGGCGCTCTCCAGCTCGTGGAAGACGAGCTCGAGCAGCGGGCTTGACGGGGCGCTGCTGCCTCGTCGCCGCTGGTAGCCATGCTGGTGGAGCAGCTCCTCCACCCGCTCGCGGGTGGCCGGCGCCACGTCCGCCCGGCCGTTGAGGACCTTCGAAACAGTCGGTGTGGACACCCCCGCCTCACGCGCGATCTCGGCGAGTGTCGCCGCTCTGGTCACGAGCCCCTCCTGTGCCGCCTGGTGTGCGAAGTCCGCGGTGAAGTCCGGTGTCGTCGGGACCCCACGGACGGATGCTAGCTGGTCGGAAGGCCGAGCGGTACGTCCGAACCCACAGCTTCCAGACCCTTGACGCTGGTCGACGCTCCGCCTAAGTTTCCCACAACATTCGGCAATCTCTTCGAAACAATCGACGGAGTGGCAGGCCATGGGTTCTCTTCGTGTCAGCGTTCGCAACAGAGCGTCCCGTAACAGATTCGCCGCCCTCGCGGCGACGACCGCGCTGGTAGTCGGTCTGACCGCCGCGTGCGGGTCCGGCGGAGGATCCGGCTCCGCGTCCGCCGACTCGGGCACGATCCACGTCCTGGTCTACGGCGACGCCGGCAACACCGTCGAGAAGCAGATCGTCGACACCTTCAACAAGACCTCGAAGGTCAAGGCGGTGCTGGACACCATCCCCGGCGCCGACTACCAGTCCAAGCTCAACACGATCATCAACACCCCGCAGGCCCCGGACATCTTCTTCAACTGGGGCGGCGGCAGCATCGCGCCGTACGTCAAGGACAACCTGCTGCTCCCGCTGGACAGCATGATCGCCAAGGATCCGGGGCTGAAGAACAACTTCCTCCCGTCCGTGTTCAACACCGCGGTGATCGACGGCCACTCCTACGGCGTCCCGATGCGCGGCACTCAGCCCGTGCTGCTCTTCGACAACAAGCAGGTCCTCGCGAGCGCCGGCCTCAGCGCCCCGCAGACCTGGGACGACCTGATCAACGACGTCAAGGTGCTCAAGGCCAAGGGGCTCACGCCGATCGCGCTCGGCGGCGGCGACCAGTGGCCCACCCAGATGTGGTTCGAGTACGTCTACGACCGGGTCGCCGGGCCGGGCCTGTTCGAGAAGGCGCTCGCCGGGGACAAGAGCGCGTGGTCCAGCGCGGACAGCGTCAAGGCCCTCGGCATGCTCAAGCAGCTGATCGACGCCGGAGCCTTCGGCAGCAACTTCGACTCGGTGAAGTTCACCGACGGCGGGTCCCCGGCGCTGTTGGCCAAGGGCAAGTCCGCCTTCGAGCTGATGGGCTCGTGGGAGTACTCCACCCAGCAGTCCGGCAATCCGGACTTCGCCAAGAACGACCTCGGCTACAGCGCCTTCCCGAGCGTCAGCGGCGGCAAGGGCGACCCGAACGACGTCGTCGGCAACACCAACAACTTCTACTCCGTGCTGAAGAAGACCCAGCACCCCGACGCCGTCGCGGCCTTCCTCAAGCTCATGTACTCCGACGAGTTCGTGAAGGCCCAGCTGGGCATCGGCAACCTGCCGACCACCACCAACACGGCGAACTTCCTGGCCACCTCCGCCAGCCCCGCCTACTCGCAGTTCCAGTTCAACCTGGTCAAGGCGGCGCCCTCGTTCCAGCTGTCCTGGGACCAGGCCTACCCGCCGGCGGCGACCACCACCATCCACACCGCCGTCCAGGAGTTCTTCGACGGCAAGATCGACACGAACGGCTTCATCGCGCAGATGCAGTCGCTGAGCAACTCCTGAGCGGCCGGACGATGAGTGCACTCTCCTTCACGACCGAGCTCGGCCGGCGCCGCCTCAAGGCGCGCCGGCCCGGCGTCGGGGCGACCCGCCCAGGCTTCGCCTGGGCGGTGCCCGCCACCGTCTTCTTCCTGCTGTTCGCCATCCTCCCGCTGGTGCTCGTCGCCGTGCTCTCCTTCACCAGCTGGGACGGCATCACCTCGCCGCACTTCAACGGGCTGGCGAACTGGACCAAGCTGTTCGACGACCCGGTGATGACCCAGAGCATCTGGCTCACCCTGGTGCTGACCGTGCTCGGCGTGGTCACCCAGACGCCGATCAGCATCCTGCTGGGCGTCTGGGCCGCCGGGCACCAGCGCAACCGGGCCGTGCTGTCGGCGATCTTCTTCGTTCCGCTGCTGCTCTCCGCGACTGCGGTCTCGGTGCTGTGGCGCGCCCTGCTCGACCCCAACTTCGGCCTCCCGGGCCAGCTGCCCTGGCTGTTCGGCAACGGCAACCTGCTCGGCAGCCAGGCCGGTTCGATCGCGGTGCTGACCTTCGTCGGCATGTGGCAGTTCACGCCGCTGCACGCGCTGCTCTACCAGGGCGGCGCCCGTGCCGTCCCGCAGGTGCTCTATCAGGCCGCAGCGATCGACGGGGCGGGAACGGTCCGGCAGTTCTTCCACATCACCCTGCCGCAGCTGCGCAACACCATGATCACCTCGGTGATCCTCATGGTGGTCGGCGGCCTCACCACCTTCGACACGGTCCTCATCCTCACCCAGGGCGGGCCGGGCACCGACACCACCGTCAGCGCCTACTACATGTACGAGCAGGGCTTCAAGAACTTCGACTTCGGCGCCGGCTCGGCCATCGCCCTGGTCCTGGTCGTCGTCGCCACGCTCATCTCGCTGGCCGTGGTCCGGATCTCCGGCTACGACAAGATGCGCAGCACGGCGGAGGGCATCTGATGCGGCAGCGCCCCAACGCCCAACGCCCCAACTACCTCGCCGGGCTCGGCTCCCTGGTCTGGCTCGCGCTGGTCGGCCTGCCGCTGTACGTGCTGCTGATATCGACCCTGCGCACCACCTCGAACTACTCGACCCAGGGTCCGCTGAGCTTCCCCTCGCAGCTGACGCTGAGCAACTACCTCAGCGCCTTCGACAACGGGTTCGGCCAGGACTTCCTCAACACCCTGATCGTCACCGTCAGCGTCGTCGGCATCGTGCTGCTGGTGGTCCCGCCGCTCGCCTACGCGATCGTGCGCGCCAAGGGACGGACCATCAGCGTCGTCTTCCGGGTGTTCCTGCTCGGACTCGCCGTCCCCGCGCAGGCGGTGATCGTGCCGATGTTCTACGTGATCAGCAAGGCCGGTCTCTACGACCACCTGATCGGCGTCATCCTGCCCACGGCCGCGTTCTCCATGCCCGTGTGCACGCTCGTGCTGACCGGCGCGATGCGCGACATCACCCCCGACCTCTACGAGGCGATGGCCATCGACGGCGCTTCTCCGTGGCGGGTCTTCCGGCAGCTGGTCCTGCCGCTGTCCAAGGGCGGGCTCTCGTCCATCGTCGTCTTCTCGGCCCTCCAGGCCTGGAACGGCTTCCTCTTCCCCCTGATCCTCACCCAGTCGGACTCCACCAAGGTCATCACCCTTGGTCTGTACAACTTCCAGACCGAGCACGGCGTCGACGTCCCCGGCCTGCTCAGCGCCGTGGTGCTGTCGATGCTCCCCATCTTCGTCGTCTACCTGTTCGCCCGTCGCGCCCTCGTCCAGGGGCTCATGGGGGTCGGAGGAAAGTGACCGTCAACATGAACCCCGCCGTCCGGACCGAGCCCGTCGCCCCCGTCTGGCAGGACGTCACCCTCGACCCCGGGGCGAGGGCCGACGCGCTGGTCGCGGCGATGACCCTGCCCGAGAAGACGGCCCAGCTCGTCGGCGTCTGGGTGGGCGCCTCCGACGAGGGCGGCGAGGTCGCCCCGCACCAGCACGAGATGGAGGAGCCGCCCGACCTGGACGAGCTGCTGCCGCACGGCCTGGGCCAGCTGACCCGCCCCTTCGGCACCGCACCCGTGGACGCCGCCCTCGGCGCCCTCTCGCTCGCCCGCTCCCAGCAGCGCATCGCCGCGGCCAACCGCTTCGGCATACCCGCGCTCGCCCACGAGGAGTGCCTGGCCGGCTTCGCGGCCTGGGGCGCCACCGCCTACCCCGTCCCGCTGTCCTGGGGAGCGGCCTTCAATCCCGAGCTGGTGCGCACCATGGCCGCCGCCATCGGCGCCGACATGCGCGCCGTCGGGGTTCACCAGGGCCTGGCCCCGGTGCTCGACGTCGTGCGCGACGCCCGCTGGGGTCGCGTCGAGGAGACCATCGGGGAGGACCCCTACCTCGTCGGCACCCTGGCGACCGCCTACGTGCAGGGCCTGGAGTCGGCCGGGATCGTCGCCACGCTCAAGCACTTCGCCGGGTACTCCGCCTCCCGGGCCGGACGCAACCTCGCACCCGTCACCATGGGCGCGCGCGAGCGCGCCGACGTGATCCTGCCGCCGTTCGAGATGGCCGTGCGCGAGGGCCGCCCGCGCTCGGTCATGCACGCCTACACCGACACCGACGGCATCCCCTCGGCCGCCGACAGGGACCTGCTCACCGGCCTGCTCCGGGACACCTGGGGCTTCGACGGCACCGTCGTCGCCGACTACTTCGGCATCGCCTTCCTCAAGCTGCTGCACGGAGTCGCCGGGAGCTGGGAGGAGGCCGCGGGGCTCGCCCTCGCCAGTGGCGTCGACGTCGAGCTGCCGACCGTCAAGACCTTCGGCCGCCCGCTGCTCGACGCCGTGGAGGCGGGCGTGGTCCCCGAGGAGCTGGTCGACCGCGCGCTGCGCCGGGTCCTGGTCCAGAAGGCCGAGCTCGGGCTGCTCGACCCCGACTGGAACCCCGTTCCCCGGGCGCTCGCCGGAGCCGACCTGGACGCGCCGGAGGCGCTGCGCGGCAGCGTCGACCTGGACCGCCCCGCCAACCGGCGTCTGGCCCGCGAACTGGCGGAGCAGGCCGTCGTGCTGCTGCGCAACGACGGCACACTGCCGCTCGGCCGGCCCGCCCGCATCGCGCTGATCGGGCCCAACGCCGAGGCGCCGACGGCCGTGCTCGGCTGCTACGCCTTCCCCGTGCACGTCGGCGGGCAGCACCCCGAGGTGCCGGTCGGCATCGAACTGCCCACGCTGCGCCAGGCGTTGGCGGCGGAGTTCCCCGATGCGGAGATCACCGCCGCGACCGGCGCGACGGTCGACGGCGACAGCACCGAGGGCTTCGCCGAGGCGGTCGCGGCGGCGCGCGCCGCCGACGTCGTGGTGCTCGCGCTGGGCGACCGGGCCGGTCTGTTCGGGCGCGGCACCAGCGGTGAGGGCTGCGACGCCGAGTCGCTGCAACTCCCCGGCGTGCAGGAGCAGTTGCTCGACGCGCTGCTGGACGCGGGCACCCCTTTGGTGCTCGTCATGCTGGCGGGTCGCCCCTACGCGCTGGGCCGTGCCGAGACGCGGGCGGCCGCGATCGTGCAGTCCTTCTTCCCCGGTGAGGCCGGGACGGAGGCGATCGCGGGCGTGCTCAGCGGGCGGGTGAACCCCTCCGGGCGGCTGCCGGTCAGCGTGCCGCGCCGCAAGGGCGTCCAGCCCTCCACCTACCTGGCCGCCCGCCTCGCACAGGCCAGCGACGTGTCCAGCACCGACACCAGCCCCGCCTACGGATTCGGCCACGGCCTCGGCTACACGCGCTTCGAGTGGTCCGCGCTCGACGTCGCCGTCGCCGAGACCGGCACCGACGGCGCCTTCCGGCTCGCCTTCGAGGTCCGCAACACCGGCGAGCGTGCCGGCTGCGAGGTGGTGCAGTTCTACCTGCATGACCCGGTGGCCTCCGTCGTGCAGCCGGTCCAGCGCCTGGTCGGCTACCGGCGCCTCCCACTGGAGGCGGGGGAGGGCTGCCGCGTCCTGCTGGAGCTGCCCGCGGACCTCGCCGCCTTCACCGGACGCGAGGGCCGCCGCATCGTCGAGCCGGGCGAGCTGGAGCTGCGGATCTCCGCCAGCAGCACCGACCACCGCCTGACGGTCCCGCTGCGGCTGACCGGCCCGGTCCGGCAGGTCGACCACACCCGGCGCCTCCACCCCGTCATCACCGTCGACGCCGTCGACGACGCCGCTGCCGTCGACGGCAACGCCGTCGGGCGCGGCTGAGGTACTGGGAGGTCGCACGTGCACACGGACCTGTCCGAGGCCGAACTGCGGCGCTACCGCAGCGCGCAGACCGAACCGGACGACTTCGACGCCTTCTGGGAGCAGACCCTCGCCGAGGCCCGCTCGTTCGGCGGCGAGGTGCTGCTGACGCCGGTCGGCACCGGACTGAGCACGGTCGACACCTTCGACGTCACCTTCCCCGGCTTCGGCGGGGAGCCGGTCAAAGCCTGGCTGCGCGCGCCGCGCGGGGCGAGGGGACCGCTCCCCGCCGTCGTCCAGTACGTCGGCTACGGCGGCGGCCGCGGGCACGAGCTGGAGAACCTGCTCTGGGCGTCCGCCGGATACGCCCACCTGGTGATGGACACGCGCGGGCAGGGCTCGGGCTGGAGCCGGGGCGCGACCCCCGACTCTGGCCCGGCCGGGCCGCAGGTCCCCGGGGTGATGACCCGGGGCATCGGCACGCCGCGGACCTACTACTACCGGCGTCTGATCACCGACGCGGTCCGGGCCGTGGACGCCGTCCGCCGCCTAAACCCCGTCGATCCCGAGCGGATCGCCCTGGCCGGGCAGAGCCAGGGCGGCGGCCTGGCTCTCGCCGTCGCCGCTCTCGCCCCCGGCATCGCGGCGCTGGTCGCCCACGTGCCGTTCCTGTGCGACTTCCCCCGAGGCGTGGTGGTCACCGACGCCGCCCCGTTCCGCGAGATCGCGGACTACCTCTCGGTCCACCGCGACCAGGAGGAGGCCGTGCTGCGGACGCTCTCCTACGTCGACGGCGTCAACTTCGCGCGCAGGGCGACCGCCCCGGCGCGGTTCTCGGCGGCGCTGATGGACGCGATCGTCCCGCCGTCCACCGTCTTCGGCGCGTACCACGCGTACGCCGGGCCGAAGGAGATCGCCGTCTGGCGCTACAACGGGCACGAGGCGGGCGGCCCTGACGACGACCGGCGCGCCCTCGACCTCCTCGCCGGCCTGTTGCTACGCGCGTAGGGCGGCGCCTCGCGTGTCTTCCCCGTGAACGGTGGGTGCCCGGCTGCTGACGCGGACGCGACGCGGGCGGCGGCTGCTTGTAGAAGTGCCGAACACTACAGGATATCTGACACAGCGAGATGTAGCCTACCTCGTCGGTAACTTGTCACCGACCGTTGGTTTTGAGGACACCTTCGCTCGCGACAGTTCCGGCCGTGACCGCAACGACCACGGCTCGGCCGGCCCTCGCGACCGGCGGCCGCCGCCCCCGCCGCCGGGCTCCCGCCCGAGACTTCCGCACCACCCGTTGGGGCTGGGCCTACTCCGCCCCGGCAGTGCTGATCTTCGCCGCCTTCGTCATCGTGCCGACCGGCTACACCTTCTACGTGTCGCTGTGGAAGTGGAACGCCCTCAACCCGGCCATGTCCGTCTACCGGGGCCTGGGCAACTACCAGCGGCTCTTCGACGCCACGCAGCCGACGTTCCTGTCCAGCCTGTGGCACTCGCTGTACTTCAGCGGGGCGATGGTGGTCGGCGGGACCGCGCTCTCACTGGCGCTGGCGCTGCTGCTGCAACGCGGCGGGGCCCTGCTCAACGCCTCCCGCGTGGCCCTGTTCCTGCCGCACGCCACACCGATGATCGCGACCTCGATGATCTGGGTCTGGATCTTCAACCCGCGCTTCGGCCTGGCCGACTGGATGCTGCACAGCCTGCACCTGCCGACCTCGCAGTGGCTGCAGTCCTCGACCTCCGCGATGCCGGCCGTGATCGTCTACAGCCTCTGGCACGAGGTCGGGTTCACCACGGTGGTGTTCCTGGGCGGACTTGCCGTGCTGCCCAACGAACTCAGCGAGGCGGCCCGCATGGACGGCTGCTCGGCCTGGCAGGAGTTCTGGCACATCACCTGGCACCAGCTGCGGCCGGTCACCGTCTTCGTCGTCGCGATCACCGCGATCACCTCGCTCCAGGCGTTCACGCAGTTCTACCAACTCTCCGACGGCGGACCGGTCTACGCCACGACCACGCTCAGCTACCTGGTCTACCAGGAGGCGTTCGTGCTGAGCGACACCGGCTACGGCGCCGCGCTGGCGGTCGTCCTGTTCGCCGTCACGGTCTTCTTCACCCTCGTCCGGCGCCGCACCGCCACCGGGGCGGACTCCGCGCTCACCTGAGACAGCGTCACCCTCACCGTCCACCGCACACAAGACAAGAACGGAACCACCATGCGTTACCGCATCGCCGCCGTCGCCTCGCTCGCGGCCCTCAGCCTGTCCGCCTGCGCCGGCGGCGGTACGCCCGCCACCACGACCACGGCTCCGGCCGCGTCGGGCCAGGAGCTGGCCGTCCCCACCAAGCCGGTGACCATCACCTTCGAGGAGGCCATGACCATCGGCACCCTCAAGCCGGCCATGGAGAAGCTGGTCTCCGACTTCCAGGCCAAGTACCCGAACATCACGGTCAAGCTCCAGGGCGACCCGGACTACGCGACCATGTACACCAAGGAGAAGGCCGAGGTCCAGGCGGGTAACGCGCCGACCATGGGCCAGGCCTACGAGAGCTGGGCGTCCTACTTCCAGTCCGGCGGCGCGCTCACCCCGATCAGCGAGCTGGCCGGCACCGACACCCCCACGGAGATGTCGACCTTCTACAAGGGCGTCCAGAAGGACCTCGCCCTGGGTGACGGCAAGACCTGGATGTGGCCCTTCAACAAGAGCGTCCTGATCCTGTTCTCCAACGCCGACATGCTCAAGGCCGACGGCCAGGCCGCGCCGAAGACCTGGGACGACTACGCCTCGGTGATGAAGGCGGTCTCCAAGAACGGCGTCACCGGCTCCACCATCGACCCGGGCTCGGCCACCGCCGCCGCCTTCGGGACCCAGTGGTTCGAGATCCTGGACAAGTCCAACGGCGGCACGCTGTACGACGCCGACGGCACCCCGCACCTGAACGACGCCGGCGCGGTCACGGCCCTCACCTACCTGAAGTCGCTCAAGGACGCGGGCGCCCTCGCCACCGGAAAGAACTACCCGGGCGAGACGGCGCTCGGCGCCAAGAAGGGCGCGTTCGACATCTCCTCGGCGGCCGGCTACGGCTTCGAGAAGGCGACCGTCGGCGGCAAGTTCAACCTCGGCATCTCCGCCCTCCCGGCGGGCCCGGCCGGTCCGGTCAACGAGCTGACCGGCACCAACATCGTGGTCTTCAAGAACGCCAGCACCGACCAGAAGGCCGCGGCCTGGGCGTTCCTGAAGTTCATCACCAGCCCCGCCGAGCAGGCCGGCTGGGCCTCCACCTCCGGCTACCTGCCGGTGACCGCGCAGGCCCTGCCGCTGATGCAGGACTTCGTCGCCAAGAACCCCTACGAGACCGCCGCCGTCTCCGAGCTCGACACCGCCTTCGCCCTGCCGCCCCACAGCTGGATCTTCAAGTGCCAGGGCTACGAGGCCACCGCGATCCAGGACGTGCTGGACAACGGGGCGGCGCCCACCGCGGCCCTCGGTACCGCGCAGACCGCCTGCACCGCCGCGAAGGCCCAGGGCTGAAACGATGACCACCGCCTCCTCACGGGGGATCCGGTCCGTCATCAAGACCGGCCGCGCCGGGCGTCTCGCCCGGCGCGCGCTGGCGCTGCTGATCGGTGCCGCGTTCGTCTTCCCCTTCTACTGGACCGTCGTCATCTCGCTGGGCCGCCCCGGGGAGTTCAGCGACTTCCCGCCCGTGCTGCTGCCCCACTGGGACTGGTCCAACTGGGCCCGCGCCTGGCATGCGGCGCCCTGGGTCCGGCTGTTCGGCAACACCGTGCTGATCGCCTCCAGCACCGTCCTGCTCTGCCTGGCCACCTCGCTGCTGGCCGGTTTCGCCTTCGGCGTGCTGCGCTTCCCCGGTCGCAAGTTCCTGACCATGCTGGTGCTGGCGGTGTTGATGATGCCGGGCACCGTGCTGATCATCCCGGACTACGTCCTGGCCAGCGACCTGCACCTGCTGAACACCTACTGGATCCAGATCATCCCCTGGGGCGCCAGCGTCTTCGGCATCTTCCTGGTCCGCCAGTTCTTCCTGGCGATCCCTCAGGAGATCCTCGACGCCGCGGCACTGGACGGGGCGTCCCGACTGCGGGTGCTGTGGTCGATCGGCATCCCGATGGTGCGGCCGGCGCTGGTCATCATCGCCGTCAACGTGTTCCTCGGGTCGTGGAACTCCTTCCTGTGGCCGGTCATCATGACCAGCAGCAGCATGGACTCCTCCAGCACCGTCCAGCCGGTCGAGGTCGGGCTGTCCACCTTCGCCTCCGCCGAGGGCACGGACTTCCCGGGGCTCGCGGCGGCGGTCACCTTCACCACCCTTCCCGTGATGGCGTTCTTCCTGGTGCTGCAGCGGCAGTTCATCCGAGGCGCCCTGTCCGCAGCCGGAGGCGTCCGTGGGTGACCCGAACCTGACCGTGCCCCACACCATGCCCATCCTGGTCAGCGACTTCGACGGCACGGTGTACCGCGGCGACGGCCCCGTGCGCTTCTACGCACGGCGTGTCGCGGCCAACCTGCCGAGCGAGCGCGCCACTTCATTCCTCGACACCTTCGAGCGCTTCCTGGTCGAGGGCGTCGCCGCCGCGGACGCCGCCGCCGATCCGGCCGAGGCGAAGGCGCTGCGGGAGGCGCAGGACGGCTGGGGCCTGGTGCAGGCGCTGGCCGCCGACCTCGGGCTCGGCGACGCGGTGACGCAGCAGGCGTTCCTCGACAGCCGGATCCACATGCTCGACGACGCCTGCGCGCTGGAGGTCGTCGAGCCGTTGGTGGAGCTCTTCGCCGAACTGCGCGGCGACGTGCGGATCGTGCTGGCCACCAACAGCCCGGCGGAGGGCCTGGCGCCGCTGCTCGACCGCATGGGTCTCGCCGACGCCTTCGACGAGGTCGTCGCGGGCGCCGGAAAGCCGGTGGGCCTGCGGGCCTGGATGGCCGCCGCGCTCGACGGCGGGCGCAGCGCCTCGGCGCTGTTCTCGCTCGGCGACCACTACCGCAACGAGATCGAACCGGCGGTCGCCCTCGGCGCCGCCACCGGATACATCGACCGCTTCGGTCGCGCCGACGGCCCCGCCACCGCCGCGGCCGCGCGCGTCGAGGACCTTCTGCCCGCCGTCACGTCCTGGGCCCTGTCCCAGACCGCCGACCGGGCACACGCACCGATCTAGACAGTGAGCACACATCAACTCATGACAACTGTGGAATTCTGGGGCGGCGTAGGCCTCATCGGCTCCAGCAAGATCCTCGTCACCGAGGGCTCGCACCGGGTCCTGCTCGACTTCGGCACGGACATCCCCCGTGAGGCCGACCTGTTCCGCCCCCCGGTCGCGCCGCGCACGGGCCGCGAGCTGGCCCACCGCCTCCGCGTCGGCGCGGCCCCCCGCATCGCGGGCGTGTACGACCCGGCCCAGCTGGACGCCGGCGACGCGCTCGGGGCGGCCGGCCCCGACACCGAGGTCTTCATCTCCCACGGCCACATCGACCACTGCGGCCTGGCCGGCTTCGTGGACCCGCGCATCCCGGTCCACGCGTCCCCGGCGACGATCGCCCTGCTGACCGCGCTGTCGGCGGCCGGCGACGGCCTGCCCGGCGGCGACCCGGCCTGGCAGCCGCTGCCGGACGAGACGCCCGTGCGGGTCGGGCCGATGGCGGTGGAGCGGATCACCGTCGACCACGACACCCCGGGGGCCAGCGGCTACCTGGTCACCACCGGGGACGGCGTCCTCGCCTTCACCGGCGACATCCGCTTCCACGGCCGTAACCCCGAGCGCTCCTGGCACTTCGCCGAGCGTGCCGCGGGCTGCGACATGCTCGTCACCGAGGGCACCGCCCTGGGCCTGGGCCTCCCGCCCGGCCCCCCGCGCACCGAGGACGACGTCCGCGCCGACTTCGCGGCCGCGCTCGCCGCCGCCGACCGCGACCTCGTGCTGCTCGCGCTCTACCCGCGCGACCTCGAGCGCGTCACCGAGTTCCTCGAGGTCGCGGCGGCGGCCGGCCGCCGCATCGTCTGGGGCGACCGCACCGCCGCGTTCCTGCGCGAGGCGGGCGTGCCCGAGGTCCTGCCCTGGTCCTCCGTCGGCCTCGACGCGCTGCGCGCCGAGCCGGGCGCCTTCGTCTACCAGCCGGACCTCGGCGACCTGAGCGCCATCGCCGACCTCGGCGACCTCCCGCTCGGCCCGAAGACGGTCTGGCTCCACGCCAACGGCGAACCCCTCGGGCCCTTCGAGTCCCGCTGGGAGCTCTTCACCGAGTGGCTCACCGCCCTGGACGTCCCCCTGCTGCGCATCGGTTCCTTCGGCCACGCCACCGCCGACGACCTGCATGCCTTCGTCCACCGCGTCGCCCCGAAGGTCCTCGTCCCCATCCACACACAGGCCCCGGACCTCCTCCACCCCCTGCCCCCGACCCACCGGATGATCCCGGACTACGCGGTCCCTTACCGCCTCGACGGCAGCCGGGCCTGACCGGGGCGCCCACCGACGCCGCCACAACCGGGACGCAGAGGGGCCCCCGAGGTCGAGGGGTCCTTCTGCTGTGGGGAGCCGGATCGACGGGCCGAGCCCCTCTGCCGCACGGTCGAACCAGCCGGCAGCCGCGTTCCCCGCTCTCGCGGTGCTCCGTTTCCACGGATTCTCCGTCTCCGACCGCCGGTCGGCGGTCCTCCTCGCCTCGGCGAAGGAGCACTACGAACGCACCGGGGACCCGCGTGAGGCGCTGGTCGGCGCGCTCGCGCACTCCGGCCGGGTGATCTTCGCGGCGGCCGCGGTCATGGTCGCGGTGTTCTTCACCTTCGCCCTGTCGGGCCCGCTGCCGCCCAAGGAGATGGGCGTCGTGCTGGGCGTCGCGGTGCTGCTGGACGCCGCCCTGGTCCGCCTGGTCCTGCTGCCGGTCCTGCTCCGGCTCACCGGCCGGGCCGCGTGGCACACCCCCGCCTGGCTGGACCGCGTCCTGCCCAGGATCAGCTTCTCCCACGGCTGAGCGAGCCGCCGCGAGTCGCCGCAGGTGGGCGCGCGGCCGACAATGGACCGCAGATGTTCCTGCCCCGCCCGGGCGTCGTCGGCCCCTCTCCGGCCGGTTGCCCGGGCTGTCCCCGGACGACGACGAAGGCGACGACGAAGGGGTGCCGTGACGGTCTGGCGCTTGCGTGACTTCCACGACGACGACCTCGACCGGGCCATCCAGCTCTGGGACCAGGGCCGTCAGGCCGACCTGTCCCAGCCGGTGTTCCCGGTGTCGGAGGTCATGGGCGCCGCCCGAGGCAGCCAACCCGCGGTGGTGGCCGTCGTGGGGGAGGAGCTGGTGGGCATCGTGGTGGCGCGGGCGGAGGGCGACCGCGCGTGGATCCTGCTGGTCGCGCTCTCCGGCGCGTGGCGCAACCGCGGGCTGGGCAGCGCCTTGATCGCCGAGGTCGAGCGGCGGCTGCGCGCCTCGGACGTGCGCCGGATCAGCGCGCTGCTGTCGCCGGGCGCCACCGGCACGGCTGCGCTGCAGCACTCGGGGTACCGGCGGATCGAGGGGCTGGAGTACTACGAGAAGGTCGAGCATCTCGCCTCCGGGGACGCCGGGCTGCTCGCCGAGCTGGGCGGCCGGTTCCTGCCCCGCGGCCTGTGGGATCAGCTGGCGGGCATGCGGGAGGCCAAGGAGACGATCGAGAAGCGGATCGTGCTCCCACTGGCCGAGCCCGAGGTCGCCGAGCGCTACGGCGTCCGGCCGCCCAAGGCGGTGATCCTGTTCGGCCCGCCCGGCACCGGCAAGACCAGCTTCGCGAAGGCGGTCGCCTCGCGGCTCGGGTGGCCGTTCGTGGAACTCTTCCCCTCCCGCCTGGCGGCCCGCGTCGACGGCGGCCTGGCGGCCTCCCTGCGCGACGTCTTCGCCGACCTGGCCGAACTGGACAGCGTGCTGTTGTTCATCGACGAGGTCGAGGAGATCGCCGCCGCCCGCTCGGGCCGGGCGGTCGAGGCGGGTCACGGCGTCACCAACGAGCTGCTGAAGCTGATCCCGGCCTTCCGCGACCACGACGACCGGCTGCTGGTCTGCGCGACCAACTCGCTGCGCACCCTGGACCCGGCGTTCCTGCGGCCGGGGCGGTTCGACTACCTGATCCCCGTCGGACCGCCGGACGCCGGCGCGCGGCTGGCCATCTGGCGCCGCTACCTGGGCCCGGCGGCCGAGACCGTCGACCTGGACCGCCTGGTCGAGGCGACCGACATGTTCACCCCGGCCGACATCGAGTACGCCGCCCGCAAGGGCGCCCAGCAGGCCTTCGAACGCGAACTCACTCACCGCGCCGGTGAGCCCGCCGGCACCGCCGACTTCCTCTCCGCGATCGCCGACATCCGGCCCACGCTGACCGACCACGCCCTCACCAGCTTCCGTGAGGACATCGACCACCACGTGCGCATCTGACCGGCGCGGCAGCGGCTCGGGCAACGGACCGCCTCAACGACCGTCGCCGCCGAGGCGGAGCGCGCGTCAGCGCGGCCAGCGGCTCGCGAGTTCGGCCCGGGTTCGCGGACCGCTGCTCGCGGCAGCTGAGCGAGCTCGGCGTGCGCGCGCCCGCCGCCGGAACGGGAGGTGCGCGGGGCGACGAGGACGGCGACGGCGCGACCGTGCGCGTCGCTCCGACCGCTCCCGCCACCCTGACCGACCAGCAGTACCGCATCGCCTGGCTCGCGGCGGAGTGCATGACGAACCAGCAGATCGCGCGTGCCGTCTTCGTGAGCGCCAAGACGGTCGAGTACCACCTGGGAACGTCTTCGCGAAGCTCGGCATCCCGTCACGCCGTCAGCTCCGCGCGGGACTCGACGCCCTGCTGTGAGCTCGCGCCGTCACCGTTTGAGTCGGGGCGCGGCGGGTCAGACGTCCCTTGTCCGGGTGGACGGGTCGCAGAGGGCCCCCGCGCACCGGCTCGTGCACGGGGGCCCTCGCCCGCCTCAGGCCTGGATGTTCTCCAGGTCGTCGAGCAGGCCCGGGTGTGCCGGCTGCCAGCCGAGCGCGGCGCGGGTGCGGGCGCTGGAGGCGGGCTGGTCGGTCGCGAAGATCGGGCCGAGCGCGCCGAAGCTCTCCTGCGGCACCGACTCCACAGGCAGGCCCAGCCGTCGCCCGATCACCGCGGCGATGTCGCGCACCGCGTCGCCCTCGTCGGCGACGGCCTGCCACGAGCTCCCGGCCGGCGCCTGCTCCAGGGCGAGCCGGAACAGCACGGCGGCGTCCCGCGCGTGGACGGCGGGCCAGCGCTGCGCGCCGTCCCCGGGGTAGCCGGCGACGCCGGTGCGCCGGGCGATGTCCGCGAGCAGACCGGCGAACCCGCCCCGGCCCTCGTCGTGGACGGTACGCGGCAACCGCACCGCCGAACTGCGCACGCCCTGGGCGGCGAGCCCGAGGACGTGGTTCACCGACCGGCTGCGGCCGCCGACCGGGCCGTCGGTCGGCAGCGGGTCGTCCTCGGTGGAGGCGCGCCCCGCCACATGGGGCGTGCCCGACACGGTGACGAGCGGGCGGTCGGTCCCGACGAGGGCGTCCCCGAGCGCCGCGAGGGCGGCGCCCTCCTCGGCGATGCCCCGGGCGAGCGCCTCGGGCGAGCTGAAGTCGTTGCTGAAGGCGAGATGGACGACGCCGTCCGCCCGCTCGGCGCCGGCGCGCAGCACGTCGAGGTCGGTGAGGCTGCCGCGGAGCGCCTCCGCCCCGGCGGCCTCGGCCTGCGCCGCAGACGCGTCGGAGCGGGCGAGGGCGGTGACCGAGTGGCCGGCGGAGAGCAGCTCGGCGACGACGGCCGAGCCGATCAGGCCCGTTCCGCCGGTGATGAAGACGCGCATGGCGAGCTCCAAGCAGTGATGCGACTGGTGTCCCATCACCATAGCCCATGATGCGACACATGTCGCATCACCTAGAATGGCGTCATGCCGAGATGGAAGCCGGACGCGCGACAGCGTCTGGTCGTGGCGGCGCTCGGTCTCTTCGCCGAGCAGGGCTACGACGAGACGACGGTCGCCCAGATCGCCGAACGCGCGGAACTGACGCGCAGCACGTTCTTCCGCCACTTCGCGGACAAGCGGGAGATCCTCACCGCGGGCCAGCAGGCCCTGAGCCGCCTGCTGGCCGAGGGCATCGACGCCGCCCCCGCGGACGCGACCCCCATGACCGCCGTGGCGGCCGGACTTGAGCGCGCGTCAGGGGAGATGACCTCCTTCAACCGCTCGCTCGGCCCGCTGCTGCACGCGGCGATCGAGGCCAACGAGGAGCTGCGCGGACGCGAGGCGATGAAGAGCGCCGGTATGGCCGCCGCGATGGTCGAGGCGCTCAGGCGCCGGGACGTCGCCGAGCCCACCGCCCAGGTGGCCGCCGAACTGGGTGTGCTCGCGTTCCGGCTCGGCTACACCCGCTGGGCGGACCCCGCCCGCGACGAGGACCCCGGTGAGCTCGCCGTCCACACCCGCGCCGCCTTCGACGAACTGCGCGCGGCGGTCACGGACCTGCGGTAGGCCTCAGGGCCGGTCGACGAGGGCGACCCGGACGCTTCCGCCGGCGCCCGCCTGTCGGATGATAGGGAGCGCGAGGTGGGACAGCGGACGTGAGGGGCGGCGCAGTGGCAGACAGCGAATCGATCGGGTCGGAACCTCGACGCGACGACCAGGGGGGACGGGAGACCGTGGTGGCGCTCGCCCCGCCCCAGGCCGAGGCCCCGCCCGAGGCCGAGGCCCCGCCCGCGCCGGGCCCCGAGGAGAGCGCGACGCCCCGGCGGTCCATGCGCCGGCGCCTCGCGGTCGTCGTGCTGATCCTGGTGATCCTCTGCCTCCCGACGTGGTGGACCCTCCTCGCCTCCGGAGTCGACTGGCCCTGGCCGGTCCTCGCCGTCGGCACGGCGGCCCTGGCGGCCTGGGCGGTCTCCTTCCCCTTCCTCATGATCGCGGGCCACGGACCACGGCGGGCCGACCGGGCCGCACGCGTCGCGGACACCTCCCTCGGGGTCGTCTGGGTCCTGTTCACCTGGTCGGTGCTGGGCGGGCTGGTGCAGCTCGCGCTGACCGGGCTGGACGTCGGCGGCGTCGACCGGGCCAGGATCGTGGCCGGTGCCGTCGCCACCGTCTCGGCGGGGCTGCTGGGCTGGGGACACTACGAGGCCATGCGTGTGCCCCGGGTGCGGCGGCTGGACGTCCACCTGCCGCGGCTCGGCGCGGGCCTGGACGGGACCCGGGTCGTCGTCCTGGCCGACACCCACTACGGGCCGATCGACCGGGCGGGCTGGTCGGCGCGGGTCGCCGACGCGGTCAACGCGCTCGACGCGGACGTCGTGGTCCATGCCGGCGACATCGCCGACGGCACGCCCGCCCAGCGCCGGGAGCAGTCCGCGCCGCTCGGAACGATCCGGTCCCGTCTGGCCAAGGTCTACGTGACGGGCAACCACGAGTACGGCGGGGAGGCCCAGGGCTGGCTGGACCGCATGGCGGACCTGGGCTGGGAGGCGCTGCACAACCGGCACGTCGTGGTGGAGCGCGACGGGGACGCCCTCGTCCTCGCGGGCGTGGACGACGTGACCGCGGAGTCCTCCGGCGAGGCCGGGCACCGGGCGAACCTGAGCGGCGCGCTCGCGGGGGCGGACCCGGACCGGCCGGTGCTGCTCGTGGCCCACCAGCCGAAGTTCGTCCCCCAGGCCGAGGCAGCCGGCATCGACCTGCAGATCTCCGGGCACACCCACGGCGGCCAGATCTGGCCGTTCAACTTCCTCGTCCGGATCGACCAGCCGGTCGTCCAGGGCCTGAGCCGGCACGGACAGCGGACCCAGCTCTACACCAGTCGGGGCACCGGCTTCTGGGGGCCGCCGTTCCGGGTCTTCGCGCCGAGCGAGATCACGCTGCTGACGCTGCGCTCGGGCGGCGCGCCGGCGACCGCGTAGCGCCGCAGCCGGGCGGTCTGGACCGATGCCGCCGCGTGGGGCACTGTGCTCGGGGCACGTGCCGCCGCGTCTGCGTCTGGAAGGACGTCATGCTCCCCGAGACCACCGACACCACGGACACCACCGACACCACCGACACCACGCACACCCCCACGGCTCTGCTGGCCCGCCTCGTCGCGATCGACTCCGTCAATCCGGACCTCGTCCCCGGCGGGGCGGGCGAGAGCGCGATCGCCGACTACTGCGGCGGGTGGCTGGCCGACCGCGGGTTCGAACTGCACCGGCTGGAGCAGCGCCCCGGTCGGCCCTCCCTGGTGGCGATCGCCCGCGGCACCGGCGGCGGCCGGTCCCTCATGCTCAACGGCCACCTCGACACCGTCAGCCTCGCCGGCTACGACGGCGACCCGCTCGACCCGCGGGTCCGCGACGGGCGGATGCACGGCCGCGGCGCCTTCGACATGAAGGGCGGCCTCGCGGCCATGATGGTGGCCGCCGCGCGCGCCACCGCCGCCGGTCCGCTGCGCGGCGACGTCGTCCTCGCCTGCGTCGCCGACGAGGAACACGCCAGCTTCGGCACCGAGGAGGTGCTGGAGTCCTTCACCGCCGACGCGGCCGTCGTCGTCGAACCGAGCCACCTCGAAGTCACCCTCGCCCACAAGGGCTTCGCCTGGTTCGACGTCGACATCGCCGGGCGCGCGGCCCACGGATCCCGTCCCGAGCTCGGCGTCGACGCCATCGCGAAGGCCGGACACTTCCTGGTCGCGCTGGAGGAACTGGGCCGCCGCCTCGCGAAGGGCCCGGCGCACCGCCTCCTGGGCACCGGGACCGTGCACGCCTCCGTCATCCGCGGCGGCGAGGAGCCCTCCACCTACCCGGCGCACTGCCGCATCACCCTGGAACGCCGCACCGTCCCCGGCGAGGACGCCGACACCGTCGAACGCGAGCTGACCGAGGTCCTCGACGACCTGGCGGCCATCGTCCCCGACTTCGCCTACCGGCTCACCCGCGGCCTGCACCGCGAGCCCTTCGAGGCCGACCCGGAAGCACTCGTCGTCCGCACCCTCACCCGCCACGCCGCCCGCTGCCTCGGCCACCCGCCCACCGTGCGCGCGGAGCCCTTCTGGACCGACTGCGCGCTCCTGGCGCGCGCGGGCATCCCCTGCCTCCTCTTCGGGGTCGACGGCGCCGGCGCGCACGCGTCCACCGAGTACGTCGACCTCGCCTCGCTGGACCGCCTCACCGACATCCTGACCGCCACCATCGAGGACTTCTGCTGCTGAGACCCGGGACCGCCCGGTTGGGGTGACCGCGGCGCCTCCGACTGGCTGGGGCCGACCAGGCGGTATACACCTGAGCCAGGGGCGCCGCTTTCGGGCAGGGCGTCTCGCGGGGTCAGCCTGCCGGCGGCGGAAGGTGGCGGATGTGAGCGGCGGTGAGGCTCTCGACGACGCCGATGGCGCGGCGGAGGCGCTGCTGGACGTCCTGTTCCAGCAGTCGCCCGTCGGGCTGCACCTGCTCGACACCGACCTGCGCGTCCTGCGCGTCAACATCGCCAGCCCGGCCATGCGGGCCGTCCGCGAGGAGGACCTCGTCGGGCGTCCGCTGACGGACGCCTACGGCCTCGCCGACGCGCGCGAGATCGAGGAGCGGGTCAGGGCGGTCCTGGACGGCGGTGAGCCGCTGGTGAACCAGGTCGTGCGGGCCTGGACCGTGGACGAGCCCGAGCGCGAGCGGACGTACTCCCTGTCCGCCTTCCGGCTCCAGGACCGCGGCGGCAACGTCTTCGCCGTCGCGCTCCAGATGGTGGACGTCACCGAGCGGGAGAGGGCTCGGCTGCGGCTGCGGGTCCTGGCCAGGGCCCGGGAGCGGGTAGGGCGGACGCTGGACGTGCTCGCCACCTGCCGTGAGCTCGCGGACGTCCTGGTGCCCGACATCGCGGACACGGTCACCGTGGACGTCGTCGACGCGGTGATCCACGGTGACGAGCCGGCGCCCGCCGATCTCGTGGCGAGCACCCCCCTGCGGCGGGCGGCGTTCCGCACCGTCGCGGAGGGGTACGCACCCCTGTACCCGGTCGGCACGGTCTACGACATTCCGGGGCCGACCCCTTACACCCAGGCCCTGTCGGACCTGCGGCCCCGGACCGTGCCGCTGCTCGACGACCCGGCGTGGATCGCCTCCGACCCGGCCCGGGTGAAGTCCCTCCGGGAGCTCGGGGCCCACTCGATGCTCGTTGCGCCGCTGACCCTGCACGGTTCGGTGCTCGGTCTGGTCACGGTCTACCGCCACGACCCCTCGGACGGTTTCGGCGACGACGACACCGCGCTGCTGCTCGAGGTGGCCGACCACGCCGCCCTGTGCATCGACAACGCCCGCCGCTACTCGCGTGAACACGCCCTGGCGGCCACGCTGCAGCGCTACCTCCTGCCTCCGCGACGCATCTCGCGCACCGCCCTGGACGTCGCCCCGGCCTCCCCGATCCCCCCGGGCGGCGGCCAGTGGACGGACGTCATCGGCCTGCCCGGCGCCCGTACCGCCCTGGTCGTCGGGAACGTCGCCGGGCAGGGCATCGCCGCCACCACGGCGATGGGGCAGCTGCGCACCGTCATCCGCGCCCTCGCGGGCTTCGACCTGGGCCCCGACGAACTGCTGGCGCGCCTGCACGACACCACGCTGGTGCTGGCGGGCGAGGTGGCCGCGCTGCCCGTCACCGACCCGCTGCACGCACAGCCGCTGCGCGCGGACTGCCTGGTCGCCGTCTACGACCCGCTCTCCCGCCGCTGCACCGTGGCCCGGTCCGGCTCCGCCGGACTGGTGATCGCCCACCCGGACGGCACCACGGAAAGCCCCGAGATTCCCGCCGGGCCTCCGCTCGGGGAGCCCGACCAGTCGCCTTTCGGCGCCGTCACCGTGGAGATCCCGGATGACGCGGTGCTGGCCCTGTCCACGCTCGCCAACGACGCCCCCGAGCGCGTCCACGGCCCGCGCGTGATCACCGAGGCGCTGAGCCGACCCCGACGACCGCTGCAGGAACTGTGCGACGAGATCGTCTACACCCTCCCGCCGACCGGCTCGACGGTCGACGTGACCTTCCTCCTCGCCCGCACCAAGCCCTTCCCGGCCGACCAGGTCGCCGGCTGGCGCCTGGACGCCGAACCGGGAGCGGTCGCGGTCGCCCGGCGCCACGTCCGCGACCGGCTCGCCGCCTGGGACGCGGACGAGGAGCGGGCCTTCGCCGCCGAACTGATCGTCAGCGAGCTGGTCACCAACGCCGTCCGCCACGCGCGCGCCCCGATCGAGCTGCGCCTGATCATGGACGGCACGCTCACCTGCGAGGTCCGCGACGCCAGCCTCGCCGCGCCGCATCTGCGCCACGCCCGCACCGTCGACGAGGGCGGCCGGGGGCTGTTCATCGTGGGGCGGCTCTCCCAGGACTGGGGCACCCGCTACACCCGCGACGGCAAGACCATCTGGGCCGAACTGGCCTGACGACCGGCGCGCCGGGGTCAGCCCGCGGTGAGCCGTCGGGCCTCCGCGGCGGCGGTCGACAGGCGCGGCAGCGGATCCGGCCGGTCAAGCCGCCCGTCGCTCCGCAGCAGCGAGAGGTACTGCCGGCGCGGCATCAGCACCGCTCCCAGGGAGCGGACATGGGGGCTGTCGCGCTGGGCGTCCAGGAGCTCGCCGCCCGCCTCGGCGAAGCGCCGGGCCAGGTCGGCGACGGCGACCGCACCGGAGCCCGGGCGGGCGCCGAACATCGAGTCCATGCTGAAGACGCGGCCGACCCGCACGCCGAAGACCCCGCCGACCAGCTGGTCGCCCTCCCAGACCTCCGCGCTGTGGGCCAGGCCCCGCGCGTGCAGCACCAGCAGGCAGTCCATCAGTTCGTCGGTGAGCCAGAGGGGTTGGCGTCCCGTCCGGCAGGCGTGCAGGACCTGCTCGAAGGCCCGGTCGGCGCTGGTGGTCCAGCGCAGTCGATGGTTCAGGCTGCGCGCGAGCCTGCGGCTGAGGTGGACCTCGGAGACGGGGATCACCGGCCGTGGGTCGGGCGACCACCAGGCGACGGCCCAGGGGTCGTCGCCCTGCCCGATCACGGGGATCCGCCCGGCGCGCACCTCGCCGCCGTAGGCGGCCCGCGCCGTCTCGCGGATGCGGTCGTCGGCCGCGGGCATCGGATAGGCGCCCGCGACGTACGCCGCCTGGACCTCGTCGGGGGCGAGGCTGCCCCCGAAGGCGACCGGGGCGTCCGCGGGGGCGTGGGAGAGGTCGAGCGCGGGCCAGGAGGCGCCCCGCCGTGCCGGGCCCGAGGCGTTCCGGGGCGGGCGGGAGAGAAAGCCCTCGCCTTCGAGGGCGTCCACGTAGCGGCCGAGCATCCGCGGGTCCACCGGGGGGATGCTCAGACCGCTGTCGGCCAGGGCGGCCTCCATGTGGTCCCGGCTGAACCGAGGGAAGACGCTCTGCAGGTACATCTCGCTGACGCTCATGTCGGCGTGGTTGCAGCGGTCGACGAAGAGGGGCACGAAGGGGGTCACCGGATGGGCCGGGTGCTCGGCCGCGAAGCGGATCAGCGCGCCCACCCACTCGGGGTAGGGGACGTCGCGGACGGCCCACCCCCGCGTCCGCAGGCTGTCGCGCAGCACGTCCACCAGCGCGGGGCGGGGGTTGGTCAGGTGGTAGACGCCCCCGGGGCGGGGGACGGCGGTGGAGATGTGGTGGACCGCGCGGGCGAAGCAGTCGGCCGGGAGCAGGTCCAGCGGCAGGTCCACGGCGGGGCACAGACCGGAGTCGGCCACGAACCTGACGAGGGCGCAGATCTCCGTCCCGGTGTTGAGCACGCCGGTGCTCAGCGGGCCGGTGACGTCCTGGAGCCGGTAGACGCTGACCGGGACGCCCGCCGCGGCGGCATGCTGCAGCAGCAGCTCCGCCACCCACTTGGACTCGACGTATCCGACCGAGAGGTAGTCGGCGTGGGCCAAGGGGGTGCGCTCGGTGACCGACCTGACGCCCGCGGCTCCGTACCCGGCCATCACCGCCAGGCTGGAGGTGTGGTGGAGCGGGACGGACCGGCGCGCGGCCAGCTCGACCAGCGCCCGCACGGAGCCCACGTTCACGGCCCTCAGGTCCTGGTAGGGGTAGATGAAGTTGACCTGGGCGCCGAAGTGGTAGATGAGGTCGAGGTCGTTTTCCAGCGCGGCGGCGATCTCCGGGGCGAGCCCGAGCCCCGGCGCGGCGAGGTCGCCGACGGTCGGCAGGATCCGGTCCCGGCGCCGGTCGGCGGCGAGGTCCCGGCGCAGGTAGCGCAGGTGGGCCGCGCGCAGCCGCTCGAAGGCCTGGGCCGGGTCGGCGGCGCGCACCAGGCAGTGGATCCGGGCTCCGGTGCGCTGCAGGAGTTCGTCGAGCATGTGCGCGCCGCACAGCCCGGTCGCCCCGGTGAGCAGGATGTCCTTCGGCCGGTGCGGGTTCGGCTCCGGGCCGCGGGTCCCGACGGCGGTGAGGCTCAGCGCCGCCTCGGCGGTGAAGTCGACCGGTGGCTGGTCGGCGCCGGTCAGCCGGCCACGCCGGGCCAGCATCGCCTGCTCGGTGAAGGCGGCGAGGGTGGGACGGCGCAGCAGCGCGCGGGAGAGCTCGCGCACCTCGGTGATGTCGATGCCGAAGATGACGCGGGCCCGCGCCAGCATCTCCATGGCGAGCAGCGAGTTGCCGCCCAGGTGGAAGAAGTCGTCGTCCTGGCGGACGTGTCCGACACCGAGGATCTGCGACCACAGGTGCGCCATGGCGGCGTGCGGGCGAAGCGGCGCCGCCGGAGCGGCCGGGAGCGACCCGGCCGGCGGACGGAGGGCCTGCGGTGCGACCGACTGCGGTGCGGCCGCCTGCGCGTCGTGCGGAACAGCAGCCCCGGCGGGAAGCGCGGCGCGGCCGGACGCGGGGGCGACGTCGGAGCGGGCCGGCGGCCGGCCGCGGGCCAGGGCCCGGCGGTCGATCTTCCCGTGCGGCGTGACGGGCAGGTTCTCCACGGCGGTGAACGAGGCGGGCATCATGTAGCCGGGCAGGGCCCGGGCGAGCGCGCGGCGCAGCTGGTCCGCCGTCTCGCCGTCGGGCGCGGCGTCCGGCGCGGGGCGGTAGAACGCGGCCAGCTGCTGGTCCAGTTGGTCGCGCCGGTCGCGCTGCCGCGCCACGACGACGACGTCGTCGACGGCCGGGTGGGCCCGCAGCACGGCCTCGATCTCCGCGGGGTCGATCCGGTGACCGAGGATCTTGATCTGGTCGTCGACGCGGCCGACCACCGACAGCGTCCCGTCCGGCTCCAGCACCCCGATGTCGCCGGTGCGGTACATCCGGCCCCCAGGGGCGTCGGCGAGCGGGTCCGGCAGGAACTCCTCCGCCGTCCGGTCGGGCTGCCGCCAGATGCCCTCGGCCAGATGGTCGCCGCCGATGTAGACCTGGCCCCGTTCGCCGGGCGGCACCGGTCGCAGCGCCGGGTCGAGCAGGTGGACGCGGGTGCCCCGGAGGGGGCGGCCCACCGGGGCCGGGGCGCTGTCGTCCGCCGAGGCGGCCCATGCGCCGAGGTCGCAGGTGGTTGAGGTGATCGTGGTCTCGGTCAGCCCGTAGGCGTTGACCAGCCTGGCGCCCGGGGCGTGCTCCAGCCAGCCGCGGCAGTCCTTGGCCCGTACGATCTCGCCGCCGACGACCACCAGCCGCAGCGTGTCGAGCGCGTACCGGCCGGCCCCGAGCAGGCTGAGGAGCTGGCGGGAGTAGGCGGGCGTGAGGTCGAGCGTGGAGACGCGGTGCCGGGCGACGGCGTCCAGCACTTCGGTGGGGGCCCAGGGCGGCCCGCCGGTCAGGACGGTGGTGGCCCCGGTGATCAGGGGGCCGAAGATCTGCTCGAGCGAGGTGTCGAAGCTGATCGCGGCCAGGTGCACGGCCCGGTCCCCGGGATGCCAGCCGTACCAGGCGGCGGACGCCGCCAGGGAGCCGGCCAGGGAGCGGTGGGTGACCGCGATGCCCTTGGGCGCGCCGGTGGTGCCGGAGGTGTAGATCAGGTAGGCGATGTCGTCCGGGTCGGGCTCGTCCGGCCGTGGCCGCTCCCACGGTCCCTCGGCCGGGCGGCCCGCGCCGGTCACCTCGTCGACCGGGACGACCGCCGCGGTCGCGGCCCCGCGACCGGAGCCCTCGGGCCCCGCCGTCGCGGCGGCCTCGCACAGCCGCCGGTGGTCCTCCCCGGTGACCACCAGCCGGGCCCGCGCGTCGCCCAGCAGGTGGGCCAGGCGGGCGGGGGGCATCGCTGGATCGAGCGGCAGGAGCGTCGCCCCGGTGCGCAGGATGGCGAGCAGGCAGACCACCAGATCGGCGGTGCGGTCCAGGCAGACCGCC
>NZ_BBPO01000031.1:51388-65970 GCF_000787815.1 Streptacidiphilus neutrinimicus
GGTCCAGGCAGACCGCCGCGACCGTGCCGGGGACGCAGCCGCGTTCCTGCAACGCCGCCGCGGTCTCGTCGGCGCGGGTGTCGAGGGTGGCGTAGTCGAACCGGCCGCCGGTCCACAGCAGCGCCGGGGCGAGCGGCGTGCGGTGCGCCTGCATGCGGACCAGCGCTGACACGGTGGGCACCGGATCACCGCGGGCGCCGCGGCCCGCGGCGCGTCCGGTCGGCGCGCCCGGTTGGCTGCGGTGGCCGGGACGGAGCTTCGGCCACAGGTACGGGCGCCCGGTGGCGAGCGCGGCGGAGCACGCGTGGGCGGACTCCGACGGGGGCCCGGCCGGGCGCCAGCCCTTGGGCGGCGGAAGCTCCGCCGGCCAGACGCCGAACTGCTCCTGCTGGTTGCGGAGCAGCAGGTACCGGCCGGACGGTGGTGTGGGCGAGGGTCGCTGTGGCATCGCCTTCCAGGGGCCTTCCAGGGGTTGGGGAGCCGGGCGGCGGCGGCCGGCTCAGGCGACTCCGGGCCGCAGGGCGCTGGGCCGGTAGGCCCCGGACGCCGACGCGAGCAGGAGCTCGCGGGCGGCCTCCGCCTCCATCGGCTGCGCGAAGAGGTAGCCCTGACCGCGCTGGCATCCCAGCGCGATCAGCAGCTCCTGCTGCCGGGGTGTCTCCACGCCTTCGGCGATCACCGCCACCCCCAGGGTGTCGGCCAGGTGCGTGATGCCTTCCACCAGCGCGTACTGCTGCGGGGACCGGCCGAGTTCGTCGATGAACGTGCGATCGATCTTCAGGATCGAGATCGGGAACTCACGCAGGTAGCTCAGCGACGAGTAGCCCGTCCCGAAGTCGTCGATGGCGATGCGGATCCCGAGTTCGGTCAGGTCCCGCATCTCGGCCAGGACCCGCTCGTCACGCCGGATCAGCAGGCTCTCCGTCAGCTCCAGGACCAGGGACGACGGAGCGATGCCGGACTGCTCCAGCGCGTGGTGCATGACGCCGAGGAAACCGGGGTCATGGAACTGGCGCGGCGAGACGTTGATGCTGACGTAGGGCCACACCGGCACGCCGCCCGTCACGTTCCGCTCGCGCAGCAGGCGGTGCCACCCCACTGCCTCCTCGGTGGCGAGGTCGAGCACCCAGCCGCCGAGCGGCACGATCTGGCCGCTCTCCTCGGCCAGCGTGATGAACTGCTCGGGCATCACCACGCCGCGGGTGGAGTGCGGCCAGCGCAGCAGCGCCTCGAACCCCTCCACCCTGCCGCTCGCGAGCTCCACGATCGGCTGGTAGAGCACCTGGAAGGAGTCCACCTCGGCGCGGTTGAGGCTGTCCTGGAGCTCGTGGCGTTCCAGCATGCCGCTCTGCAGCGACGGGTGGTAGTGCCGCCACTGGCGCTTCCCGGCGGTCTTCGCCTCGTAGAGCGCCAGGTCGGCGTGGGTCAGCAGCTCGACGGAGTCGTAGCTGTCCTCGGTGGTGGCGATGCCGACGCTGACGTAGGCGCTCACCGGCCCCACGCTGAGCTGGAACGGCTCGGTGAACACCTCCAGCACGTGGTCGGCGAAGGCCTCCACGTCCTCCGGCGTCATCGGGTCCTCGATCAGCAGCGCGAACTCGTCGCCGCCGATCCGAGCGGCGGTGTCCGAGGCGCGGACCGTGGTCGACAGGCGCAGCGCAAGCGCCACCAGCAGCTCGTCGCCGACTCCGTGGCCCTGCACGTCATTGACGATCTTGAAGTCGTCGACGTCGACGAAGAGCACGCCGACGACGGTGCCCTCGCGGTGGCTCTGGGCGAGCGCGTGGGACACCCGCTCCTGGAAGAGCAGCCGGTTCGCCAGGCCCGTCAGCGGGTCGTGGAAGGCACGGTGTGTCAGTTCGCGCTCCAGGTTGCGCTGCTCGGTCACGTCGCGCAGGGTGAGCACCAGGCCGCCGACGGTTGGGTCGGCGCGCAGGTCGCTGCAGCGCACCTCGACCTCGACGGCGCCCTGGTCCGGCCGCACCATCCGCCAGTGGTCGCGGCGGCTGTCGCAGTCGCGCACCCGCATCTGGGCCAGCGCATCGTGCACGATGCGCTTCTCCTGCGGCACCACCAGATCGGTGAACCGGCGTCCTGTCAGCTCCGTCGAGCCCAGCACCTGGGCGGCGGACGGGCTGGCGTAGCGGACGCGGTCGTCGTCGCCGAGGATCAGGATCACGTCCGAGGCGTTCTGCACCAGCGTACGGAAGTACGCCTCGCTCTTACGGCGGCCGATCTCCCGGCTCAGCAGCAGCCGCTGCGACGCCAGGGCCGCCTGGGTGGCCAGCGTGGCCAGGCTGTCGCGGCGGGAGGTCAGGCCCCACTCGTCGGACTCGGCCAGCAGCGCGCCCATTTCCGGTGGGTCCTCGGTCGACGGGTCCTGCGCGGCGAGGGGACAGACCAGCACCGGATGCCGGCCCGAGAAGCAGGCCCGCAGGGGTGCGGGCAGCTCGGCCGGGCTCAGCTGCCGCGTGCCGCCGCTCGCGACGGCCACCAGGCTGTCGGCGTCGGCGACGGGCGGGCTCGTCCCGTCCTCCGTGGGACCCCCCGACGTCCGCACGCACCACGCGCCGCCCTCGTCCCTGACGGCGAACACGACGCCGCGTCCGGCGCCGCCGTCCAGCAGCACCCGCGCCGCGTCCGTCACGGTTGCCGCGACGTCCGCCACGGACTCGGCGTCGCCGAGTCCGGTCGCCGCCGCGCGCAGCACCCGCTCGCGGGCGAGAGCCTGACGGTGGGTGGCCGCGACGCCGGAGAGGCGGTGCAGGACCAGCAGGAAGAGCACCGCCGAGAACGCCCCGATCACCCCGGCGTTGCCGGTCTCCCCGCGCGCGGCGGCGACCATCAGCATCACCGGAGCCGTCAGCGAGGCGACGGTGAGCAGACCGAGCCGCCAGCCCCGCACCGTCTCCTGCCGCACCGCCACCGGCTCGGTCAGCGCCCGCATGGACGGGTGCAGCGCCGCCGCGCCCCACGCGCCGTAGAAGACCGCCCACCCGAGGTCCACGGGCGTACCGGTCCGCCACACGCCGTGCAACTGGATCTCGGCGTAGGCGACGTCCGCGGCCAGCAGCCCGACGGTGCCGATGGTGAGCAGCACCAGGGCGGGGCTCTTGCCGCCGCGCGGAGCCAGCAGCCGCAGCAGCATCGCCAGCACCAGGATGTCCCCGAGCGGGTAGGTGATGGAGATGGCCCGCTGGAGCCAGGTCTGGCCGGGGGAGTGGGCGTACGGGACGATCACGTAGACCCAGGACAGCAGCGCCAGGCCCGCGGTGAGGGTGAGCGCGTCCACCAGGCTGGCCCGGTCCTGCCGTGACGACCGCCAGCGGATGAAGCCCAGCAACCCCGCCGCGTACAGGACGTAGGTGACCAGGTAGAAGGCGTCGGCGATGGAGGGGAAGGGGTCCTCGTGCTCGTACTGGATCAGGACGATCTGCGCGAGCTCCCCGAGCGTGAACGTCAGATTGGCCGTCGCCAGCAGCAGCCAGGGCAGCGGATGGGCGGGCCGGTTGCGGACCATGCCCAGCACGATGCCCGCGACGCCGCTGAGACCGACCGCGACGAAGATCGTTCTCTGGGCGGAGAAGGCGTAGTACAGACCGATGAGCGCGATCGTCCACAGGCAGAAGACGGTCACCGGGAGGTCTGGTCGCCACCTGGTAGCGGTCGTCACCGCTCCACCTCCCGCATGTGTGGACCAAGCGGTGTGGGCTCTGTGCTGTGACGGGGGCGTGTCGCAGGCCGACGCGGCCCCGGCGTGCGGCCGTGACCAGCGCGGATGCGACTGTACGAGACACCACGCTATACCGTGCGGAACTCCTTCGCACGCGCACGGACACGCGCGGCCACGCGCGTGCGAAGGCGCGGTGGGACACCCAGAGGGCCACCCCCCGCGTGATGCCGAGTCACCGGCGGGCTCCGGAACGACGCCGCCCCGGACACCGTCGGTGGCGAGCAGGTCGTCCCCGGCGCGGCCTGGGATGATGACGGGGCGCGCCGCCGAGGGGTGGGCGCGGGAGCGGAGGAACGGTGGGGCGGGTGCGGATCGCGCGGGCCGGGAGGATCGAGGACGGTGCGTGCCGGCACCTGCTGGTGTGGCGGGCGGGGCCCGGCTGGCGCATGGTCAGCAGTGCGATCCTGGGCGGCGGCGTCGGCTCCCGCGCGTGGGTGCTCAACGCGCAGGTCCGCCCCGGGTACAGCCGCATGGACCCGGACCGCCACCTGGCCGACCTCGCGCAGGCGCAGGGCCTGACCGGACCGGGCGTCGGACTGATGACCGCCGCCCAGGTCGACGACGTCACCTGGGCCGAGGACGTCGGCGCGACCGCCGTCGTGACGACCGGCATCGGCCTGCCGACCTGGGCGGCCGCCGACGCGGTGCCGGACCGTCAGGGCCCTTACCGGCCCGGCACGATCAACATCCTGGGCGTCGTCCCCGCCCCGGTCTCCGACGCCGGGCTGGTCAACCTGCTGGCGACGGCCACCGAGGCCAAGGTCCAGGCACTCCTCGACGCCGGGTACTCCTGCTCGGGCACGCCCTCCGACGCGGTCTGCGTCGCCGTCCGGGAGCCGGGGCCGGGGGAGGAGGCCGATCCCTTCGGCGGGCCGAGGTCGGTGTGGGGCGCGCGGCTGGCGCGGGCCGTGCACGAGGCCGTGCGGCACGGCGCGGAGCGCGACCGCGAGCGCCGCGCGGAGGGAGCGCCCGCCCCGCACACGGTGCGTCAGGCCTGCTGCGGCCTGGACGACATCCGAGTGGCGGTCGTCGACCGGGCCCGTGGACCAAGGGTGTTCGAGACGGCGATCGACGCGGTGACCGGCGCGCGTCCGGGCACGCCGGTCACGACCGCGTCGGGCCGGGCTCAGTCCTCCGTGCGGCGCAGCAGGTAGCTGTCCATGATCCAGCCCTTGCGGTCGCTCGCCTCGCGCCGGAGCTCGGCGATCCGGGGAGCGGTCTCCGCCAGCGGACCGGAGACGAGGATCTCGTCCGGGGTGCCGAGGTAGGCGCCGTAGTGGATGTCGATCCCGGCGGGGTCGATCGAGGCGAACGCGGCCTTCCCGTCCAGCATCACCACCGTGTCGTCCGAACCGGCCGGAAAGCCCTCCGCCGCCAGGCGGCGGCCGGTGGTGACGCGCACGGGCCGGCCCACTCTGGTGAGGACGGTCCGGTGGCGCGCCGCGAGCGCCGAGACGCTGCTGATGCCCGGCACGACCTCGTAGTCGAAGGACACCTCCCCGCGCTCCAGCACCTCGTCGAGGACGGCGATGACGCTGTCGTACAGCCCCGGATCGCCCCAGACCAGCAGGGCGCCGGTCTGGCCGCCCCCGACGTGCTCGGCGATCAGGCCCTCCACCAGCTCCGCGCGCCGCGTGCGCCAGCTGTGGACCACGGCCGGGTAGCCGGGCTGGGCGCGGCGGTCGCGCTCCGCGTCGGGCACCTGCACGACGCGGTGACCGGGGCGGCCGTGCTCCTCGATCATCTCCAGCCGCAGCCGGACGAGGTCCTGGCGTTCCTCGTTCTTGTCGAGGAGGAGGAACACGTCGGTGCGCGCGATGGCCTTGACCGCCTGGAGCGTGAGGTGGTCCGGGTCGCCCGCGCCGATTCCGATGACGAGGATCTTCCGCATGGTAGCGATTCTGCCTTCCGCCGTTAGGTCGTTGTGCATCAGGTTCGCGCGGCGAGCCAGGCCAGCGCGCCGGCCGGGTCCGACGCCCGCGTCACACCCGGCGGCACGGGAGGCCGCCGCACCACGACGACCGGCAGGCCGAGCTCCCGTGCCGCCGTCAGCTTGGGCGCGGTGGCCGCGCCTCCGCTGTCCTTGGTCACCAGCACGTCGATCCGGCGGTCCCGCAGCAGGGCGAGCTCCTGCTCCACCGTGAAGGGACCGCGGGCCTGCAGCACCTCGACGTTCGCGGGCAGCGGGCCGGACGGCGGGTCGACCGACCGGGTCAGGAACCACAGCGCGTCCAGCTCCGGGAGCCGGTCCGGGCCCGCGAAGGGGGACAGGTCGTTGCGGCCTGTGGTCAGCAGCACCCGGGCGCCCAGCCGGGGCAGCAGCGCGGCCGCCTCGGCCAGGGACGCCACGCGGTGCCAGCGGTCGCCCGGGACGGGTTCCCACCCCGGACGGCGCAGCACCAGCAGCGGCACCCCCGCCGCGTCCGCCCCGGCGGCGGCGTGGGCGCTCATCGCGGCGGCGAACGGATGCGTGGCGTCGACGACGGCGTGGACCGCCTCGGCGCGCAGCCACGCCGCGAGGCCCTCGGGGCCGCCGAAGCCGCCGATCCGCACCCGCCCGGCCGGCAGTCTCGGCGCGGCCAGCCGCCCCGCCAGCGAGGTGGTCACCTCGTACGCGGGGTCGGCGGCCAGCGCTTCGGCCAACAGGCGTGCCTCCGTCGTGCCGCCGAGGACCAGCACATGACGCACGGGCGCGCTCACCCGGCCGCGTCCTCGGCTGTGCTCCCGGCCGCGCGGTCCCGCAGGGGGGTCACGACCGGCCGCCCGCCGCCGTCGAGGGCGACCCGCACGCGGGCCGTGTAGACGTCCGAGATCAGCGCCTCGGTGAGCACCTCGGCAGCCCGGCCGCTCGCCCTGACCCGGCCCTCGTCCATCAGCATGAGCCGGTCGGCGTACTGGCCGGCGGTGGTCAGGTCGTGGAGGGTGGTGACGACCGTGAGGCCCCGCGCGCGCCGCAGGTCGTCGACGAGGTCGAGCACCTGCTGTTGGTGGCCGATGTCGAGGGCCGAGGTCGGCTCGTCGAGCAGGATCAGGCGCGGCTCCTGGGCGAGCGCGCGGGCGAGGACGACCCGCTGGCGCTCACCGCCGGACAGCGTGGCGAGCCTGCGCTCCGCGAAGCGCGCGACGTCCAGCTGCTCGGCCGCGTTGTCGGCGACGGCCCGGTCGTGGCGGCCCGGGCCGCCGAGGTAACCGAGGTAGGGGGTGCGGCCCAGCAGGACGTACTCCGCGACCGTCATGTCGGGCGGCAGGATCGGGCTCTGCGGGACGAAGGCGAGCAGCCGCGCGAGCTCGCGCCCGGGCAGCCCCTTGGTGTCCGCACCGTCCACGGCGACCCGGCCGCGGCGCGGCAGCAGGCCGGCCACGGCCCGCAGCAGCGTGGACTTTCCCGCGCCGTTCGGGCCGATGACGCCGAGCCAGCCCCCGGAGTCGACCGCGCACGAGACGTCGCGCACAACGGGCGTGCCGTCGAGGTCGACGTGGACCCCGTCGAGGGCGAGCGCGCTCATGTGCGCACCGCCCGGGTGCTGCGCAGGATCCAGATGAACACCGGCGACCCGACCACCGCGGTGACCACGCCGATCGGCAGCTCGCCCGGAGCCAGGACGGTCCGGGCCACGGTGTCGGCGAGCACCAGGAACCCGGCGCCGAACAGCAGCGACAGAGGCAGGACCAGCCGGTAGGAGCTTCCGGCGAGCCGTCGGACCGCGTGCGGCACGACGATGCCCACGAAGCCGATCAGGCCGCTGACGGCGACGGCCGAGGCCGCGGCCAGGGCGCAGGCGGCGACGACCACGAGCCGGATCCTGGCGGGGCGCATCCCGAGCGTGCGGGCCTCCTCGTCGCCGACGGAGAGCACGTCCAGGTGCCGCCCGTGGAGCAGGATCGCCAGCGAGCTGACCGCGGCGTACGGCAGGATCTCCACCACCTGGTGCCAGTCGCCGGTGGCCAGCGAGCCGAGCAGCCAGGAGTAGACCTGCTGGATGTCCTGCGCGGAGCGCTGCAGCACGAGCGTCTGGATCGCCGTGAGGAACATGCCGACGGCCAGTCCGGCCAGCAGCAGGGTCGCCGTGCCCGTCCCGCTGGCCGCGCCGGCCAGGTAGGCGACGGCGACGCCGACCAGCGAGCCGACGAAGGCGGCCGCCGGGACCGCCGCTGGGCCGGTTCCGCCCAGGTAGACGATCGCGATCGTGGCCCCCAGACCGGCTCCGGCCGAGGCGCCCAGCAGACCCGAGTCGACCAGCGGATTGCGGAACACGCCCTGGTAGCCGGCCCCGGCCAGCGAGAGCAGCCCGCCCACCAGCGCGCCGAGCACGATGCGCGGCATGCGGATCTGGAACAGCACCGCCTGGTCGAGCGGGCTCAGCCCCGAGCGCAGGTCGACGAAGGGCAGCTTGTCCAGCAGTGCGGACGCGGTGGCCCAGGGGTTCAGATCCGCAGCGCCGACCATGGCGCTGAGCAGCACCGCGGCGGCCAGAAAGGCCGCCGCGGTGCAGTAGGAGCGCAGGGCGCGGCGCGGTGCGCTCACCGGCGGCGGCCCGATCGGCGCCGATCCGATCGCGGGTGGATCACTGGGCGGGGGCCTTCTCCAGCGCCTGCTCGATCTGCGCGACCAGCTGCGGCAGACGGGGACCCCAACGCGAGGCGATGTCGTCGTCCAGGCCGACGATCTGGCTGTTCTTCACCGCCGGGATGCCCGACCAGCCCGGGCGCTCGGCCACGATCGCCGGGGACTGGCCGCCGTCGGCGGCGCTGTTGTCCGACAGCAGGATCAGCTGCGGCTTGGCGGTGACGAGGTACTCCTGGGACAGCTGCGGGTAGCCGCCGTCGGAGGCCTTGTCCGCGGCGTCTGCGATGTTCTTCAGGCCGAACAGCGAGACGATCTGCCCGATGAAGGTCTGCGAGGTCACCGAGTAGTACGGGTTGGCGCTGACCTCCCAGTAGTACGTCAGGCCCTTGTGCGCGGTGCCGGCCTTGGCCACGTCCGCGGCGATCGCGGACTTCATCGACGTCACCGTCTGCTGCGCCTGCGCGGCGTGGCCGGTGGCCGTGCCGATCTGCTGGATCTGCTGGTAGGCGTCGTCCAGCTTGGTGGCGGCTGGCTCGATCAGCACCGGGACGCCCACCTTGGTCAGCTGCGCCACCAGGCCGGCGGAGTCGGCGGAGGCCACGACCAGGTCAGGGGAGTACTTGATGATGGCCTCGACGTTCGGCGTGAGGCCGCTCAGCTTGGTGACCGGGGCGCTGCTCGGGTAGTTCGAGTCCGAGTCGACCGCGACGACCTGCTTGCCCGCGCCCACCGCGTAGAGGTCCTCGGTGGCGGTCGGGGAGAGTGACACGATCCGCTTCGGCGCGGATCTCACGGTGACCTTGCCGTTCGCCGCGGCGACCGTGACCGGGAACGACGCGGCGCCGGCCGTGGCGGAGGGCGAGGACGTCGCTGTCGTCGAACCGCTTGAGCTGCAGCCGGCGACCACCGCCGCGACGGCCAGAGCCGTGGTTGCCGCTGTCAGGCTCCGGACCAGGGGTCCTCGCCGGTTGTACCGCTGCCGAGCGCGCATGGTGGCCGCATTCTCCGTCGGATCTGGAGGGAAGGCGGGCGATCGCGCCGACCGAGGGGGCGTGCGAGCGCACGCGCGGCCGGGACGGATCAGCCTTCCCACGAGGTTGATGTCGTCTGCGCGAGGGAGTCGACCTGGCTTGGGCCCCGGGCGGGCCGTCACAGTTGCGGGACAGCGTCGGAATGGCCCGTGAGACGGGCGTCACCGACTTCGCTCCTGACGCGCTGCCGGTATCCGCGCGCCAGGGGCGCTCGAATCCGGTCGTCGCAGGCTAGCACGTCGCGCTCGTGCCCAGGCCGGCCAGGCCGGCCGGGGCACGGTCGCAAAAGCGCCGGTCAGGGCTCTCGGCGGTCGAACGCGGACAGGATCCTCTCCGCGGCCAGGGACGCGGTCAACTCCCCGCTGCGGACCTGCTCTTCGAGCAGTGGGGTGAGCGCGCGGACGGCCGGGTCCGCGTGCAGGCGGCCCAGCAGCTCGTCGTGGACCATCGCCCAGGCCCAGTCGACCTGCTGGGCGCGGCGCTTGGCCGTCAGGCGGCCGGTGCCGTCGAGCAGGGTCCGGTGCTGCTCCAGACGCTCCCACACGGTGTCGAGGCCGCCGGACTCGCGCGCGCTGCAGGTGAGCACCGGCGGGGTCCAGGCAGCGTCGGCCGGGTGCATCAGGCGCAGCGCGCCCGCGAGTTCACGCGCCGCCGCACGGGCGTCGCGCTCGTGCGGACCGTCGGCCTTGTTCACGGCGATGACGTCGGCGAGCTCCAGCACGCCCTTCTTGATGCCCTGGAGCTGGTCGCCGGTGCGGGCGAGGGTGAGCAGCAGGAAGGAGTCGACCATGTCGGCGACGGTCGTCTCGGACTGGCCGACGCCCACGGTCTCCACCAGCACCACGTCGTAGCCGGCGGCCTCCATGACCACCATCGACTCGCGGGTGGCCTTGGCCACGCCGCCCAGCGTCCCGGCGCTCGGCGAGGGGCGCACGAAGGCGGCCGGGTCGACGGCCAGGCGCTCCATCCGGGTCTTGTCACCCAGGATCGAACCGCCGGTGCGCGTGGACGACGGGTCGACGGCGAGCACGGCCACCTTGTGGCCCATGCCGGTGAGCATGGTGCCGAAGGCGTCGATGAAGGTGGACTTGCCCACCCCCGGCACGCCGCTGATGCCGATCCGCCGGGCCTTCCCGGCGTGCGGCAGCAGCTCCGTCAGCAACTGCTGCCCGAGCGCCCGGTGGTCGGCCCGGGTGGACTCGACGAGGGTGATGGCGCGCGCGACGGACGCACGCTTCCCGTCGAGCACACCCTTGACGTAGGCGTCGAGGTCGATGGGCATCCCCGCGCCTACGCCTCGCCCGCCGAACCGTGGTCCAGTGATGCGTGGCCCAGTTGGGCCGCGAGCCGCTGGACCAGGTCGTAGGCCGCGTCCGGGATCACCGTGCCGGGCGGGAAGACCGCCGCCGCGCCCATGTCGAGCAGGGTCGGCACGTCCTGCGGCGGGATGACGCCGCCGACCACGATCATGATGTCCTCGCGGCCCTCGGCGGCCAGCTCCTCGCGCAGCGCGGGCACCAGCGTCAGGTGTCCGGCGGCCAGCGAGGAGACGCCGACGATGTGGACGTCGGCCTCGACCGCCTGCCGGGCGACCTCGGCCGGGGTCTGGAAGAGCGGGCCCACGTCGACGGTGAAGCCGAGGTCGGCGAAGGCCGTCGCGATCACCTTCTGCCCGCGGTCGTGGCCGTCCTGGCCCATCTTGGCGACCAGGATGCGCGGACGGCGTCCCTCCGCCTCGTCGAACGCGTCGACGAGCGCGCGGGTGCGGGTGACTGAGGAGGACTCGCCTGCTTCGTTGCGGTACACGCCGGAGATGGTACGGATCTGGCTGGAATGGCGCCCGTACACCTTCTCCAGGGCGTCGGAGATCTCGCCGACGGTGGCCTTGGCGCGCGCGGCGTTCACGGCCAGGGCGAGCAGGTTGCCCTCCAGGCCCTGGCTCGAGCCGCGCTCGGCCGCGGCGGTCAGCGCACGCAGCGCGTCCTGCGTGGCCTGCTCGTCGCGCTCCTCGCGCAGGCGGCGCAGCTTCGCGATCTGCTGGGCGCGGACCGAGGAGTTGTCGACCTGGAGCACGTCGATCTGCTCGTCGCTCTCCACGCGGTACTTGTTGACGCCGATGACCGGCTGGCGGCCGGAGTCGATCCGGGCCTGGGTGCGGGCCGCGGCCTCCTCGATGCGGAGCTTGGGGATGCCCGCGTCGATGGCCTTCGCCATGCCGCCCGCGGCCTCGACCTCCTGGATGTGCTGCCAGGCGCGCCGGGCCAGGTCGTAGGTGAGCCGCTCGACGTAGGCGGAGCCGCCCCACGGGTCGATCACCCGGCAGGTGCCCGACTCCTGCTGGATCAGCAGCTGCGTGTTGCGGGCGATGCGCGCGGAGAAGTCCGTCGGCAGCGCCAGCGCCTCGTCGAGGGCGTTGGTGTGCAGCGACTGGGTGTGGCCCTGGGTCGCGGCCATCGCCTCCACGCAGGTGCGGGTGACGTTGTTGAACACGTCCTGCGCGGTCAGCGACCAGCCGGAGGTCTGTGAATGGGTGCGCAGCGACAGCGACTTGGGGTTCTGCGGATCGAACTGCCTGACCAGCTTGGCCCACAGCAGCCGGGCCGCGCGCATCTTGGCGATCTCCATGAAGAAGTTCATGCCGATCGCCCAGAAGAACGAGAGCCGGGGCGCGAAGGTGTCCACGTCCAGGCCCACGGCCTGCCCGGCCCGCAGGTACTCCACGCCGTCCGCGAGGGTGTACGCCAGCTCCAGGTCGGCCGTCGCACCGGCCTCCTGGATGTGGTAGCCGGAGATGGAGATGGAGTTGTAGCGCGGCATCTTCTGCGAGGTGTACGCGAAGATGTCGGAGATGATCCGCATCGATGGCTTCGGCGGATAGATGTAGGTGTTGCGGACCATGAACTCCTTGAGGATGTCGTTCTGGATGGTCCCCGCGAGCTTCTCGGGCGGCACGCCCTGCTCCTCGGCCGCCACGATGTAGAGGGCGAGGACGGGCAGCACGGCGCCGTTCATGGTCATCGAGACGGTCATCCTGTCCAACGGGATGCCGTCGAACAGCTGCCGCATGTCGTAGATCGAGTCGATCGCCACGCCCGCCATGCCGACGTCGCCGGTGACGCGCGGGTGGTCGCTGTCGTAGCCGCGGTGGGTCGGCAGGTCGAAGGCGACCGACAGGCCCTTCTGACCGGCCGCCAGGTTGCGGCGGTAGAAGGCGTTGGACTCCTCCGCGGTGGAGAAGCCGGCGTACTGGCGGATCGTCCACGGCTGGTTGACGTACATGGTGGGGTAGGGCCCGCGCAGGTACGGCGCGACGCCTGGGTAGGTGCGGAGGAAGTCCAGCCCGGCCAGGTCCTCGCCGGTGTAGAGCGGCTTGACGCCGATGCCCTCGGGCGTCTCCCACAACAGGTCGGCGACGCTGCTCCCGGTCGCCTCCTTCACCGCCGCGCGCCACTGCTCCTCGGTCGGCTCGGCCGGGGTGCTCCCGCCGAGGTCGACCTGCGAGAAGTCGGGAATCTGCATCACGCCGTGGCTCCGATGAGGTCGAGGGCGGAGGAGAGGACGGCCGGCGCGTCGCAGCCGGCGAAGACGTACGCGTCGACGTGCGCGAACTCGGCGGGGCGGCCCGCCAGGTAGACCCGCGCCGCGCCGGCCGACTGCAGCGCCTCGGCGACGGCCTCGGCCTGCTCCGCGTAGAGCGCGTCGCTGGAGCAGACACAGGCGAGGGCGGCGCCGCTGGCGGCGAACGCCTCGGCGACGGTCTCCGCGTCCACCGACGCCGGGTCGTGGACCGCCTCGACGCCGCCGGCCTGGAAGAGGTTGGCGGCGAAGGTCGCGCGGGCGGTGTGCGCGGCGGCCGGGCCGAGTGCGGCCAGGAAGACCCGGGGCCGTGCGCCCGTGGCCGCGAGGTGGGCGTCGGACCGGGCGCGCAGCGCCTCGAACACTTCGTCGCGGCGCACCTGCGGCAGGCCGGCGTTACCGTTGCCGTCGCCGCCCGCGCGGCCGAGCGGACGGAAGGCCGGAGCCTCCTCGCGCACCACGGGCTTCTCGGTGAGGTTGGGGAACTCGCTGACGCCGGTGACCGGTTCGCGGCGCTTGGCGAGCTTCTTGCCGCGCGCCGCCCAGGTGGCCGCGATCCGCTCGCCGACCATGCCGGAGCGCAGTGCCTGCGTCTGGCCGCCCGCGCGCTCGAGCTCCTGGAAGAACGTCCAAGCGGCGGAGGCCAGTTCGTCGGTCAGCCGCTCTACGTACCAGGAGCCGCCCGCCGGGTCGGCGACCCGGCCGAGGTGGGACTCCTCCAGCAGGATCGAGGAGGTGTTCCGGGCGATCCGGCGAGCGAACGCGTCCGGCAGGCCGAGGTCGTGGTCGAAGGGCAGCACGGTCACGGCGTCCGCGCCGCCGACGCCCGCGGCGAGGCAGGCGATGGTCGTGCGCAGCATGTTCACGTAGGGATCGCGACGGGTCATCATCACCGGCGAGGTCACCACGTGCTGGACCTGAGCCGCGGCCGCCGTGCCGCCGGCGCCGCAGACCTCGGCCACCCGCGACCACAGCCGACGGGCCGCGCGCAGCTTCGCCACCGTCAGGAACTGGTCCGCGGTGGCCGCGTAGCGGAACTCCAGCTGCCGGGCGGCCTGCTCCACGGTGAGCCCGGCGTCGGTCAGCAGCCGCAGGTAGGCGACGCCGGTCGCCAGCGAGCAGCCGAGCTCCTCCGCAGCGGAGGCGCCGGCCTCGTGGTAGGGCAGCGCGTCCACGGCCAGGGCCCGCAGGCCCGGGTACTGCTCCGCGCAGAGCCGGGCCAGCTCCACGGCCTCGTCCGTCGCCGCCGGGGCGCCGGTCCGCGCCTCCCGGCCGAGCGGATCCGCGCCGAGGCTGCCGCGCGCGGCGTCCCGGGCGACGCCCGCGGCGTCGTAGAGCCGCAGCAGCTCGCGCGCGGCCGCGCCGGTCTCGTCGCCCGCGTCGAGGGCGATCGGCGCGAGGTCGAGGAAGACGCCGTCCAGGGCTCGGGCCAGGCCGGACACGGGCAGCGCTGCCTCGCCGACGGCCAGCCACAGGGCGGTGACGCCGTTCTCGAGGTCCGCCAGCACCGCCGCGTTGGCCCGCTCCGGGTCCGGCAGCTCGTGCCGCTGACGGACCTCCCAGCCCGTCGTCGCGGGCCTGCCGCCGCGTACGTAGGGGGCGAAGCCGGGGTAGCCGAGGCGGGGGGCCGCGTCCGGCGCGACGTAGAGGGGGGGGGCCCACCAGCCCGGCCTCC
>NZ_BBPO01000031.1:66104-91009 GCF_000787815.1 Streptacidiphilus neutrinimicus
GTACGTAGGGGGCGAAGCCGGGGTAGCCGAGGCGGGGGGCCGCGTCCGGCGCGACGTAGAGGGGAGCGGCCACCAGCCCGTCCTCCAGCGCTGTCGCCAGCGCCTCCCCCGCCTCCGCACCCGACACGTCCTTCCCGGACTTGCGCAGCACACCCGACACCAGGCTCTGCCACTGGGCGTGGGTGGCGTCCGGGAATTCGGCAGCGAGGGAGAGCCCGTCGTCGGGCAGGACCGTCATATCAGGATGCTAGAGCAGGGCCCGTGTCGATCTCTGCGTCACCCGGTGTGACGTATCCCTCTCCGGGGCCGTCGACCGCCTGCCCTAGCCGGCCAGGGCCAGGGCGCTGTCCGCACGGTCCGCATGGTCCGCGTGCTCCCCGGTGACGAGGTAGACCACGCGGCGGGCGAGGGAGGCCGCGTGGTCCGCGTAGCGCTCGTAGTAGCGGGCGGCGAGCCGTCCGCGCCTACGACGTCCCGGCGTCCGTCCGGACCTCGGGGCGGCCGGGCTCGGCCCAGCGGGTGTGGTAGACGCCCTCGCGGTCGGTGCGGTGGTAGGTGTGGGCGCCGAAGAAGTCGCGCAGACCCTGGATCAGCGCGGCGGGCAGCCGCTCGCTGCGCAGGGTGTCGTAGAAGGCGAGCGCGGCGGTGAAGGCCGGCGCCGGGATGCCGCGGTGGGCGGCGATGGCCACGACCTCGCGCCAGGGCACCTGGGCGTCGCCGATCTCCTTCGCGAACCCCTCCTCGGCGAGCAGGCTGACCAGGCCGGGGTTGGCGGCGTGGGCGGCGCGGATCCGGTCGAGGAAGGCGGCGCGGATGATGCAGCCGCCGCGCCAGATCCTCGCCACCGCGCCCAGGTCGATGTTCCAGCCGTACTCGGCGGCGCCGTCGCGGATCATGGTCCAGCCCTGGTCGTAGGCGATGATCTTCGACGCGTACAGGGCCTGCTCGACCTGGTCGGTGAAGCGTTCCGCCTCGTGGTGGCGCAGCTCCTGCTCGGTGCCGCCCGCCAGCGGCCGGTAGGCCGCCCGCAGCTCGGCCCGGGAGGAGGCGACCCGGGCGAAAGTGGCCTGGGCGATGGCGGTGACGGGGGAGCCGAGGTCGAGGGCGGTCTGCACGGTCCAGCGCCCGGTGCCCTTCTGCTCCGCGGCGTCCTGGACGATGTCGACGAAGGGCTGCCCGGTCTCGGGGTCGGTGTGGGCGAGGACGTCGGCGGTGATCTCGATCAGGTAGGAGTTCAGGCGCCCCTTGTTCCAGCGGCGGAAGATCTCGGCGATCTCGGCCGGGGTGAACCCGGCGACCTCGCGCAGCAGTTGGTAGGCCTCGGCGATCAGCTGCATGTCGGCGTACTCGATGCCGTTGTGCACCATCTTCACGAAGTGCCCGGCCCCGTCGGTGCCGATGTGGGTGCAGCACGGGTCCCCTTCGACATGGGCGCTGATCTTCTCCAGCATGGGGCCGAGGACGGCGTAGGACTCCGCGGAGCCGCCGGGCATGATCGAGGGGCCGTGCAGCGCGCCCTCCTCGCCGCCGGAGACGCCGGTGCCGACGAAGTGGATGCCGCGCTCCCGCAGCGCCCGCTCGCGGCGGCGGGTGTCCAGGAAGTGCGCGTTGCCGCCGTCGATGATCATGTCGCCCGCCTCCAGCAGCGGCGCGAACTCCTCGATGACCTCATCGGTGGGCTTCCCCGCCTTCACCATGATCAGCAGCCTGCGGGGGCGCTCCAGCGCGGCCACGAAGTCCTCCAGCGACTCCGCCGGGACGAACGTCCCCTCGTGGCCGAACTCCTCGACCAGCGCCCGCGTGCGGGACGGCGTGCGGTTGTGCACCGCCACCGTGTACCCGTTGCGGGCGAAGTTCCGGGCCAGGTTGCGGCCCATCACCGCCAGCCCGGTCACGCCGATCTGCGCCGTTGCCTCCATCGCCTGCCTCCCTGGATTCGTGTGCCCGCGCACGCACCCGGCGCCGCCGGCGGACCCTTACCAGGCTCACCCCCGCCCCCCGATGTCGCCACCGGGTCGGCGCGGGCGACCGACGCGCACGTGTCAGGCCGCGCGGAGGGGGCAGGCGCGAAGCACGTCCATCCCGTGAAACGGAATCGTGAAGAGGAAGGCGGCGGAGCCATGGGCCACGGCGGCAACGTCATCGTCGAGCTGACCACCGACCACCGCGAGGTGGAGTCCATGTTCGAGCAGATCCAGGCCCTTCCGGCGGGGCACCCCGAGCGCCGTGCGATCGCGGACCGGTTCACCGTCGAGCTGGTGCGCCACTCGGTCGCGGAGGAGATGTACCTGTACCCCGCCGTCCGCACCTATCTGCCCGACGGCGACGCGCTGGCCGACCGGGAGCTCGAGGAACACGCGCATGCGGAGGAACTGCTCAAGGTCCTGGAGGGCGTGGAGGTCACCGACCGTCGGTTCGACGAGACCCTCGCCCTGCTGATCGCCGAGGTGAAGGCCCATCTGGCCGACGAGGAGGCGCACCTGTTCCCTGCCCTCGCCGACACCTGCAGCCCCGGCAAGCTCGACACGCTGGGCGACCAGGTCCGCAAGGCCAAGGACCGTGCGCCGACCCGGCCCCATCCGGCCGCCCCCGACACGCCTCCGGCCAACAAGCTGCTCGCGCCGGGCCTGGGCCTGGTCGACCGCGCCCGCGACTTCGTCAGCGGCCGCGGCAAGTAGTTCCGCCCCCTTCGGCTGTCCGGGTCGTAGGGTCGGACCCGTGACTCGGACCCGTGACCGAGGAGGAGCGGCGATGCGCACCGTGATCTGTTCGATGAACGTCTCGCTGGACGGCTACATCGTCGGACCGGACGGGGACTTCGGCTGGACGGCGCCCGACGGGGAGGTCTTCCGCTTCGTCACCGACGAGATCCGGGAGGTCGGCGTCTACCTGCTGGGACGCCGGCTCTACGAGACGATGCTGTACTGGGAGACCGCCGTCGAGGATCCGTCGCTCTCGGCGCCGATGCGCGAGTGGGCCGGGCTCTGGAATCCACTGCCGAAGGTGGTCTTCTCCACCACGCTCTCGGCGGTGCGGGGCCAAGCGCGCCTGGCCTCCGGCGGCGTGGCGGAGGAGATCGAGCGGTGGCGGTCCGAGCCGGGGGAGGGCCACATCGCGATCGGCGGCGCGACCCTCGCGGCCGAGGCCGCCGCGCTGGGCCTGATCGACGAGTACCGGGCCAGGGTCTGCCCCGTCCTGGTCGGCGGCGGCATTCCTTTCTTCCCCCGGGACGAGCGCCGGGTCGATCTCGAACTCCTGGAGACGCGTACCTTCGGCTCGGGACTGGTCCTCCTGCGCCACCGCGTCGTGCGTGAGGCCGGGTCCAAGGTCTAGGCGGGGTCGGTCAGCCGGTCGTCGACCCGTCCTGGAGCACGCCGAGAGCGATTCCGAAGCCGGTGACGGTCGGACAGAAGGCCACACAGGAGCGGGGGTCGTGACGACCCAGCGGCCCCAGGCCACGGCCGCCGGCGGCGGCAGGCAACCCGCCAGCAGCAGCGCGACGGCGAGGCGCGTCCCGTGTGACCCAGGTGCCGGGGCGGCGACGGCGGACTGGACGAGGATCGCGATCAGGATGCACCAGACCGCCGGACGCAGAAGCCGGGCGCGCTGTTCACGCCGCACCCGGGCACGGTCGATCGCCGCGCCCAGACGCGGGCTGACCGCGATCGACGTGCTCTCCCCAAGATCCGCCGTGATCCGAAGGATCGGGGCACTCGGCCCGACGGGGCTGCCGGGGCCGAGGAGGGCGACGAGGCCGGGGCCGGGGCGCGCGGCCACCGGATCAGGCCCGCGGCGCGGCGGCCACCAGCCCGGGGGCCCGGCGCGCCTTGACGCGCACCACCGCGAGCCGGGCTCAGGTAGTCGTCGTCGTCATGGCTTCAAGCGTGCCGATCGCGGCAGCGCGGCACCTCGGCCCCGGAGTGGACCCCGGGTTGATTCGCCTCACCCCGTGGGTTGAGAGCCGGGTGACCTCACGGCTTGCCCGGCTCGTGCACGTCCGTGAAGAGGTCGCCCTGGGCGGCGGCCGCGCCGGACGCCCCGCCGCCCCTGCCACGCAGCACGTAGGCGATCGCGACGGCGAGGGCGGCGCCCGCCAGCGGTCCGGCCACGTAGACCCAGTAGTCGGGGAAGGCGGCGGCGACCAGGTCCGGGCCGAAGGTGCGTGCCGGGTTCATGGACGCGCCCGAGATCGGGAAGCCCCACAGCCCGGCCAGCGCGATGTAGCCGCCGACGCCGAACGCGCCGATGATGCCCACGTTCTGCGCCCCGGACGCGGTGCCCAGGATGACGCTGACCAGGCCCGTGGTCAGCGCGAACTCCATCCAGAAGGCGGCCACGGCCGAGTAGCCGTGCGCGGGCTGGTTGGCCCCGTAGCGGGCCGAGACGTCGACCACCCCGCGCAGGAACAGCGCCGCCAGCGTGGCGCCGACGAGCTGCACGACCACGTAGCCGGGCACCCGCCGCCAGGGGAAGTCCTGCCGCAGGGCGAAGGCGACACTCACGGCCGGGTTCAGGTGCGCGCCCGAGACCTTGCCCATGAACAGGATGATCGCCATGACCATGAGCCCGGGCGCGACCACCGCGGCGGCGTTGCTGATCGCGCCCGGGAAGGCCTTGCCCGTCATCCCGCCGCCGGCGGCCACCAGCACCAGCAGAAAGGTGCCGAACAGCTCGGCGAAGAGCCGCCGCCACTCCTGTCGCGGATCCTGGAAGTCCTGGATGCGCGTAAGGACGCCCTGCTCGTAGCGCGCGATCGGGCCCAACACCCGGGCGCTCTCCGGCGACGGCGGCTGTGACGGCGGCGGTGGGGGCTCCGGCTGCTCGGTCATGGGGTTCCGTCCTACAGGCCGAGCTCGACGGTGATCCGGTTCTCGCGGTCGGCCTGCTGCAGCGCCGCGAAGTCGATCTCGTTCTGGTCGGCGTACAGGGCCGAGAACTCCGCGACGGCCTGAGCGAAGGTCTTGTCGTCCCCCAGGTACGCGGCGATGGCGATCGAGTCGCCCGAACGGGCGTGCGCGCGGGCCAGGGTCCACCCGCACAGGCGCCCGTACATGGCCAGCCCGGTCGGGACCAGCTGCTCGATGTCCACGGAGCCCTTCCAGTCGGCGAGCTGGCGGATGTAGAAGTCCCGCCGCTGGCCGTCGATCCCCTCCGCCGACTCCCATCCGAGGAAGATGTCGCTCGCGGCCTGCATCAGCCGCTGGCCGTGGACGACCCGTTCGCCCTCGTTCGCGAAGCTCGGGCCGCCCTGGACGACGTCCTCCAGGACCGAGCGCTGGGCCTCCTTGATCTGCAGGAACAGCGGATCGTCGGAGTCGCGTCCGGTGAACAGGGCGATCCAGCAGCGCGTCCCCACGCTGCCGACCCCGACCACCTTGCGCGCCATGTCGACCAGCTCGAAGGACTCCATCAGCACTCGCCGGTCCGACTGCAGGGTGGAGCGGTACCGCGCCAGCAGCGACTGCATGACCGCGTGGAAGGTGGACTGCAGGTCCCCGGGGAGCAGGTCGGCGACCGGCACGATCAGCGGCGGATCCGCGATGATCCGCCGCTGCCCGTCGACCGTCTCGGTGAGCTTGCGGAAGGCACGCAGGCTGTCGTGGGCCTGCGCCTTGGCCACACCCTCCTTGAGCATGGCCTTGCGGGTCTTGTTCAGGTGCGAGGCGAGCAGGCTGCGCACCTCCTCCACGTCCGCGCTGGCGTACCAGACGTCCAGGTTGCGCATGCCGGCGAAACCGGCCATGGCCTTCTGATAGCCGCGGACCGCGGCCGTCACGATCTTGCGGCGTTCCTTGCGGGAGAAGGAGTTCTCCCGCGCGGCGATCTCCAGGCTGGCCGCCAGCCGCTTGACGTCCCACTCCCACGGGCCGGGGTAGGTCTCGTCGAAGTCGTTGACGTCGAACATCAGGCGCCGCTCGGGGGAGGCGAACAGCCCGAAGTTCGACAGGTGGGCGTCGCCGCAGAGTTGGGCGGTGAGGCCCGAGACGGGCGTCCCGGCGAGATCCTCGGCCATGACCGCGGCGGCCCCGCGGTAGAAGGTGAACGGCGAGACCAGCATCCGACCGTAGCGCACCGGCACCAGCTCCGGCACCCGTGACTGCGCCTGACGCTCCAGGATCGCCACCGGATCCTCCCGGCCGGGGCCCGCGCCGAACTGCTCGTGTTCGGCGAGCGGCACCTTGGCCCGGGCGCGTTCGCCCAGCTCGGCGCGCTGAGCCGGCGTCAGGCGCGGTGGGCGCGGCTCGGCCGCCGCACTCGGTTTGGCGGGGGCCGCCCGCTTGGCCGGCGCCGCTTTCTTGGCAGCGGCGGTCTTCTTGGCCGGGACGGACCGCTTGCGGGCGGCAGCGGCGGCCCTCCGGTCGGGGGCGGCGCTCATGAGGCCACGCCGCACGCGCCGGGGTGACCGTCCGCCCCAGGTTCCCGCCCGCGCGGACCGGGACCGGCGTCCTTCGGCGGCTCGCCCGTGGCCACGCCCGTGTCACCCATCGCATGCCTCCGCTCCACGGCGCTGCCGTGCCGTCGCGAAGCCTTCGGGATGCCCGGGACGGAGCGCCGACCGCTGGTGTTTCCGTCATTAGACCCGGCACGGGGAGCGGATGCATGCCACCGGCCCCGCATGTCGTCCGATCAGCGGACAGCGGGCTCCTGCTCGGGCTCCTGCTCCGGATCCTGCGCGTGCGGCGGCTCGCTCGTCAGGACGACCGGCGCTGCGGCGCGCCTGCGCGACCGGGTCGCCCAGCTCTCGATGGTCAGCCACACGAGCAGGACGAACAAGGGGGTCAGCAGGACGAGCAGAGTGACGGTGATCAAGGGAGCTCTCCGTGCGGTCGTCGGGCCGGTGACGTTGCCGCCGCCGGGCGGAACCGGAGTGCCGGGCCGGTGTGCCGGGCGCGTCCAGCCTCGCCCACGGGGTTCGCGTGGGCATGCGGGCGCGGAGGGCAGCCACCCGGATGCCCCCCTGAACCGGGGCCCTTCGGGTGACGGGCAGAGCGCGCCCGGCTGTTGTCAGTGCCGGTCACCACAAGGATCAGCATGACGAAGCCTCACTACGGCTCCGGCGAGTCGGGCCTGGACGACGAGACCTACGACCGCCTGCCGCGCGCAATCACCGCCTGGGAGGAGGCACCCCGGGCAGATCGCGGCGGACTTCCCGTCCCGGCAGGTCGCGGCCGGGGCGACCACGGGCGACGTCGAGCACTCGGGTCGACGGTCTGCGAGCTGCTGAAGGGCCGAGGAGTACGGGCGGTCGACGCCGAACCCACCCCTCGGCGCAGCTCGCCGACGCGATCCCCGCCGTCGCCGCGCGAGCAGGCTGCGGCCGGCGGCTCACGCGGTCACTGCCGCAGGGGGTGGTGGCGTGTGTCCAGCGGGGGGCGGTGGTAGATCCGGCGCAGGCAGACGCACACGACCAGGGCGACGAGCGCGGCCTGCAGCACGGGCACGAGCCGGTACCCGACCTCGAACGCCACCCGGCCGAGCCCGTGCGGATGCAGCGTGACCGGGCGGCCGGGGTCGAACGGCAGGGTGAGCAGCGTGGTGTGCGCCAGCAACACGAGATCGAACCAGGAGCGCGGCAGCAGGGCCAGCAGCACCCAGGCGACGCAGTCGTACCAGGGGCGGACGTAGGCCGTGGTGAGCAGGTACGCCGCGACGAGGGCCAGCATGGTGCGGGCGGTCGACCGCACCAGGTCGTTCTCCTGGACGGGCGGCAGTGCGCGCAGCAGCAGCGCCGCCAGCACCGCCATCAGCAGCAGCTCCAGAACGGTGGTCGCGGTGCGCGCCCCGGGCGTGCCGAAGGCGGGTACGAGCACGTGCTGCTCGCCCAGGATCCACGCCGTGCCGATGGTGACGCGCTCGCTGACGTCCGCGGCGTTGCGGAGCGCGTCCAGCGCCAGGGCGTAGCCGGTCGCCGCCACCGCGAGGGCGGCGACCACCGCCCGGACGAGCGAGCGACGGTCCCGGCGCAGACTCCAGGCGAGTGGGACGACCAGCGCGCCGAGCGTCGGCTTCACGGCCGCGGCCGCGCCGAGCGCGAGTCCGGCCACGACGGGGGAGCGCCGCAGCGCGAGCAGCGCGCAGGCCACCAGGAACGCCCCCAGGACGTCGACGTGCTGGCCGACGATCAGGTTCCACCACAGCACCGGGTTGAGGGACCACAGGAGCTGGGTCCGCACCCGGCGGCCCGGATCCGGTCCCGCCAGTCGCAGCAGCAGCGCGCCGACGCCGAGGAACGCGGCCGCGCTGAGCAGGGACAGCAGCCACACGACGCGCTGCGTGGACGGCCCGCCGAGCGCGGCGGCCGCCCACTGGGTCCCGGCGACCAGCGGGCCGTAGACGGAGGGGACGTGCAGCCACGGCTCGGCGACCGCCACCTTGCCGACCGGGTCGCCCGCCCGGGCCAGCTGCCAGGGTGTCGTCCGGTAGGGGTCGAGGCCGAGTACGGCCATCCGGCCGTAGGCCGCGTAGTTGAGCGGATCGGTGGTGCCCAGCGGGGGCACGCAGGTCAGCGCGGCCACGGCCGCGCCACTACCGAGCAGCAGCCTGGCCGGGGACGGCGACCACCCGCGTCGCGCGGCGGCGATCCCGGCGACCACCGCCGCCGCGCCCAGCAGCAGGACCAGGGCCACCAGGACGTAGACCAGCAGGTCCTGAGGGTGGGCCCGCACGAACCACGGCGGCGCCTTCCCGGCCGGCCCGAACCAGGGCTCGGCCGCCGAGGGGCCGAGCAGGCCAAGAACGACGATCAGCGCCGCGCACAGGGCGCACAGCGCCATCGCCGCAGCACCCAGGAGCCGCGCCCGCCGAAGGCGGCGGCGCTGCGGCGTGGCGGGAGGGCGGGCTGCGGAGACGTCGTCCAGCATGCGTGCGACCTCGCATCCCTTCGGACCGGGCGCTGAGCTGTGCGGGCCCGGCCCGCATCGCCTTTCCCTCCGAAGCTAGGCCCGCCGTCCGCCCGGCGCCCATCGGACCGCCCAGAGGGGTGACCACAGGGGTGACCTGAGGGGTGACCGAAGGGGTGACGCCGGACCGGCTCGACTGGCGAGCCCGGACCGCCCCGGGTTGCATGGGTCCGGCGGATACCTGTTCGAGGCAGCCTTCGAGGCGGGAGAGGCGGAGCGTCATGCGGGAACAAGAGGTTGAGAACCCGACCGAACCGGACGCCTCCGCCTCCGCGCGGGCCGTGGCGGATCCGCCGCCCCCGCCGCCCCCGTCGCGTCTGTCGCGGCGTGCTCGATGGGGCCTGCGGATACGTCGCCGTCGCGTGGCAGGGCCGATCACGCACCGGCGTTGGATAGCGCGGCGCGTCCTGCGCGGCGTCCTCGCGGTCGTCCTGGTGCTCGCCCTGTGGACCGGTTACTCGGTGTACGGAGCGCTGGCGGCTCCGGGAACCGACAGCACCGCGGCCCGATTGGCCGAGTGGGGCCGGGATCACGGACTGAACTGGGCGATCAACTGGCTCGAGGTGCAGACGTACACGCCGCCCAAGGCCGGAGGCAGCGTACCGCCGGACGCGCTGGCGCGGATGCGCGCCGCGCAGCAGCAGCAGGAACTGGCGCGCAAGTCGGCGATCACCCTGCACCCGCCCGTCCGGACGCTCGTCGATCCGCCGCTGCCGGGGGAGGGGGACTTCAGCCCGCTGGTCGAGGAGCACGGCCAGCCCGTGGTCCAGAGCGCGACCATGCGCCCCGACACCCAGTACACCTCGTTCCCGGTGGGCGTGGTGTGGATGAAGCAGAGTGCGCTGTCGTTCGCGCTCCACCCCGGTTTCCAGGAACCGGGCGGCAGTTGGAGCGTTCCAGCCTCGGTCCCCGCAGGGCAGCGGCACGGCCTGGTCGCCACCTACAACGGCGGCTTCAAGGTGTCCAACGGCGACTCCCACGGCGGGTTCTACCTCGACGGCCGAACGGTCGGGACGCTGCGCGACGGCGCCGCCTCGGAGGTGTTCTACAAGAACGGATCGCTGCGGATCGGCGTGTGGGGACAGGACGTGGGCATGACGCCGGACGTGATCGGCGTCCGCCAGTGCCTGGTGCCGCTGGTCGCCCACGGCCAGGTCACCTCGGACGTCTACAACGGCGGCACGGCTACGTGGGGATTCACCGATCAGGGCATGCCGTTCGTGCCGCGCTCCGGGGTCGGCGTCGACAAGAACGGCGACATCATCTACGTCGGCGGGCGCGTCCTGTCCGTGCAGACGCTTGCGGTGCTGCTCCAGCGCGCGGGCGCGGTCACGGCCATGATGCTCGACATCAACCTCAGCTGGCCGTCCTTCATCTCCTACGACGGATCCCGCGACGCGGCCGACCCGACCCCGCACAACCTCGTCAACTTCGTCCGCCCCGCCGATCGCTATTACCAGCCGTCGAGCCGCGACTTCGTGGCCGTGTACGCCCGCCCGCACCAGTGAGCCCATGCCGGCGCCGCTCCGGGCCCTGCGCGGGAGCGGGAGCTTGCGCGGGAGCCGCGCCGGTCAGCCGAGGCGGGCGGGGAAGCCGCCGGTGGCGATCGGACCCCAGCGGTCGGGCGTGACGCGCAGCAGCGCCTTGCCCTGCTGGACCATCGCGTCGCGGTACTCGGCCCAGTCCGGGTGTTCGCCGGAGATGTTGCGGAAGTACTCGACGAAGGCGTCGAGCGCGGACGCTCCGTCGGCGGCTTCGAGCACCTCGGCGCGGCCGTCGACCTGCACCCAGGCACCGTCCCACGCGTCGGACAGCACCATGACGCTGACCTCGGGGCGGATGCGGGCGTTACGGGTCTTGGCGCGCTCGGGGTAGGTGGAGATGACGATCCGTCCGGCGTCGTCGACCCCGCCGGTCACGGGGGACGCCTGCGGCGCCCCGTCGGCGCGCCGGGTGATCAGGATCATGCGGTGGCGCGGGCGGACGAACTCCAGCAGGTCGTCACGCCCGACCTTGGTGTTGGTCGCGATGCTGCGTGCCATCAGTTCGCTCTCCTCACGGCCGCCGTGGGCGACCCTGGTACGGCGGCCATGGATTGAGATCTTCCGGGTGTGAAGCCTATGCCAGGGCGTCCTGGCATTGGTGCTCATCTCGATGCGGCGCGCCCGCCGTTGCGGACACGAGGCGCACGGCGCCGCGGGCGGCCCGGATCTGTACATCGACGCGGACGGCTTCCACGAGTCGTACTGCGCCGACCTTCCCGCCGAGCTGGCCCTGTCCATGAGCCTCGCCCAACGGCCCATCGCGGCGGCGGCGTTCGCCGAGAAGGCCACGGGAGCCGGCTGGAAGACCGCGCCGTCCTGGTGCCTGATCGCCCGGCACGACAACGCCCTCTCCCCTGAACCAAACCTGGTAGGGGTCGACCGGCCCGGCGCAGGGCCCCTCGGCGCGCCGGCCCGCAGGCCGCACCTGTCGTGAGCGAATGTCATGCGCATGGCTGGGTAAGGTCTCCGGTCGTGAAACCTCACCGCATACGTCCGGTGGCGATGATCGCCACCCTGCTGCTCGCCCTCGCCGCCGCGCTGCTGGCGACCCCTGCCAGCGCGGCCTGGGCCGGCCCCGTGCGCAACGGCGCCAGCCAGCCCGTCTACTCCTACGCCAAGGCGATCCGCGAGACCGTCTGGGTCGACACCGGGCTCGACGGCAACCACGACGGCCACCACGACCGGGTCGCCGCCGACATCATCCGGCCCAGCGAGCCGGCCCGGGCCGGCGTCAGGATCCCCACGATCATGGACGCCAGCCCGTACTACTCCTGCTGCGGGCGCGGCAACGAGAGCCAGGTCAAGACCTACGACGCGCAGGGCCGCCCGGTCCGGTTCCCGCTCTTCTACGACAACTACTTCGTCCCGCGCGGCTACGCCGTGGTGCTGGTGGACCTGGCCGGCACCAACCGCTCCGACGGCTGCGTGGACGTCGGCGGCCCCTCCGACATCACCAGCGCCAAGGCCGTGATCGACTGGCTGAACGGCCGCGCCACCGGCTACAGCACCCGGGCCGGGACCGGCCGCGTCGCGCCGACCTGGAGCAACGGCTCGGTCGGGATGATCGGCAAATCCTGGGACGGCACCGTCGCCAATGGCGTGGCTGCCACCGGCGTCGCGGGCCTGAAGACCATCGTGCCGATCTCCGCGATCAGCTCCTGGTACGACTACTACCGCTCCCAGGGCGCCCCGCTCTACAGCGGAACCCCCGCCGACCTGGCCGCCGAGGTCGAGGACCCGGGAGACGCGGCCACCTGCGGCGCTGAGCAGAAGGCGCTGGCGGCCGGCTCACCGGCCGACGGGGACTGGTCCGCGCTGTGGCAGCAGCGCGACTACGTCCTGTCCGCCCACAAGGTGAAGGCCAGCGTCTTTGTCGTGCACGGGATGCAGGACCTCAACGTGCGCGACATCAACTTCGGGCAGTGGTGGAACGCGCTGTCGAGCACTGGCGTGGACCGCAAGATCTGGCTGTCGCAGACCGGGCACGTCGACCCCTTCGACTACCGCCGCGGCTCCTGGGTCGACACCCTGCACCAGTGGTTCGACCACTACCTCATGGGCGTGGACAACGGCGTCCAGAAGCAGCCGGTCGCCGACATCGAGCGGACCCCCGACCACTGGACCACCGAGGCCGCCTGGCCTGCCCCCGGCACCGCCAGGACCGCTGTGCACCTCAACCCCGGCGTGCTGGGCGGCCGTGCGAACAGCGGCAAGGTCTCCTTCACCGACGACCCGAGCAAGGGCGAGAACGACTGGGCCGCCGAGGTGGGCCAGGCCACTGCGGAGAAGACCGCCTTCACCACCGGCCCGCTGCGCCGGGCCCTGCACCTTTCCGGCAGCGGCTCGTTGACGCTGACCGTCAGCTCCAGCACCAGCAGCGCCCGTCTCAGCGCGGTGCTCGTCGACCTCGGTCCGGCCACCATCCGCAACTACCTGGGCGACGCAGAGGGCATCACCACGCTCACCACCCGCTCGTGCTGGGGCGAGAGCACCGCCGGGGACAGCGCCTGCTTCCTGGACACCAAGGCCGACACGATCGTGGTGAACGCGACGGTGTTCAGCCGCGGTTGGGCCGACCTCGGTCACTACGCCGGGCTGGACCACACGGGGAGCCTAACCCCGGGCAAGCCCTACACGATGACCTTGCAGCTCGCGCCGAGCGACCACGTGATCCCCGCCGGACACCGGCTGGCCCTGATCGTGGCCGGTACCGACAACGGCCTCATCAACCCGCCGGACACCCACCCGCAGCTCACCGTCGACCTGACCCGGTCGTCCCTGACCGTGCCCTTGGTCGGCGGCGCCCTCCCGACCCCCTGACGGCCCCCGCACCGCCCGCCCCCCGGCACCGGCACCTGCTGTGCGGCGGGTGGCAGGCGGTGCGGCACCGGCGCCGGTCTGCCCCCGCGGCCGGGCCACACCGACTCGCGGATTCCGGACGGCTTGACGCCCCTTCGGCTCCTGCTCCCCGCGCTTCTGGCGCGGATCACCGCGAACCCGGCCCCCGACCACCAGCCCGGGATCCCTGACGGTGAGGCCGTGGTCCGCATCCCGTTCCGGACGATCCCCGATCTCCGGAAGGCCGGACCTGGCCTGGATGAACTGTCGGGGCTCGGGATAGACGCCCGGCCCTGGACCACTTCATGCTCACCCGTGTCCGCCTGTGGCTGGACAAGGGACAGAAGTTCGGACTCAAGGGCCACGGCTACGTGCGCGTCAACCTGGGCTGCCCCCGCGCCACGGTCGACGAGGCGATCCAGCGGCTGACGGCGGCTGTTGCGGCTCCGTGAAGTCCTGCGCGCCACGTGCCCGGAGGCTTACGGGCCGTTCGGCCCTGGCCCGGGGGACGGCCCGGCCCAAGCGGCGGGCCCGGCCCGGGGTGCAGGGTGGGAGCAGCGGCCGGCGACAGGCCCGAGGGCCGGCGGAGCGGGTGGTGAATCGCTGCACCGGCGGCCCCGTCGGGCGCGCAGGTCGGCGTGGTCAAGCGGGCAGCCCTGCCGACGGCGTTCCCGAGGCCGGCCAGCCGCTGAACGGCGGTGCCAGTTCGACCCGGAAGTTCGACCCGGAAGGAGCCTCCCGATGAACGTCCCGGCCGCGCGTGAACCCGTCCTCGTCGGTGTGTCCCGGTCTCCGGCAACGGTGTGGGCGGTCCGGTGGGCGGCCGACCAGGCGGCCGCCCGGACCCTGCCGCTGCTGATCGTCCACGCCCAGGAGTGGCCCTCGGCCGTCTCCCCGGACGTGGAGCCCGGCGGCTCGGGACACCTGTGGGCGGCGCACTTCCGGGCCGCCGGACAGGCCTTGGTCGAGACGGCGCGGGCGGAGGCGCTGCAGTTGCGCCCGGAACTCGATGTGAGCGTCCTGGTGGCCGAGGGGCGCCCGCACGACGTCCTGCGCAGGTTCGGAGGCGAGGCGTCCCAGGTGGTGGTCGGGACGCGCCTGCTGAGCGAGGTGGAGTCGCCGTTCGTCCGCAGCCGCGGAGCCGGCCTGCTGGGACGCCTCGCCTGTCCGCTCGCCCTGGTGCCACGGCTCCTGGAGCCGCTGCCGGAGCACGGCGGCATGGTCGTCGTCGGGGTGGACGGCTCCGCGGTGTCGGAGGCGGCGGTCGCCTACGCGTACGAGGAGGCCGCGCTGAACGGCGCCCGGCTGGTCGCCGTCGAGGTGAGGCGCCCTCACCAGGCCGCGCGCGAGGGGTTCCACGAGGAGTCCCGCTTGGACCTGGGGGAGGCGCTGGCCGGCTGGCGGGAGAAGTATCCGCAGGTCGAGGTGGAGCAGGAGGTCCTCACCGGCTACCCGGCCCATCTGCTCGCCGAGGCGGCGCGGCACGCGCGCTGCCTGGTCGTCGGCACCCACGGGCGCAGCGGCTGGCGCGACGCCGTGCTGGGCTCGACGGCCCGCTCGCTGGTCCACCGCACGCACGGCCCGCTGGTCGTCGTGCCGCCGCAGTACGCGGGGGAGGCGTGACGCGGACGCCGGGGAAGGAAGGTGGCTCAGCCCGCACGGGGCGGGGGGACGACGATCTGCGGGGGGCCTGCAGATCAGGCCGTGGACGCCGAGGCTGCGCCGCAGCAGGGCGTGCGACGAGCCTCCACGGCCACGGCTCACCAGCAGTCCGAGGCGTTGAAGTCCGCGCCGGAGGCGTTCGCGTACTTCGACCGGCACCCGGTCGGCTGGACCGAGGCGAGAGGCGAGACGGTCGGCCCCTGCGCGTTCGGGCGCAGGGGCCGCGTCGGGGCCGTGCGGGTCAGTCGCCGGGAGCGGTCTGGCCCTCGGTGCAGACGATCTGAAGGGTCAGGTCGGCGGGCTCGGTCGCCTCGTTGTGGCGGGCGAGGGTGGCCTTGTCGACGGCGACGGTCCAGCCGGTGGCGTCAGCGGTGGGGCGGCTGGAGAGGACGTCGTCCGGCGTGGGGGCGAGCTGGCGTCCAGGCGGGGCGGAGACGGTGAATCCGCCGCCGAGGACGTTCTCGTCCGGCGGGCACATGAGGCTGTGCTCGGTGCCGTCGGCACCGCCGGGGATCAGTCTTCCGATGACGGCGTGGGGTTGCATGGCCCGGGGCGTGCCGGGCGTGCCGGCGGCTTGAGCGCCGCCGCCGCTGGTGAGCAGGAGCAGCGCGGTGGCTGCCGCCGCGAGGGCCGCGCGGCTGGGGTTGGGGGTCACTTCGGCGTCCGTTCTGTCGACGGGTCGAATGCACGGCCATTTGAGCATGTGCACGCTCATCTTCTCGGCTGCGCCGCGCGTGTCTGCACACGAACGGTCCTTGCGGCTGCTTGTCTGGCTGCCGTCAGCTACGAAAAGGAGTGTCCCTCTCCATGCGACACAGACTGTCCGCGGCGCTCGTGGCCTGCGCCGCTCTCGCCCTCAGCACCACGACCGCGCTGTCCACCGCGCTTCCGTCCACCCGGGGCTACGCCGCCGACCAGCCCCCCGGCGCGCGCAGCCTGCGCGGGGTCGGCGACTATCCGGACCCGATCCGTGCGCTGCGCCTGAAGACGCTCACCGACTCGCAGGCCGCGCTCAACGCCAAGTACACCGACCTGGGCCGGTTCGGGCGGTTCACCGACTTCTTCCCCTCCCCGGACTTCGGCGACCACATCGCCCTGCTGCCCACCGGCAAGGTGCTGCTGTTCTCCTTCGAGCGGATCACCACCAACCCCCAGCAGGAGCCGGCGCCGACGCAGACGATCGGCAAGGAGAACGCCGGGCGCGCCTACCTGTGGGACCCGAGCCTCGGCACCGGGCCCAACGCGTTCAAGGCCGTGCCGCCGCCGGTGGTGAACGTGGACGACGGGCTCGACCAGCCGCGCCCGGCCCCGCTGTTCTGCGCCGGGCACGCCTACCTGCCCAACGGCATGGTGGCGGTCTTCGGCGGCAACTTCGGCGGCAACAACGGGGCCGGCACCCGCTTCTCGTTCGTCTTCGACCCGTGGACGGAGAAGTGGCTCCGCCAGCAGGACATGTCCGTCGGCCGCTGGTACCCGACCGTGGTCACCGGCGCGGACGGGCGGCAGACCATCATGTCCGGCCAGACCGAGCTGGGCTGGGGCACGGCCACCCCGATCATCGAGCGCTTCCCGGCGGCCGGGACGGACGTCACCTACGGCCGGGACTTCACTGAGAACAACCCGGTGGACCAGTGGCAGAAGGCCGACGCCCCCTACCGGATGGACTACCCGCACCTTTTCTCGCTCAACGACGGGAAGATCTACGGCTTCGGTCGCGACGCCGACCAGCAGTTCCTCTTCGACCCCGTCAAGGAGACGCGCACCCAGCTGCCCAACCGCCCCGACGGCGGACTGCGGATGTACGGCTCGGCGGTCGCCCTGCCCAACGGCACCGCGGGGCCGAACTCGGTGCTGATCCTGGGCGGGAACCGGGACGACCCGAACACCTACCTGTTCTCCGGCGGCCGGTGGACCAAGAGCACCCCGCGCGCCTTCGGTCGGGCCATGGACGACACGCTCATCATGCCCGGCGGCAACCTGTTCACCGTCAACGGCTCGTACGGCATCCGCGACTACGGGTTCGGCGACCTCAACCCGAACGCCGACCTGAAGTACCGTCAGACCGAGTCGCGGGACGCAAACGGCACCTGGACCCTGGGGCCCGCCCAGCGTATTCCGCGCGGCTACCACTCCAACGCCGTCATCCTGCCCGACGGCCGGGTCATGGTCACCGGCGACGAACTCCAGGAGCTCGCCACCAATCCGGACATCAAGAACCCGAACGCCAACGGCTCCATCGAGATCTACGAGCCGCCGTACCTGTTCCAGGGCCCGCGTCCCAGCCTCACCGACGTGCCCACCCGCGCGCAGGGCTACAACCGGTTCTTCCCCGTCGACACCACCTCGACGACCGTCACCAAGGCCGTCCTGCTCGCGCCGATCACCTCGACGCACTCGGTGGACACCAGCCAGCGCTACCTCGAACTGCCGATCGCCGAACGGTCCAACGGTCAGCTGCTGCTGAAGACGCCGCCGTCACCCGAGGCCGCGCCGCCCGGCTACTACATGCTGTTCCTTCTCGACGCCAAGGGCGTGCCCAGCATGGCGAAGTGGATCCAGCTCAGCCCCAACGGCTGACCCGCCGCCGACCACCCCGCTCGGGCGGCCGCACACCCCCGGCCGCCCGAGAGCCGATCCCGCGCACCACTCCGAGCGGAGCTCCCATGACCACCACGTCCGCCACCCCGCCCCTGCCTCTGCGCGACAGCACCGAGATCCAGGGCGACGTCATCGCGGGCTTCCGCAAGGACTTCGTCTGCCTGCTCTTCCTCCAGTTCGTCGACCGGACGCGGGCCCAGGCCTGGCTCGCCGATCTCACCCCGAAGATCGCCACCACCCGACAGGTCGCGGCGTTCAACCGCAGGTTCAGCTCGGCCCGCAGGACCTCGGGGGGCGACGATCCGGAGACGCTGAAAGCCACCTGGCTCGGCGTCAGCTTCACCCACCCCGGCATCCAACTGCTCTCCGGCGACCCGGCGCCCGTTCCGCGCGCGCCCGAGGGCACCACGCTGGAGGCCTTCGCCGCAGGGGCCTGGGAGCGCGCGGTGGACCTCGGCGACGTCGACGACAGCGCCCGGGAGCACTGGCTCTTCGGCCACAACGGCGGCCGGACCATCCACGCCGTCCTCACCGTCGCCTCCGACGCGCCGGAGGACCTCCAGGTCGCCATCGAGGCGCAGCGCGAAGCCGCCACCCGCGCCGCCGCGGTGATCGTGTTCCAGCAGAACGCCGCCACTCTGACCGGGGAGCGCCGCGGCAAGGAGCACTTCGGCTTCAAGGACGGCGTCAGCGAGCCCGGCGTGGCGGGCTACGACGAGGAGGACCCCCGGCGCAAGGGCTACGCCAAGGCGCACCCGGGCACCCGGCTCGTCCCGCCCGGCGAGTTCGTAGTCGGCCACCCCAGAGTCGAGGTCGAGGGCGACCGCCGCCGCTACCCCGCGGCGGACATGCCGTCGTGGATGACCGACGGCTCCTTCCAGGTGATCCGCCGCCTCGCGCAGGACGTGCCCGGCTGGTGGGCCCAGGTGGCCGACCAGCTGGCGACGCTGAAGCAGGTCAAGGGGGCCGTGCCCGCGAACGCCGGCGTCGAGTGGCTGGCGGCCAGGATGGTCGGCCGCTGGCGTTCGGGCGCCCCGGTCCACACGTGCCCGACCCACGACCCGGTCAACGACCCGTCCGCCACCAACGACAACGACCTCAGCTTCGCCGACGACCCGGACGGACTGCGGACCCCGCTCTTCTCCCATCTGCGGCAGTCCGCCCCGCGCGACGGCCTGGTCGACGGCGGCCCGGTGCCGGAGAGGTTCATGGACGCCCGGCGGATCATGCGCCGCGGCGCGCCCTACGGCCAGCCCTTCGACCCGACCTCTGGAACCGCGGGCGGCCCCGACGCCGCGCGCGGCCTGCTCTTCGTCTGCTACCAGGCCGATCTGGTCGAGCAGTTCGAGTTCATCCAGAAGCACTGGATCAACACCGACGACTTCCCTCCCGGGCGCAAGGCCAAGCCCGGCCCCGACGGGATGATCGCGGGACGGCTGCCGGACGAGAACGCCGGCGTGCTCCACTACGAGAGCGCCGCACCGGACGGCACGGGCCGGACGACCACTCCGCTCGAGGTCCGGCGCTTCGTCCGTACCGAGGGCGCCGTCTACGCCTTCGCCCCCTCGATCAGCGCCCTCAAGGCGCTCGCCCAGGGCCGGCTGCCGGGCGGCACACCGACCGCCGCCCGCGTCGACGCGCTCCTGGCCGTGCCCGATGTCCAACGCGTCGGCGGGGCCAGCCACTTCTGGATGTTCCAGCGGGACCGGCTGCGGACCGTCGTGCTGCCGGACGGCCAGGACACCACGGACCTCGTGCTGCGGCCCACCCAGGACTTCGCCGGTTGGCCCGCGCTGGAGGGTGTGAGCTCGGTGGACACGATCGTGCCGATCCCGGACCTGCAGCGGGTCGGGGGCAGGAGCCGGTACTGGCTCTTCCACACCGTGTCCGGGACGCAGGTCTACCGGATCGTCTCGGTCGCGGACGGGGCCGCGCACACCACCAAGGTCGAGGTCGCCGACCGCGGCCTGGACCTGTGGCGCTCTCTGGCGGGCGTCTCCCGCGTCGACGCGGTGCTGCCGGTGCCGGACATGCAACGGGTGGGCGGCGTCAGCTGGTACTGGGTCTTCCACACCGTCGCCGCGGGTGGGCGCGAGCGCCAGGTCTACCGGCTGGTCTCCATCGCCGACGGCGACCGGCACACCGACACCCGCCTCCGCGACGACGCGGGCCTGGACCTGTGGCCGTCCCTGACGGGCATCGACCGCGTCGACGCCTTCCTGCCCGTCCCCACGATGCAACGCGCGGCGGGCAAGAGCCACTTCTGGGCCTTCCACCCCGGCGGCGTCCGCACCGTCAGCATCGCCGACGGCGAACAGCACACCGACACCCGCGTCCACGACGACCGCCCCCTGCGCGACTGGGTCAACCTCGGCTGAACGCGCGGGTGCTTCAGAGGGTGGTGCCGCGTGCCGGGGCGGTGGCCGGGCCGAGGCGCAGCCGGAAGCAGCACAGGGCGAGGAGCGCTCCCTCGATGAAGAGCGCTGCCAGGCCCAAGGGTTCGAGCCAGTTGCCGACGTCGCCGTTGTCGAAGGGGACCGCCGTGCTGCGGGTCAGGACATAGCCCCCGAGCGCCGCGCCGGCGGTGAGCGCGGTGGCCTGCCACAGGCGCGGGCTGTCGGTGCGGACCAGGGCGACGGCCAGGCCCGCAGCGGTGAGCGCGAGACCGGCGAACAGCACGGCGAGCCCCGGCATCTGGTGCGCGGTGTCCGGGAGTTGGACGAGGTGGACGAGCGCGGTTCCGGCGAGCGCGACGATCGCCACACCCCGCGCGAGCAGCGCGGCGGAGCCGCGGCCCTGGACGGCGTTCGCGTCGGCGGCCCCGTGGGCCGAGCCGGCGCTCGGGTTGACGGTCGGGCCGTCGACGCGGGTCGTGCTCGCGGGGCCGGGTTGGAGGTTCATGGCGTGGACTCCTGACGTGCTGTGTGCGGACGTGCTGTGTGCTGAGGCGCGGCGGGCGCAGGGTGTCCTGTCCCGGGCCCGCCGCGGTGTCCGAGTGACGGCGGGCCGAGGTGTGTCGCGCCCGCGCGCGAGGTTCAGTGGAGGATGTTCAGCGTGTTGCTGTCGTCGTTGACGTAGTCGACCGTGCGCGGGTGCGCGGTGGCCGCGAGGCCGAACAGGGCACCGCCGGGCTGGTCCTTGGGGTCCAGGTCACGGGTGGCGACGTGGGCGCCGCCCGGGGTGAGTTCGACCAGGTTGTTGTCGGCGCCGTTGACGGTGAGCAGGTCTCCGTTCGGTGCCAGGGCCAGACCGAGCGGTCCGTTCAGCGGGCTGCCGGAGGCCACGGTGGTGGCGGCCGCGCCCGCGTCGACGGGGGAGGTGCGGGTGACCGCGTCCTGGATGCGTGCGATACGGGAGTTGACGGTGTCGGCCACGAAGAGCGTGCCGTCGGGAGTGAGGGCCACGCCGGTGGGGCCGACGACGAGGGCGTTCGGGTCGGTGTGCACGGACAGGCCGTCGGCGACCACCGTGCTGGAGCGCACCTGCGGCATGCCGCCGCCGAGGTCGAGCGCGAGGCGCACGACGTCGCCCTTGGTGGTGGAGGCCGGCTGCCCGTGCGTGATCCCGTTCAGGACGTTGCTGACGAACAGGTCGGCGCTGGCGCCGTTGTCCAGGGCGGTGGCGTCCCAGGGGCCGTCGATGCCGTGTCCGGTGATCGTCTCGCGGACGTGACCTCCGGCGTCGAGCACGATCAGCGCGCCGCCGCTCATGGTGGCGGAGCTGCCGTCCGTGGTCGGCAGGCTGCCGACCACGACCCAGCCGGAGCGCAGCACCACCAGCGCGGTGGTCAGTCCCACCCCGCCGGGGGCGGTGCCGTTCGGAATGTGGGCGAACAGCGTCTGCCTCCCGTCGGGGGAGACCTGCACCAGGGTGGTGCCCCGGCCCTGCTGGCCGCTATGGGCGGAGGCGGTGGGCGCGTTGTTGAAGTTGCTGACCAGGACGTCGCCCGCGACGAGCCGGCCATGACTGTCGGGGACGACCGCCACGCCGTACGGGTTCACGTCGCCGTTCGCGGGGACCGTGGAGGCCAGCTTCTGGTTGTGGGTCAGCGGCGTGACGAAGCCGCTGCCGGCCGTGCCGGGCATGCCGGCCGCGCCGGCGGGTGAGGCTACTGTGACCAGTCCCGCGCCGAGCGCCGCAGCGGCGGCGACCGCGCAGGAGGCGAAGGGATGGAGCCGCATGGTCCCTCCCTTTCTCGTCGGGAGTGTTCCTGCTCTCCTACGCGCCTGCGCGGTGGGGGGTTCAGCGCGGGCCCCGGCGTTCGGGACGCCGACCCGGTGGGCAGCGCCGCCGCGATGCCGTTCGGCAGGCCCGTGATGTGGGCGGCGACCACGGCGTCCCAGTCGTCCTGGCGCAGCTCGTCGAACGGCGAGACCGCCATGGTGCCCGCGCTGGAGACCAGGACGTCGAGCCGGCCGACGCGGTCGACGCAGGCGTCGGGTCAGGCGCTTCAGGTCCTCGCGGCGCGTGACGTCGACGACGACCCCGACGGCCGAGCCGCCCTGGCGGAGGAGCCGCCTTTAGAGGTCCTGCGAGCCTGGGCCCGCCTCTTCCTGGACTGCGTGACCACCAAGTACGGCGTGATCGACGCGCTGCCCGCCATCGACGCGACGGAGAGCAACCCCCACGGCCACAGCTGGGACGCTCGACCTCACCCTGGACGGCCTGGCGACCCGTCGCTGGCGTCGGGGGGGAACGGGAGCCGTGACCGGGTGCGGTCGGTCCTCAGGAGCGCAGGTGCGCGAAGAGCCTGGCCAGCAGACGGGTCGTCGCCTTGCTCCCCATCACGGCCGGGTTGAGCAGCGGACGGTAGCCGTAGCGGGCGAAGACCTGCTCGGCGACCAGGTTGCCGAGCCGGTAGTGGGCGCGCCAGCGGCGGTCGACCTCGGCGGGATAGTGCAGCAGGGCCTGTTCCCTGCGGGTGCCGGGCGGTCGCGTCAGGGCCAGCGTGACGGCGTCCGCGGCGATCTCGCCGGCCTCCATGGCCTGGGCGATGCCCTCACCGCTCCACGGGCTGACCATGCCCGCGCTGTCCCCGACCACCAGGAGGCCGTCCCGGTACTGCGGGCGGCGGTTCAGGCCCATCGGCAGCGCGGCGCTGCGCAGCGGGGACGCCGCGGCGGACTCGTCGAGCTTCCAGTCCCCGGGCAGCCTGGTGACCCACTGCTGGAAGGTGGCGCGCAGGTCGGTGGCGCCGTGCCGGCGGTGGGGGACGCCGCCGAGACCGAGGTTGACCCGTCCGTCGGCGAGCGGGAAGAGCCAGCCGTAGCCCGGCAGGGCGGCCTCGTCGCCGGCGCGGCTCACGTCCGCCCACAGGTGGAGGCGCTCGTCCTCGTGGAAGGCGTCGGTGCGGTAGTAGCGGCGGGCGGCGGGTGGCGATCGGGGTGCGGGTGTCGCGCGGCCAGCCGGTGGCGAGGGCGGAGCGGGCCGAGACGCCGTCCGAGGCGACCACGACGGCGGCCCGGTAGGCGACCGGTTCGCCGTCGGGGGAGGTGGCGGTGACGCCTGTGACGCGTCCAGCGGCGTCCTTCAGCGGGGCGGTGACCTTCGTGCGGGTGTGCAGCCGGGCGCCGGCGGCCTCCGCGTGACGGGCGAGGAGCTCGTCGAAGTCGTGCCGGCTGCGGGTGAGCCCGAAGTCGGGATAGCGCCCGGTGTCGGGCCAGTCGACCTGGATCTCGCGGCCGTCGCAGTGGACGTGCACACCGCGGTTCCGTCGCCAGCCCGGTGTCGTGATGTCGACGCCCATGCGGAGCAACTGGTGGACGCCGCGCGGCGTGAGTCCGTCGCCGCACACCTTGTCCCGGGGGAACTCGTCCTTCTCCAGCAGCACGACGTCCACACCCGCGCGAGCCAGATGCACCGCGGTGGCGGAGCCCGCCGGGCCCGCGCCGATGACGACGACCTGCGCGTCCTGTCCGTCCGACATGCCAACTCCCCTGTGTTCGGGCCAAGGTAACAGCCAGTTGCGGAATCGTGACGGCGATGCTGTGAAAGTGTCGGAAGTGTCGCGCGGTGGTGGGGGCCGCCGCGGCCCCGCCGCGCCCCTCATACGGTGTGCGGCGCCCTGCGCGACAACGGAAGGGATTATTGGTCGTGTTCTGTCAGAAATCGCCTCGCGGCTCTTGACTGGTCTGGACCAATAGCGCTTTGCTGCTGTGGGTCTCCACTCACCCCCACACCCGGAGTGGCCCATGCGATCCGTGTCCCCAACGCCCCACCGCGGCAGGCGAATCGCGGCGCTGCTGACCGTCCTGGTCGGCATCCTCGGTTCGTTCACCGTCCTCGGCGCCGCGACCCCCGCGATGGCGGCTGACTGCGCCGCGGCCTGGAGCTCCAGCGCGGTCTACACCGGCGGCATGACCGCCTCGTACCACGGCGACAACTGGCAGGCGAAGTGGTGGACGCAGGGCGAGACGCCCGGCGTGGCCGACGTCTGGGCCGACCAGGGCGCCTGCAGTTCCGGCGGTTCCGGCGGTTCCGGCGGCGGGAGCACCGGCGGCTGCGACTACCCGGCCTGGGTGGCCGGACAGTCCTACGCGACCGGCGCCATCGTGCAGTACACCCCCAACGGCCAGTACTACATCGCCACCCACGACAACCCGGGCTACGACCCCACCATCAGCACCTGGTACTGGTCCCCCTACAGCTGCACCGGCGGCTCCGGGGGAGAGGGCACCGGCGGCTCCGGCGGATTCGTGGTCAGCGAGGCGCAGTTCGACCAGATGTTCCCGAACCGGAACTCCTTCTACACCTACAGCGGTCTGGTGGCCGCGCTGAGCGCCTACCCCGGCTTCGCCACCACCGGCAGCGCCACCGTGCAGAAGCAGGAGGCCGCGGCCTTCCTGGCCAACGTCGACCACGAGACCGGCGGCCTCGTCTACATCAACGAGGTCGACCAGTCGGGGAACTACTGCGCGAGTGAGCCCTACGGCTGCCCCGCCGGCACGTACGCCTACTACGGCCGCGGTCCGATGCAGCTGAGCTGGAACTTCAACTACAAGGCGGCCGGTGACGCCCTCGGCATCGACCTGCTGGACAACCCCGGCCTGGTCGCCTCCGACCCGGCGACCTCCTGGAAGACCGGTCTGTGGTACTGGAACACCCAGACCGGACCCGGCACGATGACCGCCCACGACGCCATGGTCAACGGCGCCGGCTTCGGCGAGACCATCCGCAGCATCAACGGCAGCGTCGAGTGCAACGGCGCCAACACCGCCGAGATGCAGGACCGGGTGAACGACTACCTCTCGTTCACCTCCATTCTCGGCGTCCCCGCAGGCTCCAACCTCACCTGCTGACAGAGGCCGACCGCGTGCCACCGGCCGCCGCCCAGACTGGGCGGCGGCCGGTGGGGCGTCCGGTC
>NZ_BBPO01000030.1:0-29593 GCF_000787815.1 Streptacidiphilus neutrinimicus
GGAGGTCGGTCGTCAGCCGCCGGTGTGGGCGGTGTACTCGTCGGCGGAGAGCAGGCCCTCGGGCTCGCCCTCCAGTCGGAGCTTGAACAGCCACCCGCCCTCGAAGGGAGCGGAGTTGACCAGCGCCGGGTCGTCGATGACGGCCTGGTTGACCTCGACGACCTCGCCGGAGGCAGGGGTGTAGAGGTCGCTCACGGACTTGGTCGACTCCAACTCGCCCACGGTCTCGCCGGCGGCGATGGTGCGGCCGACCTCGGGCAGGTCCACGTAGACGACGTCACCGAGAGCGTCGGCGGCGAAGGCGGTGATGCCCACGGTCGCCACGCCGTCCTCGGTGGCCGTCAGCCACTCGTGCTCCTTGCTGTACGTGAGGTGCTGGGGGTTGCTCATGACGCGATTCTCCCGGAGAGGTGTGGGTACGGCGAAACGGGGGTCGAGGACCCCTGGGCAAGTGTGGCGAGGTGGGGTGCCCGCTGTCCGACGGACGCGCTCACCTTCGGCCGCTGTGCGACGGCTGGCTGGAGCGCCAGTATCAGCGCGCGCGCTTGTAGAACGGCAGGGCGACGACCTCGACCGGCTCGTGCGTCCCGCGCACGTCCACGGCGACCTGCGCGCCGGGCGTGGCGTGGGAGGCGTCGACGTAGGCGATGGCGATCGGCTTGCCCAGCGTGGGGGAGGGCGCGCCGGAGGTGATCGAGCCGATCACGGTGCCCTCGGCGTCCACGACGTTCATCTCGGCGCGCGGCACGCGGCGGCCGGGGGAGACCAGGCCGACCAGGACGCGGGGAGGGTTGGCGGCTGCCTGCTCGGCGGCCTTCTCCAGCGCGGCGCGGCCGACGAACTCGCCGCCGTTGGTGGTCTTGTCGAAGCGGACCACGCGGCCCAGCCCGGCGTCGAAGGGGGTGAGCGAGGTGTTCAGCTCGTGCCCGTACAGCGGCATCCCGGCCTCCAGGCGCAGGGTGTCGCGGCAGGAGAGACCGCAGGGGATCAGGCCGTAGGAGGAGCCCGCCTCGGTCAGCGCCTGCCACAGGGCCACGGCGTCGCCGGGGGCGACGAACAGCTCGAAGCCGTCCTCGCCGGTGTAACCCGTCCGCGCGAGCAGCGCCGGGCGGCCGGCGACGGTGGCGGGCAGGGAGGTGTAGTACTTCAGGCCCGGCAGGTCGGCGTCGGTGAGGGAGCCGAGGATCGCGGGGGAGTCGGGGCCCTGGACGGCGATCAGCGCGTAGGCGTCGCGGTCGTCGCGGACGGTGGCGTCGAAGCCGTCGACGCGCGCGGTGAGCTCGTCGAGGACCAGCTGCGCGTTGGACGCGTTGGCGACGACCATGAAGGTGTCCTCGCCGGTGCGGTAGACGATCAGGTCGTCCAGGATGCCGCCGTCGGCGGCGCAGATCATGGTGTAGCGAGCCTTGTTCACCGCCAGTGCGGAGACGAAGCCGACCAGCGCGTGGTCCAGCATCTCGCCGGCCTGCGGGCCGGAGACGGTGATCTCGCCCATGTGGGAGAGGTCGAACAGGCCGGCCTTGGTGCGGACGGCGTTGTGCTCCTCGCGCTCGCTGCCGTAGCGCAGCGGCATGTCCCAGCCGGCGAAGTCGGTCATGGTGGCGCCGAGGTCGCGGTGGACGGCGTCCAGCGCGGTCAGGCGGAGAGACATCGGTGATCTCCTAGCAATCAGGGCATGCTGCGGCGGGGCTTGCAGGGCCCCTCCCCGTCTGTCGCTGCAACCTGAGAGCTTCGCCGCATGCTGCGGCTTGCACCGTGGGTGGACCAGCTCGGACGGCTGGTCGCTTTCCAGAACTGCCTCGCCCGTGCGGTGTGGTGCCTGAGAGATTCGGGGGAGGGCTTGCTCCTTCGGCGCCGGCGCACATCTCGCGAAACGAGGTGTCGCCGAGCTCTCCCGCGCGGGTTCGATCGGCCTCTATGCGATTGTGGACGGGCTCATCATGGCATGACGCCGCAGCTGTGGCGAACAGGTGGAGGAGAGAGCATGCAGGAGTACGGGGGCGTTCCGCAGCAGGGCGGGCAGGGGCTCCAGCCGGGGGTCTGGCCCGAGAACGAGCTCGAGCTGGCCCTTGCCGCCTCCGTCGGCGATCCGGGCGCGACGCCGCGGGTGATGGAGGTGCTCGGCCGCAGCCACGTCTGGGTGCCGATGCCGGGCGGCCCGACCCGTGACGGAGTCACCCTCGACCTGCCCACGACGGAACTGGCCGGCCAGCCGTTCGTGCCCGTCTTCAGCTCGGAGACGCAGCTGCGCGCGGTCGCGGGCCCGGAGATGTCCTACGCCGTCGCCCCCGTCAAGGAGCTGGCCCGCGGCCTGCCGCAGGGGGTGGGCATCGCGGTCAATCCGGAGGGTGCGGTCGGCCTGCCCGTACCGGCGGCCGGCGTCCCCGACCTGTGCGGCGACCCCGCCGAGGAGGGCGTGCGCCTGACCGCCTGGGAGCCCGAGCCGCACGAGGAGCCCTACGAGTACCTGGCCGCGGCGGCGGGCGAACTGGCCGCCCTGCAGGTCGTGCTGACGGCCCGTCGGGCGTTCGTGCAGGTGGAGGGCGACCCGGTCAAGCTGTTCGTGGGCGTCCAGCTCGCCCGCTACGAGCCGGAGGACCACCAGGCCGTCGGCCTGGCCCTGGGCCGCGCGCTCGGCTCGGTCCCGCTGCCGTGCGAGGTCTCCCTCGTCCTCCTGGACGCCGTCGCCGAGGATCAGACGGCGCGCTGGATGCTGACCACGGTGGCGCCCTTCTTCGCCCGGTGAGGGCGCGCGGGGGCGTGCGTCGGGGCTGCGTCTATTACTCAGCTCCGACCGAGTACGAGACGGGTGGTTCTCCCGTCCTCCACCTCACTAGGCTCGACATGCCGGGGAACGTCGAGGGGGCGAACTGAGAATGATCGAGAGCGCGCTGCGGGAGCTCGTGCCCGGTCGTGGCGACCAGTACGAGCAGTACGAGACGCTGCTGCACGCGGTCGCCGGCTCCCAGCTGTGGATGCTGCTGTGGCACGGCGCCCCCGGGGGCTCCGACGCCCAGTACGGCAGCCTCGAGGTCGACGGCTACGGGTACGCGCCCTGCGTCACCTCCGCGGAGGAGCTCGCCACCTCCGGGTGGACGCGGCACCACCAGGTGATCTCGGGGTCCGAGGTGGCCGCCGCCCTGTACCGGGAGCGCTGGGGACTGTGGCTGAACCCGCATCAGAGCGGTGGCGGCATCGGCATTCCCTGGGCGGATCTGCGGCGGATCGCGGGCGGACTCGACCGGCTGCCGGCCGGGCCGCTCGTGCTGTCGACGGTGGACTCACGGCCTCCGGCCGTCCCCGAGGCGGTGGGGAGCCCGGTGGCGACGGCCGAGTTCTTCCGGCAACTCCTGGTTGCCGCAAGCGAAACGCCGGTTGTGTCGTCGTTGCGCAGGGCTTGGGTGGAACCGTCGTGCGGTGAGCCTTACATCGCTATTGGCCTGGATATTGCCGATTCGTCCGATTCGTCCGTTGCGTCAATCCACCGAATGATGCGGCAGGCATTGCCGTATGCACCGCAGGGGCTTCCGATCTCGACGGTCGCGCTGGCCGACCCTTATGACCAAGTTGCGGCGTGGATGACGCTGCGGGTGCCCCCGTTCTACGAACGCGGCTGACATGTCCTGACACTTCCCTCAGTGGTGTCATCTGAGGCCCTGACCTGCGAAGATTCTTTCTACGCGCGTTGTTCCCGACGCCCCTTGGGCGCCCGCCGAGCCGCCCCGACCTCCGTGAATCGGCGTATTCGCAGGTTGCGGCTTTGCATCGGCGCAGGTCACGGTTAGGAAACCATTGCCCGACGGGTCTTTCCCGGCGGCGCGGGGTTGATGAAGAGTTCTGCAACAAGCCGCGGCGGCCAGGGGTCGGTCCGGCCTCGTCGCCGACGGATTCCTCGGTCACACCCGCACCGAGAGGGTCTTCGGCGGCTCCCGCATGCGGAGTCTCACCATTTCCACCCATGCACCACATGACCGCGTGTCAGGCAGCACCGCACCACCACAGCAGCACCGCAGCCCAACGCAGCAACGCACCACCGCACCGAAGCACTTCAGCTTTCCGCACAGCACTTGGCACCACTAGTGAACTGCGACCGCGTCCTGAACGCTCTTCTACCCGGAGCGTGTCCTGGCGGGTCGGCCGGGCACCGTGTGCCGGTCACCACCGGCTTGGGGGTCTTCTCCATATGACTGCGCCACTCCACGACTCCGGGACCGCGACACTGGAAGTTCCAGCTGACCAGGCTCCCGCAAAGATCACCGGAAGGTCGCCAGGGCGCATCGCCTGGGACCGTCTGAAGAAGGACAAGGTCGCCCTCGGCGGAGGGCTGGTGGTCCTGCTGCTGATCCTCGTGGCCATCCTGGCACCCGTGCTGACCTCGCTGTTCGGCCACCCGACCGACGAGCTCCACACCGACCAGCTGGACCCCAACCTCGGTACCCCCAAGGGTGCGTTGGGCGGAATCAGCAGCCACTTCCTGCTCGGTGTCGACCCGGTCTTCGGCCACGACATCTTCAGCCGCGTCGTCTACGGCGCGCAGATCTCGCTGATCGTCGCCTTCGGCGCGGCGATGCTCGCCGTCGCCTTCGGCGTGCTCCTCGGCATGGCCGCGGGCTTCCTCGGCGGCTGGGTCGACGCGGCCATCAGCCGCACCATGGACGTCCTGCTGGCCTTCCCCCAGCTGCTGTTCTCCATCGCGCTGGTGTCGGTCATGCCCGACAAGGTCTTCGGCTTTTCCGGCAGCTCGCCGCGCATCTTCGTGCTCATCTTCGTCATCGGCTTCTTCGGCTGGCCGTACATCGGGCGCATCGTCCGCGGCCAGACCCTCTCCATGCGTGAGCGCGAGTTCGTGGAGGCCGCACGGAGCCTGGGCGCCGGCCGGATCTACATCCTGATCAAGGAGCTGCTGCCGAACCTGATCGCGCCGATCCTGGTCTACACGACGCTCATGATCCCCACGAACATCCTGAACGAGGCCGCCCTGAGCTTCCTCGGCGTGGGCGTTCGGCCGCCGACGCCCTCCTGGGGCCAGATGCTCTCGGACGCGGTCACCTACTTCACCATCGACCCGATGTACATGGTCATCCCGGGTCTGGCGATCTTCATCACCGTGCTGAGCTTCAACCTCTTCGGCGACGGGCTGCGCGACGCGCTCGACCCGAAGGGCAACTAGACCACCGGGCCCGCGCGGCCCGGACAAAGGACTCCGGTGGAGGGCAGCGGCTCGTCCATCCGGCCCGGGGCTGGCTCCCACAGCCCCGGAATCTTATGGAGGTTGACACCAAGTGATTATCCGCAACAGGGCCCTCGCGGCCGTGGCCGTGGTCGGGGCTGTCGCCCTGACGGCGTCCGCGTGCGGCGGGTCCAAGGGCACTGGCTCCAGCAGCGACGCTGCAGGCAAGTCCAGCTTCAATGCCGCTGTCACCAGCATCGTGAACCCGTCCGCCAAGAAGGGCGGCACGCTTCAGTTCTGGGCCAACCAGGACGTCGACTCGCTGGACCCGACCCGCGCCTACTACGCCTTCGCGTGGGACCTGCAGCGCCTGTACGCGCGCACCCTGCTGACCTACCCGTCGCAGCCGGGCACCGCGGGCCTGCAGCTCTCCCCCGACCTGGCCTCGGCGATGCCGACCATCAGCAACGGTGGCAAGACCTACACCTTCAAGCTGCGCACCGGCCTGAAGTTCAGCGACGGCGCCCCGCTCACGTCCAAGGACGTGAAGTACGGCATCGAGCGTGACTTCGCTCAGGACGTGCTGCCCGGTGGTCCGGTCTACCTCCAGCAGATCCTTGACCAGGGCCAGAAGTACCCCGGCCCGTACAAGGACACCGACCCGAACAAGATGGGTCTGAAGTCGGTCCAGACGCCGGACCCGCAGACCATCGTGTTCAACCTGGCCTCGCCGAACTCGGACTTCGAGTACTACCTGGCCATGGGCGCCTCCACCCCGGTCGAGGCCGCCAAGGACACCGGTGCCAACTACCAGAAGGCCCCGCTGGCGACCGGCCCGTACATGATCCAGTCGTACACGCCGAACCAGGCGATCAAGTTCGTCCGGAACCCCAACTGGGACCCGTCGACGGACCCGATCCGCAAGGCGCTGCCGGACGCGATCGACGTCACCATCACCACCAACGCCGACGACCTGGACAGCCGCCTGCTGGCCGGCACGGCGGACCTCGACATCGGCCAGGTCGGTGTCCAGACTGCGGCTCAGGCCAAGATCCTGACCAACCCGCAGCTGAAGGCGAACACGGACGACGCCCCCAACGGCTTCATCCGCTACATCGCCATGGACACCAAGGTCGCCCCGTTCAACAACGTCCACTGCCGCAAGGCCGTGGAGTACGCGGCGAACCCGACCGACCTGCAGACGGCCCGTGGTGGCCCGACCGCCGGTGCGATCGCCACCAACATGCTCCCGCCGAACATCCTGGGTCACGACAGCTACGACCCGTACAACCTGGCGGCGGGCAAGGCTCAGGTCGACAAGGCGAAGCAGGAGCTGGCGCTCTGCGGTCAGCCGAACGGCTTCAGCACGACCATCGCGGCTCGTAACAACAAGCCGAAGGAGGTCAAGACCGCTGAGGCGCTGCAGGCCTCGCTGAAGGCCGTGGGCATCAACCTCACCATCGACCAGTACGACGGTGCGCAGTCCTCCTCGGTCATCGGCGCCCCCTCCGTGGTGCACAAGAAGGGCTACGGCCTGATGGTCTTCGGCTGGGGCGCGGACTACCCGACCGCCTCCGGCTTCCTGAGCATGCTGGTCGACGGTCGTCAGATCCTCGCGGACGGTAACAACAACCTCTCCGAGATCAACGACCCGCAGATCAACTCGCTGATCGACAAGGCTGCCGCCGAGACCGACCCGAAGGCCGCCGCGGCTGACTACACCCAGATCAACCACATGGTCATGGACCAGGCGCTCTACGTGCCGGTGGTCTACGACCAGGCGCTCAACTACCGCAACCCCCGTCTGACCAACGTCGTCTTCCTGCAGGCGCTGGGCATGATCGACTTTGCGGCCCTGGGCACCTCCGACGGTAAGTGACGTCCCCCCGACGTCAGCAGAACCGACGTCTCACCTGTAAGCACAGCTAGACCGAAGGGCAGGTGAAGGCGGGTTGTGGGCGGTCGCCGCTCCCTACAGGGAGAGGCGGCCGCCCCCGGCCAGCCGAGCGCAGTGCTCCTGTACATCGTCCGACGACTCGTGAACGTGGTCGTCATGCTGCTGGTGGTCTCCATGATCACCTTTGGCATCTTCTTCATGGTGCCGAAGCTCACCGGCACCGACCCCGTCTACCTCTATGTCGGGAAGAACGCGACCCCGGCGGCGGTCGAGGGACTGCGCGTCAAGCTCGGCCTGGACAAGCCGCTCTACGAGCAGTACGGCTTGTACCTCAAGGGGATCGTGGTCGGCCGGGACTACCCGACCGGAACGGGCGTCGAGCACTGCCCGGCCCCCTGCCTGGGCCTCTCGGTCCAGAACGAGGACCCGGTCTGGGGCGACCTGACCAGTGACCTGCCCATCACCGCCTCGCTGGCGGCCGGAGCCTCCATTCTCTGGCTGATCCTCGGCGTGGGCACCGGTGCGCTCTCCGCGCTCCGCAAACGGTCCATCGGCGACCGCGTCACCATGGTGACCGCGCTGGCCGGTGTCTCGCTGCCGATCTACTTCACCGGCCTCCTCTCGATCTACCTGTTCTGTTACACGCTGAACTGGCTACCGGACCCGAGCTACGTACCGCTGACACAGGATCCGGTGGGCTGGGCGCAGAACCTGATCCTTCCGTGGATCACCCTGGCTTTCCTCTATGCCGCCACGTACGCCCGACTGACCCGCGCGACCATGCTGGACGTCCTCGGCGAGGACTACATCCGCACCGCCCGCGCCAAGGGTCTGCCCGAGCGCATCGTCATCGGCAAGCACGCCATGCGGTCGACCATGACGCCGATCCTCACCGTCTTCGGTATGGACCTCGGCGGCCTGATCGGTGGGGCCGTCCTCACCGAGACCGTTTTCAACCTGCACGGCCTCGGCAACGCGGCGCTGCAGGGCATCCAGAAGAACGACCTGCCGATGATCATGGGCGTGACGCTGTTCGCCGCCTTCTTCATCGTGATGGCCAACCTGATCGTGGACCTCCTCTACGCGGCCGTCGACCCCCGAGTGAGGCTCGCATGACCACTCCCAAGTCCGACTCCGCGAAGTCCGAGGCCGTCGTCGAGATGTCGGCCTCCGCCGCCGGCGCGCCGACCTCCTTCCTGTCGGTCCGCAACCTGCGCTGCCACTTCCCGACGGACGACGGCGTCGTCAAGTCCGTGGACGGTCTGAGCTTCGACCTGGAGCGCGGCAAGACCCTCGGCATCGTGGGCGAGTCCGGTTCCGGCAAGTCGGTGACCTCGCTGTCGATCATGGGTCTGCACCGCAACGTCGGCAAGAAGCGCGGCCCGCAGATCAGCGGTGAGATCTGGCTGGACGGCCAGGAGCTCATCGGCGCCACCCCGGACGAGGTGCGCAAGCTCCGCGGCCAGAAGATGGCGATGATCTTCCAGGACCCGCTGACCGCGATGCACCCGTACTACACGGTGGGTCAGCAGATCATCGAGGGCCACCGGCAGCACAACCCGCAGGTCTCCAAGAAGGCCGCCCGCGACCACGCGATCCAGCTGCTGGACCGGGTCGGCATCCCGCAGCCCGACAAGCGCGTGGACCAGCACCCGCACGAGTTCTCCGGCGGTATGCGCCAGCGCGCCATGATCGCCATGGCGCTGGCCAACGACCCGTCGCTGCTCATCGCGGACGAGCCGACCACCGCGCTCGACGTGACGGTGCAGGCGCAGATCCTGGACCTGATCCGGGACCTGCAGAAGGAGTTCGGCTCCTCGGTCATCATCATCACGCACGACCTCGGCGTGGTCGCCGAGCTGGCCGACGACATCCTGGTGATGTACGGCGGCAAGTGCGTGGAGAAGGGGCCGGCGGACAAGATCTTCAGCGAGCCTGAGCACCCCTACACCTGGGGTCTGCTCGGTTCGATGCCCCGCATCGACCGCGAGCTGCAGGACCGTCTCGTCCCGGTCAAGGGCAACCCGCCGTCGCTGATCAACCTGCCGACCGGCTGCGCCTTCCACCCGCGTTGCCCGTACGTGGACCGGACCGAGGGCAAGTCCACCACCGAGACGCCGCTGCTCACCAGCGTGGGCGAGAACCACCTGGCGGCCTGTCACATGCCCCTGGAGGTCCGTCAGCAGATCTTCACCCAGGAGATCGCTCCCCGGCTCTAGCCGGTAGCAAGTCGAGGAGACGAAGAGACAATGAGTGAAGAGAGCTCGACGGCGACCGCGACCGTCCCGGCGCCCAAGGCGCCGGCCGCCTCGGAGGGCCAGGCGCTGCTCCAGGTGACCGACCTGGTCAAGCACTTCCCGATCAAGAGGGGCCTGCTGCAGCGTCAGGTCGGCGCCGTGCAGGCGGTCGACGGCCTGACCTTCGACGTCCGCCAGGGCGAGACCCTGGGCGTCGTCGGTGAGTCCGGCTGCGGCAAGTCGACCATGGGTCGACTGATCACGCGTCTGCTGGAGCCCACCTCCGGCAAGGTCACGTTCGAGGGGGTGGACATCACCCACCTCAACACGTCCAAGATGCGCCCGCTCCGGCGCGACATCCAGATGATCTTCCAGGACCCGTACTCCTCGCTGAACCCGAGGCACACGGTCGGCACGATCGTCGGGGCGCCGTTCCGCCTGCAGGGCATCAAGACCGAGAACGGCATCAAGGCCGCGGTCCAGGACCTGCTGCAGACCTGTGGTCTCAACCCGGAGCACTACAACCGCTACCCGCACGAGTTCTCCGGCGGTCAGCGCCAGCGCATCGGCATCGCCCGCGCGCTCGCGCTGCGGCCGAAGATGATCGTCGCGGACGAGCCGGTCTCGGCCCTGGACGTGTCGATCCAGGCACAGGTCGTCAACCTGCTGGACGACCTCCAGCAGGAGCTGGGCCTCACCTACGTGGTGATCGCCCACGACCTGTCCGTGGTGCGCCACGTGTCCGACCGCGTCGCGGTGATGTACCTGGGCAAGATCGTCGAGATCGCGGACCGGGACTCGCTGTACGCGACGCCGATGCACCCGTACACCAACGCGCTGATGTCCGCGGTGCCGGTGCCGGACCCGTCCCGCAAGGGCGAGAGCAGCCGCATCCTGCTCACCGGCGACGTGCCCTCCCCGGTCAACCCGCCCTCCGGCTGCCACTTCCGCACCCGCTGCTGGAAGGCGACGGACAAGTGCGCCGAGGTCGAGCCGCCGCTGGTGGCGCTGAAGACCGGCCACCAGGTGGCCTGCCACTTCCCGGAGAACGCGCCGTCCTCGGCCGTCGTGACCGAGACGATCACCGTCTCGCAGGCGGCGAGCGACGCGGTGGCGAAGTCCGTGACCGAGGAGGCTCCGGCCGCCGAGGTCGCCGAGGCCGCCGACGCCGCCGAGGAGTCCGCCGCGGCCGCTGAGGTCGCTGAGGCCACGGAGGCCGCCGAGGTCGCCGACGAGGCCGTTGCCGAGGAGTCCGCCGACGAGGCCGCTGAGGCCGCCGCCGAGGAGAGCGCCCCGGCGAAGGCCGACGAGAAGGCCGACAAGGAGAGCTGAGCCGAGGGCCGAAAGCCCCCGTCACGAGGTCATCCCGCGTTTCGATGTAGAAATGCGGGGTGACCTCGCAGCTTTTCTCGCCCGACGTCGAGCAGGTGCTCGACCTCTCCGGCATCTTCGTCTTCGCACTCTCCGGCGGCCTGATGGCGGTGCGTAAGAACTTCGACGTCTTCGGCATCGCGGTGCTGGCCGAGGTGACGGCGCTGGGCGGGGAAGTCATCCGCGACCTGATCATCGGCGCCATTCCACCCGCCGCCTTCACCGACACCGGCTACTTCGTCACGCCGCTGGTGGCGACGGTCGTCGTCTTCTTCCTGCACCCCGAGGTAGCGCGGATCAACCGGACGGTGCAGACCCTGGACGCGCTCGGCCTCGGGCTGTTCTGCGTCACCGGGACCGCCAAGGCCCACGACTACGGCCTCGGCGTGGTGGCCTCCATCGCCCTCGGCACCATCACCGCCGCCGGGGGCGGCGTCATCCGCGACGTGCTCGCCAACGAGACGCCGTCCCTGCTGCGTTGGGACCGTTCCCTGTACGCCGTGCCGGCCATCGTCGGCAGCGCGCTGACGGCCCTGCTGATCTCCACCGACTCGCTGGGCGCCGTCACCGGCAGTGCGTCCGCGCTGTTCGCGTTCGGCACCCGGATGCTGGCCATACGGTACGAGTGGCGCGCCCCGCGCGCCTGGCACCGCGGCAGTTCCAACACCGGCGAGGCGTAGGACCTGCCCCCGCTCGAGGCCCTCAGGAGCTCCGGCCGCCGTACTCGCCCGATATCGCGTCGGCGGTGGCGATCAGGTCCGGCACCAGGCGGCGCAGCGCGCTCAGCGGGGCCACCACGGCCGGGGTCGAGACGGAGCAGGCCGCGATCACGCGACCGTCGATGCCGCGGATCGGCACCGCGATGCAGTTGACGTTCTCCTCGTGCTCACTGCGGTCCATCCCCCAGCCCTGGCGGCGCACCGTCTCCAACTCCGCCAGCAGCGCCTCGGGTGTGCGCAGCGAGCGCGGGGTGTAGGCCGGGTACTCCAGGCGCTGCGCGAGCTCGATCCGGCGGGCCTCGGGGAGCCCTGCGAGCAGCACCTTGCCGACCGCCGTCGCGGTCAGCGGGGCGCGCTTGCCGATCCGCGAGTGGATCCGCACCGGATAGCGGCTCTCCAGCTTGTCGACGTACGTCGCCTCGCCGTCCTCGTAGACCGCGAGGTGGAGGGTGTGCCCGCAGGCCGCGTGCAGCGCGGCCAGGTGCGGCGCCGCCACCGCGCGCACGTCGATGCTCTCCAGCGCGGTCTGCGCCAGCGAGAACAGGCCGCCGCCCAGGCGGTAGCGGAAGTCCGCCTGGCGGTGCACGAAGCCGTGCTCCTCCAGCGTGCGCAGCAGGCGCAGCGCCGTGGACTTGTGCACCCCGATCCGGGCCGCCGCCTGCTCCAGCGAGGTCGGCCCGTCCGCGAGCGAGGCGAGCACGGTCAGCGCCCTGTCGACCGACTGCGACATCTGTTCCCCTTACCTACCTCTGCGCGGGATCCTAGGAAGCCGTTGCGCGGGCTGCAATGGATGATGCGCATTCGGAATATGGAGCTTCGGGCAGGCGGCGGGGCGACGGGCCATAGACTTGGTTGGCCATGCCATATCTCGATCACGCCGCCACGACACCGATGCTGCCCGAGGCGGTCCAGGCGATGACCGCGCAGCTCGGTCGCACCGGCAACGCCTCGTCCCTGCACGCCGCCGGGCGCCGCGCGCGCCGGGTCGTGGAGGAGTCCCGCGAGACGCTGGCCGCGGTGCTCGGCGCCCGTCCCAGCGAGATCGTCTTCACCGCCGGGGGCACCGAGTCCGACAACCTCGCCGTCAAGGGCCTGTACTGGTCCCGCCGCGACGCGGACCCGGCCCGCCGCCGCATCCTGTGCAGCCCCGTCGAGCACCACGCCGTCCTGGACGCGGTGCTGTGGCTCGAGCAGCACGAGGGCGCGCGCGTCGACTGGCTACCGGTCGACGCGCTCGGCCGGGTGCACCCCGAGGTGCTGCGGGCGGCGATCGCCGCCGATCCGGACGACGTCGCGCTGGTCACCGTCATGTGGGCCAACAACGAGGTCGGCACCGTCCAGCCCGTCCGCGAACTCGCGGCGGTCGCGCGCGAGTTCGGCGTGCCCATGCACGCCGACGCGGTCCAGGCCTTCGGTCAGCTGCCGCTCTCCTTCGAGGAGTCGGGCCTCGCGGCGATGACGGTCACCGGCCACAAGGTCGGCGGCCCCTACGGCGTCGGCGCGCTCGTCCTGGCGCGCAACGCGTCCCCGGTCCCGCTGCTGCACGGCGGCGGCCAGGAGCGCGACGTCCGCAGCGGCACGCTCGACGTCCCCGCGACGGCGGGCTTCGCCGCGGCCGCGGAGGTCGCCGCGGAACGGCAGCCACGCTTCGTCGCCGAGGTCGGCGCGCTGCGCGACGCCCTGGTTCGCGAGGTTCTCGCGGCGGTCCCGGACGCGATCCTCAACGGCGACCCCGCACCGGACGGCGTCGGCCGCCTGGCGGCCAACGCGCACTTCTCCTTCCCGGGCTGCGAGGGCGACGCCCTGCTGATGCTGCTCGATGCCCGTGGCATCGAGTGCTCCACCGGCTCCGCGTGCTCGGCGGGCGTCCCCCAGCCCAGCCACGTCCTGCTGGCGATGGGCGCGGAAGCCGCGCTGGCCCGCGCGTCCCTGCGGTTCTCCCTGGGCCACACCTCGACGGAGTCGGACGTGAAGGCCCTCGCGGAGGCCATCGGCCCGGTGGTCGAACGCGCCCGTCTGGCCGGCACGAGGTAACCCCCCGGGGGCGGGGAACTGCGCGAGCAACGACTCCTGTGCGGACGGCCCTGCTCGATGAGGGCCGACCGATCATCAGTGGCGTGTCGCGCAGTTCCCCGCGCCCCTGGAGGTGCATGGCCCCCGCCCCCGTACCCTGTAAGCACTATGTCTGACTTCCCCGGCGCCCCCGCTCCCGATTCCTCCGCCCTGCCGGGCGGAAAGCTGCGCGTGCTCGCGGCGATGTCCGGCGGGGTCGACTCCGCCGTCGCCGCCGCGCGGGCCGTGGAACAGGGGCACGAGGTCACCGGCGTGCACCTCGCACTGGCGAGCAACCCGCAGAGCTTCCGCACCGGGGCCCGCGGCTGCTGCACGCTGGAGGACTCGCGTGACGCCCGCCGCGCCGCCGACGTGCTGGGCATCCCCTTCTACGTCTGGGATCTCGCCGAGCGCTTCCGCGAGGACGTGATCGACGACTTCGTCGCCGAGTACGCGGCCGGGCGGACGCCCAACCCGTGCCTGCGCTGCAACGAGAAGATCAAGTTCGCCGCGCTGCTGGACAAGGCGATCGCCCTCGGCTTCGACGCCGTCTGCACGGGGCACTACGCCCGGATCGTCGACCACTCCGAGCGGGGCCGTGAGCTGCACCGCGCCGTCGACCCCGCCAAGGACCAGTCCTACGTGCTCGGCGTCCTCACCGCGCCCCAGCTCGCGCACGCCATGTTCCCGCTGGGGGACACCACCAAGGACCAGGTCCGCGTCGAGGCCGAGCGCCGGGGCCTCGCGGTGGCGAAGAAGCCGGACAGCCACGACATCTGCTTCATCGCCGACGGCGACACCCAGGGCTTCCTGGCGCAGCGCCTCGGCACCGCCCCCGGCGAGATCGTGGACGTCGACGGCGCCGTGGTCGGCGAGCACAGCGGGGCCTACGGCTTCACCATCGGACAGCGCAAGGGCCTGCGCATCGGCCGTCCGGCGGCGGACGGCAAGCCGCGCTACGTGCTGGACATCTCGCCGGTCGACAACCGCGTCACCGTCGGCCCGGCCGAGGCGCTGGAGATCAGCGCGCTGACGGGCGTGAAGCCGCGCTGGTGCGGCGCCGAGCCGCCGTACGGGACGGGGCGCTACCTCGCGCAGATCCGCGCACACGGCGAGCAGGTGCCGGTCACCGCGGAGGTGGCCGAGGACGGCGGCCTGCGCGTCGTCCTGGACCAGCCGCTGCGGGGCATCGCGCCGGGACAGGCCGTGGTCCTGTACGACGGCACCCGCGTCCTCGGTTCGGCGACCATCGCCACCACCGAGCGGGCCGCGGAGAGCGCCGCCGCACAGCTCTGAGTTCTCGACTCTCCGCGTCTTCGAGTCACACCGCACTCTGGGGGAACCCGCATGAACATCACGGTCTTCTGCTCCGCCAACGCCCTGGAGGAGCGCTACACCGCGCCCGCGCGCGCGTTCGCCCGCGCGTTGGGCGAGCGCGGTCACACGCTCGTCTGGGGCGGCTCGTTCGCCGGCCTGATGGGCATCGTCGCCGACGAGGCGAAGGACGCGGGCGCGAAGCTGGTCGGCATCTCCGTCGAGATGCTGGCGCACAAGGCGTACTCCGGTGCCGACGAGCTGGTCACCACCGCGAACCTGGCGGAGCGCAAGGCGCAGCTGCTGCAGCGCGCCGACGCGCTGGTCGTGCTGGTCGGCGGCCTCGGCACGCTCGACGAGGTGACCGAGGTGCTGGAGCTCAAGAAGCACGGCCTGCACGACAAGCCGGTGGTGTTGCTCGACACCGAGGGCTTCTACGACGGCATGCGCACCCAGCTGCGGCGGATGGACCAGGAGGGCTTCCTGCCCCGCCCGCTGGACGAGCTGGTGCGCTTCGCCCCCGACGGAGAGACCGCCCTGCGCTACGCCGAGGAGGCCGCGGAGGGGGCGGCGGACGACGCCTGTGACGGGTCGCCCGTCGCATCCGTCTGAGCCGGGAGCTCCGGTCGTGCGGTCGTCGGCGCGTCCGCGCGACGTAGCAGTCGGCCCAGTCCGGCGCGGGTGGCCACCACGACGACCCGGTCCTCCGCCCCCAGCCGGTGGGCGGCCTCCGGGCTCCAGTCGAAGTGCTGTCCGCGCCCGGCGGGGCGCAGCGCGACGACCCGCCAGTCGCCGGGCTCGAACGCCTCGGTGACGGTCCGTTCGGCCAGCGCGTCGCCCTCGGCCACGGTCACCTCGGCGAGCAGCAGGATCTCCCGGCGCGCGGGGATCGCGGCCAGCACCCTGCGGCCCATCATCGCCGCGGCGAACGCGGGCGCGGCCAGGTAGGAGACGCTGCGGCTGCGGGTGCGCGACTGGGGATGCGCCTCGCGCAGCGCCTTGTAGACGGTCCGGGCGAAGCCCTCGTCGAAGAGCCGCAGCACGACCGGCACGTCCGGGCGGTGCTCCCGGGCGAAGAGGACCGCCTGCAGGTTGGCGCTGTCGTTGTTGGTCAGCGCCATCACCGCCGAGGCCCGGTCGCCGCGCGCGGCCTGCCACACCGAGTCGCTGGTGAACTCGCCGAGGACGACCGGCACACCGCGCGCCCGCACGGCAGCGAGGTTGCGGGCGCCCGGATTGCGCTCGACGACGACCACCTGCCGTCGCATGTCCACCAGCCGGGAGACGACCGCCGTGCCCGCGCTGCCGATCCCGATCAGCAGGATGTGGTTGTTCAGGGTCCGCCGCACGCGCCGGGTGCCGTCGGCCGGTCGGACCGCGCCGACGCTGTCCAGCACGATGGCGGCGACCAGGCCGAGGATCAGCATCCCGGTGAACATGGTGACGATCTGCAGCACCTGACGGGCCACCGGCTGGCCGAAGGCCGGGTTGCCCGCCGAGGAGAGGTCCAGCAGCACCAGGTAGAGCGACCGCCCCAGGTCGGTGCCGGTCAACTGCCAGGTCAGCACGGTCAGCAGGGCCACCACCGCAGACAGCGCGGCCGCGGCCACCTGCAGCTTGCGCGAGACGAAGGCGCGCATGACCGCCATCATCCGCGACCACGCGGGCGGCCCCTTCGGGGTCGTCGTCTCCTGGTGGTGGCGCAGCCGGACGACGGTGACCTGCTCGTCCGACGGAGGCCGCCAGGTCTCCGGGTCGGGCAGCAGCACGCCCTCGGCCTCGGTCAGCACCGCTATGGGGATGTCCGGGCCCGGCGGCAGCTTCTGCGCACCGGCGGGGAGGTCCCTGGAGACGACGGTGCAGGTGCCGTTGCTGACCGCGATCACCTGCTCCTGGTGCGGCAGGGCGGAGGAGACCAGTGCCGGCGCGGCCGTCTCCGAGGCGGAGGACACGGTGGTGGGCGCGTCCGGGCGGTCCAGCAGCCGTCGCAGCCGTTTGCCGAGCGCGCCGCTGTGGACCCGCAGCGCCAGCCGCACCTGCGGGTTGATGCTGCGCGCGGTCAGCGCGGCGGCGGTGACGGCCTGGTCGTCGTCGAGCACGATCGCGAGCGCGTCGGCGTCGGCGACGCCCGCCTGGCGCAGCGTCGCCTCGTCGGGCCGGCGTCCGGCGATCACGCTGATCGGGCCCGACTCCTGGTGCAGTTCCAGCAGTTGCGGCCCGTGTTCCTGCTTCGGTTCGGGCACGACGACGACCACGCGCTCCTGGTAGAGCCCCGCCAGGTCCCCGGCGAGGCGTTGGGTCAGCGCGTCGTTGCCCACCACGACCATGTGTCCGCGGACCTCCTCGCCCCGCGTCGCGTCGTCCGTCCCGGTCTCGTGTCGCCGCGTCTCGTCCGGCACCGTCTCCGCCCCTCGCCCGCACCAGCCCTGATGATCACCATGGTGGCGCACGGAGCGGGGCCCGGGGCGTGGAACGATGAACCCATGGGAACCCATGTGATCACCGGAGCCGGCTCCGGCATCGGCGCGGCCGTCGCCGCGAAGCTCGACGAGCGAGGCGAGGAGCTGTGGCTGCTCGCCCGGGACGCGCGCCGCGCGGCGGAGCTGCGCGACCGCTTCCCCGGCGCGCGCACGCTGGTCGGGGACCTGGCCCAGCCGGAGCGGCTGAGCTGGGCGCTCAGCCACCAGCCGCAGCCGGACCGGATCGACTCGCTGCTGCACGTCGCCGGAGTCGTCGAGCTCGGTGCGCTCGGCGACATGACGCCGAAGGTCTGGCAGGAGACCCTGGCCGTCAACCTGCTCGCCCCCGCCGAGCTGACCCGCCTCTTCCTGCCCACGCTCCGGGTCTCCAAGGGCCACGTCGTCTTCGTCAACTCCGGTGCGGGCCTGCGGGCCAACGCCGAGTGGGGCGTCTACGCGGCGTCGAAGTTCGGCCTCAAGGCGCTCGCGGACACGCTGCGGGAGGAGGAGCACGGCAGCGGCGTGCGCGTCACCACCGTCTACCCCGGCCGCACCGCCACCCCGATGCAGGCCAAGGTGCACGCGCAGGAGGGCCGGGAGTACGACGAGGAGGCGTGGATCGCGCCCGAGTCGGTGGCCAAGGCCGTGCTGACCGCGATCGACCTGCCGCGGGACGCGGAGATCACCGACGTGACAGTGCGGCCGGGCCGGTGAGCACGTTCCCCACGCTGACCGGCCCGGCCGCGACGGGTGTCGGCTCCATGCCCGGCACGGACGCCCGCGAGGCGGCCAAGACCGTCACCGGCTCGCTGGAGGCGCTCCCGCACCTCCCCGAGCTGCCCGCGCGCGGCCCCGGCGCGGACATGATCGGCCGCACTCTGGGCCTGCTGGTCGAGCTCTACGCCCGCGTCGAGCCCTCCGGCTGGCGCTTCGGCGACCACCCCGGGCGCGACACCCGCCGCGCCCACTCCTGGCTCGGCGAGGATCTCGACGCGCTGGAGGAGTTCACCCAGGACTACACCGGCCCGCTCAAGATCCAGGCCGTCGGCCCGTGGACGCTGTCCGCGTCGGTGGAGCTCCCGCGCGGCGAGAAGGCCCTCGCCGACCCGGGCGCGGTCCGCGACGTCTCCGCCTCCCTGACGGAGGGCCTGCGGCTCCACCTGGCCGAGGTGCGTCGCCGCATCCCGGGCGCCGAGCTGCTGCTCCAGCTCGACGAGCCGTCCCTCCCGGCGGTCCTCGCCGGCCAGGTGAAGACGGCCAGTGGCTGGCAACGGCTGCGCGCGGTGGACCGCGGCGTGGGCGAGGAGATCCTGCGCGGCGTGATCGACGGCGTCGACGTGCCGGTGATCGTCCACAGCTGCGCCCCCTCCGTCCCGATCCCGCTGCTGCGCCGCGCGGGCGCCTCGGCGGTGTCGCTGGACGCATCCCTGCTGACGGAGCGTGACGACGACGCGATCGGCGAGGGGGCCGAGAGCGGCACCGTCTTCCTGCTCGGTGTCGTGCCCGCCACGGACCGGAAATTGTCAGACCCGGCCGGTAGGGTCAGCGGTGTGAGGACGTTGTGGCGGCGTCTGGGCCTGGCCCCCGCGCTGCTGCCGCGCTCCGTCGTGGTCACCCCCACCTGCGGCCTGGCGGGGGCGTCCCCGGCCTACGCGCGCACGGCGCTGTCACACAGCGTCATCGCGGCGCAGAGCCTGGCCGACAATCCCGAATAGGTGCAAAGGGGGTAGTTGCAGTGGCGTTGGACGACCGCGTCCGGCACGCGCAGCTCGCGCAGGAGATCGAGGACCATCGGTTCGCCTACTACGTGAAGAGCGCGCCCACCGTCAGCGACTCCGAGTTCGACCGGCTCATGCACGAGCTGGAGGCGATCGAGGAGCGCCACCCCGAGCTGCGCACCCCCGACTCGCCGACCCAGAAGGTCGGCGGCACGTACTCGACGGAGTTCACCGAGGTCGAGCACTTGGAGCGGCTGCTCAGCCTGGACAACGCCTTCACCGACCAGGAGCTCGACACCTGGGCCGACCGGGTGGAGAAGGAGCTGGCCGGGCAGAGGTTCCACTACCTGTGCGAGCTGAAGATCGACGGCCTGGCGGTCAATCTCACCTACGAGAACGGCCGCCTGGTCCGCGCCGCCACCCGTGGCGACGGCCGGACGGGTGAGGACATCACCGCCAACATCCGCACGATCCAGGAGATCCCCCACACCCTCCGCGGGGACCAGGGGCATCACGTCCCGGAGCTCGTCGAGATCCGCGGCGAGGTCTACTTCCCGATCGAGGCCTTCGAGGAGCTCAACGCGGCGCGCGTCGCGGCCGGCGAGGCCCCCTACGCCAACCCGCGCAACTCCGCCTCGGGCTCGCTGCGCCAGAAGGACCCGGCCGTCACCGCGCGGCGCCCGCTCCACATGATCGTCCACGGCATCGGGGCGCGACGCGGCTTCGACATCGACTGCCAATCCCACGCCTACGAGCTGCTGCACGCCTGGGGCCTGCCGACGGCCAAGCACAACGAGGTCGTCGACTCCCTCGCCGGAGTGAAGGCCTTCATCGCGCGTTACGGGGAGCAGCGCCACAGCGTCGAGCACGAGATCGACGGCGTGGTCGTCAAGGTCGACGAGATCCCCCTGCAGGGCCGCCTCGGCTCCACCTCCCGGGCCCCGCGCTGGGCCATCGCCTGGAAGTACCCGCCGGAGGAGGTCAACACCAAGCTGCTCGACATCCGCGTCAACGTCGGCCGGACCGGCCGGTGCACGCCGTACGCGGTGATGGAGCCGGTCCATGTCGCGGGCTCGGTGGTCGAGTACGCCACCCTCCACAACCAGGACGTGGTCAAGGCCAAGGGCGTCCTCATCGGCGACACCGTGGTGCTGCGCAAGGCGGGCGAGATCATCCCCGAGGTGCTGGGCCCGGTGGTCGATCTCCGCGACGGCTCCGAGCGCGAGTTCGTGATGCCGAGCGTCTGCCCCGAGTGCGGCAGCGAGCTCCGGCCGATGTCCGAGGGCGACATCGACCTGCGCTGCCCCAACGCCCGCTCCTGCCCGGCGCAGTTGCGCGAACGCATCTTCTACCTGGCGGGCCGCAGGTCCCTCGACGTCGAGGCGCTCGGCTACGTCGCCGCGACGGCGCTGACCCAGCCGCTGGAGCCGGCCGAGCCGCCGATCCTCAACGAGGGCGATCTCTTCGACCTCACCATCGAGAAGCTGTTGCCGATCAAGGTCGTCGTCCGCGACCAGGACACCGGCCTGCCCAAGCGCGACGAGAAGACGGGCGAGCAGAAGGTCGTCTCCTTCTTCGCCAACCTCAAGGGCGAGCCGAAGAAGACGGCCACCGCCCTCCTGGACAACCTCGAGGCGGCCAAGCAGCGCCCGCTCTCCCGGATCCTGACGGGCCTCTCGATCCGCCATGTCGGGCCGGTGGCGGCGGTCGCGCTCGCGCGCGAGTTCCGCGATCTCGACCGCATCGCAGGCGCGAGCGAGGAGGAGTTGGCAGCGGTCGAGGGCGTCGGCCCGGGCATCGCCAAAGCCGTCGTCGACTGGTTCGCCGAGGACTGGCACCGGGAGATCATCGAGAAGTGGCGTGCCGCAGGCGTGCGGTTCGTCGACGAGGTGTCCGAGGAGGACTCCGGGCCGCGGCCGCTGGAGGGGCTCACGGTCGTGGTGACGGGCACCCTCGCCGAGCACACGCGGGACGGCGCGAAGGACGCGCTGCAGGCGCGCGGCGCGAAGGTGACGGGTTCGGTCTCGAAGAAGACCGACTTCGTCGTCGTCGGCGACAACCCGGGCTCCAAGTACGACAAGGCGGTCCAGCTGAAGCTGGCCATCCTCGACGACGCCGGCTTCGCCGTCCTGCTGGAGCAGGGCCCCGAGGCGGCCCGCGCCGCCGCGCTGCCGGTCGAGGGGTAGCGGAGCGTTCGGGCGGCACGGTCACGACACAGGGTGACCCTGTGTCAGGTGACGCGGGGTCGCCCGACGGGTGCGGTCCGTGGCGGTCTGTCACGTTTCTTTGCTCACGCTGATGTCGGTCATATGGGGACAATCGGCTCATTCGTTCCTCGGATGAGGACACCACTCGGTCACAGCCTGGTGGATTGCCACTCTCCGCAGGGGCAGTCGGCCTAGGCTGGAAGCAGCCCGATCCTGTCGGTCCGTACGTCCTGTGCGGCTCATCCGGCGAGCGGGGAAGCAAGAGGAAAACCGATGGAGCGCACGCCTCGGTCAGTGCTGGGTCCTGACCGTGCCGGGTTTGCCGTCAGGACGGCGGTCTTCCTCGGCGTGGGTTTCGCCGGGGCGGCGCCCCTGGTGCCGCTCGCCGACGTGGTGGCGCGACACGAGCCCTTGCTGCTCCCGCTGTTCGGCGTGCCCATCGCCGTGCTGTTCGCCGCGTGGTGGTTCGGGCGGCAGCGGGTGCGCGAGGGGGTGACCGACCAGCTCACCGGCCTGCCGAACCGGGCCGCGCTCCACCTCGCCGCCGTACAGGCGGCTACCGAGCGAGCCCGCCACGCGCTCGTCCTGATCGACCTCGATCGCTTCCGTTCTCTCAACGACACGCTCGGACATCTCGCCGGCGACCGGCTGCTGGTCCAGGTCGCCCAGCGGTTGCAGTCCCTCGCCCTCGACACCGGCGCGCTGGTGGCGCGACTCGGCGGGGACGAGTTCGCCGTGCTGGTGCCCGAGCCGCCGGAGGAGACCGCCGCGCTGCTCGGGCTCGCCCGCGCCTTCGCCGCGGAGGTCGCCGCGCCGATCCAGTTCGGCGGCCTGCAGCTGATCCTGGAGTCCAGTACGGGCATCGCGGTCCTGCCCGACCACGCGGCCGACGCCGAGGCGCTGCTGCGCCGCGCCGACATCGCGATGGCCCACGCGCAGCGCAGCCGCGCCGGAGTGACGCTCTATCAGCCGGGCCAGGAGGAGGACACGCCCCTGCGGCTCGGGCTCCTGGGCGAGCTGCGTCGCGCGCTGGACCTGGGCGAGGTGCAGGTGCACTACCAGCCCAAGGTCGCCTTCGACGGCAGCGTCGTGGGTCTCGAGGCGTTGGTGCGCTGGTCGCGGGCCGGGCGCGGGCCGGTGAGCCCGGAGGAGTTCGTCGGGCTCGCCGAATCCAGCGGCCTGATGCCGCAACTGACGGACTACGTGCTGGAGGCCGCGGTCTCCCAGCTGGCGCACTGGCGCGCGGAGGGCATCGAGGTGCCCGTCGCGGTCAACATCTCGCCGCGGGACGTCATGCGTCCCGGCTTCGCCGCCGGCGTCGCCGGGCGGCTGGAGCGGCACGGCGTTCCGGCCGGGGCGCTGCAGCTGGAGATCACCGAGCGGCTGCTGCTGGAGGACGGCCAGCGGGCCGCCGAGACGCTGGAGGAGCTGCGCGGCCACGGCGTGGGGATGTCCCTGGACGACTTCGGCACGGGCTACTCCTCGCTGGTCCGGCTGCGCCGGCTCCCGGTCGGTGAGCTGAAGATCGACCGCTCCTTCGTCAGCCGCATGGTCGCCGACGACCACGACGCGGCCGTGGTGCGCTGCAGCGTCCAGCTCGCGCACTCGCTCGGGCTGACCGTCGTCGCCGAGGGCGTCGAGGACGACGAGACCTGGAAGCGCCTTCAGGGCATGGGCTGCGACGCGGTCCAGGGCTGGCTGGTCTCCAAGGCCATGCCCGCCGACCAGGCCACCGCCTGGCTGCGCGGCCGCGTCACCGCCCCGCACCAGCGCTGACCGGGCGGGATCCGGCCACCGCTCGGCTAAACATTGCGGCCGGAAATTGACCTGAATCCGTGGCTGAAAATTGCGTGACCTGGATCACTTAACCGTTGACCGTGTACATGCTAGATTCGGCCGCGCCCCGGGAATTCCCGGGCCCCGTAATGGCGGATTCGGATCTGGGAGGCTCCCATGGCTGACACCATCGAGCAGTCGAACGAGTACATGGCGCCGGCTCTTGTCGAGGTCGGTGAGTTCAATGAGGACACCCTCGGCGGCTGGGGCACCGTTCCGGACTGGTTCTTCAACATGAACTGGTAATTCGTCGAGGTGATCCGCGCCGCGGGCCGGGCCCTTTCGGGTCCGGTCCGCAGTCGATCCGGAAACGGTGGTCGCAGCAGCACATGAGATCCGGGTTCGTGGTCCTGCCGGACCGGCCGCCCGCCGAGCGGCTCTTCGCACGCCTCCCGCTCGACGGCGCCCGCGTGATCCCGCACGCCTCCGGGCGGCCGTGGATCGTCGGTCGCTGGCCGGTGGACGCGGTGACGGTCGCCGAGGCCGGCCCCGTGCGGCTCGCGGTCATCGGCGACGCGCCCGCCAGCCGCGCGCGGCTGGCTCAGGCCGCCGGGCGGATCAACGGACCGGCCGACGCCTCCCGCGTCCTTGGCGAGCTGCGCGGCAGCTGTCACCTGGGCGTTTCCCTGCCCGACTGGTCCCGCTTCCAGGGCAGCGCGTCGGGCCTGCGGCGGCTCTTCCACGCCCGGACCGACTCCGTCGCCCTCGCCGCCGACCGCGCCGACCTGCTCGCCGCGCTCACGGGCGCGGACCTGGACGTGGAGGCACTCGCGTTGCGCGCCGTCTGCGGACTGCAGTTGCCCTACCCTGCCAACGCCGGCAGCCTCTGGTCGGGCGTCTCGGCGCTCGCGCCGGACGACGCGCTCCAGTGGGACGCGGACGCCCTCCAGGAGGTCCGCTGGTGGCGGCCGCCCGCCCCGGAGCTCTCCTTTTCCGACGGTGTCGCGGCGGTGCGCGAGGCACTGCTCACGGCCACCCACGGAAAACGCCCGGAAAGGGGCAGGCTCAGCGCTGACCTTTCTGGCGGGCTCGATTCCAGCTCCGTCTGCTTTCTCGCGGCCAGGGAAGAACCGGAAATCCTCACGTTCCGCTGGGGCGAGGCCGAGGCGGGGAACGACGACGCGGTTTTCGCGGAATCGGCCATGAAAGAACTCGCCCGAGCCGAACACCTCGTCGTGCCGCAGCATGAACTCCCCGACATGTTCGCGGAAGCAGAAAGTCCGGTGAGCGGGGAAATGCCGAGCCCGCTGACCCGGGCCACCGCGCGGATCCGGCGCAGCGTGGAACTGCTGGCCGAACACCGCTCCGTCCGGCACCTGTCCGGCCACGGCGGCGACGAGCTGTTCACGCCCATGCCCGGCTACCTGCACCCGCTGCTGCGCCGTCGCCCGGTCACCGCACTGCGCCACGTGCGCGCACACGCCGCCCTGCGCCGCTGGCCCCTGAGGGAGACCCTAGCCGACCTCCTGCGCCCGAGCTCCTTCGCCGGCTGGTGGGCCGCCGAGGCCGAGGCGCTGACCGAGCCGCGTCCCCCGCTGCGCCGCGCCGCCCTCGGCTGGGGCCTCGGCCCGATCCGCGCCCCCGGCTGGATCACCCCCGCCGGCGCCGAGCTCGCCCGCGCCGCGCTGCGGCGCACCGCCGAGACGGCCGCGCCGCTCGCCCCGAACCTGGGCACGCACCAGACGCTTGTGGTGGTCCGCTCCAACACCAGCACCTACCGCCTGCTCGGCGACCTCTACGCGGAGGGCGGCATCGCGCTCGACGCGCCCTTCCTCGACGACCGGGTCCTCGACGCCGTCCTGCGGGTGCGCCCCGAGGCGCACGCCGGACCATGGCGCTTCAAGCCGCTGCTGGCGGAGGCGATGCAGGGCATCGTCCCCGAGCCCGTCCGCACCCGCGCCACCAAGGGCGAGTTCGGCGAGGACGTCCGCCGCGGCCTGCGGACCCATCTGCCCGCGCTGCTCGACCTCCTGGGCCCCGACTCCCGGCTGGCCGCGCTCGGGCTGCTCGACCCCGCCGCCCTGCGGGTCCGCCTGACCGGCCCGCAGGCCGACAACAGCGCCGTCCAGGCGCTGGAGAGCCTCGTCGGCTGCGAGACCTGGCTCCGCGCCCCCCGCCCCACGCCTAAGGACTGACCATGCGGCTTCACCCCGACGTCTCGATGACCGACACCGACGACGGCACCGTCCTGCTCCACGGCCGCACCGGCCGCTACTTCCAGCTCAACCTCACCGGCCGCGAGGTCCTGAACGGCCTCCTCCGCGGCCAGGCCCCCGCCGAGGTCGCGCACGGGCTCGCCGTCGCGCACGGCATCGGCGCGGACCGCGCGACGGACGACGTCAAGGCGGTCCTGGCCCAGCTGGCGTCGGCGGACCTGGTGCTGCCGTGAGCGTGCAGATGTCCCTCGACACCAGGGTGAGGCTGGCGCTGTGGCGCCGCCCGCTGCCGCTGCTCGCGGTGGGCGCTGCCCGTCTTCTGGCGCGGGTCAAGCCCGCGCGGCTGCGGCGGATCCTGGAGTTCGCGCGACGCGGCGCGGCGGCGGCGACCGCGGAGCAGGCCGCGGTCGCACGTGAGCAGGTGGTGGCGGTGAGCATGCGCTGCGCGGGCAACAACTGTTTGCAACGCTCGATCGCCGCCGCGCTGCTCTGTCGTTTGCGGGGGAGCTGGCCGACGTGGTGCACGGGGGTGCGGACGCACCCGTTCGCGGCGCACGCCTGGATCCAGGTGGACGGCGAGCCCATCGGCGAACCCCACCCGGCGGGCTTCTTCCGCCCGTTGCTCAGCGTGGGAGCTTCTTGAGGGGGACTGCCTCTCAGACTGCCTCTCAGGGAGAACTGCGCGACAAGCCACCCACAGGTTGAGTCCCCGAAAGCGCAGGGCCACCGCACGCCGGTGGTTCCTCGCGCCCACGCGGCGGAGCCGCATGTCGGGTACGGCCGCGCGCTCCTGGGGGGCGCAGCCGCAGATAGTGCAAGCAGCGCAGTGCCCACCTCCGTAGGATGGGGACACCTCCGTGTCAATAGACTCGGCCGGGTCCGTTTCCTTCACCCACCAGAGGATCGCTGCATGCCTGGCATTACGCGCGAGGAGGTCGCCCACCTCGCCCGGCTGTCGCGGCTGGAGCTCAAGAGCGAAGAGCTTGACCACTTCGCCGAGCAGCTGAACGACATCGTGGACGCGGTCGCCCGCGTCGGCGAGATCGCCGCCGAAGACGTCCCGCCGACCTCGCACCCGCTGCCGCTGACCAACGTCATGCGCGCCGACGAGGTCCGTCCCTCGCTCCGTCCGGACGAGGTGCTGGCCGCCGCGCCCGCCGCGGAAGAGCAGCGCTTCCGTGTCCCCCAGATCCTCGGGGAGGACTGAGAAACGTGACCGACCTGATCCGCAGCACCGCGGCCGAGACCGCCAAGGCCATCGCCGCAGGCGAGGTCTCCGCCGTCGAGGTCGCCCAGGCGCACCTGGACCGCATCGACGCCGTGGACGAGAAGGTGCACGCCTTCCTCCACGTCGACACCGAGGGCGCGCTCGAGGCCGCCCGCGCCGTGGACGCCAAGCGCGCCGCCGGTGAGGAGCTCGGCCCGCTGGCCGGCGTGCCGCTGGCGCTGAAGGACGTCTTCACCACCAAGGGCATCCCCACCACCGCCGGCTCCAGGATGCTGGAGGGCTGGCGTCCGCCGTACGACGCGACGCTGACCCGCCGCCTCAAGGAGGCAGGCGTGGTGATCCTCGGCAAGACCAACATGGACGAGTTCGCCATGGGGTCCTCCACCGAGAACTCCGCGTACGGCCCGACCGGCAACCCGTGGGACCTCTCCCGGATCCCGGGCGGCTCGGGCGGTGGCTCCGCCGCCGCGCTCGCCGCGTACGAGGCGCCGCTGGCGATCGGCACCGACACCGGCGGCTCGATCCGTCAGCCGGGCGCCGTCACCGGCACCGTCGGCGTCAAGCCGACCTACGGCAGCGTCTCCCGCTACGGCCTGATCGCCTTCTCCTCCTCCCTCGATCAGGGCGGTCCCTGCGCCCGTACGGTCCTGGACGCGGCGCTGCTGCACGAGGCCATCGCCGGACACGACCCGATGGACTCGACCTCCATCGACGCCCCCGTCCCGGCGGTCGTGGCCGCCGCGCGGCAGGCGGACGTCAAGGGCATGCGCGTCGGCGTCGTCAAGGAGTTCGGCGGCGAGGGCTACCAGGCCGGCGTGATGCAGCGCTTCCATGAGTCGGTGGAGCTGCTGCGCAGCCTCGGCGCGGAGATCGTCGAGATCTCCTGCCCCTCGTTCACCTACGCGCTCCCGGCGTACTACCTGATCGCGCCGTCCGAGTGCTCCTCCAACCTGGCCCGCTTCGACGCCATGCGCTACGGCCTGCGCGTCGGCGACAACGGCGAGCGCTCGGCCGAGGAGGTCACCGCGCTGACCCGCGAGGCCGGCTTCGGCCCCGAGGTCAAGCGCCGCATCATGCTCGGCACCTACGCGCTGAGCTCGGGCTACTACGACGCCTACTACGGCTCGGCGCAGAAGGTCCGGACGCTGATCACCCGCGACTTCGACCGCGCCTTCGGCGACGTCGACGTGCTGATCTCGCCGACCACGCCGACCACCGCGTTCCCGATCGGCGAGCGCGCCGACGACCCGATGGCGATGTACCTGGCGGACCTCTGCACCATTCCGTCGAACCTGGCCGGAAACGCGGCCATGTCGGTGCCCTGCGGCCTCGCCCCGGAGGACAATCTCCCGGTCGGCCTGCAGATCATCGCGCCCGCGCTGGCCGACGACCGGCTGTACCGCGTGGGTGCGGCGGTCGAGGCGGCTCTCAACGACAAGTGGGGACACCCCCTGCTGGAGGAGGCACCGGCACTATGAGCAAGCTGGAAAGCGCGAAGGCCCCGGCAACGATCAAGGGCTGGAAGCACAGCAAGCCGGGCCTGATCCTGGGCATCGGCGGCAGCGCCTTCGGGGCCTTCGGCATCGTCAAGGACCTGCGCCGGGCCCGTGACGAGCACGACAACCTCAAGCTCATCAACGCCGCCGTCGGTGCGCTCGCCCTGGTCACCAGCACGCTCCTGCTCGTTCGCGAGCTGCGTCAGCTGGCCAAGGACGACATCCTCGCCGACTGACCTCAGACCGCAAGCCACACCCTGAAAGGACGCCTTAGTGAGCGTCATTGACCTGGTCCCGTACGAGGAGGCTCTGGCCTCGTACGACCCGGTGATGGGCCTTGAGGTCCACGTCGAGCTGGGAACCAAGACCAAGATGTTCTGCGGCTGTTCGACCGCGCTGGGCGCGGACCCGAACAGCCAGGTCTGCCCGACCTGCCTGGGTCTGCCGGGCTCGCTGCCGGTCGTCAACGCGACCGGCGTGGAGTCCGCGATCCGCATCGGTCTCGCGCTGAACTGCGAGATCGCCGAGTGGTGCCGCTTCGCCCGGAAGAACTACTTCTATCCGGACATGCCGAAGAACTTCCAGACCTCGCAGTACGACGAGCCGATCGCCTTCAACGGCTACCTGGACGTCGAGCTGGAGGACGGCGAGGTCTTCCGGGTGCACATCGAGCGCGCCCACATGGAGGAGGACACCGGCAAGTCCAGCCACATCGGCGGCGCCACCGGCCGTATCCACGGCGCGGAGTACTCGCTGCTGGACTACAACCGGGCCGGCATCCCGCTGATCGAGATCGTCACCAAGCCGATCGAGGGCGCCGGCGACCGCGCGCCCGAGGTGGCCCGTGCGTACGTCGCGGAGCTGCGCGAGCTCATCCGTGCCCTCGGCGTGTCCGAGGCCCGCATGGAGATGGGCCAGATGCGCTGCGACGTCAACCTGTCGCTGATGCCCAAGGGCGCGACGAAGTTCGGCACCCGCAGCGAGACGAAGAACGTCAACTCGCTGCGCAGCGTCGAGCGCGCGGCCCGGTTCGAGATCCAGCGGCACGCCGCGGTCCTGAACGCGGGCGGCACGATCGTCCAGGAGACGCGCCACTTCCACGAGGACAACGGCACCACCACCTCGGGCCGGATCAAGGAGGAGGCGGAGGACTACCGCTACTTCCCCGAGCCCGACCTGGTCCCGGTCGCGCCCTCGCGTGAGTGGGTCGAGCAGCTCCGCGCCGAGCTGCCGGAGCTGCCGCGGGTGCGCCGCCAGCGCCTGCAGCAGGAGTGGGGTATCTCGGCCGCCGAGATGCAGTCGGCGCTCAACGCCGGCGCCATCGACCTGATCCTGGCCACGGTCGACGCCGGGGCCCCGGCCGACCAGGCCCGCAAGTGGTGGCTGGGCGAGCTGGCCCGTCGTTCCAACGAGGACGGCGTCGAGCTGGCCGCGCTGCCGATCACTCCGGCCCAGGTGGCCAGGGTCTCCGCGCTGGTGGCCGAGGGCAAGCTGAACGACAAGCTCGCCCGCCAGGTCATCGAGGGCGTGCTGGCCGGCGAGGGCGAGCCGGACGAGGTCGTCGCCAAGCGGGGCCTGGCCGTCGTCTCCGACGACTCCGCGCTCGGCGACGCGATCGACGCCGCGCTCGCGGCCCAGCCGGACGTGGCCGACAAGATCCGCTCGGGCAAGTTCGCCGCGGCGGGCGCGCTCGTCGGAGCGGTCATGAAGGCGACGCGCGGCCAGGCCGACGC
>NZ_BBPO01000030.1:29755-91409 GCF_000787815.1 Streptacidiphilus neutrinimicus
GGCGCGCTCGTCGGAGCGGTCATGAAGGCGACGCGCGGCCAGGCCGACGCCGCCCGCGTCAAGGAGCTGATCTTCGAGAAGCTCGGCGTCACGCCGGAGTAGGCGTCGACGCGCGCCGCGGTGAGCCGCGGTAAGGCGTCTTAGCCCGTACGGACCGCCGCCTTCGAGTACTTAGGAGTGCTCGGGGCGGCGGTCCTGCGTTTCTAAGGACCCGGGGCCCTTCAAGATCAGGCAAGCGCCCGATGCCGCGCATCCCCCTGGCAGAGGAGATTGGACGTCGTCAGGAAGAGAAACCCGGACGACCCATCCACAGGGGGAACGAAGATGTTCGAGTACCAGCTGATCGTCGCCCGCACCGACGAGCTCATCGCCAAGGCCGAGCACCAGCGCCTGGTCCGCGAGGTCCAGCGCGCGAACAAGGCCCGGAAGGCGGGTGAACGCCGGGACGCCGCGAGGAGCGGGCGGCCTGCCCGCCGCTTCCTCCACGCGACCGCCCGATGACGCCTTAATCCGTGCTGACCAGCGGGGTTGTGTGCGATGCTGCCGAACGTGGAGCGGATATCAGTCAGTCCCGTGTTCATCGGACGCGGATCCCAGATGGCCGCCCTCACTGACGCGCTGGAGCGCGCCGACGGGGGACAGCCACAGGTCCTGCTCATCGGGGGAGAGGCAGGCGTCGGTAAGTCCCGCCTGCTGGAGGAGTTCCAGGCCGCGGCCGAGGCACGGGGGTCCACGGCCGTGGTCGGGAACTGCCTCGAGGTGGGCGCGGAGGGGCTGCCCTACGCGCCCTTCGCCACGATCCTGCGGCGGCTGCACCGAGCTCTTGGGAGCGAGCTCGGCGCGGCCGCCGTCGGACGTGAGAGCAGCCTGGCCCGGCTGCTGCCGGACATGGGCGAGGCGCCGCCCGAGGCGCATGACGAGTACGCGCGAGCCCGTCTCTTCGAGCACACCGCGCAGCTCTTCGAGCAGCTGACGGCCGAGCGGACGCTCGTCCTCGCCGTCGAGGACCTGCACTGGTCGGACCGCTCCACCCGGGAGCTGTTCGCCTACCTGATCCGCACCCTGCACCGGGCCCGGCTGGTGCTGCTCGCCACCTACCGCAGCGACGACCTGCACCGCCGCCACCCCGTCCGGCCCTACCTCGCCGAACTGGAGCGGCTGCGCACCGTCCAGCGGCTGGAGCTGCCGCGGCTCGGCCGCCGCGAGGTGGGACGCCAGCTGACCGGCATCCTCAGCCCGTCCCGGCCCAGCCCGGAGCTGGTCGGCCAGATCTTCAAGCGGTCCGAGGGCAACCCGTTCTTCGTGGAGGAGCTCGCCGTCGCCTCCCAGCAGGGCTGTCGCACCGGCCTGACCGAGACGCTGCGCGACCTGCTGCTGGTGCGCATCGAGGCGCTGCCCGAGCCCACCCAGACGATGCTGCGCATCCTCGCCCAGGGCGGCTCCCGCGTCGAGCACGGCCTGCTGGCCGCCGTCGTCGAGGCGACCGGCACGCTCGACGAGGACGAGCTGATCGACGCGCTGCGCACCGCCGTCGGCGCCAACATCATCCAGCAGACCTCCGACGGCGACGGCTACCGCTTCCGGCACGCGCTGGTCCGCGAGGCCGTCTCCGACGACCTGATGCCGGGCGAGGTCACCCGCGCCAACCGCCGCTACGCCATGGTGCTGGAGTCCGACCCGTCGCTCGTCTCCAGCGACCAGCGCGCGTCCCGCCTGGCCGGGTACTGGTACTGCGCCAACGACCCCGCGCGCGCCATGCCCGCCGTCCTCAACGCCGGGCGTGAGGCCCGCCGCCGCAACGCCTTCTCCGAGCAGCTGCGGATGCTGGACCGCGCCCTGGAGCTGTGGGAGGACGTCCCCGCGGAGATCCGCGACACGCTGCGCGACTACGACCACGCCGACGAGAGCTATCCGGCGTGCGCCTGCGAGGGCGACTGCACCTGCGACGGGGACTGCGTGGCGATCCAGCTCGTCGACCTGCTCGCCGAGGCCACCGTCGCCGCCCGCCTCAGCGGCGAGACCGACCGGGGCCTGCGCTACACCAAGCGCGCGCTGCGCCTGATCGACGAGAAGAAGACCCCGGAGCGCGCCGCCTGGTTCATCCTCGCCCGCGCCCGGGCGCTGCGCTACGACGTCGGCGCGGCGACCCTCCCCGATATGGAGCACGCGCTCGCGCTCCTGGAGGGCCGCGAGCCCTCGGCGGTCCTGGCCGAGCTGTTGCACCGTCAGGCGTGCGACGGGATGCTGGGCATCCCGCGCCGCGAGGACCTCGACATCGCCCGGCGCGCCGTCACGATCGCCGAGCAGGTCGGCGCCACGTCGCTCCAACTGCACGCCCAGCTGACGCTGGGCATGCTGCACTGCGCCTACGGCGAGCTCGACGAGGGCGCGGCCCTGCTCGCGGAGATCCTCGAACGGGCGGAGGCGATCGGCGACGTGGATCTGCTCAGCCGCGTCTACACCAACCTCTCCAGCCATCACGAGCTGCAGGGCCGCTCCCGCGAGGCCGCGGAGGTGGCCCGCACGGGTCTGGCCATGATCCGTGCCAACGGGATGACCGGCTACTCGGGCACGATCATCCTCGGCAACCTCGCCGAACCGCTGATCTCGCTCGGCGAGCTGGACGAGGCCGAACGACTGCTCGCGGAGGAACCGGACTGGGCGGGTCAGCGCGCCCACCGCGACTTCATGCACCGGCTCCGTGGCGAGATCGCGCTGCTGCGCGGCGACGTCTCCGGCGCGGCGGAGTACCTCGCCGAGAGCAGACGCGTGGGGCTGGTGTGGCAGCCGCAGAAGTACGTCCCGACGGCGCTGCTGGCGATGCGGATCGCCGCCGCGCAGGGCAGGTACGCCGAGGCGCGGGCGGAGCTCGTCGCCGTCCTGGACGGCGACCGCCCCGAGGGCCACGACCGCAGTTGGTGGGCGCTGCTCGCCGCGGGCGCGGCGGTGGAGGCGGACGCCCGCTACCTGCCGACGATGGCCGCCGGCCGCGCGGAGGTCCTCGCCCGCATCCGCGGGACGGCGGCCGGCCTCACCGCCGAACTCCCCCTGTACGCCGGTTGGCGGGCCGTCCTCGACGCCGAACTCGCCCGCGCCGAGGGCACGGTGACGACGGCGCACTGGCGTCGGGCGGCCGACGCGCTCTCCGTCCTGGAGTGCCCCTTCCCGCGCGGCCTCGCGCTCTTCCGCCTCGCGGAGTCCCTCGCGGCGGCGGGCGAGCGGGCGGAGGCGGGGCAGGTCGCGGCCCAGGCCGAGGAGCTCGCCCGCCGCCAGGGCAACCAGCTCCTGCTCGACGACCTCCGCGCGCTGACGGGCCGCGCTCGCCTGACCCCGACGGCGGCCCAGCCGCCGCAGGAGGAAACCTTCCACCTCACCCCGCGCGAGCGGGACGTTCTCAAGCTTTTGGCCCTGGGGCGTACCAACCGCCAGATCGCGGAGGAGCTTTTCATCTCCCCGAAGACGGCGAGCGTGCACGTCTCCAACATCCTCGCCAAGCTCGACGTCACCGGCCGCGGCGAGGCCGCCGCGGTGGCCTACCGCCTGCGCCTGATCCCGGCGAGCTGAGCCGCACGCCGCTCAGCGGCCAGGGCCTCGCCTCGCTGCGCGGGATCCCGCACTTCGCCCGCCTGCAGGACCGGGTGCCGGTGAGTCGCGTTCCCGCCTGCCGCACCGCACCGACAGGTCCGCTGTCCGGCATGGCGGGGGGACGTGGTTAAGGTCGGGGCATGAGTGCTCGCTATCTGCTCCCCTACGCCCCCGACGCCATCGGCGGGCTGCCCGTCGGGCTCGACGTCCTCGTGTGGGACGGGGACGGGCCGGTGCCGTCCGACGAGGAGCTGCGGGGAGTGGAGTTCTTCTGCCTGCCGTACATGCGGCACCCCGTCGCGGTCACGGTGATCCCGCGCCTGCCGTCGCTGAAGGTGGTGCAGACCCTGACCGCCGGTATGGACGACGTGCTGCCGTACGTGCCGGAGGGCGTCGTGGCCTGCAACGCGCGCGGGCTGCACGACGCGAGCACCGCGGAGCTCGCGGTGACGCTGGTCCTCGCTTCGCTGCGTGGGATCCCGCACTTCACCCGGCTGCAGGACCAGGGGCGCTGGAGCCAGGAGTTCCACGAGTCGCTCGCCGACAAGACGGTGCTCATCCTCGGTTACGGCTCGATCGGCCGCGCGCTCGCCGCGCGTCTGGAGCCGTTCGAGTGCGACGTCGTGCGGGTCGCGCGTCGTGCGCGCCCCGAGGAGGAGGTGCACGGCGCGCAGGAGTTGGCGGCCCTGCTCCCGACCGCCGACGTCGTCGTCCTGTTGACGCCGCTCACCCCTGAGAGCCGTCACCTCGTCGACGCGGGGTTCCTCTCCCGGATGAAGGACGGCGCCCTGCTGGTGAACGTCGCGCGCGGCCCCGTGGTCGACACCGAGGCGCTGCTGAAGGAGCTCGGCGCGCAGCGCCTGCGCGCCGCGCTCGACGTGACGGACCCGGAGCCGCTGCCCGCCGACCACCCGCTCTGGCACGCCCCCGGCGTGCTGATCACCCCTCACGTGGGCGGACCCAGCAGCGCGTTCCTGCCCCGGGCCAAGCGCACGCTGCGCGAGCAGATCCGGCGGTACGAGAACGGGGAGCCGCTCGCCAACCGGAGCTGACGCTCGAGCGGCGCTCGTGCGCCCCCGGCGTGCGCCCAGGCCACCCCCTTCCTGCGCAGCAGCACCGCCCGGATTCCCTCGAATCGGGTACAGCTACCTCGACAGTGGCCATTACTCTGAGTTGAGTGTGCATGTCTCTGAGTGACGACTGTGGTGTAGGTTCCCGACCGGGAGACCCGGTACGGAGTTGTCCGCCCCGCTGGTCCGATCGCACCCGGGGCCGGAGGGGGATTGCCCATGCTGAGCACTGAGCTGACCACCGAGCTGAGCACCGACGCACCGCTGCTGCCCGGCCAGTCCCGCCGCGGCGGGCCCTGGGCGGCCGAGGAGCACGGCCGGTCCGCCGCCTCGCCCTTCGCCTACGGCGAGGGCGAGGGTGAGCAGGAGGAGCTGGAGCACCCCGACGACCTCGTCGGGGGGCCGTCCCAGGACGGCGCGGCCCGGGACGCGCACGCACCCGAGCCACTGCGGCTCTCGCAGGCCGCCGCCCGGCTGCCGCGGATACTCGCGATGCTGGTCTGCCTGCTCTACCTCGCGGGCGCGGCGTACGGCTGGGGCTCACCGGCGGTTGCGGACTTCATGGGCGACTTCGGCCTGGCCGGGGCCGCGCTGACCGCCTCGCTGTCCTGCTTCGGCTACGGGCGGCTCGCCGGGGGGCGACATCGCAAGGCCTGGGTCTGCTTCGGACTGAGCTCGCTCATGGTCGCTCTCGGCAACGGCATCTGGGGCTGGTACGAGTGCGTGCTCCGCCAGTCGCTGCCGTCACCCTCGATCGCCGACTACGTCTTTCTCTTCTTCGCCCCGCCCGCCATCCTCGGGCTGCTGATGCTCTCCAACCGGCCCCGCAATGCCGCCGGCTGGCTCTGCCTGGCACTCGACGGATGGCTGATCGCCGGCTCGCTGCTGACGCTGAGCTGGTCCCTCGCCCTGGGCCGGACGGCGGCGGGCGACCAGCACAGCCCGCTGCGCCTGACGGTCGGGCTCGCCTATCCGCTGCTGGACATCCTGCTCATCAGCATGGTCCTGGGCCTGCGCTTCCGCCGTCAGGACGGCAACCGGGCGGCGGCGCACACGGCGGTGGTGGGGCTGGCCGTGACGGTGGTCTGTGACGCGGTCTTCACCAGCCAGTCCTTCAAGGACGCCTACCACTCGGGCCAACTGCTCGACGCGGGCTGGTTCTGCGGCTCCATGCTGCTGGCCTGGGCCCCTTGGGCGGGGGGCGGCCGCGCGCTCACCCGTGAGTCCGTGCGGCGGCCGCGCGTGGCCTCCACCTTCAGCGCGCTGACCCCCTACGCCGCCACCGGCGTCTGCACCATCGCGCTGCTCTACAACGCGCTCGGGCAGCACCACCTGGACCGGTTCGTGCTGATCATCAGCTGCACCGTCGTCATCGCGCTGATCCTGCGTCAGGGCGTGATGCTGCTGGACAACCTGGCGCTGGCCCAGCGGCTCAGCCACCAGGAGCGGCACTTCCGCTCACTGGTGCAGGGCTCCAGCGACGTCATCATGATCGCCGACCCGGACGGCGTGCTGCGCTACGTCAGCCCGGCTGCCGCCGGCGTCTACGGGCGCCCGGCGGAGGAGCTGGTCGGCACCAGGCTGCCGGACATGGTGCACCCGGACGACCTCGGCCACGTGCTGTGGGAGGTGCAGCGCTATCTCGCCAAGGCGCCCGCCCACGGACCGGCGGCCGAGTCGACCGCCCGGATCGAGTGCCGGGTGCGCTCGGGCGCGGGGGAGTGGCTGGACGTGGAGTCCACCGTCAACCGCTACCGCGACGGGCTGATCTTCAACTGCCGCGACATCTCCGAACGCGTCCGCCTTCAGGCGCAGTTGGAGTACAACGCGTTCCACGACGCGCTGACCGGGCTGCCCAACCGGGCCCTGTTCCTCAAACGCGCCCGGGACGCGCTCACCCCCCGGGCCGAGAGGCGTCCGGACGTCGCGGTGCTCTTCGTCGACCTCGACGGCTTCAAGGCCGTCAACGACACCGCCGGGCACCAGGTCGGCGACGAACTGCTGGTGCTGGCCGCGAAACGGCTGCGCGAGTCCGTGCGCGAGGGCGACACGGTCGCCCGCCTCGGCGGCGACGAGTTCGCGGTGCTGCTCGTGGGCGAGGTCGACCGGGAGCAGGCCTTCGGCATCGCCGAGCGGCTGCGCCTCGCCGTCTCCGCGCCCTACCCCCTCGGCAACGAGGAGCACGCCGTCGCCGCCAGCATCGGCATCGCCTTCGCCGAGCCGACCGTGGGCCCCGAGGGCGCGGCCGACCTGCTGCGCAGCGCGGACCTGGCCATGTACCAGGCCAAGAAGCGCGGCAAGGACCGCGTCCACGAGTACTCGCCCGAGCTGCGCACGGAACTGCGCCGCCGCACCGAGCTGGACCAGCGGCTGCGCACCGCCGTGCGCGAGGGCGAGTTCACCCTCGTCCACCAGCCGATCGTGGACCTGCGCAGCGGCCGGGTCAGCGGCCTGGCGGCGCAGGCCAGGTGGCGCTCCGCGCAGGGGCTGCTGCTCACCCCGGCCGAGTTCCTGCACGCGGCGGGCGGCGGGGAGCGGGCGCTGCGGCTGTCCCGCTGGATGGTCGAGCAGGCCGTCGAGCAGGCCGCCGAACGCGGCGGCGGGCTGCCGGTGACGGTCCGGCTCTCGCCGCGCGCGCTGACGGCCCCGGGGGTGGTGGAGACCGCGGAGACGGTGCTCCGCCGCACCCGCCTGCCCGGTGGCCGGCTGCTCGTCGAGCTGGGCGACAGCGGCCCCGGGTCCGTGGACGGCCGCGGCCACGGCGTCGACGAGCTGGTGCAGCGGCTCGGCCGGCTCAAACAGTTGGGCGTCGGCCTCGTCCTGGACGGGCTCGGCGGCGGCGCGACCCCGCTCAGCGAGCTGCGCCGGCTGCCGGTGGACGCGCTCAAGCTGGAACGCGGCGTCGTGGACGGCCTGCTCGACTCCGCCTTCCTGCGCACCCTCGCTTCGTCCGTCCTGCGGATCGGCCACGAGCTCGGCCTGGAGACCGTCGCCGACGGCGTGGACCGCGTCGAGCAGGCCCGCATCCTGCGGGATCTCGGCTGCTCACGAGGCCAGGGCCTGCACTTCGCGCCGCCGATGCGGGAGGATGAACTGAAGGCACTGCTCCTGGCGGATACCAGGACGTCCGAGGAAGATCCCGAATGATGAGACACGGATCGAGTGGGCTTGACACCCCCCGGGGCGTCGGAGGATGGTCGTCAGCATGCGCACCCGAATTCTCGTACTTGGCGGGCGCGTCGGCTGAGCCGGGAGTCAACTCCCGAGCTGACCTGGCCGACGCGCTACCCCTCGCATGCCCACACGGGCACGAGGGGTTTTTTGTTGCCGTGAGGCAGTCAGCGCAGCGCGCTCAGCGTGAACCGCCCTAGAGATCCCCTCCGAGAAGTCCGAGCAGCCGAGAAGGAACAGCAGATGACCGAGCAGGCAGCAGCGCCCGTCCCGCACCACGCGGGCCCCGAACCGATGACCGGTGCCCAGTCGCTCATCCGCTCCCTCGAGGCGGTCGGCGCGGACACCGTCTTCGGCATCCCCGGCGGCGCGATCCTCCCGGCCTACGACCCGCTGATGGACTCGACCCGGGTGCGTCACATCCTGGTCCGCCACGAGCAGGGCGCGGGACACGCGGCGACCGGCTACGCGCAGGCCACCGGCAAGGTCGGCGTCTGTATGGCGACCTCCGGTCCGGGTGCGACCAACCTGGTGACGCCGCTGGCGGACGCGTACATGGACTCCGTCCCGGTGGTCGCGATCACCGGCCAGGTCTCCTCCAAGGCGATCGGCACCGACGCCTTCCAGGAGGCGGACATCTGCGGCATCACGATGCCGATCACCAAGCACAACTTCCTGGTCACCGACGCGGACGAGATCCCGCGCGTGATCGCGGAGGCGTTCCACATCGCGAGCACCGGACGTCCGGGCCCGGTCCTGGTCGACATCGCCAAGGACGCGCTGCAGGCGCGGACCACGTTCCGCTGGCCGGTCGAGCCCCAGCTGCCCGGCTACCGCCCGGTGACCAAGCCGCACGCCAAGCAGATCCGCGAGGCCGCGCGTCTGCTGGCCGCCTCCCGGCGTCCCGTGCTGTACGTCGGCGGCGGCGTGCTGAAGGCCGGGGCCACGGCCGAGCTGCGCATCCTGGCCGAGCTGACCGGCGCCCCGGTCGTCACCACGCTGATGGCGCTGGGCGCCTTCCCCGACAGCCACGACCAGCACCTGGGCATGCCCGGCATGCACGGCTCGGTCGCCGCGGTCACCGCGCTGCAGAAGGCGGACCTGCTGTTCGCCCTGGGCACCCGCTTCGACGACCGCGTCACCGGCAAGCTGGACACCTTCGCCCCGAACGCCAAGGTCGTCCACGCCGACATCGACCCGGCCGAGATCGGCAAGAACCGCGCGGCCGACGTCCCGATCGTGGGCGACGCCCGCGAGATCATCGCGGATCTCATCGTCGCGGTCCAGCAGGAGCAGGCCGCCGGCCAGACGGCGGGCGACCGTCGCTTCGACTACGGCCAGTGGTGGGAGCAGCTCAACGCCTGGCGCAAGACCTACCCGGTGGGCTACGAGGCAGCCCCGGAGGGCATGCTCAGCCCGCAGCAGGTCATCGAGCGGATCGGCCAGAAGGTCGGCTCCGACGCGATCTACGCCGCTGGCGTCGGTCAGCACCAGATGTGGGCTTCCCAGTTCATCTCCTTCGAGAAGCCCGCCACCTGGCTGAACTCCGGCGGCGCCGGGACCATGGGTTACGCGGTCCCGGCCGCGATGGGCGCGAAGGCCGGCTGCCCCGACACGCAGGTCTGGGCGATCGACGGCGACGGCTGCTTCCAGATGACCAACCAGGAGCTGGTCACCTGCGCGCTGAACAACATCCCGATCAAGGTCGCGATCATCAACAACGGCTCGCTGGGCATGGTCCGCCAGTGGCAGACCCTCTTCTACAACCAGCGCTACTCCAACACCGTCCTGCACGACGGCCCGGAGAACGACGGCAGGGGCCCCGCCGCGGGCACCCGCATCCCGGACTTCGTGAAGCTGTCCGAGGCCATGGGCTGCCACGCGCTGCGCTGTGAGCGCCCCGAGGACCTGGACGCGGTGATCGAGAAGGCGATGTCGCTCAACGACGCGCCGGTCGTCATCGACTTCATCGTCCACCAGGACGCGATGGTCTGGCCGATGGTCCCGGCCGGTGTCAGCAACGACGAGATCCTGGCCGCGCGCGACGTCCGTCCGGACTTCGGCGACGAGAACGACTGAGACGAAGGGGCCCTCGAAAGCCATGTCCAAGCACACCCTCTCCGTCCTGGTCGAGAACAAGCCGGGCGTCCTCGCCCGGATCGCCGCTCTGTTCTCGCGTCGCGGCTTCAACATCGACTCCCTGGCCGTCGGCCCGACCGAGCACCCGGACATCTCCCGCATGACGATCGTCGTCAACGTGGAGGACCTCCCGCTGGAGCAGGTCACCAAGCAGCTGAACAAGCTGGTCAACGTCATAAAGATCGTCGAGCTGGACCCGGTCGCGGCGGTCCGCCGCGAGCTGATGCTGGTCAAGGTCCGCGCGGACGCGGAGACCCGCGGCCAGGTCACCGAGATCGTCCAGCTCTTCCGCGCGAAGACGGTCGACGTCTCCCCGGACGCGGTGACGATCGAGGCCACGGGCAGCAGCGACAAGCTCGAGGCCATGCTGAAGATGCTGGAGCCGTACGGCATCAAGGAGCTCGTCCAGTCCGGCATGGTCGCCATCGGCAGGGGAGCACGGTCGATTACCGACAGGTCGCTCCGCGCTGTCGAGCGGTCCGCCTGAGCCGCGCGCCCCTGATTTTCCCCGCGTGAGACGCTAATCTCACGCTTTGAGACATCCACCGTCCGTGCAGGTGATCGCGCGTACGGTGTCCACAAGGAATCCATCCCGCAAGGAGAAGCCAGCGATGGCCGAGCTGTTCTACGACGACGACGCCGATCTGTCCATCATCCAGGGCCGCAAGGTCGCCATCCTCGGCTACGGCAGCCAGGGTCACGCGCACGCGCTCTCCCTGCGCGACTCCGGTGTCGACGTCCGCGTCGGCCTGCTGCCGGAGTCCAAGTCCCGTGCCAAGGCCGAGGAGCAGGGGCTGCGCGTGGTCACCCCCGCCGAGGCCGCCGCCGAAGCCGACGTGATCATGATCCTGGTGCCGGACCCGATCCAGGCCGACGTCTACAAGGAGGTCGTGGAGCCGAACCTGAAGGCCGGCGACGCCCTCTTCTTCGGTCACGGCCTGAACATCCGCTTCGGCTTCATCAAGCCCCCGGCCGACGTCGACGTCTGCATGGTCGCCCCGAAGGGCCCGGGCCACCTGGTCCGCCGCCAGTACGAGGAGGGCCGCGGCGTCCCGTGCATCGTGGCCGTCGAGCAGGACGCCACCGGCAAGGGCCTGGAGCTCGCGCTCTCCTACGCCAAGGGCATCGGCGGCACCCGCGCCGGCGTCATCAAGACCACCTTCACCGAGGAGACGGAGACCGACCTCTTCGGCGAGCAGGCCGTGCTCTGCGGTGGCACCGCCGCCCTGGTCAAGGCCGGCTTCGAGACCCTGGTCGAGGCGGGCTACCAGCCCGAGATCGCCTACTTCGAGTGCCTCCACGAGCTGAAGCTGATCGTCGACCTCATGTACGAGGGCGGCCTGGAGAAGATGCGCTGGTCCGTCTCCGAGACGGCCGAGTGGGGCGACTACGTCACCGGCCCGCGCATCATCACCGACCAGACCAAGGCCGAGATGAAGAAGGTCCTCGGCGAGATCCAGGACGGCACCTTCGCCAACACCTGGATCGCCGAGTACAAGGCGGGTCTGCCGAAGTACAACGAGTACAAGAACGCGGACAGCGAGCACCTGCTGGAGACCACCGGCAAGAAGCTGCGCAAGCTGATGAGCTGGGTGGACGAGGAGGCGTAAGCGCTCTCGTCAGCAGTGAACCGGGGGTGGCCGAGCGGTCGAGCGGCCACCCCCGCGGCATTACAGCATTCCTGTAGGGATCGTTTGTACGGTCCGTACCATCCCCGGCGGGTGATTCTTCCGCAGGGGCGCTCGGCGGAAGCACCTCCGCCGATAGACTCAATCTGCGCGTCAGGCTCACAGCGTCGTGCGTCTCCAACGCGGCATGCCACCGTCCCCTCCATGCCGTCCAAGCAACGCGGGTGCGCCCCCATTCGCACGGCTTCGGGGAGAACCGGACAGTAAGGACAAACTGTCGTGAGCAGCAAGCCTGTAGTTCTCATCGCTGAAGAGCTGTCTCCTGCCACCGTCGACGCGCTCGGGCCGGACTTCGAGATCCGCCACTGCGACGGGGCCAACCGCGCCGAGCTCCTTCCCGCCCTCGCGGACGTGGACGCGATCCTGATCCGCTCCGCCACCAAGGTGGACGCGGAGGCGATCGCCGCCGCGCGCAAGCTCAAGGTCGTCGCCCGCGCCGGCGTCGGTCTCGACAACGTGGACGTCCCCTCCGCCACCAAGGCGGGCGTGATGGTCGTCAACGCGCCGACCTCCAACATCGTCACCGCCGCCGAACTCGCCTGCGGCCTGCTGCTTTCGACGGCCCGTCACATCCCGGCCGCCAACGCCGCGCTGAAGGGCGGTGAGTGGAAGCGCAGCAAGTACACCGGGGTGGAGCTGGCCGAGAAGACCCTCGGCGTCGTCGGCCTCGGCCGCATCGGCGTGCTGGTCGCGCAGCGCATGTCCGCATTCGGCATGAAGATCGTCGCCTACGACCCCTACATCCAGGCCGCGCGCGCCGCGCAGATGGGCGTCAAGCTCGTCTCGCTGGACGAGCTGCTGGAGGTCGCCGACTTCATCACCGTCCACCTGCCGAAGACCCCGGAGACCATCGGTCTGATCGGCGACGAGGCGCTGCACAAGGTCAAGCCGACCGTCCGCATCGTCAACGCCGCGCGGGGCGGCATCGTCGACGAGGAGGCGCTGGCCGCCGCGCTCAAGGAGGGCCGGGTCGCCGGCGCGGGCCTGGACGTCTTCGTCAAGGAGCCCTGCACCGACTCGCCGCTCTTCGGCTTCGACAACGTCGTGGCCACCCCGCACCTGGGCGCCTCCACCGACGAGGCGCAGGAGAAGGCGGGCATCTCCGTCGCCCGCAGCGTCCGCCTCGCCCTCGCGGGCGAGCTGGTGCCGGACGCCGTGAACGTCCAGGGCGGCGTCATCGCCGAGGACGTCCGTCCGGGCCTGCCGCTGGCCGAGAAGCTCGGCCGCATCTTCACCGCGCTGGCCGGCGAGGTCGCCGTCCGCCTGGACGTCGAGGTGCGCGGCGAGATCACCCAGCACGACGTGAAGGTGCTGGAGCTGTCCGCCCTCAAGGGCGTCTTCGAGGACGTCGTCGCGGAGACGGTCTCCTACGTCAACGCCCCGCTGTTCGCGCAGGAGCGCGGCCTCGAGGTCCGCCTCACCACGCTGAGCGAGAGCCCCGAGTACCGCAACGTCATCACGGTCCGCGGCACCCTGACCGACGGCCGCGAGATCTCGGTGGCGGGCACGCTCACCGGTCCGAAGCGCCAGCAGAAGATCGTCGGCGTGAACGAGTTCGACGTGGACGTCGCCCTCACCGACTTCATGGGCTTCTTCCGCTACGAGGACCGCCCGGGCGTCGTCGGCACCCTCGGCAAGCTCCTCGGCGACGCCGGCATCAACATCGCCGGCATGCAGGTCTCCCGCGACGAGGAGGGCGGCGACGCGCTCGTCTCCCTGACGGTCGACAGCGAGATCCCGCAGGGCCTGCTGAACGAGATCGCCGCGGAGATCGGCGCGAAGTTCGCGCGCAGCGTCAACCTGTCCGCGTAACGCACAGGGGCGCGGGGCTGCGCGACGAGCCCAGTCCCGCGCCGCTCAGTCGTGGCCGCCGACCCACGTGTCGAGCCACTCGTTCAGCGGCTTCGTCGCCTTCAGGAAGCCGACCACGCGGGTCTTGGCCTCGGCCGTCCCCAGCCACGGCTCGACCGGCCACTGTCGCCACGCCACCATGCTCTTGTTGCGCAGCAGTTCGATCCGCGGGTGGTCCTTGGGATAGCCGCGCGGTGCGCTCCTGAGGCGGCCGTGGGACATGATCTCGATGTCCGCCTTCGTCAGTTTCGCGATGGCCGACTCCAGCGCCCTGCCCGACTTCTCCTCGGCCGCGGCCTCGCGGAAGCGCGCCAACTGGTCGGTGGACATCAGGTAGCAGCCGCTGCCCGCGCCCAGGCCGTCGGCCGAGAACTGGACGTAGCCGCCGTTCTCCAGCACCGCGCCGATGTGGGTCTTGTAGGGCGACTTGTCCGCCGAGAAACGGATGTCGCGGTTGGGGCGGAAGATCTTCGCCTCGCCGAAGCGCGGCGCGAGCTCCTCCAGCAGGGCCTCCATCGGCTCGCGCACGCAGCGCTCGTAGACGTCCTTGTGGGACGTCCAGTAGTCCCTGCTGTTCTCCGCCTCCAAGCCCTCGTAGAACTCGAGCGCCTCGGCCGGCCAACCCTGGAAGCTCATGGTCAGAGCCTAGTGGCCGCAGGGGGTCAGGGCAGCGTGCGCAGCGTGCCCGGGTGGTGTCCGTCTCGGATAGTAGGAATTCCAAGTATCCGTGCAGACAGCGCAGACGCGTTGTCGTAACGTGAAATGCATGCAGTCGGATGGTCTGCCGTATCCACGGCCATGTCCGGCTCGGCCCCAGCGCAGGAGACCCCTGTCCGGCCCGTCATATCGCATCCCGGACCGTACTCACTCCCCAGGAGTCTCCCCATGCACGCCATTAAGACGCGTACCCGTCGTACCCCCGCCACCGCCCAGACCCGCGCTCAGGCGGCCGCCGCGCTGCAGCGGGCGCTGGACCGCCGTGACAACGGCGGCTCCACCGGACACGAGCTGCACGCCGACGCCGCGGCCGCTAGCTGACGCGGTCCCTGGCCGGCGCCCCCTGGTGGGGAACACCCCGGGGGGCGGGGGCGACTTCGAGCGACCCGGGCATCCGGGCCGACCACCACTTGCGGACCGGCTCCTCGACCAGCGTGTAGAGGAGCCAGGCGCAGAAGGTGCCGATCGCGGCGGTCACCAGCATGATCCACACGTTGCCGTTGCTGGCCGGCTGCCACAGGTGCAGGTCGTACATGGCCTGGATCACCTGCTGGTGGACCAGGTAGAAGCAGTACGACCAGGCGCCGAGCAGCACCAGCGGGCGCCAGTGCAGCAGCCCCTTCCGTCCGTCGAGCTCACGCTGGACGAACGCGCAGATGAGCAGCACGGAGAAGACCGCGACCGTCTGCCGGACCGTCGCCTCCACCTGGATGCCGTAGCGGCCGTAGGGGCCCACCGCGTGGAGGTCGTACACGGGGATGTAGGCGGCGAACAGGACCAGGACCACGGCCGGGTGGAGCCGCATCCGCCAGCCGCGGCGCAGCGCGAACGCGAACGCCATGCCCAGGGCGAACTCCGGCAGGTAGACCACCGGCGTGCGCATCAGCCACGACTCCATGGACGGGCGCAGGGTGTACAGCGCCCACACGTCCAGCAGCCACATGGCCACGAAGCCGCCGAAGGCGACGAGCATGAGCGTCCTGGTGCGCAGCCGCTCGAAGAGCCGGTAGGCGAACGGGAACAGCAGGTAGAACAGCAGCTCGACGCTGAGCGTCCAGGTCACCGGGTTGCCCGGCAGGGAGGGGTTCACCCCCGGGAACCAGCTCTGCACCAGGAACAGCGAGGAGACGGTCGACCAGAGATTGGTGTGGTCCGTGCCCCAGCCGATCTTGTAGAAGAGCAGCATCGCGGGGATCGTCGCGACCAGGTGCGCGGGCCAGATGCGGCCCGCGCGGCGCCAGTAGTAGCCGCCGAGGCTCTGCCGCCCCGGCCGCCAACTCCAGGTGAGCAGGAAGCCCGACAGCACGAAGAAGAACGTGACGCCGTGCGCCCCGATCAGGGTCCAGGGGTACAGCAGCGGCACCCTGGCGACGCCTCCGTGCCGGTCGAAGCCGTTGAAGTGGTGCATGAAGACCGCGAACGCAGCGAAGAACCGCAGGCTCGTCAGGGCGTCGAGCCGCACTGCTCCGCTGTTGGGCCCTCCGGTGAAACGGACCAGGCGTCGGGAGGGGCGTGAGGTCTGCACCCGGAGACGATATCCCGGAATCTGGTGTTCACCTTGCGGTCGTTTCCACTATGAGACGATTTGCCGTTCAACTCATATGTGGACCCCACCTACGGGGTCGTGCGCACCAGCAGCTGGACCTCGACGCGCGACAGGCGGTACGTCTGCTCGACCCTGTAGTGCTGCCGCAGCGCCTCGACCTGGGCGTCGAACGGAGCGGTGGGCCGGTAGTTCGAGGTCTGCCGGACGACCCAGACCCGGTCGGGGGCGCTGGCCACGCAGGCGGTCGGACGGGCGCAGTACGTCGGTACGTAGGTGCCGTTGCGCTGGGGCGTGCGGGAGACGAAGAACTGGTCGAGCGTCTTCAGGTGCGTGCCCAGGTAGTAGTCCACCCCGAGGTCGATCATGTCGCCCCGGTAGGCCACGTACACCAGGCCGTCCCCGGGCCGGGCGTGCGCCACGACAGCCTCGGCGGCCCCCTGGTAGGAGAAGTACCGGTCCAGCGGCCTGAGCGGATAGCTGATCCACTCGTGGGACGCGTAGGTCCGCAGTTCGCGCTGGTCGTGAAGGGTGGTCGCGGCGGTGAGGGCCAGCCCGCCGGCTGTCAGCAGTGCCACCAGCGGCTTCCCCCCGCGTCCGAGCGGCGCGAACCGCGCGGGCAGCCGGCGGACGGCCGGCCGCGCGCCCGCGACCAGGCCCGCGCCGGCGAGCACCGCCCAGCAGGGCAGGGTGAAGAGCAGATAGCGGGCCAGGAAGTAGGAGGTGCCGAACTCCGACACCACCACGACGGCGAGCACCGGCAGGACGGCGCCCGCGACGGCGGTCCCCCGGGCCGGGCCACGGCCTCGTGCCAGGCACAACGCGGCCGGCACGAGGAGCCCGAGCACCAGCGCCCCGACGGACGAGCCGACCAGCGCCTCGCCCAGATCGCCGAAGGTGGACCAGGGCCGGGCGAGGTCGGGGTGGTGGACCCAGTACAGCTGCTTGCCGACCTGGGAGTGGCTGAGCAGCAGCAGCGGGGACAAGGCCGCGGCCACACAGGCCACGGTGGCGGCGAAGGCGGCCACCGGGCGCCACGACCGGTGCCGGCGTGCGTGGAGCAGCACCGCGGCCCCGTGCCCCAGCAGAGCGGTGAGCGCGACCAGGTGGGCGGCGCCGGCCAGCGCCGCAGCGACCCCGTACAGCGCCCACCGGGCTACCCCGGGCCGCTCCAGCGCGCGGAGCAGGAGCAGCAGCGCCACCGCCGCGGCCATCACGACGAGCGCGTACGCGCGCGCCTCCTGCCCGTACCGCGAGACGGTCGGCATCAGGGCGAAGAGCAGGCCACCGGCCAGGCCCGCGGCGTCGCCGAAGAGCCGGCGGCCGACGCAGGCGACGGCACCCGCGGCCACCGTCATGAACAGCGCCGAGGGCAGCCGCATCGCGACGGCGGACAGACCGAAGACCTGGGTCCAGGCGTGCAGCACCAGGTAGTACGCGCCGGTCGAGGCGTCCACGTTGCCGAGCAGGTGCAGCAGCTCCGGGAGGGGGCGGCTGACACCGCTCCACGTCGCGTTCTCGTCCCGCCACAGCTGCGGCCGGCCGATGTCCCACACGGTCAGCAGGAGCATCAGCCCGGCGGGCCACACCCACACCGGTAGGGCCCGCAGACGCCGGGCGACGCCCCGCTCCCCGGACCGCTCGGCGCGCGGGCCCGGCGCGGCGGGTGAAGCGGTGTCGACGATCTGCTCGGTCACGCCGTCCTCGTGAGGATCTTGCGCGACAGGACGAAGGTGAACGGGATCGCCGCGACCGCCGCCACCAGCGGGGCGATCTTGTCGTTCATCCCGACGCCGCTCACCAGGATCACCGTGCCGACGCTCGTGATCACGTAGTTGGTCACGTTGGTCAGCGGGAACCGGACGAACTTCCCCCAGGTGGGCCGCGTCCGGTAGGTGAAGTAGGTGTTCATGAAGAACGACCCGACCATGCTGACCACGAAGGCGAGGGTGTAGGCCAGGAAGTACGGCATGTGCGGGTGCAGCAGCAGGTAGGACGCGTAGAAGGTGGCCGTGTTCACGCCGCCGACCATGCCGAACTTGACGATCTGCCACAGGTCCTTGCGGCCGACCCGGGGTCGGGCCGCGGCGGCCTGCTCCGAGGTCTGCGGGCCCGGTGTGCTCACTTCCGTCACCGCCGGTCCAGCCGATCTCCCGCACGCTCCTTGACGAGGTAGTGCGGTCGCCGCTTGGTCTCGTAGTAGATGCGGCCGATGTACTCGCCGACCAGGCCGATCATGGCCATCTGCAGGCCGCCGAGGCCGACGATGGCCACGATCAGGGTGACGTAGCCGGGCGCGGTGATGCCGTTGACGATCGCCAGAACGGTGATCACCGCAGCGTACGCGACAGCCAGGGCGCTCAGCAGCAGGCCCATGTGGATACCGAGGCGCAGCGGGCGGTTGTTGAAGGAGATCAGACCGTCGAGCGCGTAGTTCAGCAGCGAGCTGAAGCGCCACTTGGTCTCGCCCGCCTCGCGGCTGGCGTTGCGGTAGTCGAAGGTCGCGGTGTCGAAGCCGATCCAGGAGAACAGGCCCTTGGAGAAGCGGTTGTACTCCTGCAGCGACAGCAGGGCGTCCACGGCCTGGCGCGACAGCAGCCGGAAGTCGCCCACGCCGTCGGTCAGCTCGACGTCGACCACCCGGTTGATCAGGCGGTAGTACGCCTTGCTGAACAGCGTCCGGACGAACTTGTCGCCCTCGCGGGTGCGGCGGGCGATGACCTGGTCGTGGCCGAGCTGGTAGAGCTCGAGCATCTTCGGGATCAGCTCCGGCGGGTGCTGCAGGTCGGCGTCCATCAGCACGACCGCGTCGCCGGTGGCCTCCTTGAGGCCGGCCAGCATGCCCGCCTCCTTGCCGAAGTTGCGGCTGAAGGAGACGTACTTGGTGGTCTCCGGGTTGTCCTTGGCGAGCCCGCGCAGCTGGTGCAGGGTCCCGTCGCGGCTGCCGTCGTCGACGTAGCAGAGCTCGTACTCGAGGGGGAGCTCGTCCAGGACCTCACGGATCCTGGTGTCGAAGAGCTGGAGGACAGCTTCCTCGTTGTAGCAGGGGACGACGATCGACAGTCTCATGTGGCGATTCCGGGTCTCATCAAGCGCGGGGACGGAACAGCGGGGAGCGGCGGCGGACCCAGACGGAGCCGGGCTGTGCGAGCAGTCCGATCAGGCCGATTCCGGTGCCGAGAGCACCGGCCTTGAGTCCGGGTGGAGTGTACGCGCAGGACAGCGCACTCGCACCGGAGGGGCCCAGCGGGATGCCGAACAGCCCATCGTAGTCGACCGGTCTGAGCCCAGGTCCGCCGTCGACCGTGCAGGTCCAGCCGGTGCGGACGGTGGAGGCGAGCACCGCGTAGCCGATGCTGCCGTGCGGGAGCCGGGCCGAGAAGGCGTGCCCGGAGATCTCCAGGGAGGTCGGCCCGCCCGCCTTCTGCGCGGCGACCGCCGCGTCCAGTGCGGCGAGGTCCAGGCAGCCCACCTGGCCGGGGGAGAGGGTCTGCCGGCCCGTCGCGCGGAGCCGTACGGCGATCCGGCCGTCGGCGCCGATCCGGCCGAAGTCCGTCAGCCCGTAGCTGGTCAGCGGGTAGGAGCCGAGCAGCCGCCGGGAGGTGCCGTTCACCGTGACGGTGCCGCCGACGAAGCCGCCGTCGACGTACACCTCGGAGCCCGCCGGGCAGCTCGCGGTGAACTCCGTCCCCGGGCGCGCCGCGGCCGGCCCGGGCACGACCGCCCCCGGCGCGACCCAGACGTCGCCGCCGAGCAGGTCGTTCTGCCGCTGGAAGGCCGAGGTGGCCCGCGCCCCGGCGGGGGCGGCGCGGTGCAGCGTCAGCAGCGGCGAGGCTTTCTGGTGGCGCTGGACGAAGCCGGCCGGTCGGCCGGGAGCGGCCTCCAGGTACGAGGTGACACCGAAGACGGCACGGGTGGCGGGATCGTTCGGGCCGTACACGTGCCGGCCCGCCATCGTGTACATCAGGCCGAGCCGGCCCGTCGCGGTGGCCGTCTCGGCCGGGACGTAGCTGCTGTAGTAGTCGCCGCCCTGGCCGTCGAGCAGCTCCGAGTCGTTGTCGGCGAAGCCGTGCGGGCCGGGGTCGGTCCGGGAGGCGGGCCAGTGGGCCGTCGCGGCGAGCGCGGCCACGGCCCTCCTGGTCTGCGCGTCCACGGTCACGTGGGGTGCGAAGAAGGGACGCAGGTTGCGGAGGGTGTCGAGGGCGTAGACCTGGACCACGCCGCCCGCGAAGACCGTCAGGGCCAGGGCCACGCCGACCGCGCGGACGGCCCGGGGGCGGCCGTGCGTCCGGCGCAGCGCCGCGATTGCCACGACCGACAGCGGGCCGCCCACCGCCACGGTCGGGAGCAGGTAGGAAAGGACGCCGGGCTGGCGGGAGGCGCAGAAACAGGCGCAGACGACGATCGCCACCAGCAGCCCGGCGCCGCCGAGCAGCTCCCGCAGCGCCGGTCGGCGGCTGATGGCCAGCCACGCGACCGTGACCTGCATCGCACTGAAGACGAACACCTCACGGAAGAGGCTGCCGTTCGGCAGCGCGCCGCCCTGCCACAGGATCAGCGTCGGCTCGAAGACCATGCTGGCCCAGGTCACCGCGAGCAGGAGCATCCAGGCGACCCGCTCGCGCCCCGGCACTCCGCGCATGAAGGGGAAGGTGAGACAGAGCAGCAGCGCCGTCACCCCGACCGCGCTGTCCGGCCCGGCGAACCGGTACCGGACCGCCGGGAGCAGCCAGGCGACCTGTTGGAGGAAGCCCGGCAACGGCACCGGCGCCGGGGGCATCGGCGCCGCCAGCCGGCTGGCCCGGTAGGAGACCAACAGCACCGGCGCCGCCAGGGCCACCCCGACCGCGACGACCGCCGCCGCGCGCAGCAGCGAGAGCAGCCCCCGCCGCAGGCCCTCGTCCCGCAGGCAGACGCGGACCACCGCGATCAGCCCGGCGGCGAGGGTGGCCATCGCGGCCGTGTAGAAGTCGCCGAACCAGGAGACCGCGACCAGCAACGAGCCGAGCACCCAGCGACGGCCGGTGAGGGCCCAGTCCACCGCGATCCCGATCAGTGGCAGGGAGACCAGGCCCCAGGACCACATGGGGTCCGGGGATGCCTCGTTGACGGCCCAGGAGCAGAGCCCGAAGCCGACGGCGAGCAGCGCCCGCAGCCACGGCGAACCGGGCCGTACCCGGCCCAGCCAGTGCGTCATCAGGCCGGTGCCCAGGCCGATGCCCAGCAGCGCGGTCAGGAACACCGGCAGGTTCACCGCGTCGCGCGGGAACAGCACGGTGAGCCAGGAGAAGGGGTCGGCCAGATAGGTGAGGAAGTCCCCGAGATAGGGGACGCCGAAGCCGCTGTTCCAGTTGTAGAAGAGGTCGCCCCCGCCCTTGCCGTGGGCGAGGTCCCACAGGTGTGCGTGGAAGGGGACGAACTGGTTGCCGAGGTCGTTGATGGCCCGGCCCCGCGGACCGAAGGGGTAGGTGCCGCGCAGGGCCGTCGCGACGCAGTACGCGCCCATCGCGAGCAGGGCAGCGACCAGCCCGGCCCGCAGTTCCCGCCCGGCCGGCAGGACGGTCGGTCGCGCGGTCGCGGACGCCTCGCGCGGCGACGCCGGTGCGGCGTCGTGGACGGCGCAGGACACTCTTTCCAACTCCCTACCCCTGACCCGCGGCGTTCCCGTCCGCCGTCAGTTCGTACGACTCGACTTCGCTCCCGGCCGGTCGCCGACGACCCGCCAGGAGCCCAGCGCGGCACCCGCGGTGGCCGTGGCGGCGCGCGCCACCACCAGGCGTCCGTCGGGGCCGAGCGTCAGCGCGACGACGTGTCCGGCCCCGTCCTCGACCAGGCTGGGGGAGTGCACGTGGAACGGGCCGCCGTGCTCCCACGCGGTCGGCAGCCCGGGGGCCGTCGCGGCGGCCACGCCGCCGTCGTCGTCGCGCGCGGCCAGGACCAGGCCCGGTGCGGCGGCTCCGGACTGGGCGAGGGCGGCGATCCGGCCGTAACCCCCGACGGTCTCGGGGGTTTCGTCGATCTGCCAGCTCTTCGCGCCGGGCTTCAGGTCGGTGACCAGGACCCGGCCGCTGACCGGCTCGCGGTAGACCAGGCGGACGGTGCCGTCCCGCAGCGTCACGGCCGTGACGGCGTCGCAGGAGCCGGGCAGACCGGTGGGGGTGCCGGGCCGCAGCGGCGTGCCGGGGCCCTGGGTGGACCACTGGACCAGCGCCTTGGGCGAGCCGGCGAACACGTGCACGGCGCCGTCGGGGGTCGCGGTCACGCCCAGCCCGTCCAGGACGCCGACGTAGCCCTTGGACGCCAGTCCGGCGGGGAGGGCGGCGGTGACCCAGTCGCTCCAGGCGCCGCCCGGGGGCTGTTGCCGTGAGCTGACCGATCCGGACCAGTCGCGGACCACCAGGTTCAACGCTCCGCTGTGGTCCAGCACCACCGCGGGGAAGCCCATCTCCAGCGACTTCTGCGGGTCGTCCCCGGGAGTGCCCAGGCTCTGCCACGGGCCGAAGGCCGCAGGCGCGCCCTTGGCGGGGGTTCCCTGCTGCACGCAGGTCACTACCTCGCGTCGCTGGCGCTGCAGGCCGGTGTCGAAACTCGTGCGGATGGCGAACAGGGCGACCAGGCCGTTGGCCTGCTGCACGGCCGAGATCTGTCCGGCGAGGCCGTTCCCGCTGTCCGTGGCGTCGACGGCGACCGGGCCGGTCCAGTCGCCCGAGCCGGAGTCGCGCTCCACCCACTGCACGGCCTGCCCGTTCAGGACCGCGAAGGCCGCGAGCCGCCCGTCGCCGAGCCTGACCGCCCAGTCGGTGGAGCCCGGGGCGGTGGTGCGGATGCTGCGGGACCAGCCGTTGCGCGCACCCAGCGGGCCGACCTTGAGGTCGCCGCAGCCGGCGGGGTCGCCGCAGTCGCGGTTGTCGCCCCAGGCGTACGTGTTGAGCAGCGCCTGCTTGGTGCGCAGGATGACGGGGCCGAGGTTCGCCGGAAGGTTGGCGTTGACGTACCCGCGGTAGGACTCCACGCTGCACTCGCGCGGGTTGCGAGCGGAGGCCCAGTAGGTCTGCAGCGCCTGGTGCGCGAAGAGCGCCGAGTAGGTGTGGTCCTGGTGGTCCAGGTAGAGCGGCACGCGCAGCGCGGGCGCGGGCAGCCGGTTGCCGCCGCCGAAGTTCCTGGGCTGCGTCGGGATGTGGATCGGATTCGGGTCCAGGGTCCGTACGACCGTCGGGTTCCAGCGCTGGTAGAGCGCGACCAGGGAGTCGATCACGTTCTGCCGGGTATAGGCGTAGCTGGAGCGGACCGGGCTCTCGGTCGGCACCAGGGTCGGCAGCGTGTCCTCTGCGCCCAGCCACAGGCCCCGCAGGCTGACCGGGTTGGCCATGGCCACGGAGCGGGCCTCCCGCAGCTCCATCCAGACCAGTTGGACGTGGGGATGGTCGCGCAGCGTGTTCAGCTCCACCTGGAAGCCGGGTATCAGCTCGTCGGCGGTGATGTCCCAGGGAGCGTCCCAACGGCCGGTCGCCATCTGGGCGTGGGCCGCACGCAGGCCGTTCATCCGGGCACGGACGAAGTCGGGCCGGCTGTACCGGTACTTCCCGCCGTGGTGGAACTTGGTGTGAGACAGGTTCAGGCCGTCGGACTCGCCGCCGGTGAGACAGACCGTCACGGAGTCAGCCCCGCCCGCCACCGCCTTCCTGATCGAGAGCATCAGGTCGGGGTTGTGGAAGTAGAGCCCGTCGTCGGCGTGCGCGATGACATGGACGTAGGAGAGCCCGGTGGTGACCGCGTCGACGCTGGTCGAACGGCCGACCTCGGCGTCCTGCCGACCGCCCGCTCCGGCTCCGTCGGGCAGCAGCTCCCAAACCCCGGCCGCCGCCAGGCCGGTGACGGCCACGCCGCCCCCGAGCGCGAGGACGCGGCGTCGGGTGAGCGGGACCGCGGAGCGGAAGTTCATCATCGGAGCGAGGGCTTTCTGCCTGTCGGCACATCTGACGTTCATCGCGGCGGAGGCCGCTGCGGCACGATACGGCAGCCGTGCAAGAACACACGGTAAGAGCGTGTTCCCCCGCCCCTTCCCCCGCGTTCACCCAGAGGACGCGAGGCGGGGGCGGTTCGGTTCCGCGCCGTTTCCGGCCCGGGTCGGGGGCCCCCGGCCGTTCGACCGCCGCAGTGTCAGACCCCCTGCTGGTTCGCCGTCTGGGCCGGGTTCTCGCCGCCGAGGGCGCGGTCCGCGGCCGGGGCCCAGTCGGTGAACGGCGCACCCGGAGCCGCGGAGGTCTGCCGCGAGAGGTAGAGCGCACCGTCCGCGCGCATCGCCGCCGCCACGGCCCGGCCCTTCACGTCCACGGCCAGGCCGGGCACATGAACGTGGAAGTCCGCGTTCGACTGCCAGGCGGCGGGCAGGCCCGTGCCCGCCGCGGCCGCGGCCGCGACGCCGCCCGCGTCGTTGCGGGTGACCATGGCCACACCCGTCGCCGCACCGGCGGATCCGGTCTCCCGCGCCACGACCAGGCCGTAACCGCCGGCGTCGGGGAGGTTGTCGACGACCCGCCACGCCTTCGCCTTCGGCGCGAGCTCCGCGACGACGATGGTGCTCGTCCCGGGCTCGCGGTAGCACAGGCGAATCGTTCCGTCCGCCAGCGCGAGGCCGCTCAACGGCCCCGAGGAGAGCGGCAGGCCGACGGCGGTGGCCGGACGCGGCACCGCTCCCGGCGTGGGGGAGACCCAGTAGGCCAGCGCCTTGGCGCCCGGCGCGAAGACGTGCACCCGCCCGTCCGGGGCGGCCACGGCGGCCAGGCCGTCCTGCACCCCGATCAGGCCGAAGGCCCGGACGTCGCCGCCCAGGCTCGCCCACGGCTGCCAGGCGCCTTCGGCGTTGCGGACCCGGAAGGCGACCCCGCCGGAGAAGGTGCGCACGAAGACGTAGGTGTTGCCGTTCGGGTCCACCGTGACGGTCGGAAAGCCCATCTCCATGTTCTGCACCGGGTCGCCGTCCGGAGCGCCGAGGCTCTGCCAGTCGCCGAAGACCAGTGGCTTGTCCAGACCGCTGATCTGCGTGGCGAACACCACCTCGCGGACCGACCGCTGCGGATCCTGGTCGAGCACCATCCGCACCGAGAACAGCGCGAGGCTGCCGTCGGGCTGACGCACCGCGGAGATCTGGCCCGTCAGGCCCGACCCTCCCACCTGCGTGGGCCCCGTCCAGCCGTCCTCGCCGGCGCTGCGCTGCACCCATTGCATGGCGCCGCCGTTGAGCAGCGCGAACGCGGCGAGCCTGCCGTCGCTCAGCCGGGCCACCCAGTCCGGCGCGCCGGGCGCGACGTACCGCGTGCTCCGCGCCCAGCGCTCGGTCACGTCGAACGTGCTGAGCTTGTGGTCCGCGCATCCGGCCGGGTCGGCGCAGGGGGCGAGCGGCGTCTCCATGCCGGCGTAGATCTCCAGCGCTTCCCGCTTGGGGGCGAGCAGGTCGACGCCCAGGTTCCACGGCAGGAACTCGTTGACGTAGCCGCGGTAGGTCTCGACCTGGCAGAGCCGCGACTGCCGGTCGTCGGCCCAGTACTCCTCGAGCGCCTGGTGGGCGAAGAGCGCCGAGTAGATGTGGTCCGCGTGGTCGGTGTACACGGGCAGACGCAGCTGCGGCACCGGCGGCTGCTTGCCGTTGCCGTAGTTCGGCGGCTGCTTCTGGGCGTGGATCGGGTTGGCGTCCAGCGTGCGCACGAGGGAGGGCCGGTACTTGCGGAAGACCGCCTTGAGCGAGTCGACGACGTCCTGGCGGGAGTACTGGAACGTGCCCTGGACCGGGCTCTCCTGGGGGCGCACCGTGCCCAGCGTCGCCGTGGCCCCGAGGTAGAGCCCCCGCAGGCTGTCCGGGTTCGGGCGGGCGATGGTGCGGTTCTCCTGGAGCTGCAGCCAGTACAGCTTGACGTTCGGCGCGTCCTCCAGGGTGTTGATCTCCACCTGGTGTCCGGGCACCAGCTCGCCGGCGCTGATGGTCCACGAGCTCTGGAGGTCGCCGGTGGCTGTCCAGGCCAGCGCGCGACGCAGCGCGTTCATCCGGGCCCGGACGTAGGCGGGCCGGTTGTGGGGGCCGAGCGGGTGCGGAGGCTTCTTGCCTTGGAGCTCCTGGCCCTCCAGGCCGTTGTAGCCGTCCGACTCACCGCCGGTCAGACAGACCACGACGCACGGGTGGCCGGACTTCATGGCGAGTGCCAGCTCGGGGTCGTGGAAGTAGAGGCCGTCGTCGGCATGGGCGATCACGTGGACGAAGGCGGTGCCGGTGCTCTGCCCTATCGGCGAGGCGACGCCCGGCGTCGCCACTGCGGCGGTGTCCCGGGCCGGCCGGAAGACCCCCTGGTACAGCTCCCACCCGGAGACACCGGCCAGCGTCGCGGCCGCGACGCCTCCGCCAAGCCGAAGTGCCCGACGCCTCGTCAATCCCCCCGCCAGACGGCCGGCCATGCCTTCTGCCATGTGAGGCGTGTCTCCTTCAACCCATTTCCAGATATCAACCCGCGACGCGGCAGCGAAACCCTAGCCCACCGGGAGAGGCGGCCACGGAGAGGGTCGCTGCGATCGCTCTTACGTGTGACTGGACGCGGCAGGCCGCTACACTGTTCCCTTCCGAAGGTCACAAGTTCACTGCTGGGAAGGTGCGTCGCGGAGGGCCGTCGGGCGCCTCCCGCCACAGCCCGAGAGCAGGCACCCAATTGCGGAGCATCAAGGCGGCGAGCCTGTCGGCCGTGCTGTCCATGGCGGCCTACTGCACCGGCCTGGCGATCTACGGCACCTATCCGTTCGGCAGCCACTCGCGGGCGATGAACGACCTCCGCAACCAGTACGTGCCGTTCCACGTCGGCCTGTGGGACCTGCTCCACGGCGTCGGCCACAACAGCCTGTCCTTCAACTGGAACAGCTCCTACGGCGTCGGCTTCCTCGGTGAGTACTTCACCTACCTGGCCAACCCCTTCTCGCTGCTGGTCGGCCTCTTCCCGCGGAACGAGGTCGACTTCCCGGTCTTCCTGGTCTCGGTGCTCAGCATGGGCCTGGGCGCCGCGATGATGACGGTCTTCCTGGGCCGGCTCCAGCCCGGCTCCGGCTGGCTCCGTGCACTGCTGTCGGTCGGATACGCCCTGTGCGGCTGGTCGGTGCTCGACGGCTCGATCGTGCCGATGTGGATGTTCGGCCTGGCGGCGCTGCCGATGCTCTGCATCGCCGCCGACTGGTGCCTCCAGGGCCGCCGCTGGGTCGCGGGCACCCTGGTCGTGGGCCTGTGCTGGTACGCCAACTTCTACGTCGCCGCCATGGCGATGATCGGCGCGACGCTGGTCCTGCTCCTGCGCCTGCTGCTCGCCGAGGAGCTGGACCTGCGCGACAGGCTGCGGGTGCTGTGGCGGGCCGCCACCATGTCCGGGGTCGGCCTGATGCTGGCCGCCCCCGCGATCCTGGTCTCGGGCCTGGCCTCCGGCGACGCCCAGCCCTCCGAGAGCTATGTGATCTCGGTGGCCGTGGGGCCGCTGGACTACCTGGCCAAGTTCCTGCCGGGCGTGTTCACCCCGACGGTCAACCGGCCCAACGTCTTCGTCGGCGTGCTGGTGCTGCTGCTCGTCCTGGTCCTGCCGTTCCAGCGGAGGGTCCCGGTCCGGGCGCGGATCGGCTGGCTGGCGCTGATCGTGCTCACCGCCGTCTCCTTCACCGTCCACACCACCGCGCTGGTCTGGCAGGGCTTCGCGATCCCGCACGGCGTCCCGTGGCGCGAGACCTTCGTGCTGAGCGGCTTCATGGTGATGGCGGCCTGGCTGGCTCTGGCCAACCGCCCGGACCGCCGCGCCGTCCTCGGCGGCGGTGGCCTGCTGGCCCTGCTCGCGCTGGTCACCGTCGGCACGCACACCGCCAACAGGCTCAGCTGGGCGCTGCTCGGCGTGGGCGGCGTGCTGGCGGTCGGCGCGCTCGTCGTGCTGGGCCGGGAGGGCCTCGCGCCCGCGCGGCGGCGGCTGGTCTGCGGCCTGCTGACCGTCGGCGTCTTCGCCGGCGGCACCCTCGCCGTCTACAACGCCACGGACCTTCAGGGCTACACCGGCACCCGGACGACCCTCAACAGCGTCACCTCCTCCGGCTACGCGGCGGTCAAGTCCGCCGACGCGTGGCCGCAGCAGCGCTTCGACGTCGGCTCCGACGTCTTCGTCACGGACAACGACCCGATCCTGATGGACTCCGAAGGCGGCTCCTTCTACAGCAGCTACATCCCGGCCGTGACGGCCACCGCGCTGCAGAAGCTGGGCCTCCCCTGGGCGATGGCGGGACGCCACATCAGCGCGCCGTCGGACCCGGTCTCCCAGGCGCTGCTCAGCGTGGGCCGCACGTTGACGGCCGGGGTGGCGGGCGGCCGTTCGGCGGGCACGGTCTCGGTGAAGCCGTCCGCGGTCCCGCCCGTCCCGCTGGTCACCGTCCACACCGGCGACGGCACGGATCCCCACGGGGCCCCGACCGGCACCGTGTGGGCGGACCAGCAGGCGCTGCTCGGCGCGACCGTCTACCAGGTCCCGCGGCTCGGCCAGGCCGGCCCGGCGGCCGCGGCGTCGCAGGCCGCGCTGGGCGGGGTCGGCGGCAGCCAGGCGTACCCCGTCGCGGCCGGCTCACCGGCCACGTACGGCTTCCAGTGCCGGGCAGGCAGCGCGGCGTTCCTCTACGCCCCCTACTTCCAGGGCACGGTGACCGCCTTCGGCAAGGCGCGCACCCTCAACGGCGCGTACCCGGTGCTCAGCACCGGCGTGCGCTTCCTCGGCGACGTCCCGGCCTCCGGCCGGGGGCAGGTCGCGTTCACGACGGCCCGCGCCGGTCAGCAGATCCCGGAGTACGCCGTGGGCTGCCTGAGCCTGCCGGCGCTGAAGGCCGCGACGGCGGCGTCGGCGCTGACCGCGCCGACGGCGCTGCAGGTCCAGGGCGGACACCTGCAGGCCTCGTTCCCGGCCGGCACGACCGGCACCGCGGTCGTGGCCGCGACGGACGTGAAGGGCTGGACCTGCTCGGTCAACGGGGGCGCGGCGAAGACGCCGACCTCCTACGCCGGCATGCTCGGCGTGCCGCTGGCCGGGGGCGGGGGCGCGCAGCGGATCGCCTGCGACTACACCCCGCCGGGCCTCACCCCCGGCCTGGCCGGCTCCGCCGCGGGCTGCCTCGCGGTGATGGGCGTCCTCGCCGTCACCTGGTGGCGTCGCCGCCGACGCCCGGCCGAGCCCCTGACCGCCCCCGCGGCGCCGCACCCGACCGCGTCGCTGCCCGTGACCCGATAGGTCCGAAACCGCCGGTCGCGGACCCCGAGCCCCGGAGCGCGCCGTGCTCCGGGGCTCGCCCGTGCGTCCAGAGTGCGGACGATACGTGTCACAGCATGGACGCCGGAGTATGGTCGACCGCATGTCGCTCACTCTCCGCCTCGCAGTGATCCCTGGTGACGGTATCGGCCAGGAGGTCGTGGCCGAAGGGCTCAAGGTCCTGTCCTCGGCACTTCCCGCCGACGTGAAGGTGGAGACCGCCGCGTACGACCTCGGCGCCCGCCGCTACCACGCCACCGGCGAGACCCTGCCGGACAGCGTGCTGGAGGAGCTCAAGGAAGCCGACGCGATCCTGCTGGGCGCCATCGGCGACCCGTCCGTGCCCTCCGGCGTGCTGGAGCGCGGGCTGCTGCTGAAGCTGCGCTTCGCCTTCGACCACCACGTGAACCTGCGCCCCGGCAAGCTCTTCCCGGGCGTCCGCTCGCCGCTCGCCGGCGACCCGGAGATCGACTTCGTCGTGGTGCGCGAGGGCACCGAGGGCCCCTACGTCGGCAACGGCGGTTCGCTGCGCGCCGGCACCGACCAGGAGATCGCCACCGAGGTCAGCCTGAACACCGCTTTCGGCATCGAGCGCGTCGTCCGCGACGCCTTCGCCCGCGCGCAGGCCCGCCCGCGCAAGAAGCTCACGCTGGTCCACAAGAACAACGTGCTGGTCCACGCCGGCCACCTGTGGAAGCGGATCTTCGACGCGGTGGCAGCCGAGTACCCCGAGGTCACCACCGACTACCTGCACGTCGACGCGGCGACGATCTTCTTCGTCACCCAGCCCGAGCGCTTCGACGTGATCGTCACCGACAACCTCTTCGGCGACATCCTGACCGACCTCGCCGCGGCCGTCACCGGCGGCATCGGCCTGGCCGCCTCGGGCAACATCAACCCCTCCGGCGCGTTCCCGTCTATGTTCGAGCCGGTCCACGGCTCCGCCCCGGACATCGCCGGCCAGGGCAAGGCCGACCCGACCGCCACGGTCCTGTCGGTCGCCATGCTGCTGAACCACCTCGGCTACACCGCGGAGGCCGCCGCGATCGATGCCGCCGTCGCCGCCGACCTGGCCGAGCGCGCCTCGCTCAACGCGCCGCGCACCACCTCGGAGATCGGCGACGCGCTCGCCGCCCGAGTAGCCGGCTGACCCGCCGGCTCCCGTAGCAGCTCCACCCAGCACCGGGCCGGCGACGGCCCGGTGCTGCGCGTTTGCGCTCCTCACCGACGCGGGCCCACCGCACCTGGCTGTCGCTCACGGCCCGATCAGTGCGACTATCGACCCTGGGGACTCGCCCGCCGAGGACCCGCCAAGACGACACGGTGAAGGACAAACGTCGATGACCTCCCTCTCAATCGAGCTCAAGCCCTCGGCCCATCCGCTGCCCGCCGCCGAGCGGGAGGCCCGTCTGGCCTCTCCCGGCTTCGGCCGCTTCTTCACCGACAACATGGTGACCATCCGCTGGACGGAGGGGCGCGGCTGGCACGACGCCCAGCTGGTGCCCTACGGCCCGCTGGAGATCGACCCGGCCAACATGACCATCCACTACGGTCAGTCGATCTTCGAGGGCCTGAAGGCGTACCGCACCGCGGACGGTCGCATCCAGACCTTCCGCCCGGAGGCCAACGCCGCCCGCTTCCAGGCGTCCGCCCGCCGTCTGGCCATGCCCGAGCTGCCCGAGGAGCTCTTCGTCGCCGCCGTCGAGGCCCTGGTCACTCAGGACCAGGCGTGGGTGCCGACTCAGGAGGAGGCCAGCCTCTACCTGCGTCCGTTCATGTTCGCCACCGAGGTCGGCCTGGGCGTGCGCCCGGCCAACGAGTACCTCTTCATGCTGATCGCCTCCCCGGCCGGCGCCTACTTCCCCGGCGGCGTCAAGCCGGTCTCGGTCTGGATCTCCGAGGAGTACGTCCGCGCGGCGCCCGGCGGCACCGGCGCGGCCAAGTGCGCCGGCAACTACGCCGCCTCGCTGGTCGCCCAGGCCCAGGCCGCCGCCGAGGGCTGCGACCAGGTCGTCTGGCTGGACGCCGTGGAGCGCCGCTGGATCGAGGAGATGGGCGGAATGAACCTCTACTTCGTCTTCGGCGAGGGCGAGGACGCCAAGGTCGTCACCCCCGAGCTCTCCGGCTCGCTGCTGCCCGGCATCACCCGTGACTCGCTGCTCTCCATCGCCGGCGACCTCGGCCTCGCCACGGAGGAGCGCAAGATCTCCACCGACGAGTGGCGCGAGGCGAACGCCGCCGGCGCCCTGACCGAGGTCTTCGCCTGCGGCACCGCCGCCGTGATCACCCCGGTGGGCTCGGTCAAGTCCGCCCGCGGCGACTGGCAGGTCGGCGACGGAAAGCCGGGCCCGGTCACCATGAAGCTGCGCGAGACGCTGCTGGCGCTGCAGACCGGTCAGCGCGAGGACTCCCACGGCTGGATGCACCCGATCGTCTAGAAGACCGTCGTCGCGTCAGCGAATTCGTAGGACGGCCGCGCATCTCGCATCGCAAGATGCGCGGCCCGTTTCGCGGCCGCTGTGTCAAACTGCGAACGTGCCCAAGCTCGCACTGATTATCAGCTGCAGCGCGCCGGCCTGAGTTCTCGGAAGAAGAACCAGCCAGCGTGCAGACCTCTCGCATCCGCGAGGGGTCTTTTTCGTTGAACGAGCAGCCACCGTGACAGGAGACCACCGGCCATGAGTTCCCTCTCCGACGAATTCCACGTCTTCGACACCACGCTGCGCGACGGCGCGCAGCGCGAGGGCATCAACCTCACCGTCGCGGACAAGCTCGCCATCGCCCGCTACCTGGACGAGTTCGGCGTGGGCTTCATCGAGGGCGGCTGGCCGGGCGCCAACCCGCGCGACACCGAGTTCTTCGCCCGCGCCGCCACCGAACTCAAGCTGGAGAACGCCCAGCTGGTCGCCTTCGGCGCGACCCGCCGGGCGGGCGGCACCGCGGAGGAGGACGCGCAGCTGCGCGCGCTGGTCGCCTCCGGGGCACCGGTGGTCACGCTCGTCGCCAAGGCCCACGACCGCCACGTCGACCTGGCGCTGCGCACCACGCTGGAGGAGAACCTCGCCATGGTCCGCGACAGCGTCGCGTACCTGCGCGCCCAGGGGAAGCGGGTGTTCATCGACTGCGAGCACTTCTTCGACGGCTACAAGGCCAACCGGGAGTACGCCCTGGCGGTCGTCCGGGCGGCGCACGAGGCCGGCGCGGACGTGGTCGTGCTCTGCGACACCAACGGCGGCATGCTGCCCGCGGGAGTCCGCGAGATCGTCGCCGACGTCCTCGCCGAGACCGGCGCGCGCCTCGGCATGCACGCCCAGGACGACACCGGCTGCGCCGTCGCCAACACCCTTGCCGCGGTGGACGCGGGCGCGACTCACGTCCAGTGCACCGCGAACGGCTACGGCGAGCGGGTCGGCAACGCGAACCTCTTCCCGGTCGTGGGCGCGCTGGAGCTGAAGCACGACCGGCGCGTCCTGCCCGAGGGCCGACTGGCTGAGATGACCCGGATCTCGCACGCGATCGCCGAGGTGGTCAACCTCACCCCCTCCACCCACCAGCCCTACGTCGGCGTCTCCGCGTTCGCCCACAAGGCGGGCCTGCACGCCTCCGCCATCAAGGTCGACCCGGACCTGTACCAGCACACCGATCCGGCGCTGGTGGGCAACACCATGCGGATGCTGGTCTCCGACATGGCCGGCCGCGCCTCAGTCGAGCTCAAGGGCAAGGAGCTGGGCTACGACCTCTCCACCGACCGCGACCTGGCGGGACGTGTGGTCGACCGGGTCAAGGAGAAGGAGCTCGCGGGCTACACCTTCGAGGCGGCCGACGCCTCCTTCGAACTGCTGCTCCGGGCCGAGGTCCAGGGCGTCCAGGACCGGTTCTTCACCCTCGAGTCCTGGCGTGCCATCGCCGAGCAGCGGGCCGACGGCTCCACCGCCAACGAGGCCACGGTCAAGCTCTGGGCCAAGGGCGAGCGCATCGTCGCCACGGGCGAGGGCAACGGCCCCGTCGACGCGCTCGACGCGGCCCTGCGGGCCGCGGTGGGCCGCTTCTACCCCCAGCTGGCCCGGCTGGAACTGACGGACTACAAGGTCCGCATCCTGGAGGGCCAGCACGGCACGGGCTCCAAGACCCGCGTCCTGATCGAGACCACCGACGGCGAGTCCACCTGGTCCACGGTCGGCGTCGCCGAGAACGTCATCGGCGCCTCCTGGCAGGCCCTGGACGACGCCTACACCTTCGGCCTGGTCCGCGCCGGCCTCACCCCCTGACGACACCGCCCCGCCGCCGCGTCCCGCACCGCGTGCGCGGCGGTGCGGGACGAGCGGGAGGCGTCGCGGGAATCAGTTGGCCGAGTCGAGCTTCGCCCGCTGCTCGGCGGTGAGTTCGAGGTCCGCCGCGGCGAGGCTCTCCTCCAGCTGCGCCACCGAGGAGGCGCCGACGAGCGGGAGGACCGGGATGTCGCCGCCCATCAGCCAGGCGAGTACCACCTGGTTCACCGTCGCGCCGGTCTCGGCCGCCACCTCCCGGACCGCCTTGAGCCGGGGCTCGGTGCCGGCGTGGTCGAAGCCCGGGCCGAGCGGCTTGTCGTCGCGGACGTAGGCGCCGGAGATCAGCGGCGAGTAGGAGACCTGCGTGAGCTCGGGATTGGCGCGCAGGTAGCTGAGCAGGTCCCCGCTGACCAGGCCCTGGTTGCCGTCGGGCGAGCGCAGGCTCGGGACGTCGGTGCGCTGGCGCAGGTAACTGTGGTGGTGCTGCAGTACCTCGTAGCCGGGCAGGCCCGCCGCCTTGGCGAGGGCGCGGGCGCGCTCGACCCGCCAGGCCCAGTGGTTGCTGGCGCCGAGCAGGCCGGCCACACCGTCCGCGACGACCTCGGCGAAGCCCTGGACGGTCTCCTCCAGCGGGGTGTGCTCGTCCATGATGTGCGCGTAGAGCAGGTGGATCCTCTCGATGCCGAGGCGCTCGCGGCTGCGCTCCGACGACTCGCGGATGACCTTGGCGGACAGGCCCTCCACGTCCAGGCTGAAGCCCGAGGTCGGCTGGTTGGGACGGGCGCCGAGCTTGGTGGCGATGGTGATCTCGTCGCCGACGCCGCGGGCCTTGAGCCAGCGGCCTACCAGCTCCTCGCTCTCGCCGCCCTGCGTGCCGTGCACCCAGAACGCGTAGTTGTTGGAGGTGTCGATGAACGTGCCGCCCGCCTCGACGAAGCGGTCGAGGATCGCGAAGGAGGTGGCCTCGTCCACGGTGGTGCCGAAGGTCATGGCACCCAGGCTCAGTACGCTGACCTCGCGGCGGGTCTCCGGGGAGCTTCCGATGACGCGGTACTTCATGATTTCCCTTTCGGTCAGGAGTGGGCCGGCCGGACGGCCGGCAGGTCGGCGCGCAGTTCCTGTACGACTGCGGCCAGGTGGGGGACGAGGAAGAAGTGGCCGCCCGGGTACGAACGCAGGCGGAAGGCGCCGGTGGTGTGCGTGCGCCAGGCCTGTGCCTGCGGCTCGTCGACCCGCGGGTCGACGTCGCCGATCAGCGCGGTGACCGGGCAGTCCAGGGGGGCCGCGCCGCGGAACCGGTAGGTCTCGGTGGCCACGTAGTCGCTGCGCACGGCGGGCAGGATCGCGGCCAGCAGCTCCGGGTGGTCGAGCATCCGCTCGTCCGTGCCGCCGAGCAGCTTGATGTCCGCGATGAGCCGGGCGTCGTCGGCGCGGTGGACCGCGCCCGGCGCCGGGATCGAGGGGGCGCGGCGGCCCGAGACGGCGAGGGCCGCGGGCGGGTGGCCGGCGTCACGGAGCCGGCAGGCGACCTCGAAGGCGAGGGAGGCGCCCATGCTGTGCCCGAAGACCGAGAAGGGGCGGTCCAGCAGCGGCGCCGTCCCGTCGCACAGCGCGGCGGCCACCAGGTCGGCCAGCTCGTGCAGCGACTCCACGCACGGCTCGCCGAAACGTTCCTGACGGCCCGGATACTGCACCACCAGTACGTCCGCGTGCTCGGCCAGCGCGGCCGAGAGGGGGAAGAAGTAGGAGGCGTTGCCGCCCGCGTGCGGCAGGACCAGCAGGCGCGGGGCGTCGTCCGGGGCGGTGTGGAAGCGGCGCAGCCACGGCGTGCCGGTCGGCGCGACGGGCGCCGCCCTGCGGGGCCCGGACAGGTCGGAGAGGACCGTCATACGGAGCTCCTCGCCCGGCCGTTGCCGCCGCGCGCGGGCCGGGCGGTGATCGGGATGTGCTTGTAGCCGGAGACGAAGTTGGACCGCAGACGCTCGGGGCGGCCGGCCGGCTGGAAGTCCTCGAAGCGGGTGAACAGCTCGTGGAACATGGTCTTCAGGGTGACCCGGGCGACGCTGTGGCCGATGCAGTAGTGCGGTCCGATGCCGAAGGCCAGGTGCTTGTTGGGCTTGCGGCGGATGTCGAACTCGCTGCCCCCGGCGAAGACGAGGTCGTCCCGGTTGGCGGAGCCGAGCCAGACCACGACCGGGTCCCCGGCCTTGATCAGGGTGTTGCGGATCTCCACGTCGTGGGTGGCGTAGCGCAGGAAGTGGTTGACCGGGGAGGCCCAGCGCAGCGACTCCTCCAGCGCGGTGGCGTCCACCTCGGGGTGCGCCGCCCAGTCCTGGAGCACGCCGGACCCGATGAACTCGGCCATCACGAAGTTGGGCGCGTGCGGCGTGGTGACGTTCGCGCCGAGCAGCAGGCTGTAGCAGTTGGCGACGATCTCGTCGGGCGCCATGTGGCGACCCTCGAAGCGAGTGGAGATCAGGACGCTGAGCAGGTCGTCGCCGAGGTGGTTGCGGCGGAACCTGACCAGGTCCTGGAAGTAGGCGAACAGGTCGCGGTGGGCGGCCTTCAGGGTGGCGTTGCGGCCGTCCGGCTCCTGGTACTCGGGGTCGTCGGCGGCGATGCACACGGTGGTCAGGCGGTTCAGCCAGGCCCAGTCCCCGGTGGGCAGGCCCATCATGGTGCCGGTGACCGACATCGGCATCGCGAGCATGGCCTGCGCGAAGTCGAAGGTGCCGCCGTCGCCCAGCGGTTCGAGGAGCGGTACGACCAGATCGCGGATCATCTCGCGCTGCCGGTCGACGGACTTGATGGCCAGGGCCTTCTTGAGGCGGGCCTGCATCTCGGTGTGGCGCGGCGGGTCGGTGGCGGCCAGCTGCTTGCCGCTGGCCGGGTCGTCGAGACCCAGCAGGTCGAGCATGGTGCCGCGCTCGGAGGTGAAGGTCGCCGTGTCCCGCAGCACGCGGTCGGCGTCCTCGAAGCGGACGACGTTCCAGAACCAGCGGTCCTCGTCGATGTGGTGACGGGTCAGCACGTCGAGCGAGCGCAGTCGGCGCCAGACCGGGTGCGGGTCGCCGTCGCTGTAGAGACCCGGGTCGACCAGGTCCAGCGCGTTGACGGCTCCGGTCGCGGCGGCGTGCATCGGGCAGCCGGGCGGGGGCGTGAGCGACGGTACGGCAGGGGCGGAGATGGCGTGGACGGTCAAGACCCGTCTTCCTTTCGCCTGGGCGGGCGGTGGAGACGCGCCGTGACGCGGCGCCGCGCCGTGGGAACGGCGCGGCGCACGCGACAGGAGATGGGGCTCGAAGACCGGGAATGACGACCCGGCGGACCCAGCGTGGCGCGACGGGGAACCAACCGGTCTGCGCGGTGCCGTGGCCAGGGAAGGGCCGGCACGGGATGACGCTGTGCGTACAAGCTACATGACGGCGGGGGAGACGTGAAGGACCTACTCCGACGCGTCCTCCAGGAAGCCGCTCCTGGCGATCAGGTAGGCGAGCTGGGCCCGGCTGCGGCTGCCGAACAGTTCGGCCGCCCAGCGCATGTGGTTGGCCACGCTGCGCGTGCTCATGCCGAGCCGGGCGGCGATCGCCTCGTCGGTGTACCCGTTCACCATGTGCCGCAGGATCGCCCGGCGCACCTCGTCGGTCAGCAGCGGGGGCAGCCGGTTGCTGGGGTAGGCGGGCATCGGCGAGGCGCGCTGCCAGGCGTGATCGAAGACGCTGACCAGGTACCGGACCACACCGGGGTGCTCGACGGCGAGCGCGATCTCGCTCCGCTCGGCGGCGGGGTCGGGGATGAACGCGATCCTGCGGTCGCAGACGATCAGCCGGTTGAAGACCTCGTCCAGCGTCCGGATCTCGCCGCCGGCCTGCACGATCCGTTCCGCGTAGGTGAGCGTGGGCTGGTGTGAGCGGACCATGTGCTGATAGATCGTCCGTTGGGCGACTCCCCGTTCCAGCGCGGCCAGATCGCTGGTGAGCGCCTTGTCCAGCAGCTCCTGGGGACGTTGGCCTCCCGGCTGGGCTGTCAGGAGCTCTTCCTGGCAGGCGTGCACGGCCGCGGAGAGGGTCGCGCTGATCGCGCTGGAGCCCTGCACCACGCGGATCAGCCCGGAGTCCCCCTTGCCGTAGCTGTCCAGGTAGATCTCCTGCGCCTTGGCGATGGAGGCGCGCAGGGTGCCGAGCGAGCTCCGCTTCTCCTCGATGGCGCGCTCCAGCCGGTCCATCTCCGCGCCTCCGGCCAGCCGGGGCGGGATCGGGGCCAGGCTGCCGTCCGGCAGGTGCTGAACGAGCCCCAGGTCGAGCAGACAGGAGGGGCAGTCGCCCGACCTCACCCGGCCCTGCAGGGCGTCCGAGTAGTACTGGAGCCCGTCCGCGCAGATCTCGACGGGTCTGTGTTCACCCCGACTGTCCGAACTCGCACACATATTTCCACCTTGCTGGTTGTCGCATTGCAGGATCATCCTCCTCGATCGACGAGACCTGGTGTACACGCAGCAAGCATGATTTCGAGCGGGGAACCGACCACGAATTTCCGCACCAACCAATTGCCCGAACCACGAAGAAGGCAAGGTAAGAGATGTTTCAGCACGTTTCCAAGCGCCATCTGGCCGCTCTTGCTCTCTCGCTCCTGATCGCCACCGGATTCACCGCCGCTGTCGAGAGCGGCAAGCCGGCCACCGCCGTAGCCGACTCCCAGTGGGGAGCGACCCCGGGCACCACGGCCACCACGTCCACCACGGTCCAGGCCGACTCGGCCGCGGCCCCCGTGGCCCCCGCGGGCCCGGTCGACTCCCAGTGGGGCTGAGTCTCCTCCCGAGCCCCTGCCGAGCCTGACCCCCTTCTGAGCCGGCTCGTCGTATCCGTGGCCCACGAGGCCTGACGCGAGCGGCCGCGCGACCGCCCCTGAGGATCCGGGGCCCGTCTCCCGCACCCCCTTTCCACAAACCTGTCCCAGCCTTCCGGAGGTCCTCTCGTGCTGCCCGCAGAGACGCACGCTCCGTCACCAGACGGATACACCTGGTATCCAGCCACCCGGGTGCAACAGGGCATCTGGGTCCTGGACCGCGACCAGGTGCTGCGTCCCACCCAGTTGGTCCCCACGGTCGTCGAGTTCGCCGGCCGCGTGGACCACCCGGCGCTGACTGCGGCGGTCGGACACGCGCTCCGCCGTCATCCGTCGCTGCGGGCCCGGTTCCGGCTCGACGTCAAACGGCGCCGGGTCGAGTACCACACCGACGGCCCACCGGCCGAGCCGGTCCTCCTCGACGCCGAGGTCGAGGGCTGGACCGAGGACCAGGTCGACGACCGGGTCCGGAGCCTGTGCACCGCGCCCTTCGACCTCGCCCGGGACGCGCCCGCGCGGGCCGAGGTGATCCGCCTGTCGGCGGAGCGGACCCTGCTCGTCCTGAACGTGCATCACATCATCTTCGACGGCGTCTCCCGCGGCATGCTCCTGGAGGATGTCTGCGCCCTCTACCGGGCGGCCGTCGCCGGCGTCGCCCCCGAGTTGAGCAGCCCGCCGCACCCGGCGTCGGTCGTCGCCGACCGCACCCCGGAGGTGATCGCCGAGCAGGTCGCCGAGGTCGTCGACCGGCTCCGCGGCGCCCCGACCGGGATCCACCTCCCGCTCGCCCGCACCCCGGACGTGGGGCCCGAGGAGTCCCTGCTCGGCGCCTCCGCCCAGGTCTCGATCGACCCGGAGACCACCGCCCGGGTGATGGCGGTGGCGGCCCGGGAGGGCTGCACCCCCTTCATGGTGGGGGTCGCCCTGCTCGCCGCGACGCTCGCCCGCACGGGGCCGCAGCGCGACTTCCTGATCGCCTTCGCCTGGCCGGGCCGCGACGATCCCGCCACCGCCGAGGTGATCGGGATGTTCATGACCACGGTCGTGCTCCGCGCCGCCGTCGGCCCCGAGGACACCTGGCACGACCTGCTCGCCGGCGTACGTCTCGGCGGCATGGAGGCCTTCGTCGACAGCGACGTGCCGCTCGACGCGGTGTCAGCCGCGCTCAACCCCGACCGCAACGCCCTGTGGCCACCCCTCTCCCCGGTCCTGGTCAACCTCGACGAGGCGCCGCGGACGGTGGAGCTGGCGGCCGGGGCTACCGGCCGACTCCGGCCGCTGGACCCGATGTTCATCAAGTACGACCTGGCCCTGTTCGTCCGCCTGGAGGACGCGCCCGACGGGCGTCGCCTCGCACTGTCCCTGGACTACCCGGTCCACGTGTTCGACACCGGCGACGTCCACCGCTTCCTCGACGCTCTGCGGCGCAGCGCCGCGGACCTCGCTACCTTCCCGGAGAGAATCGTGCTCGAAGAGTCCACCACCCTCACCGCCCCGGCCGTCGACCTGGACGACCCCGCCGCCCGCCTGGAGCTCGTCCGCTCCATCTGGCGCGAGGTACTGGACACCGACGACGTGGCCGACGACGTCAGCTTCTTCGAGTCCGGCGGCGACTCGCTGCTGCTGGTCCTGCTGGTGGAGCGCCTCGGCCAGGCCTCGGGCCGCGAGGTACGGACCATGGACCTGTTCCGCTCCCCGACCGTCAGCGCCCAGGCCGGTCTGATCGCGGGAGAGGCCACCCGATGACCGCCACCGTCCACTCGCTCGCCGCCCGGATCCTGGAACTCCCGGACACCCCGGACGTCTTCGGCGAAGACAGCTTCATCGCCCTCGGCGGCGACTCGCTGCGCGCGATGCGCCTCGTCGCGGTCCTCCAGGAGGACCTCGGACTGCGCGTGGCCGTCATGGACCTGCTCGGCGACGCCCCGCTCGCCCGGGTACTCGACGGCGCCACCCCCGTCGCCCCCGAGGTACCCGAGGGCACGGCCGAGCTCGACGAGCGCGCCGCCGAGCAGCCGCTCACCCCCGCCCAGCGCGGCATGTGGCTGATCGAGCGCGTCGCCGGCGGCTCCCCGTACAACCTCGTCTTCCGCTGCTTCACCCAGGGCGGCCGACTCGACCGCGAGCTGCTCGCCAAGGCCGTCGCCGAAACGGTCGCCCGTCACGAGGGGCTGCGGACCGTGGTCCGCGAGACCGCGGACGACGTGGTGCAGGAGATCCTGCCCGCCTACACCCCCGAGCTCGTCGAGTACCCCTACGACGGCCAGGCCGAGGCGTTCGAGAGCACCGTGCGCCGCCAGGGCGCCGAGCTCGGCCGGGAGCCCTTCGACCTCGCCGCCGCCCCCGCGTACCGGTTCGCCTACTGGAACGGGCCGGACGAGCGCAGCGCCCTCGTCCTCGCGGCGCACCACATGGTCCTCGACGGCCACGCGGTGGGCCAGTTGCTGCAGGAGGTCTTCGGGACGTACGCGGCGCTCAACGCCGCGGCCGACCGCGCCGCGCTGCTGGGCGCCGGCACGCCGCTGTCGGCGCTGCGCCGGTACCAGCAGGCGGCCCGCGACCGCGGCGCCTGGGACGAGCAGACCGAGTTCTGGCGCACCCGGCTCGACGGGGCGCCGACCGTCCTCGACCTCCCCGCCGACCGGCAGCGTCCCACCGTGCAGAACGGCGCGGGTGACCGCGTCGGACTCGACCTGGGCCCGGACGTCACCGACCACGTCGCCGCGCAGGCCCGCGCGTTCGGCATCACGCCGTACGCCTTCCTGCTGGGCGCCTTCGGGCTGACCCTGGCCCGCCGCACCGGCGTCCGCAGCCTGCTGGTGGGCGTACCCCTGCTCGGCCGCGGCACCTCCGAGCTGCGCGGCCTGATCGCCGTCTCGGGCAACCTGGTACCGGTCCGCGTGGACGTGGACGACGACGTCGACGTGGCGACCTACCTGCGCGGGGTGCACGCCTCGCTCGCCGCCGCAATCGACGCGGGCGACCTGCCCTTCGAGGAGCTCGTCGCCCGGCTGGGCGTCGAGCGCAGCCTGAGCTGCCACCCCTTGGTCCAGGTCTGCTTCGGCATGCACGACCAGCTGGTACCCAGGGAGCTGACCGCCGGTCGGCTGCGGGTCCAGATCGAGGAGGGCCACGGCGGCGGCTCGCAGTTCGACCTGACCATGCTGGTCGGCCAGGCCGACCCGTCCTACGCCGGGCACCTCGAGTACGCGACCAGCGTCTGGCGCCGGTCCGAGACCGAGGCCTTCGTCGCCGACTTCCGCGCCACCGTCGGCGAGCTCGCACAGGCCGGCGAGACCCGCCTCGAGGACGTACGCGGCATCTCCGGTGAGGCCAGGGCGCTGCTCGACGAGGTCAACGAGAGCGGCCTGGACTTCCCGGACACCTCGCTCGACGCGCTCTTCCGCGAGGCGGCCGCGCTCACGCCGGACGCCGTCGCGGTACGCGACGGCTCGCACACCCTGACCTACGGTCAGCTGGCCGACGCGGCGGCCGAGCAGGCCCGCCTGCTGACCGCCGCGGGCGTACGGCCGGGCGACCGGGTCGTGGTGGGCGTCGAGCGTTCGGTGGCCGAGGCCGTCGCCGTCCTCGGCGTGACCTGGGCCGGCGCCGCGTACGTGGGCCTCGACCCGGAGCTTCCCGAGAGCCACCTGGTCAAGCTGCTGGACCGGGCCCGGCCCGCCGCCGCCCTGGTCGGCGCCGTCGACGGCCCGGCGGCCGGGCGCTTCGCCGGCCTCGGCGTACCTGCCGTGGCGACCTGGCGGCCCGACTGGGAGCCGGTACCGGCCGGCACCGTGCCGACGGCGCCCGCCGACCCGGCGCGCCTGGCCTACGTGGCCTTCACGTCCGGCTCGACCGGCCAGCCCAAGGGCGTCTGCGTACCCCACCGCGCCGTCATCCGGCTGATCCACGAGGCCGGATACGTACGGCTGGGCAAGGGCGAGCGCATGCTGCGGCTCGCGCCGCTCTCCTTCGACGCCTCCACCCTGGAGCTGTGGGGCGCCCTGCTCACCGGCGCCTCCCTGGAGGTGCACCCGGCCGGTCTCGCCTCCCCGACCGAGCTGGGGGCGTTCCTTAAGGAGCGCGGGATCACCGTGGCCTGGCTGACCGCCGGACTCTTCCGGCTGGTCGAGGAGTTCGCCCCGGACTCGCTGCGCGGCCTGCACCAGCTGCTCACCGGCGGCGACGTCGTCCCGCACGAGCACACCGCCCGGGTCCTGTCCCGGCACCCCGGCATCGTCATCACCAACGGCTACGGCCCGACCGAGAACACCACGTTCACCACCACCCACTCGGTGCTTCGCGCCGAGGACGTGGACGGTCCGCTGCCGATCGGCCGCCCGGTTCCAGGCACCCGCGTGTACGTCCTGGACGCCCGCCGGCGTCTGCTCCCGCCCGGCGCGGTCGGCGAGCTCTACACCGGCGGAGCCGGGCTCGCCGACGGCTACCTCGGCGACGAGGCGGAGACGGCCCGTGTGTTCGGCCACCTCTCCCCGGACGTACCGGAGCGCCTGTACCGCACCGGGGACCTGGTGCGGATCGACGCCAAGGGTCGGCTGCACTTCCTCGGCCGGGCCGACGACCAGGTCAAACTGCGCGGCTACCGGGTCGAGTTGAGCGCGATCAGCGACGTGCTGAGCGAGCACCCCGAGGTCCAGGACGCCGTGGTGACGGTGACCGACGGGGGCGGCGCGGACAAGCGCCTGGTCGCCGCGGTGGTGCTCGTACCCGAGGCCGCTGTCGACGCGGTCGCGCTGCGGGACCTGCTGGCGGAGAAGCTGCCGTCGTACATGATCCCCAACCTGTGGGCCGTGGTGGACCGGCTGCCGGTCACCGCCAACGGCAAGGTGGACCGGCGGGCACTGGCCGCCGTGGCCGGTCCGGCCCGGCGCTCCGCCGCCGCGCCGTCCGCGCCGGAGCCGGCCCCGGCGGTCGTGGCCGTGGAGCGCGTCGCCGCGCTGTTCGCCGCCGTCATCGAGGGCGACCCGGTCGGCGACGTCGTCGAGGACACCGACTTCTTCATGATCGGCGGCAACTCCCTCGGCGCCGTGCGCCTCATGCGCAAGGTCAAGGAGGAGCTGGGCGCGAACGTACGCCTGCGGGAGTTCCTGCTGGCGCCCACCCCCGGCGGACTGATCGCGCTGATCGAGAAGGCGCTCGTCGAGAAGGCCGCCCACCGATGACCCGCACCGCCGCACCGGTCCCGCCGTCGTCCCTGGTGGACGACGTGCGGGCGCCGGAGTGGGACGAGGGCCTGGACTGCTGGGTCGTGGCCGACCCCCGGCTGGCACAGCAGGTCCTCAACCACCCCGGCTTCGCCTCGGGGACCTTCGAGCGCTCCTTCCAGCTCTACATGACGGACGTGGCGCGGGCCGAGTACCGCGAGCTCACCGAGTTCCTGCGGCTCTGGTTCGTCCAGGCCGACGCCCCCGAGCACTCCGCGCTGCGCCGCCCGGTGCAGCGCATGCTCTCCCCCTCCTACATCCGGTCGCTCGCGCCGCACATCGAACAGATCACGGACGAGTGCCTGACCGAACTCGCCGCGACCCGCCCGCAGGACGTCATGCCGACCGTGGCGGAGGGCGTCTCGGGGCGGGTGATGGCGCACATCGTCGGCGTCGACGTCCCGCCGCCCGTGCTGCACCACTGGTCCCGGACGCTGTCGCTGTTCATCGGCGCCATGTACCGCAGGGACCACGCGCAGGCCGCCCACCAGGTGATGGTGGAGATGTCCGAGGCGCTCACCGGCGCACGGGCGTTGGAGGGCTTCCCCACCGACACCCCCGCCGACCGGGCCAGGACCATCGCGACCTGGGCCATGTGTCTCTTCGGCGGGCTGGAGACCACCGCCTCGCTGCTCGGCTCGACCGTCCTGACCGCCCTCGGCGACCGGGAGGTGTGGTCGGGCGTCCGGAGCGAGACGGCCGGTGCGCGGTCCGGCGCGGTGGCCGGTCTGGTCGAGTCGGTCCTGGTCACCCGCCCGCCGCTGCGGCATCTCGGCCGCGTGGTCGCCCACGACCAGGAGTTCGCCGGGGCCCGGCTGCGCGAGGGCGACCTGGTGCTGGTGAGCCTCACCGGCCAGGGGCCTCTCGACGAGGCCGCCGAGCCGGACGCCGCCGTCTGCCCGGTGACGGGTGCGAGCGCGGCTCCGGCCGTGACGCCGGCCGTGACCTCGGGCGGCGAGCGGAACCTCGTCTTCGGCCACGGGCCGCACTACTGCGTCGGCGCTCCGCTGGCCCGGCTGGAGGCCGCCATCCTGCTCCGCCGGCTGGCCGCACGGTTCCCCGACGCCCGGCTCTCCGAGGAGGCCACGGTCTGGGGTCCCAACCTCAGCTACGTCGGTCTCGACCACCTCTACGTCGATCTGGGCGGAGAAATCTGACATGGCCCTCTCTCTTGTCGAGGGCGAACGGGCCGGGAGCGCGACTCCCGACCCGTCCGCCGACCACGCCGTCGCCGTCGTCGGCATGGCCTGCCGGCTGCCCGGCGCGCCCGACGTCCGCGCCTTCCGGGCGATGCTGCGCGACGGCCGCGACGGCATCAGCCGCCTCAGCCGTGAGGAGGTGCTGCGGCGCGGAGCGGACCCGGCGTACACGGGCCGGGAGAACTTCGTGGCGGCCATGGGCGTCATCGAGGACTCCGGGCGCTTCGACTGGTCCTTCTTCCGGTACAGCCGGGCGGAGGCCGCGGCGATGGATCCGCAGCAGCGGGTCTTCCTGGAGTGCGCGGCGACCGCGGTCGACGACGCCGGTCTCGATCCGATCCGGTTCCCCGGCCGCGTGGGCGTGTTCGCCGGCGCCGACCGCTCGGGGCCGGGCCGGGACGACTCCTCGCTGGGCGAGCTGGCGCGGTACATCGGCAGGGAGAAGGACTTCGTCGCCACCCGCGTGGCGTACAAGCTGGGCCTGCGCGGGCCCGCACTCACGGTGCAGACCGCCTGCTCCACCTCGCTGACGGCGGTTCACCTCGCGGTGCGCGCGCTGCGGTCCGGCGACTGCGACGCGGCCCTGGCGGGCGGGGTCACCGTGATGCCGGCCGGGGAGTGGGGCTACCTGTTCGAGCCCGGCGGCATCCTCGCCCCGGACGGGCACTGCCGCCCGTTCGACGCCCGGTCCGCGGGGACCGTGCCGAGCGAGGGCGTCGGCGTGGTCGTCCTCAAGCGCCTCGCCGACGCCGTGCGCGACGGCGACCGGATCGCCGCCGTCATCGCCGGCACCGCGCTCAACAACGACGGCGCGGAGAAGATGGCCTACACCGCGCCCTCCGCCGCCGGGCAGAGCGAGGTCATCCGCGCCGCCCTGGAGGACGCGGGACTGTCCGCCGCCTCCGTCGGTCACGTGGAGGCCCACGGAACGGCCACGCAACTCGGCGACCCGATCGAGGTGCAGGCCCTCACCGAGGTCTACGGCACCGTCGGCCGGCAGACCGGCTGGTGCGCGCTGGGCGCGGTCAAGGGCCAGGTCGGGCACACCGGCGCCGCCGCCGGGGTGACCGGTCTGATCAAGACGGTCCTGATGCTGGAGCATCGCGAGATCTACCCGACGGCCCACTACACCGAGCCCAACCCGTTGCTGGAGCTGGAGCGTTCGCCGTTCAAGGTGGCGCAGGCGCTGGTGCCGTGGGAGCTGCCGGAGGGCCGGTCCAGACGCGTCGGCGCGGTCAGCTCGTTCGGCGTCGGCGGCACCAACGCCCACGTGGTGCTGACCGAGGCCCCCGACGCGGCGCGGACCCGTCGTCCGGCCGCGGTCGCCCAGCCCGTCCCTCACCTGCTGCCTCTGTCGGCCCACAGCCCGGCCGCGCTGGCCCGCCTGGCCGGCACCCTGGCGGACCGCTTCGCCGAGTCCGACGCGCCGGAACTCGACGCGGCCGCCGTGACCCTGGCCGGCCGCCGGGTCCACCCGCACCGGCGGACCGCCGTCGTGCCCGACGCCGCCCGCGCCGCCGAGGCGCTGCGCGCGGCCGGCGCCGCGGCCGAACGGCTGGACGCCACAAGCCGGTTGGGCAAGGTGGCCTTCCTCTTCCCGGGGCAGGGAACGCTCAAGGACGCCGCGGGCGAGGCGGCGTACCGGCTGCTGCCCGAGTTCCGCGCGGCCTTCGACGAGATCCGTACGATCGCCCGCCACGACTGCCGCGTCGATCTGGGCCTGGTGATCACCCCGGCCGTGCCCGAGGGACCGGACGGCGGCGACGACTGGTACGCGGACACCGTGCACCAGCAGCTCGGCCTCTTCGCCCTCGGCTACGCCTTCGGCCGTCAGCTGGCCGCCTGGGGCGTCGTCCCGCACGCGATGCTCGGCAACAGCGTCGGCGAGTACGCCGCCGCGGCCCTCGCCGGGGTCTGGGAGCTGCGTGACGCCGTCGTCCTGGTCCACCGGAGAGCCGTCGCGATGCGCGACGCGGCTCCCGGGCGGATGGCCGCGGTCGAGGCCGACCCCGCCGAGATCGAGGCCCGGCTGCCTGCCGACTGCGGCGTCACGGTGGCGGTCCGCGGCAACGGGTCCGCGGTGCTCTCGGGCCCCGAGGCCGCCATGGACTCCCTCCTCGCGGGTGAGGCGCTCACCGGACTGCGCGTCACACCCGTCCACACCCGGCGAGCCTTCCACTCGCCGTCCATGAGCCCGGCAGCCGAGGCGGTGCGGGACCATCTGTCGTCGATGCCCGCCCGCCCGTCACGGCTGCCGTACATCTCCAACACCTCGGGTGACTGGGTCGACCCCGAGGCCGCGGCCACGCCCGGCCACTGGGCCGCGCACCTGCGCGAGCCGGTACGGCTGGACGCAGGCACCGCCACCCTGCTGACGGCCGGCTGCACCACGTACCTGGAGCTGGGCCCCGGCGGATCGATGGCCGGCGCGCTGCGCCGTGCCCCCGGCTGGGACCCGCGGCAGCTGACCGTCCGGCTCGCCCCCGGCGCCCGTGGTGACGTCGACGCCGAGGCCGGGCTGCTCGGCGCGCTCGGCACGCTGTGGGAACTCGGCGTCGACCCCGCGCTGGCGGCCGTCCTGACGGCCCGGCACCCCGACCCCGAGGACCGGCCCGGCCGCTGCTCGCTGCCGGCGCACCCGTTCCTCGGCGAGGAGCCGGAGGCGCTCGGCGAGAGCCGGAGCCCGCAGCCGGTCCGTGTCGCCGCGCCGCCGGAGCGCGCGGCGACCGTCCGACCCCAGGCGAGCGGCCGCCCGTCCGCCTCGGTGCGACCGGGCGGCGCGCTGCGCGCGGTTCTCGCGGAGGTCTGGTGCCAGACCCTCGGCGTCCCGGACGTCACCGACGAGGACGACTTCTTCGGCCTCGGCGGCGAGTCGCTGCTCTGCATCGCGCTCGCCACCGCAGTCCGTGAGCGCGTCGGCGCGGAGATCTCGGTCACCGACTTCACGCTGAAGGGCACCTTCGCCGGGCTCGTCCAGCTCGTCGCGGACCGGCTGCCCGGCCAGGACGGCCACGCCACGGTGACGCCCCCCGGCGTGGCCACGCTGCGGGAGGGCGCCGGGCGACCGGTCTTCCTCCTGGCGGACGCCGTCGGCACCGCCCTGCCCTACCAGGACCTGGCCGCCCGGCTCAGGCTCCCCGACGACCGCCCGCTGCTGGCCCTGGAACGGGCAGCCCACGTCGGCGGGACCCTCCGGGAGCTCGCCGCCGCGCAGGCGCGCACCCTGCTGCGGGTCCAGCCGGCCGGTCCGGTCACCCTCGGCGGCTGGTCCTTCGGCGCCGTGGTGGCCCAGCAGACCGCGCGCCTGCTGATGCGCCTGGGCCGGGAGGTGGACCTGCTGCTCCTCCTCGACGGCTACGTACCCGACAGCCGGCCGCTGCCGGTCGCCGGCGCACCGGACTTCCTGCTGGGCGGGGTGCGCGCCGGGTTCGACGCCCTGTTCGGCCGGGGACCGGTGGGCGGTGCTCTGCGCCGCGCGCCCCGGGCGCGCGGGCGGTTCCTCGGCGGCCAGGCCGCCGTGCTGACCTACCGGCCCGACCCGGTGTTCTGCCCGACCGTGCTCCTCAAGGCGGACGCGGACGAGGCGTCGGTCGCCCGGCTTGCGCACCGCCTCGCCGGGCTCTACCCCGCGGGCCTCCGGGTGGTCCCGGTGGCCGGCGACCACTGGTCGATGCTCCGGCACCCCCACGTCGACGAGCTGGCCGCCCATGTCGAAGAAGCGATCAAGGAGAGGAAGGTTTCATGACGGTCTCGCAGACGTCGCCCGACGTACAGCCGCAGACGGAACAGCTCACGGAGGCGGCGCCCCAGGAGGCGGCGCCCGAGGAGGTGGCCCAGCAGGAGAAGCCGCTGCTGAGGAACCTCGACTTCCAGTCGCTGTGGACCAGTGAGGCGTTCGCCGCGCTCGCCAAGGAGACGGCGGAGGTCGCCTACCCGCTGCTCATCCTGGCCACCACCGGCTCCGCCTTCTACGCGGGCGCGGTCGGCTCGGCGCAGCTGCTCACCGCGAGCCTGCTGTCCATACCCGGCGGCACGCTGGCCGACCGGATGGACCGCCGGCTGCTGATGCTGCTGTGCAACATGGTCAGGGTCGTCCTGCTCGGCCTGTTCAGCGTGCTGATCTTCGCCGACCGGACCAACCCGTTCCTGATCTTCGCCATCGCCGTCGGTTCGTCCGCCTGCCTCGGCATCTCCAACCCCACCGGGCTGGCCGCCATCAAGCAGCTGGTGCCGCCCTCCCAGCTCACCCAGGCGACGGCCCAGAACCAGATCCGGTACTTCGCCGCGACCATGGGCGGCCCGCCCATCGGCGGCGGGCTCTTCGGCGTGGCGCGCGCCTTCCCCTTCCTGGCCGCCTCCATCGCGTTCCTCTGCTCCAGCGTCCTGCTGCTCTTCATCCGCAAGCCGATGAAGGTGGAACAGGCCGCGCCGGGGGAGAAGCGCAACACCATCGAGGGCTTCCGGATCCTGGCCCGGCAGCCGGTGCTGCGCCTGCTCATCGTCTGGATCATGGGCTCGAACATGGCGTTCACCCACACCGGCGTCTTCCTCGCGCTGATCGCCACCGCGCAGAGCCGGGGCGCCTCCGCGAGCTACACCGGTCTGCTGCTGGCCATCGCGGGCGTGGGCGGTCTGCTCGGCTCGCTCATCGCGGGTCCGGTCATCAAGAAGGTCGCGCCGGCCAAGCTCTTCCTGACGGCCGCGTGGATCGGCCCGGTGGCGGCGATCGCGCTCGCCAACGTCTCCGGGGTCATCCCGCTCGGGATCATCGTCGCCTGTGTCTTCCTGCGCGGTCCCATCACCAGCGCCCTGTTCCTCGCCTACCTCGCCGCCATGGTCCCCGACAAGGCGCAGGGCCGGGTCCTCGGCGCGGTGATGTTCATGTCGATGATCGCCGCCCCGGTCGGCGTCTTCCTGATCGGCGCGATCTTCGACCAGGCAGGTCCGGTCTGGGTGTTCACCGTCATGGCCGTGCTCTCCGGCCTGGCCGCCCTGCCCACGCTCAGCCCGCGCATCCGCAAGCTCGCACCCCCGGAGGCGTACACGGACGCGGTGTCCGCGGACACCGCGCCTGCCGCTCAGGAAGGAGAATCCCGATGACCACCGAGCTGCCCCGCACCACGGACCAGCTGCCCCCCGAGTTCTTCACCGCTCCCGAGGGCGGCGACCTGCACGCCGGCAACGCCAGGCTGCGCGCCTCCGGCTGCCCGGTCCAGGCCATCAACTACCCCGTGGGCGGCGAGGGCTACGTGGTCGCCGACTACGCCACCGTGGCCAGGGCGTTCAGCGACCCGCGGCTGTCCAAGCGCGTCGACAGCGCCCCCGCCTGGTTCCGCGACCTGGTGAAGGACGCCAGCCCCGTCCTGGTCCGCAACATGCTGACCGCCGACCCGCCGGAGCACACCCGGCTGCGCAAGCTCGTCAGCCGCGCCTTCGTCCCGCGTCGGATGGAGCTGCTGCGCCCGCGCATCCAGGAGATCACCGACGAGTTGATCGACGCCTTCCCCGAGCAGGGCGACGTGAACCTGATGGAGTTCGCCTTCGCGCTGCCGATGCGCGTCATCTGCGAGTTCCTCGGCGTCCCGGTCGCGGACCGGCCGCAGCTGCACACCTGGGGCACCTGGCTCAGCGGCGCGCCCTACCCCGACGCCGAGTCGAACGAGAAGCTCAAGGACGCCAGCGAGAGCATCGAGCGCTACCTGGTGGACCTGCTCGCCGACCGCCGCGCTCACCTGGGCGAGGACCTGGTCAGCATCCTGGTACGGGCCGCCGACGAGGAGGACCGCTTCACCAACGACGAGCTGGTCTCCACCCTGGTGCTGCTGATCATCGCCGGGCACAAGACCACCGCCAACCTGATCGGCAGCGGCTCGCACGCCCTGCTCACCCACCCCGACCAGCTGGAACTGCTGCGGAACGAACCCGAGTTGGCCCCGTCCGCAGTCGAGGAGTTCCTGCGCTTCGAGTCCCCGGTCTACCGCGGCACGCTCCGCGTCGCCGCCGAGGACATGGAGCTCGGCGGCTGCCCGATCCCCAAGGAGAGCTTCGTCCACCTGCTGATGGGCTCCGCCAACCGCGACCCGGAGGCCTTCGAGAACCCGGATGAGCTGGACATCACCCGCACGGCCAACCGGCACCTCGCCTTCGGCCAGGGCCCGCACTTCTGCGTCGGCGCCCCGCTCTCCCGGGTCGAGGGACAGATCGCCTTCACCACCCTGCTGCGCCGCCTGCCCGGCCTGCGCCTGGCGGTACCGGCCGACGAGGTCGAGTGGCTCTTCGACAACTCCACCAGCCGCGGCCTGGTCCGGCTGCCCGTCACCTACGACGCCCGCCTCGCCGCCGACGCCCCCGAGGAGCGCTGACATGTCCGACCGCACCACCCTGGTCTGCCTGCCGTTCGCCGGCGCGGGCGCCTCGTTCTACCGTCCCTGGCAGCGCCAGGCCGAGCCGCTCGGGCTCGACGTGCTCCCGCTCCAGCTCCCCGGCCGCGAGCGGCGGATCGACGAGGAGCCCTACCGGGACGCGACCGTGGCGGCCGGCGCCCTCCACGCGGAGCTGCTCGCCGCGCTGGGCGGCCCCGGCGAGGGCCGGGGCGCGCACCGGGTCGCCCTGTTCGGCCACAGCCTGGGCGCGGTCCTCGCCTACGAGCTGGCCCGCCGACTCGTGGCGACGCCCGGGGTACGGCTGGTCGGGCTCTTCGCCAGCGGCTCCCCGCACCCGGCCGAGCCCCGCTCCCGGCAGGCCACCGGCCTGGACGACGACGCCTTCCTGGCCCGTGTCAACGAGTTCGCCGGCTACACCCACGAGGCCCTGCAGGACCCGGAGATGCGCGAGCTGATCCTGCCCACGCTCCGCGCCGACGTGGAGATGCACGAGTCCTACCGCCCGGCCGACGAGACCGCGCTGCCGGTACCCGTCACGGCCCTGCGCGGCTCCGCCGACACCCTCGTCACCCGTGACGAGCTCGCGGCCTGGGCCCGCACCACCGACGTCGCCTTCCGCGCCGTGGAGTTGGACGGCGGCCACATGTACCTGACCGAGTCGGCTCCGGAGCTGCTCCGGATCGTCGCCGAGCACCTGAGCCCGAATCCGATCCCGAGCCGCGTCGCGGAGGAACTGTGCGTCTGACCGGCAAGACCGTGCTGATCACCGGCGCCGCCCGCGGACTGGGCCGGGCCACCGCGCTCGCCTGCGCCGCGGAGGGCGCCGACCTGGTCCTGCTCGACCTGTGCGAGGACCTCGACGGCGTCCCCTACCCGCTGGGCACCAGGGGGCAGTTGGAGCACACCGCGACGCTCTGCCGCAAGCAGGGCGTCACGGTCCTCCCCGTCGCCTGCGACGTGCGCGACCTGGACGCGGTCGAGCGGGCCGTCGCCCTCGCCGAGGACCGGTTCGGCCGCGTCGACGGAGTCGTCAACAACGCCGGGATCGCGGCGCCCTCGGGCAAGCCGGTGCACGAGATCGGCGAGGCCGAGTGGGCGCTGATGATCGATGTGGACCTCTCCGGCGCCTGGCGGGTGACCCGCGCCGTCGCCGGGGCGATGAGCGCCCGGCGCTCCGGCTCGATCGTCAACGTCTCCTCCACCGCCGGACTGGTCGGTTACCGGCACTTCGCCGGCTACGTCGCCGCCAAGCACGGCCTGATCGGACTGACGAAGGCCGCGGCGCTCGACTACGCGCCCACCAAGGTGCGCGTCAACGCCGTCTGCCCCGGCTCGGTCCGCGACGACGCGACGGCCGAGGGCCGGATGCTCGCCGAGATCGCCCGCGCCCTGGAGGTCCAGGTCGGCGAGCACGAGCAGACGTTCACCGAGGCGCAGCCGATGAACAGCCTGATCGAGCCCGAGGACGTGGCCGCCGCGGTGGTCTACCTGCTCTCGGACGACGCCCGCCAGGTGACCGGCTCCGTGCTCACCGTGGACGGCGGGTTCACCGCGCGCTGACCCGCAGACGCGACCCCCGGAATGTGACCGCTGGAATGAAAGGGAGGACACCCCATGGTGGGTGAGCAGTGCCACGCCCTACGGCTACGGCTGAGCCGACCGGCGACCGACGCCGAGCTGACCGCGCGCCTCGCCACGGCGGGCCCTTGGCAGCTGTGGGTGGAGCACGTCGCCGCCCCGGCGGACAGCCCCGAGGCCCGCCGCCTGGGGGACGCCGAACTGTCCCGGCCGACCTCCGCCGTCCGCTGCGTCGTCCTGCGCCACGGGGACGGCGTCGTGGATCTGGTCCTGGTGGCGGACCGGGCGGTCCTGGACCAGGAAGGGCTCCACGACCTGGCCGCGACCCTGGCCGCCGGAGCCGACGGCGCAGCCGGGGTCGGCAGGGCACCCACGGCCGGCTCGCGAAGCGCAGTCGGCGAAGCCGGGACCCGGGACGTTCCCGCCCCCGCGCCGAGCGGCGTTGCCGCCGCCCCCGCGCCGGACTGGGGCGGTGGGCGCCGGGGCGCCGTCGGCGGGGAGACGCTTTCCCTCGACCTGGCGGACCCGGTCGACCCGTCCGCCCTGCTGCCCGCGCTCGCGCTCGTCCTGAACCGCTACGCGGGCCACGGTGCGACCGGGGACGTCACCCTCGCCACGGACCGGCGCGGCGCCCTCGCCCACGCGATTCCCGCGCAGAGCACCCTCGCCGGGCTGCGCGACCTCGTAGCGACGCCGACTCGGCAGCCCGTGACCGTCGGCGTCGTCGAGCCCGGGGCCCCGGTGACCGGCGCGGCGGCCGGCGCGGAGTACCGGCCGTGCCTCGCGCCGCCGTTCCCGCTCACGCTGTGGGTGCGTCCGGAGGCGAGCCGGATCACGGCCGTCTACCGCCGCAGCCACTTCGCCCCCGAGGTCGTCGACGGCTTCCTGCGCCATCTGGCGCACGTGCTGGGCCAGTTCGTCGAGCACCCCGACCGGCCGGTCGACGAGGTCGAGCTGCTCGACGCCGACGAGCGCCGCCGCGTCGCCGCACTGGGCCGCCCGGCCACCGCACCGACCGGCGAGCCCGCACGGCTCACCGACGCCTTCGCCGAGGTGGTCGCCGCGCGCCCGGACGCCCCCGCCGTCGGTGACGGCCGCACCTCGCTCACCTACGCGGAGCTCGACGCGCGCGCCGACCTGCTGGCCCGCGGCCTGGTCGCGCGCGGGGTCGCCCCCGGCGACCGCGTCGGCGTCTGCCTGGAGCGCACCACCGAGCTCGTGGTGAGCATGCTCGGCGTCCTCAAGGCGGGCGCCGCCTACGTGCCGACCGACCCCGCCTACCCCGCCGACCGGCTCGCCCACACCACCCGAGACGCGGCCCTGCGGCTGGTGGTCACCCGCAACCCCGAGCACCCGACCGAGGACTGCACCACCGTCACCCCGGACGAGCTCGTCGACACCTCCGCCACGCTCGGTCCCGTCGAGCTCCCGGGTGCGCAGGGCCCCGACGCCCCCGCCTACGTCATCTACACCTCCGGCTCCACGGGGCGTCCCAAGGGCGTCGTCGTACCGCACCGCAACGTCGTCGCGCTGGTCGACGCGACCCGTGACGAGTACGGCCTCGGACCGGCCGACGTGTGGACCTTCTTCCACTCCGGCGCGTTCGACTTCTCCGTCTGGGAGATCTGGGGCTCCCTGCTGACCGGCGGCCGGCTCGTGGTCGTTCCCTACCTCGTGTCGCGCGAGCCCGACGAGTTCCGCGAGCTACTGGAGCGGGAACGGGTCACGGTGCTGAGCCAGACGCCGTCGGCCTTCTCCCAGCTGCTGGAGACCGACCACGCGGCGCTCGCCGTACGCCTCGTCGTCTTCGGCGGTGAGCCGCTGGACGCCCGGATGCTGCTGCGGTGGTTCGACCGGCACCCCGAGCCGGAGTGCCGCATGGTCAACATGTTCGGCATCACCGAGACCACCGTGCACGTCACCGCGCAGACACTGACCCGGGAACTGGCCCTGGCCGGTTCCAAGTCCGTCGGCCCGGCCCTTCCGGGCTGGCACCTGTACGTCGCCGACGAGCGCGGCCGACTCGTCCCGCCGGGCGTCACCGGCGAGATCCGGGTGGGCGGCGCCGGGGTGGCCCTCGGCTATCTCGGCCAACCCGAGCTCACCGCCGCCCGGTTCACGCCCGACCCGTACGCGGACGGGGTGCAGTACCACAGCGGCGACCTGGGCCGGCTGCGCCCGGACGGGACGCTGGAGCACCTGGGGCGCATCGACAGCCAGGTGAAGATCCGCGGCTTCCGCATCGAGCTGGACGAGATCCGGTCCGTGCTGCTGGAGGATCCCGACGTCCGCGCGGCGGCCGTGGTGGTCCGCCGCGACGACCCGGCCGACCCCGCGACCGCCCGACTCGACGCCTACGTCGTCCCGGCGGCGGTGGACACCGTCGGGGTGCGCAAGCGCGCGGCGACGGTGCTGCCCGGCTACATGCTCCCGGCGACCGTCACCGCGCTCGACACCCTGCCGCTGACCTCCAACGGCAAGCTCGACGCCGCCCGCCTGCCGGAGCCGGTCCGGGCCGCCGTCGTTCCGTCGGCCGCCGACGGCGCGGGCCAGGACACGGCGTCGGTCCTGCGGGAGATCTGGTCGACGGTTCTGGGCCAGGCCGTGGGGCTCGACGACGACTTCTTCGAGCTCGGTGGCAACTCCCTGCTGGCGGTGCGGATCAGCGCCGCGCTGCGCGGACGCGGTCTGCCGCCGGTACCGCTGCGGGACCTGTTCCGCACGCCGACCATCCGCGAACTCGCCGGGGCGGGCAGCGGTGCCTGAACGCGTACGGACCCGATTCGCCGTCCGCACCCTGGACGGCGCCTTCCCCGAGCCCGGGCCGCCGCCGCTCGGTGACGAGGTGGTGCTGTGGTGGCTGGACACCGACCGCGAGGTCGTGGGCGGCTACCCGGTGGCGTCGCAGGAGGCGCCGCTGAGCCCCGCCGAGCGCGAGCGGTCCGCCCGGCTGCGCCGTCCCGCCGACCGTCACCGCTACCGGGCGGCCCACGTCGGTCTCCGGCTGATCCTGGGCGGGTACACCGGGCTCGCCGCCGAGGCGGTGCGTCTGGCCCGCGAGGGCTGCCCGTGCTGCGGCGAGCCGCACGGGCGGCCCGCCCTGGCGGACGCCGGACCGCACTTCTCGCTCTCGCACAGCTGCGGGCGCGCCCTGATCGCCGTGTCCGGAGTCCGGGTGGGCGCCGACGTCGAGGGGGTGCCCCAACCCGCCATCGCCGAGGAGTTGCTGCCCGCGCTGCACCCGCGCGAGCAGCGCGCCCTGCGCGCCCTGCCGGATGCGGACCGCCCCGCGGTCCTGGCCCGGATCTGGACGCGCAAGGAGGCGTACCTGAAGGCGACGGGGGTGGGCCTCGCCTACGGGGTCGCCGACCCGTACGTGGGCGCCTCGGCCGTACCGGCCGCGCAGCGGAAGTTCACCGTCCACGACGTCGCCGCGCCGTCGTCCTTCGCCGCCGCGATCGCCCTCGCCACGGCCGGCTGACCGGATCACCGGTCGTCCCGGCTCTGTCTTCCCGACTGTCACTTCCCAGTAAGGACCAGATTCCATGTCGCTTCTCACCCCGGTGGACATCGGTGACGTCGCCGAGCCGAGCCCGCCCGCCCCCGCCCGCTCGGTGGTCCGCCGCCGGGACCGCGTGGTCATCCGCTTCGCGGGCGACTCCGGCGACGGCATGCAGCTGACGGGCGACCGGTTCACCTCCGAGACGGCGTCGTTCGGCAACGACCTGTCCACGCTGCCCAACTACCCCGCCGAGATCCGCGCCCCCGCGGGCACCCTGCCGGGTGTCTCCTCCTTCCAGGTGCACTTCGCCGACCACGACATCCTCACGCCGGGCGACGAGCCGGACGTCCTGGTCGCGATGAACCCGGCCGCCCTGAAGGCGAACATGGCGGACCTCCCGCGCGGCGCGGAGATCATCGTCGACTCGGACGAGTTCTCCGCGCGGGCGCTGCAGAAGGTCGGCTACGACGCCTCCCCGCTGGAGGACGGCTCGCTCGACGCCTACCGCCTGCACCCGGTGCCGCTGACCACGCTGACGGTCGAGGCGCTGAAGGCCTTCGACCTCACCAGGAAGGAGGCCGAGCGCAGCAAGAACATGTTCGCGCTGGGCCTGCTGTCGTGGATGTACCACCGGCCCACCGAGGGCACGGAGAAGTTCCTCGCGTCGAAGTTCGCGAAGAAGCCCGAGGTCGCCCGGGCGAACATCGCGGCGTTCCGTGCGGGCTGGAACTTCGGGGAGACCACGGAGGAGTTCGCGGCCTCCTACGAGGTGGCGCCGGCGGTGAAGGCCTTCCGGCCGGGGCGCTACCGCAACATCTCCGGCAACCTGGCCCTGGCCTACGGCCTGATCGCCGCGTCCCGGCAGGCGGAGCTGCCGCTGTACCTGGGCTCGTACCCGATCACCCCCGCCACGGACATCCTGCACGAGCTGTCCAGGCACAAGAACTTCGGCGTACGGACCTTCCAGGCGGAGGACGAGATCGCCGGCATCGGCGCGGCCCTCGGCGCGGCCTTCGGCGGCTCCCTCGCGGTGACCACCACCTCGGGGCCGGGCGTGGCACTGAAGTCGGAGACGATCGGGCTGGCGGTCTCCCTCGAACTTCCCCTCGTGGTCGTCGACATCCAGCGCGGCGGGCCCTCCACCGGCCTGCCCACCAAGACCGAGCAGGCGGACCTGTTGCAGGCCATGTACGGGCGCAACGGCGAGGCGCCGGTGCCGGTGGTGGCCCCGCGCACCCCCGCGGACTGCTTCGACGCGGCCGTCGAGGCGGCCCGGATCGCGCTGACGTACCGCACGCCCGTCATGCTCCTCTCCGACGGCTACCTCGCCAACGGCGCCGAGCCGTGGCGCATCCCGGAGCAGGACGAACTCCCGGACCTGCGCGTGCCGTTCACCACCGCCCCGAACCACGTGCTGGAGGACGGGAGCGAGGTCTTCTGGCCCTACAAGCGGGACCCGGAGACGCTGGCCCGTCCGTGGGCGGTCCCCGGCACGCCCGGGCTGGAGCACCGTATCGGCGGCATCGAGAAGCAGGACGGCACGGGCAACATCTCCTACGACCCGGCCAACCACGAGTTCATGGTCCGCACCCGCCAGGCCAAGATCGACGGCATCGCCGTCCCCGACCTGACGGTGGACGACCCGGGCGGTGACGCGAAGCTGCTCGTGCTGGGCTGGGGCTCGACCTACGGGCCGATCACCGCCGCGGTGCGGCGACTGCGCGGCGCGGGCGAGCGCGTCGCCCAGGCCCACCTGCGGCACCTCAACCCGTTCCCGAAGAACCTCGGCGAAGTCCTGGCCCGCTACGACAAGGTCGTCGTCCCCGAGATGAACCTCGGCCAGCTCTCCGTCCTCGTCCGCGCCCGCTACCTCGTCGACGCCCGCTCCGTCACCCAGGTCAACGGCATGCCGTTCAAGGCCGACGCACTCGCCGACTCGCTCAAGGAGGCCATCCATGGCTGAGACTCTTCTGTCGCTCGTACCCAAGGCCGAGGCCCGGCAGACGATGAAGGACTTCAAGTCCGACCAGGAGGTGCGCTGGTGCCCGGGCTGCGGTGACTACGCGATCCTCGCGGCCGTCCAGGGCTTCATGCCCGAACTCGGTCTCGCCCGCGAGAACATCGTCTTCGTCTCCGGCATCGGCTGCTCCTCCCGATTCCCGTACTACATGAACACCTACGGGATGCACTCCATCCACGGCCGCGCCCCGGCGATCGCGACGGGACTGGCCACCAGCCGGCGCGACCTGTCGGTCTGGGTGGTCACCGGGGACGGCGACGCGCTGTCCATCGGCGGCAACCACCTGATCCACGCGCTGCGCCGCAACGTGAACCTGAAGATCCTGCTCTTCAACAACCGGATCTACGGCCTGACCAAGGGCCAGTACTCGCCGACCTCCGAGGTCGGCAAGATCACCAAGTCCACGCCGATGGGATCGCTGGACGCGCCGTTCAACCCGGTCTCCCTGGCCATCGGGGCGGAGGCGACCTTCGTGGCGCGCACGGTGGACTCCGACCGCAAGCACCTCACCTCGGTGCTGCGGGCCGCCGCCGAGCACCAGGGCACCGCGCTGGTGGAGATCTACCAGAACTGCAACATCTTCAACGACGGCGCCTTCGACGCCCTGAAGGACAAGGAGCGGGCCAAGGAGGCCGTCATCCGCCTGGAGCAGGGTCGTCCGATCCGTTTCGGCGCGAACGGCGAGCAGGGCGTGGTCAGGGACCGGGCCACGGGTGAGCTGAAGGTGGTCACGGTGACGGCGCGGAACGAGGCCGACCTCCTGGTCCACGACGCCGGCGCCGCCTCGCCGACCACCGCGTTCGCGCTCTCGCGCCTGGCCGACCCGGACACCCTGCACCACACTCCGATCGGCGTCTTCCGCGACGTCGAACGCCCCGTCTACGACACCCTGATGGCCGACCAGCTCGACACCGCCGTCGCCCGGTACGGCGAGGGCGACCTGATGTCGCTGCTCGCCGGCGGCGACACCTGGACCCGCGATGAGTGAGGCCGGGCGCACCTTCCTGAGCGACAACGCCTTCGGCGCCTCCCCGGAGGTGCTGGAGGCGGTCACCGCCGTGGCGGTGGGCGACGCCGCGCCGTACGGCGCCGACCCCCTCACCGAGGCCGTGCGCCACCGGCTCCGGGAGCTCTTCGAGCGCGACCTCGACGTCTTCCTGGTCTCCTCTGGCACCGCCGCCAACGGGCTGGCCCTGGCCACCCTGGCCCAGCCGTGGGGCAGCGTCCTGTGCCACCCCGACAGCCACATCGACAACGACGAGGGCGGCGCGGCCGAGTTCTTCACCGGCGGCTCCAAGCTCGTGGGCGTCCCGGGCGCCGACAGCAAGATCGACCCCGACGCGCTGCTCCGCGCGCTGGGCCGTCGCACCGAAGACCCGCACGGCGTGCGGCCCTCCGCGCTGAGCATCAGTCAGGGCACCGAGAGCGGCTCCGTGTACACGCTCGACGAGCTCGGCGCCCTCTGCCGGGACGCCAGGGCCGTGGGTCTCGGGGTCCACATGGACGGCGCCCGGTTCGCCAACGCACTGAGCCGACTCGGCGCCACCCCGGCCGAGATGACCTGGAAGGCCGGGGTCGACGTGCTGTCCTTCGGCACCACGAAGAACGGCACGATCTCCGCCGACGCGGTCGTCTCCTTCACCCCCGCGGCCTCCCACGAGCTGCGGGCCCGGGTGAAACGTGCCGGCCAGCTCGCCGCCAAGACCCGCTTCTCCGCCGCGCAGCTCCAGGCCTACCTCGCGGACGACCTGTGGCTGCGCAACGCGTCCCGGGCGAACACCCTGGCCACCCGTCTCTGGGAGGGCCTGCAGGGCCTGCCGGGCGTCGTACCCCACGGCGCGCCGGAGACCAACATGGTCTTCTGCGGCCTCACCCCGTCCGTCGTCAAGGGGCTGCTCGCGCAGGGATATGCCTTCTACCACGACCGCTGGGAGCCGGGGGTCGTCCGCTTCGTCACCTCGTTCGCGCACTCCGCCGCCGAGGTCGACGGGCTCACGGCGGAGATCGGCCGCCTCTCGCGCGAGGGCGCCGACCGGCCCGGGGCCCGGCGTCCGCGTCACCGCGACGAATCCTGGGACCACTGCCTGTGGGCCTAGTGGGCCGCCGCGCTCCGGAACGCGAAAGCCACCCGAGGCGGATGGTCCCTGGTGATCAGGGCCATGCGCGCTGGGTGGCTTCTCGCGTCTCCTGGAGCGTTACCGCAGGCGGGCCAGCAGTGCGTGCTCGACGAGCGTGATCAGCGCGGACTTGGCGCTGTCGCGACGCCGGGCGTCGGTCGTGATGATCGGGGTGTCGTGGCCCAGCTGGAGGGCCTCGCGGACCTCGTCCGGGGTGTGGGTCTGGCTGCCGTCGAAGGCGTTGACCGCGACGATGAACGGCAGGCCGCTGTTCTCGAAGTAGTCGATCGCCGGGAAGCAGTCGGCGAGGCGGCGGGTGTCGACCAGGACGACGGCGCCGATGGCGCCGCGGACCAGGTCGTCCCACATGAACCAGAAGCGGTCCTGTCCGGGGGTGCCGAACAAGTAGAGGATCAGGTCCTCGTCGAGCGTGATACGGCCGAAGTCCATGGCGACCGTCGTGGTCGTCTTGCCGCTGACGTGGCTGAGGTCGTCGATCCCGGCCGAGGCCGAGGTCATGACGGCCTCGGTACGCAGCGGGTTGATCTCGGAGACCGCGCCGACGAGGGTCGTCTTGCCCACGCCGAAGCCGCCCGCCACCACGATCTTCGCGGAGGTCGTGCTGCGGCCCCCGGTCGCGGCCGGGGCAGTCGGCCTAGAGCTTGCGAAGTCCACTGAGCACCCTTTCGAGCAGTGTCACATCAGGCGTTCCGCCGGATTCGCCCCCGGCGGCAGGCTGGTGGATCGCGACGAGGCCGGACTCGGCCAGGTCGGCGACGAGGATGCGGGCCACGCCGAGCGGCATCGACAGCAGCGCCGAGATCTCGGCGACCGACTTGATGTCGGTGCACAGGCTGCAGATGCGCTGGTGCTCGGGCAGCAGGGAACCGATCCGCTCCGGGGCGGCGGTGGTCGACACCAGCGCCTCGATCGCGAGCTGGTAGCGCGGACGGGTCCGGCCGCCGGTCATCGCGTAGGGGCGGATGAGCGGCTCGTCGTCCTGGTCCATCTCGACCGGAGCGTGGTGACGGCCGGGAGGCGGGGACTGGGGCTGCCACTCCTGTGGCTGCTGGTCCTGCCAGTAGCCGGACTGCCCGGCTTGGGGCGCCTGGCTGTAACCGGCGTACCCAGGAGCCGGGGCATAGCCGCCGGCGGGACCGCCGAACGCGTCATGGCCTGTCCCCGGATAGGCAGCGCCGTACTGGCCGTTCTGGTCCTCGGGCGGTGTCACGGTTCCTCCTCACAGTCGAAATGGTGCGGACGTGGTTCATGGTGACGTCATCAGCTATGACGTCTGATCAGTGCAGAAGGCTCCCCTGGAGTTCGGCGCGGAGGGCCGGGGTGAGCACGGTGCCGGCGCGGTCGACCAGGAGGGCCATCTCGTAGCCGACGAGGCCGATGTCGCTGTCGGGGGAGGCGAGGACGGCGAGGGAGGAGCCGTCGGAGACCGCCATGATG
>NZ_BBPO01000029.1:0-40599 GCF_000787815.1 Streptacidiphilus neutrinimicus
GGGGGCTGGCGCCGGGGCGATCCCCCGCCTCGGCCGCCGCCCGCTTGGGCGCTCCGGCCGCGTAGTAGACCGCCCACTCCGCGAGCTCGGGGGCGACCTCGGGCAGGACCTCCCAGGCGCTGCGGATCCGCTTGCGCCCCCGCGCGCTCTGCTCCGGCCGCCCGCGCAGCGCGAGCACCGCGGCGGAGGCGCGCAGCGCCGCCAGATGAGCGGCCGCGTACCGCTCCAGCGGGCCCTCCAGCTCGCGCGCCTCGGCCAACCCGCGCTGCGCCTGCGCCAGCAGGTCCACCGCGGCGGGCGGCGCCCCGGCGCGCCGCAGCACCGGGTGGACGTCCCCCGCCGGGCGGTAGGGCATGCCCGATCCGCCCACGGCACTCGGCAGCGGCAGCTGCAACACCTGGGCCTGCGGCTTGTCTGTGGTCTCCCTCATGACGTACGCCCTCCCGTTCCGATCACCGGTCACCGAAGTCAGTCAGTCGTTCGAGTGAGGGTCCAGCGGTCGGCGCCGCGGTCGAAGGTGAGGTCGTAGACGCCGGGGGCGAAGCAGCGGCCGGGGCTGGCCTCGACCCGCCACACCTCCCGCTCCGTCCGGTCCAGCGCCTGCCCGGCGATCCGCGTCGCGTGGGCGGAGCGGACCTCCTCCCACCAGGCGCCGCTCTCCTTCCAGTGCCCGAGCACCTCGCGCACCGCGTACACCTTGTCGTGCCAGAGGAAGTGGGTGGGCAAGCCCGTGCCGCCACGCACCTCGATCAGGTCCGCACGCCTCCTGCTCATCGCGTCCTCCTCCTTGCGACCTCGTTCGAACTTTCGTTCGAACATCTCCAGAGTAACCCGACCGGCCCCTCGTTCGCCATGCTCCTCGGCACCACTGACAATCGGCCCCGTCGCCGGCTTCGGCGCCTGCTAGGATCGGCCGCCCTCCGAACGGAGGGCGTGTCGAATCAGGGGGGTCGAACACTCCGTGCGCCGTCTCAGCAGAACACTCGTCGCCGCGGCCGTCGTCGCGCCGCTCACCGCCACCGCGCTGAGCAGCCCCGCGTCCGCCGCCGGCAGCTCCCTCACCGTGACCACCATCGGGCGCGAGGGCGCCAAGGTGGCCGCCACCGGCCAGCTGGAGAACCTGTCCACCTGGCAGACGTTCACCTTCACCAGCGGCCGGGCCGTGTCCCTGCCCGCCGGCCGCTATGCCGTGGTCGTCGACATCTGGAACCAGAAGGACCAGACCGACACCCTCGGCGCCCGGATCGTCACCGTCTCCGGCGCCGCGAGCACGGTGATCGACGCGCGCGCCGGCCACCCGCTCGCCGTCTCCCTCGACCACCCGCCCGCCGGCTCCTGGCACCGCGACGACGCCCGTCTCTGCGTGGCCGACTCGCCGGCGACCGCCGAGGCGGTGAACGACGCGGGCAAGGTCTACGTGATCCCCACCGCCTCATCCTCGCTGCAGTTCGCCTACGACTCGCAGTGGAGCCCGCAGCAGATGGGGCCGGGCGGGACGGCGGCGGGTGACGTCTACGCCGTCAGCGGCATGACGACCGGGGTCCCGGCCGGCCCGACCTACCGCTACCAGCGCTCGACGCTGGCGAACATCGCCGTCCAGGGCCGGAAGGGCCCGAACGGCTCCGACACCGCGATGTTCATGCTCCAGCCCCAGAGCACCACCACCGACTGCCAGACCGACCTGGCCGGCCCGACCGTCTACGAGACCACCCCGTACTCGGTCACCGCGCACGTCAACGCCGCGAACTGGGGCGTGCGTTCGGACGAGTCCGCGGCCGCGGGGGACATCGGCTCCTTCGAGAGCAAGCGGCGGGTGGCTGCGGGCGGCTCCTACGTGCAGATCTTCGACCGGGCCACCTGGGGTCCGATCGGCAGCCAGCCCTCGACCTGGTACGGCCGGCTCGACTTCGGGCCGCAGATGTTCGCCGACCCGTCCACCCCGGGCGAGGAGGCCGCCGCCAAGTACAGCGGCTCCCTGTACAAGGGCGGCACGCTGGTCTCAGCCCACAGCTGGACCGACATGGGCCCGAACCCGGGCAGCTGGGAGCCGCACGTCGGCTCGGCCGGCTGGTACACGCTGAACCTCACCGCCCAGCGCTACTACCCCGGTTACACCTTCCCGGCCGGCATGCTCTCCACCGCGTCCACGGTGAGCGAGCACTACTACATCAACCCGGCCGCCAACGCCTACGCCCCGGCGTACCTGACGACCTTCGTCCCGGCCGGTCTGAACATGCGCGACCAGGCGGCACCGAGCAGCAGCACAGACGTCGCCCTCTGGCTCGACCACCAGGGCGGCGACCAGAGCATCGCCGACCACCGCGGCACCGTCCGCTCGGTGCAGGCGTGGGCCTCCTCCGACGGCGGGGTCACCTGGCACGCCGTCCAGGTCCGGCATGTCGGCGGCAACTGGACCGCCGTCGTACCCGACCCCGCCTCCGGCGCGGTCTCGCTGCGCTCCACGGTGACCGACACCGACGGCAGCAGCGCGACCACCACGGTCTACCGCGCCTACGGGATTGGCTGACCTGCTCCCGTCACTCGGGGAGGGCCGCACTCACGGCTCTCCCCGCAGCGCGTCACGACGGCAGCGCCCTGGCCCAGACGTGGTCCGGGGTGAGGTAGGCGTCGAGCTCCAGACCAGCCTCCGCGAGGGCGCGTTCGAATGCGGCGTCCGGGAGGTGGCGGGTGCGGAAGAACTGGGTCCACTGCGCGTCCGGGAACCAGTAGTCGACCCGGTTGGCGCGCAGGCCCGGCTCGATCTCCTCGGAGGAGGTGATCGCCATCCGGCCGACGCCGTCGCGCATCCCCTGCTCGCGCGGGACCCTGTCGTAGAAGCCCTCCCCCTCGCGCTGGACCAGCACCACCCCGTCCGCGGCGACGTGCCGCCGGCAGGTGCCCAGCAGGCCGGCGCGGACGCCCAGGTCGCCGGTGTTGACCAGGAAGGAGCCGAGCAGCACCACGTCGAAGCGCTCGTCGAGCTCCAGTTCCTCGATCGAGGAGAGCACCGTCCGCGCGCCGCGCACGCGCTCCAGCATCTCCGGGCTCTCGTCCACGGCGGTGACCGCGAAGCCGCGCTCCACCAGCGGATGCGTCACCCGGCCGACGCCGCAGCCCAGTTCGAGGATGCTCGCACCAGGCCGCGGCGCCGCCGCGGCGACGACGTCCGGCTCGTCACCCACCGGCAGTCTCGTGTACAGCTCCACCGCGCACCCGTCCGGCGTGATCGCGCCCGGTCCCGTCCCGCTGTGCCCCACTCGCGTCGTTCGCATGAGGAACAGTCAACATCGGCAGGAAGAACTGCACCAGGGGGCCGATCGCCAGCGCGTACGCGACCGTCCCGACGCCGACCTGACCGCCCATCAGCCAGCCGACCACCAGCACGGTGAGCTCGATCATCGTGCGGATCAGGCGCAGCGAACCGCCGGTGCGGCGGGCGAAGCCGGTCATCAGCCCGTCGCGCGGGCCGGGGCCGAAGCGGGCGCCGATGTAGAGGCCGCCCGCGAGGCCGTTGAGCACGATGCCGCCGGCCAGCATCGCCGCCCGCGCGGGCAAGCCGTGCAGGGCGGGCAGCAGCGACAGACCCGCGTCGACCGTGAGGCCGATGACGAAGACGTTGCTGATCGTGCCGAGCCCCGGCCTCTGCCGCAGCGGGATCCACAGCAGCAGCACCGCCGCACCGATGATCATCGAGACGGTGCCGTAGGAGAGCGGGAGGTGCCGGTCCAGCCCCTGGTTGAGCACGTCCCACGGGGCGAGGCCGAGCGAGGCCCGGAGCATCATCGCCATGCTGAGACCGTAGAGCGCGAGTCCCAGATAGAGCTGGACGAGACGGCGTGCGAGGACCACGGTGGCCCCTTCCTCCCTGAGCGTTGCCGGCCGGCGGCTCTTGCCATGCGGCGATCTTTGGCCTCACTCTGGAGGAGATTGGACTGCTCTTCCATAGCCAATTCGCGAGAAGTGGACTGACAGAGGATGCCACCCTCCCCCCGTGCCGCCGTCGGCGTCGCCCAGCTCGACCGCGCCCTCGGCGACTGGCAGCGCTCCGGCGCGGGCCCCGCCTACCGCACGCTCGCGGGCGGGCTGCGCACCCTCGTGCTGGACGGCCGGGTGCCGGTGGAGACGCGGCTGCCCGCCGAGCGGGAGCTGTCCGCGGCACTCGGCGTCAGCCGGACCACGGTGGCCGCCGCCTACGAGCTGCTGCGCACCGAGGGCTTCCTCTCCAGCCGCCGCGGCGCGGGCAGTTGGACGGCGCTGCCGACCGGGCGGGCGATGCCCGTGGCCGGGATCTCGCCGCACGCGGCGGCCTCCGGCGACGTGATCGACCTCGGCATCGCGGCCATGTCGGCCCCCGAACCGTGGCTGAGCCGGGCGATGGCCGCCGCCGTCGCCGAGCTGCCCGCCTGGACCTCGACCCACGGCGACTTCCCGGCCGGGCTCACCGTGCTGCGGCAGGCCGTCGCCGACCGCTACACCGCGCGCGGCCTGCCGACCGGCCCCGAACAGATCATGATCACCACCGGCGCGTCCGGCGCGTTCTCCCTGGTGATGCGTCAGGCCCTGGGGCCCGCCGAGCGGGCGGCCGTCGAGTCCCCGAGCTTCGCCAACGCGCTGCAGGCCCTGCGCTACGCGGGCGGCCGGGCCGTGCCGGTGCCGCTGCTGGACGACGGCTGGGACCTGGAGGCCTGGGCACGGACCCTGCGCGACGCCGCGCCGCGCCTGGCCTACCTGATCCCCGACTTCCACAACCCCACCGGCCTGCTCATGTCCGAGGACGAGCGCCGAGCCCTGGTCGCCGCCGCCCGCTCCACGGGCACGCTGCTCGTCAGCGACGAGACCACCGTCGACCTGTGCCTGGACCCGGAGCTGGCCGCGCGCATGCCGCGCCCGCTCGCCGCCTTCGACCACGGCGGCACGGTGGTCACCCTGGGTTCGGCGGGCAAGACCTTCTGGGGCGGCCTGCGGATCGGCTGGATCCGGGCCACCCCGGAGCTGATCCGCCGCCTGGCCGGGGACCGGGCCAGCCTCGACGTCTCCTCGCCGGTGCTCGAACAGCTGGCGGTCCGTCATCTGCTCGCCCCCGAGACGCTGCCGGAGGTCCTCGCCCACCAGCGCGACCGCGTCCGCACCCAGCGCGACGCGCTGGTGGAGGCGGTCCGGGAGCTCCTGCCCGGGTGGACTTTCCGAATCCCGCAGGGCGGCCTCTCACTGTGGGTGCGCACCGCGGCCGGCGTCTCCGGCAGCGCGCTGGCCACCACGGCGGAGCGCCACGGCGTCTGGGTCGGCTCCGGGCCGCGCTTCGGCGTCGACGGGGTCCTGGAGCGCTTCGTTCGGCTCCCGTTCGCGCAACCGCCGGAGGTCACCCGCGAGGCGGTCCGCCGGCTGGCCGCCGCGGCGGCGTCGTTGACCGGCGCCCCGCCGGTGCCGACCCCGGCGCCCGAGGTCACCCTGCTCTGAACCCGACCGCCCCCGAGCGGAAGCGGGGCGGACGGCCGGAGGGCGGAAAGCGGAGCGGCGCCCGCCCACCGGCGAGCCCCCACTCGCCGGCGTGCGAACGCCGCTCCTTCCCCCGTTACCCTCCCCTTGCTCCCCCGGGCCCCGTACTCCCCCGTACGTGCTCCCCACAGGTCCGGCACCTGCTCCGCCGCCCCGTGTCGGCGGTGCAGTGCCGGCCCCCGAGTGGGCCGGCGCCTTGCCGCGCCGTCCCTCCCGGTGCCCACTACTTTGCCGTCGTCGCAGGTCGGGAACCATCCGCCCGGGTACTCAACCCGTTCGGACCAGCAACTGAGTACGCGTACCTAGGGATCTTGGGACAATCTCCCTCGGCCCGCTGCGCGCCCGCGCGTAGGCTGTGGTCCGCTCGACGACACAACACACCCGGGGGATTCCACGTGAGCCTGCTTCCGCTCGTCTTCACCAGCGGCTGGGCCAGCGGCGTCAACGCCTACGCGGTCGTACTGCTGATGGGCCTGCTGGGCCGCTACGACGCAGTCGCCGCCGTGCCGCCGGCGCTGGAGCGGACCGACGTGCTGATCGTCGCCGGGGTGCTCTTCGTGATCGAGGCCGTCGCCGACAAGATCCCCTATGTGGACTCGCTGTGGGACCTCGTCCACACCGTGATCCGCCCGATCGCGGGCGCCGTCGTCGCCGCGCTGCTGGCCGGCCACGCCCACAGCTCGCTGCCGACGCTGGCCGCCGCCGCGATCGGCGGCGGCACCGCGCTGGTCAGCCACCTGATCAAGGCGAGCCTGCGCATGGGCGTGAACACCTCCCCCGAGCCGTTCAGCAACATCGTGATCAGCCTCGTCGAGGACCTCGGCGTCGCGGGCCTGGTCACGCTGGCGCTCTTCCACCCCGTACCCGCTGCGATCACCGCCGGGTGCCTGCTGGTGGGCGGCGTGGCGCTGGTGCTGTTCACGCTCTCCCGCATCCGCCGTTTCTGGCAGCGCCGCAAGGAGCGCCGCGCCGCCCGCGTCCTGCGCACCGCCCAGGCCTGAGACGGGCCCAAGGACCTACGCGCGGGCCGTCGGACGCTCGGGGCGCGGGGGCCGGACGAACAGGGCGAGCACCAGGAAGGCTCCGGCCGCCAGACCCAGCGAGCAGGTCATCGCCGACGAGACGCCGTGCGCGAGGGTCGCGTGCAGGCCCGCCGCGCCGGGCAGCCGGGAGGGGTGGCTGGTGGCGTGCGTGAACGCGGTGATCCCGACGGCCGTCCCGAGCGAACCGCCCGCCTGCTGCATCGTCTGCAGCGTGCCGGAGGCCGCGCCGGACTCCTCCGGCCGCACGGAGCTGAGGATCGTCAGGCTGAGCGGCACCATGGTGAACCCGGCGCCGAGCCCGAAGAGCAGCAGCGAGGGCATCACGCCGCTCAGGTACGCGGTGTGCGCGTTGACCCGGGTCAGCAGCGCCATGCCGCTGATCAGCAGCACCGGCGCGGTCACCAGGAAGGGACGCGTCCCCCACCTGGGCACCAGGCGCGGGGCCAGCCGGGCTCCGACGAAGATCGGCACGGCCAGCGGCAGGAAGCCGAAGCCCGCCTTCATCGGCGACATGCCGAGCCCGGTCTGCAGGTACTGCGTGACGAAGAAGAACATCCCGAACATCGCGGCCGCGAGCAGCGCCATCGCCGCGTAGCCGCCGGCGCGCACCTTGTCCCTCAGCAGCGACAGCGGCAGCAGCGGCTGCGCGACGCGCCGCTCGACCAGCACGAAGACCGTCAGCAGGACCGCGGCGGCGGCGAAGCAGACCAGGGTCACCGTGTCGGACCAGCCGACCGTCGCGGCCCGGATGAAGCCGTAGACGAGCGAGACCATGCCGCCGGTCGCGGTCGCCGCGCCGACCAGGTCCAGCCGCCCGGGGCGCCGCTCCGGCTCCTCGACGACGCGCGGCGCGAGCACCGTGACGAGCACGCCGAACGGCACGTTGATGAACATGACCCAGCGCCAGGAGAGCCAGGAGGTCAGCAGTCCGCCGACGATGAGGCCGACGGTGGCCCCGCTGGCCGACATCGCGGAGAAGAGCCCGATCGCGCGGGCCCGCTCGACCGGGTCGCGGAAGGTGCTGACGATCAGCGCGAGTGTGCTGGGCGCGGCGACGGCCGCGCCGACGCCCTGTGCGACGCGGGCGACGAGCAGCTCGGTGGGGTTCGTCGCCAGGCCCCCGGCCAGCGAGGCGAGGGTGAACAGCGCGATGCCCCAGGCCAGCAGGCGACGCCGCCCGAAGATGTCGCCCGCCCGCCCGCCGAGCAGCAGCAGGCCGCCGAAGGTCAGCGAGTAGATGTTCATGACCCAGCTGAGCCCGGCCGAGGAGAAGCCGAGCGCGTGCTGTATGCCCGGCAGCGCGATGGTGACGACGGTCGCGTCGAGGATCACCATCAGCTGGCAGGCCAGGATCACCGCGAGCGCGAGCTGGCGGCGTCGGGGGTTCGGTGGTGGAGCGCCACCTGGTGTGTGGGACGCCGGTGTCTCGAGCCGGTGTGGAGCAGAGGAGGTGAGAGTGTTCTCGGACATGGCTCCGCCCTGGAGTGCATGGAGAATGGATGAGAAGATAGGCAGGGAACGCAAACGGAGATATCCTCCGGTTCCAGGGACAACAATACGGAGACTGTCTCCGCTTAGCAAGGGGATATGGCGTCATGACGGCCGAGACGCAGGGACGGCCCATGCGGGCCGACGCGCGCCGCAACTACGAGAAGCTCGTCGCCGTCGCGACCGAGTCCTTTCTCGCCCACGGCCCCGACGCCTCCCTGGACGACATCGCCAAGCGCGCGGGCGTCGGCCCCGGAACCCTCTACCGGCACTTTCCCAACCGTGAGGCGCTGCTCGACGCGGTCTGCGTGCGCTGGGCCGACTCCGTCGCCGCCGACGCGGCCCCCCTGCTGGAGGCGGCGGACCCGACCGCGGCGCTGAACGACTGGCTGGTGCGTCTCGTCGACCACGTCAGCGCGTTCAAGGGCCTCGCCTCGGCGCTGCTGCTCAGCACCGACCGCAAGCACGACACCGCCTGGGTGCTGCACCACACCTCGGAGGAGCTGGTCGAGCGCGCCAAGGCGGCCGGCGGCATCCGCGCCGACGTCACCACCTCCGAGCTGATGCAGCTGACCAGCGGCATCAGCTACGCCTGCGGTCACTCCAAGCAGGCGGGCAAGCCCACCAGCACGCCGGAGCGGCTGATCGGGCTGATCATGGACGGTGTCAGGACCCGCTGACGTCCTCGTCGCCGGGCATTGGCATGCCCGGCGCGGCCGACGTGCCCGGCCGACGCGACAGCGCGGCGACGGCGGCGGCCAGCGCGAGCGTCGCCTCCACCTGAGCGACCTGGACGTGGTACTCACGGTTGCCGCTCAGGCTGGAGGTCCGCGACTCCGCCAGGGCCCGGAACGCCAACTGCTCGTGGTGCTCGAAGTCCGCCATGCGCCGATCATAAGGCCGCACGGAGAGCGTCCCACCAGCGCCTACGATGGGTGCCCATGGCAAGGATCGTGGTCATCGGCGCAGGAATGGGCGGGCTCGCCGCCGCGGCACGGCTGGCGACGGTCGGCCACAAGGTGACCCTCTGCGAGGCCGCGCCGACCCACGGCGGGATGCTCGGACGCCACGAGCGCGACGGCTTCCGCTTCGACACCGGCCCGACGCTGCTCACCCTCCCGGCCGTCTACCGCGACCTGATGCTGAAGACCGGTCGCACCCGGCTGGAGGACGAGGTGGAGCTGCGCCCGGTCGACCCGGGCAGCGAGCACCTGCTGCCGGACGGAACCCGCCTGGCCCTCGCCAACGCCTCCCTCGCCCGCGTGGCGGCCGCCCTGGACGCGGCCCTCGGCACGGGGGCGGGCGAGCGCTGGACCGCGATGCTGGAGCGCGGCCGGGGCGTCTGGGAGGCCACCCGCCGCCCGCTGCTCGAGGAGCCGCTCCCCGACGACCCGTCAGCCCTGCACCGCGACCCGTACGTTCCCGCCCGGCGCGGGCTCCTCGCCCGTCCGCCGCGCACCCTCGCCGACGTCGGCCGCCGCGAGCTGCGCGACGCGCGCCTGACCGCCCTGCTGGACGAGTACGCGCTGCGCTTCGGCCTCGACCCCGAACGTGCGCCCGCCTCGCTGACCTCGCTGCCCTATATGGAGCAGAGCTTCGGCGTCTGGTACGTCACCGGCGGCCTGCGCGCCCTCGCCGACGCGGTGCTGCGCCGCTGCGAGGCCCGCCGCGTCGACCTCCGCTTCGGCACGCGCGTGGAGCAGGTCCTGGGCGAGGACCGGGTGACCGGCGTGCGGCTCGCGGACGGGAGCGTCCTCGACGCCGACGTCGTCGTCGACGACCGCGCCCCCGCCTCGGTCGCGGGCGCCCCCGGGCGGTTCACCCTGCTGCTCGCGCTGCGCGGCGCCCGCCCGCGGAGCGCCGCGCACCGGACCGTCGTGCACGCGCCCGACCGCGCCGAGGAGCTCGAAGCCCTCTTCGGCCCCGCCCCGGGCGTGTGCGCGCGCCCGACCCTGCAACTGCTCCGCCCCGACGACGCGACCCTCGCCCCGGCCGGGCACGAGGCGGCGGTCGTCACGGTCACCGTGCCGCCGCAGGGGCCCGTCGACTGGACCGACGCCGCCCTGACGGCCGCCCACGCCGACGCCGTGCTGGCCCATGTCACCCGGGCGGTTCCGGAGTTGGGCGAGCGGGTGCTGTGGACCCAGGCCCGCACCCCCGCCGACACGGCCGCCGAGACCGGCGCGCCCGGCGGCTCCGTGCCGCCGCCCTCGCTCGCGGGCGCGGGCGGCGCGTTCCTCGCCCCGCCCAACGCGGGTGCGCCGATTGGCCTGTTCCGCGTCGGCGGCGGCGCCCACCCGGGCGGCGGGCTGGCCCGCGTCGGGATGTCGGCGGCGGTCTCCGCCCAACTGGTCGGGACCCCGTAGCGCTCCGACGCTGCGGCGGTCAGCCCTGCGGGGCGTGGTACTGCGGGTCCTGCGTGTAGTACGGCGTCTGCCCGTAGTCGTAGCCCTCGTAGTACTGGGCGTACTCGGAGCCGTACTGGGCCTGAGGAGGCTGGGCCTGGGCCTGGGGCTCGGCCTGGGGCTGCTGCTCGTAGGACTCGTAGGCGGCGTACTGCTGCTGGTACTGCGGGTACTCCTGGTACTGCTGCTGCGCGTAGGACTCCTGGTACTGCCCCTGTGCGTAGGACTCCTGGTAGGGCACCTGCTGCTCGGCGGTGTAGCCGTAGTACGCCGCCTCCTGCTGCCGCCCTTCCGTCGACGGGTAGTAGACGCTGTCGGCCGCGGCGTACTCGTCGGCCTGGAAGACCGCCGCCGCCTCCGCGGCCTCGACCGACGGATCGAGCTGGGGATCGAGCTGCGGATCGAGAACGGGCTCCACCGTCGGCTCCACCGGCGCGGGCTCCGCCGCCGGTCCCGACCTGCCCCGGCGCGAGCGGCCCTTGGGCTCGGGGGCGGACGGCTCGCCGCCGAAGAGCCTTCCGACCAGCGGCACGCTCTCCGGGGCCATCAGGGACCAGTACGTCGCACCGTCGGAACGCTTCACCGCCCGGGTGGCCAGCGCCTGACCCGCGCCGAAGGCGACCACGCCCAGGCCGATCAGCGGCAGCGACCGCTGCGCCACTCCGGCGACCAGCACCAGGAACCCCACCAGCGCAAGCCCGCGCCAGTGCAGCGGCGCACGGCGCTGCAGCAGCAACTCACCGAGCAGCCACAGGGCGACCACCGCGAACGCGGCGTACAGGAGCGTCACCTCGGGCACCACCTCTCGAACGGTGGAGCACACCGTACCGGGTGGAAGTGACCGCTTTCAGCTCTGCGGGGTAAGACCGAGGTTCTGGTAGATCTCCGTCGTCACCGTGGAGAAGTTCATCGTCATGAAGTGCAGCCCCGGCGTGCCCTCGTCGAGCAGGCGGCGGCACATCTCGGTCGCGTACTCGATGCCGATCGCGCGCACCGCCGCCGCGTCGTCCTCGTGGGCGAGCATCCGCTCGCGCAGCTGCGGCGGGAACCAGGCCGTGGACAGCGTCGGGATGCGGTGCAGCGAGCGGACGCTGGTCACCGGCATGATCTCCGGGATGATCGGCACCTCGCACCCCGCCTCCGCGACGCGGTCGCGGAAGCGCAGGTAGAAGTCGACGTCGAAGAACATCTGGGTGATCGCGTAGTCCGCGCCCGCCCTGATCTTGTGCACGAAGTGCCGGATGTCCTCGTCCCAGTCCGTGGACCGCGGGTGCCGCTCCGGGAAGGCCGCGACGCCGACGCAGAAGTCCCCGGACTCCTTGATCAGCTCGACCAGCTCCGAGGCGTAGTCCACGCCGTGCTCGTGCCGCACCCACTCGCCCAGCGGGTCGCCCGGCGGGTCGCCGCGCAGGGCCAGCACGTTGCGCACGCCCTGGTCGGCGTAGCAGCCGAGGATGTTGCGCAGCTCGGCCACGGTGTGGTCCACCGCCGTCAGGTGCGCGACGGGTGTGAGAGTCGTCTCGGAGGCGATCCGGCCGGTGATGTTGATCGTCCGGCCCCGGGTCGAGCCGCCGGCGCCGTAGGTGACGCAGACGAACGTCGGCGACAGCGCCTCCAGCCGCCGGATCGCCTTCCACAGCCCGGCCTCGGCCTCGGGCGAGCGCGGCGGCATGAACTCGAAGGAGTACGACTTGGCCCCGGACGCAAGGAGGTCCCGGATCGATACGGCACGGTCCGGGCGGGTGCTGGGAGTTCCGAGAGCCATAGCCGAAGGTTATCCGCGATCCGGACGGTCGATGAAACACCTGTCCGCTCCTTGGGACGCGTCGCTGAGACCAGCCGGGTCACCGCGTGGCCTCGCGGGGCCGCCCCGTCCTCGGGCGTCCCACCCGTCGCGTTACGCTGTTGGTCCCCGTACCAGTCGGAGTCACCGGTGTCGCTCGCTCAGTCCGCCCCCGCGCCCGTCGTCGGCAACCCCGTCGACGCGGAGTGGTTGCGCCAGCGGGTCGACGCCGCCCTCGACACCTTCCTGACGGGCCAGGAGCGCACGCTGCTGGCGATCTCGCCCCAGCTCGCCCCGCTGTGCGGCACGGTACGGGACTTCCTGCTCAGTGGACCGACAGGCGGCAAGAGGCTGCGGGCGGCGTTCTGCTACTGGGGTTGGCGCGGGGCAGGCGGGGCGGCCGAGGAGCGCGGGGCGGTGGCCGCGGCGGCGGCGCTGGAACTGCTCCAGGCCAGCGCGCTCGTCCACGACGACCTGATGGACCGCAGCGACACCCGCCGGGGCCTGCCCTCCGTCCACCGCCGCTTCGAGTCGCTGCACCGCCGCGCGGGCTGGCGCGGCGACGCCGCGCAGTTCGGGGGCGCGAGCGCGGTCCTGGTCGGCGACCTGCTGCTGGTGTGGTGCGACTCGCTCTTCGCCGAGTCCGGCCTGCCGCGCGAGGCCGTCCGGCGCGCCAAGCCGCTGCTGGACCTGATGCGCACCGAGGTGATGGCGGGTCAGTACCTCGACATGCTGGAGCCCGCGGTCAACTGGCCCGCGGGCGACGCCGGCGCGGTGGACCGCGCGCGGACGGTGATCGAGTACAAGTCCGCGAAGTACACCGTGCAACGACCGCTCCAGCTCGGCGGTCTGCTCGCGGACGCCTCGGCGGACCTGACCGAGGCCTACGGCGCCTTCGGCCTGCCGCTCGGGGAGGCCTTCCAGCTCCGCGACGACCTGCTCGGCGTCTACGGCGACCCCGCCGTCACCGGCAAGCCGGCCGGGGACGACCTGCGCGAGGGCAAGCGGACCCTGCTGCTCGCCGAGACCCTCGCATCCTGCTCGACCGCCGACGCCCGCCTGCTGGACGACATGCTCGGCTCCCCCGAGCTCGACGCGGACGGCGTCGAGCGGCTGCGCAGCGTGATCACACGCAGCGGCGCGCCCCGGCGGATCGAGGAGCGCATCGCGGCGCTGCGCGAGGAGGCTCTCGCCGTCCTCGCGGCGGCCCCGATCCGCGAGCAGGTGGCTCGTGAGACCCTGACCCGTCTCGCCGACGCGGCGACCGCGCGACGCCACTGACGGCCGACGCGCGGCACGGAACCGCGCGTCCGTGCGGCTCCGTGCCCTCAACCGCGTCTCAGTCGCCTGAGTCGCGACAGCCGCGTCAGTCGCGTTCGCGGACCCTGCGCGCCAGCGACTGCGCCGCCGCGAACGGGTCCTTCGCCTGCGTCAGCGCGCGGACGACGACGACGCGCCGCGCGCCGGCGTCCAGCACCGTGTCCAAGTTCGACTCGTCGATGCCGCCGATCGCGAACCACGGCCGGTCCGTCGTCTGCTTCGCCGCGTACTCCACCAGCCCCAGGCCCGGGGCGTGGCGTCCCGGCTTCGTCGGGGTGGGCCAGACGGGGCCGGTGCAGAAGTAGTCGACGCCGGGCTCGGTCAGGGCCGCGTCCACCTCCGCCTCGGCGTGACAGCTGCGGCCGATGACCACGTCGTCGCCGAGGATGGCGCGGGCGACCGGCACGGGCAGGTCGTCCTGGCCGAGGTGGAGCACGTCGGGGCGGGCGCCGTAGGCGACGTCCGCGCGGTCGTTGACCGACAGCAGGCGGCCGTGGCGGCGGCACGCGTCGGCGAAGACCTCGAGCGCGTCGAGCTCCTGCTTCGCCTCCAGGCCCTTGTCGCGGAGCTGGACGATGTCGACGCCGCCGGCCAGGACCGCGTCGAGGAACTCGGCGAGGTCGCCCTGCTCGCGACGGGCGTCGGTGCAGAGGTAGAGCCGGGCGGCCGCGAGAGCGCTGCGCGCGCCGCTCACAGGGCCATCGCCTGGGCGCGGCGCTTGACCTCCGTGCCGCGGTTCTCGTTCAGGGCCTGGGCGGGGGTGCCGGGGAGGCTCGGGTCATCGGTGAAGAGCCACGCCAGGGCCTCCTCCTTGGTGAACCCGGAGTCCTTGAGGACGGTCAGGGTGCCGACGACGCCCTTGACGGGCCCGTCCGGGCCGACGAAGGCGGTGGGGACCATCAGGACCTTGTTCTCGCCGCGGCGCACGGCCAGCAGCGGACCGTCGGTGACCATGTTGCGGACCTTGGTGACCTCGACACCCCACTTCTCGGCGATGTCGGGGAGGTACATCCAGTCCGGAATCAGGGCGTCGATCTTGGGATCAATCTCACTCACGTCAACAGACTGCCACTTCCGAGGGCGGATGCGCACACCGTGTCACTGCTCCGGCTCACCCGCCCGGCGCTCCGTCACGCTCAGTCGAGCACGGCGATGCCCTCCAGCTCGACCAGCGCCGGCTCGTCCCAGAGCCGTACCACGCCGATCAGGGCCATCGCCGGATAGTCGCGCCCCGCCCGGGCGCGCCAGACCCGGCCGATGTCGGCCGCGTGGGCGCGGTAGTCCTCCGGGTCGGTGGCGTAGACGGTGAGCCTGGCCAGCTGCGCGGGCGCGCCGCCCGCCGCGGCCAGCGCCTCCAGCAGGTTGCCCAGCGCCCGGTCGAACTGCTCGACGATGTCCGCGCCGACGACCATGCCCTTCTCGTCGAGCGCGGTCTGCCCGGCCAGGAAGACCAGCGTGCCGCCGGTCGCGGTGACGGCGTGGCTGAAGCCGCTGGGCTCCGCCAGCCCCGGCGGGTTGATCCGACGCAGCGTCATGACTGGACTCCTCCTCCGTCGACGGTGATCCCCTGACCGTTCAGGGCCTCGTTCTCCAGCAGCAGCCGCACCACGGCCGCCACCTCCTGCGGGCGGATCAGCCGCCCGATCGGCTGCATCCGTGCCAGCGCCTCGCGCGCCCGCTCCTCGCTGCGACCGGTCCGCGCGGCGATCGCGGCGACCGTCGCGTCGGTCATCGGGGTGTCCACGTACCCGGGGCACACGGCGTTCACCGTCACCCCGCTGCCGGCCAGCTCGGCGGCGGCCGAGCGGACCAGGCCGAGGACGCCGTGCTTGGCTGCGGTGTACGCGGCGACGTAGGGCGCGCCCGTCTTCGCCGCGACCGAGGCGACCACGACGATCCGCCCCCATCCGGCCGCCCGCATCGGCGGGAGGGCACGCCGCAGGCAGCGGAACGGCGCGGTGAGGTTCAGCGCCAGCTGCTGGTCCCACAGCTCGTCGCTCGTCTCCGTCAGCTTCGCGGAGGCGCCCGCCCCGGCGGCGGCGACCAGCACCTCGGCCGGACCCCATGCGGCCTCGACGCGCCCGAACAGCTCCTCCGCCGCGCCGGGGGCGGTCAGGTCGACGGGGACGGTCAGCGCCTCCCCCGGCAGGCTCTTCGCGGTGCGCTCCAGCTCCTGCGCGTCGCGGGCGGCGAGCGCGACCCGGTGCCCGGCCGCGGACAGGTCGGCGGCGACGGCCGCGCCGATCCCCCGGCTGCCGCCGGTCACCACGCACACGCGGCCCACCTCGCGGCTCATCGGTACAGCTCCCGGGCGATGATGCTCAGCTGCACCTCGGACGCGCCCTCGTAGACGCGCGGCGCCCGCACCTCCCGGTAGAGCCGCTCCAGCAGGTGCCCGCGCTGGAGCGCCCGCGCGCCGTGGAGCTGGACGGCGGAGTCGACGACGTACTGGGCCGCCTCCGTGGCGAAGAGCTTGGCCATGGCCGCGCGGCCGGTCGGCCCGTGCAGGCCCGCCTCGCCCGTCCCCCCGTTCGCGTCGTACGCGGCGGCCGCGGCGTAGACGAGCAGGCGGGCGGCCTCGGTGCGGGTGGCCATCTCGGCCAGGCGGTGGCCGACCGACTGCAGCTCGCGCAGTGGTCCGCCGAAGGCCTCACGGGCGGCGGCGTGCGCGACGGCCGCGTCGAGCGCGGCCTGGGCCATCCCGACGGCGAAGGCGCCGACGCTCGGCCGGAACAGGTCCAGGGTGCGCATGGCCACCCGGAACCCGCCGCCGACCTCGCCGAGCACGTCCTCCCGGCCGACGGGGACGCCGTCGAAGCGCAGCCGCCCGATCGGGTGCGGGGAGATCATGTCGAGCGGCTCGCCGGTCAGGCCCGGCCGGTCGGCCGGGACCAGGAAGGCCGTCACCCCGCGCGCGCCCGCCTCGGGGCCGGTCCGGGCGAAGACGGTGTAGAGATCGGCCTCGGGGGCGTTGGAGATCCAGCACTTCTCCCCGTCGAGCCGCCAGCCGCGCGCGGCTCCGGCGGCCCCGCCCGTCCCGAGGTCCGGTGTGGCCTCTAGCGCCAGTGCCGCCGCGTCCGAGCCCGCGCCGGGCTCGGAGAGCGCGAAGGCCGCGACGGCCCGCCCGGAGGCGACCTCGGGCAGCCAGCGCGCCAGCTGCGCCTCGCTGCCGCTCTGCACCACGGGGTAGAAGCCGAGCCCCTGGAGCGCGAGCGCCGTCTCCGCCTCCGTGCTGACCTGGGCCAGCGACTCGCGCAGCAGGCACAGGTCGAGCGCGGCGGCCGAGCGGCCGGCGCCGGGGAAGAGCCGCGCGAGCAGCCCGAGCCGGCCCATCTCCTCCAGCAGCGGCCGGTTCACCCGCTCCCCGAGGGCTGGGTCGTCCTTGTGGGCGAGCGGCAGCAGCCGCTCAGCCGCCTGCTCGCGGACCTGGGCGCAGAACCGTCGCTGCTCCTCGTCCAGCGCGAACGCCGTCGTCGCCATCGCGCGCTCCCTCCTCACGCTTCCCTCTCCCGCGTCCCCGTGTCCGGGCTGCTCCCCCATTCATATCGCGGATGGTTGACTGTCGTCACCAACGCGCTAGCCTGCTTTACGGATCCACCGGTCCCTGCCCAGGTCGAGGGGGTACCACCCGCCATGCACCTGCTCCCCTCCGCCCACGTCGACAGCTTCGCGCGCGACCATCTGCCGCCCGCGCCGACGTGGCCGGAACTCCGCTTCGACCTGCCCGAGCTGCACTATCCGGACCGGCTCAACTGCGGCGCGGAACTCCTCGACGCGACGATCGCCCGCCTCGGCGCGGACCGCCCGTGCCTGCGTCTGGAGGACGGCTCGGTCTGGTCCTACGCCCGGCTGCGCGCCCAGACCGACCGGATAGCCCGGGTGCTCGTCGAGGACCTCGGCGTCCTCCCCGGCAACCGGGTGCTGCTGCGCGGCGCCACCACGCCGTGGCTGGTCGCCTGCTGGCTGGCGGTCATGAAGGCGGGCGCGGTGGCCGTCACCGTGCTGGCCGCGCAGCGGCGCACCGAGCTGGCCACCATGATCGGGATCGCCCGGGTCGGCCACGCCCTCTGCGACGCCCGGGCGTTGGAGGAGCTCCAGGCCGTCGACGCACCCGGCCTGCGTGTCGTCCCCTACGGCGGCGACAGCGACGACGACCTGCTCACCCTCGCGGCCGCCAGGTCCGACGCGCCCTTCCCGGCCGTCGACACCTCCGCCGACGACGTCGCCCTGATCGCCTTCACCTCCGGCACCACCGGACGGCCCAAGGGCTGCATGCACTTCCACCGCGACGTGCTGGCCATCGCCGACACCTTCTCCGCCCACGTGCTGCGGCCCACCCCCGACGACGTCTTCACCGGCACCCCGCCGCTGGGCTTCACCTTCGGGCTCGGCGGGCTGGTGGTCTTCCCGCTGCGCGTCGGCGCCTCCGCGCTGCTGCTGGAGCAGCCCTCGCCCGCCTCGCTCCCCGCCGCGATCGAGCGCCACCGCGTCAGCGTGCTGTTCACCGCGCCGACGGCGTACCGGGTGCTGCTGGACCAGGCCGGCGAGGCGGACCTCTCCTCGCTGCGCCGCTGCGTCTCCGCCGGGGAGAACCTGCCCGCCGCCACCTGGGAGGCCTTCCACGCCCGCACCGGCCTGCCGCTGATCAACGGCATCGGCTCGACGGAGCTGCTGCACATCTTCGTCTCCGCCGCCGACGCGGACGCCCGCCCCGGCGTCACCGGCTTCCCCGTCCCCGGCTTCCGGGCGCGCGTCATAGACCCTGCCACCGGCGAGGACGTCCCCGACGGCACGCCCGGCCTGCTCGCCGTCCAGGGCCCGACCGGCTGTCGCTACCTGGACGACCCGCGCCAGGGCGACTACGTCCGGGGCGGCTGGAACCTCACCGGCGACACCTATGTCCGCGATCCCGACGGACGCTTCCGCTACCAGGCCCGCGCCGACGACATGATCATCTCCGCCGGCTACAACATCGCCGGCCCCGAGGTCGAGGAGGCCCTGCTGCGCCATCCCGAGGTCCGCGAGGCCGCGGTCATCGGCGTCCCGGACGCGACCCGGGGCCAGGTGGTGAAGGCGTTCGTGGTGCTGTCCGAGGGCGTCCCCGCGGACGAGGGGACGGCGAAGGCGTTGCAGGACTTCGTGAAATCGACCATCAGCGCCTACAAGTACCCCCGGCAGGTGGAGTTCCGCGAGTCGCTGCCGCGCACGCCCACCGGCAAGCTGCAGCGGTTCCGGCTGCGCCACGAGTAGGCGGCGATCTTTAGAGTGACCGTATGACCACCGAGGCCCTCGAAGAAGACCAGTCCGCGCGCGAGCACACCCCGGGCTCGCTGCTCGTCACCTTCTTCGGCGCGCACGGTCGCGATCTCGGCGGCTGGATCGCCGTCGGCGACCTGATCCGCCTGCTCGCGGCGGTCGGCGTGGACGCCCAGCCGGTACGGTCGGCCGTCTCCCGGCTGAAGCGGCGCGGCTTCCTGGTCCCCGAGGCGTTGGGCGGCGTCGCCGGCTACACGCTCTCCGAGCCGGCCCGCGAGCTCCTCGCGGACGGCGACCGCCGCATCTACGCCCACCGCGCACCCCGCCTCGCCGACGGCTGGGTGCTCGCCCTGTTCTCCGTACCGGAGAGCGAGCGCCACAAGCGCCACGTGCTGCGCAGCAGGCTCGCCCGCCTGGGCTTCGGCACGGCCGCGCCCGGCGTGTGGATCGCCCCCGCGCACCTCTACGAGGAGACGCGGCACGTCCTCACCCGTCTCGAACTCGCCGCGTACACCGACCTCTTCCGCGCCGAGCACCTGGCCTTCGACGCGACGGCGGAGTCCGTCCGGCGCTGGTGGGACCTCCCCGCGCTGGCCCGCTGCCACGAGGAGTTCCTCGAGGTCCACGAGCCCGTCCTGACCCGGTGGAACCGCGCGCGAGGCACGGTCTCCCTGCCGGACGCCTTCGCCGACCACCTCCGCGCGGTCGACAGCTGGCGCCGCCTCCCCTACCTCGACCCCGGCCTGCCCCCTGAGCTCCTCCCTGCCTCCTGGCCCGGCGGCCGCGCGGCGCGCGTCTTCCAGGAGCTGGACGCCCGCCTGGGCGCTGCCGCGCGGGACTTCGTCAAGCACACGGTGCAGGGTTAGTTGCAGCACGCTGGGGGCGCGGGGAACTGCGTGAGAAGCCCGCCCGAGGCGGAGGACCCTGCTCACACGGGATCTGACCGCCCTGGGTGGCTTGTCGCGCCCAGGCTGAGGGCACCTCCCGGCCGAAGCTGGGGGAGGAGCCCCACATCGGCAGCGCCTCGCGCCCCTGGATGGTGCAACCGGGGCCCTATTGCCTCCGACCGGTCTGCGGGCGCCTGCTGCCCGCCCGGTACTGGATCGGCCACTCCGCTCCCGGCCCCGACCAGGACTGCTCCGCTGCCGCGTGGAGCGTCCAGGCCGGGTCGTAGAGGTGGGGGCGGCCGAGGGCGACGAGGTCCGCGCGGCCCGCCAGGAGGAGGGAGTTGACGTCGTCCCAGGACGAGACCGCGCCGACCGCGATGACCGGGACGCGCACGCGGTTGCGGATCGCGTCCGCGTAGGGCGTCTGGTAGGAGCGGCCGAAGGCGGGCTGCTCAAAGGCGACCACCTGGCCCGTGGAGACGTCGATCGCGTCCGCGCCGTGCGCGGCGAACGCCGCGGCGATGACGACGGCCTCCTCCGTGTCGTTGCCGCCCTCCGCCCAGTCCGTGGCGGAGACGCGGACCGTCATCGGGCGGTCCGCCGGCCACACCTTCCGGACCGCGTCGAAGACCTCCAGCGGCCAGCGCAGCCGCGCCTCCAGCGGCCCGCCGTACTCGTCCTCGCGACGGTTCGTCAGCGGGGAGAGGAAGGAGGAGAGCAGGTAGCCGTGGGCGCAGTGCAGCTCCAGCAGGTCGAAGCCGGCCTCCGCGCCGCGCCGGGCCGACTCCGCGAACTGCCGCTTCAGTGCCGCCAGCTGCTCGTGCGTCAGCTCGGCCGGAACCTGGCCCGCGCCCGGGCGGTACGCCAGCGGGGAGGGGCCCACCAGCGGCCAGGCCTGCTCGGGCGCGAGCGGCTCGTCCATGCCCTCCCACATCAGCTTCGTCGCTCCCTTGCGGCCGGAGTGGCCGAGCTGGAGGCCGATCGCCGCGCCGCTGCGCTCGTGGACGAAGTCGGTGATCCGCGCCCACGCGGCCTGCTGCTCGTCACTCCACAGCCCGGTGCAGCCCAGCGTGATGCGGCCCTCGGGCGCGACGCAGACCATCTCCGTCATCACCAGCCCCGCGCCGCCGAGCGCGCGTGAGCCGAGGTGCACCAGGTGGAAGTCGTTCGGCAGGCCGTCCTGCGCGGAGTACATGTCCATCGGGGAGACGACGACGCGGTTGCGCAGCGTCAGTCCGCGCAGGCGGAAGGGGGTGAACATCGGCGGCGTGCCCGCCTCCGCGACCGCCTCGTTGAAGCGCGCCTCGGCGTCCGCGACATAGCCCGGGTCGCGCAGCCGCAGGTTGTCGTGGGTGATCCGGCGACTGCGGGTGAGCAGGTTGAAGGCGAGCTGCCAGCCGGGTTGGTCGAGGTACTGCTCCAGGTTCTCGAACCACTCCAGGCTCGCCTGGGCCGCGCGCTGGGTCGAGGCGACGACGGGCCGGCGCTCCTCCTCGTACGCGGCGAGCGCCTCCGGGACCGAGGCCGACCCGCGCAGCGCGCCGGCCAGGGCCACCGCGTCCTCCATCGCGAGCTTGGTGCCGGAGCCGATGGAGAAGTGCGCGGTGTGGGCGGCGTCGCCGAGCAGCACCGTGTTGCCGTCGGACCAGGTGGCGTTGCGGACGGTGGTGAACGCGATCCAGCGCGAGTCGTTGCCGCGCAGCGCGTGCCCGCGCAGGGCGTCGGCGAAGAGCTTCTCGCAGGCGGCGACGGACTCGTGCTCGTCCAGCCGGTCGAGCCCGGCACGACGCCAGACGTCCTCGCGCATCTCCACGATCACGGTGCTGCCCGCGTCCGAGTACGGGTAGCCGTGCAGCTGCATCACACCGTGCTCGGTGCGCAGCACGTGGAACTGGAAGGCGTCGAAGACCAGGTCGGTGCCGAGCCAGATGTAGCGGCAGTGCCGCTCGTCCAGCTGCGGGCGGTAGACCTCGGCCGCGGCGGCGCGGGTGCGCGAGCGGACGCCGTCGGCGGCGACCACGAGGTCGTGCGTGCGGGCCAGCTCGGCTGCGGGAGGGGCCTCCTCCTGGAACCGGAGCCGGACGCCGACGGCGCGGCAGCGCTCCTGGAGCAGCCCGAGCAGGCGCTGCCTGCTGGTCGCCGCGAAGCCGTGCCCGCCGGAGGTGAACACCTGGCCGCTGGGCAGGTGCACATCGATGTCGTCCCAGCGGGCGAAGCCCGCCGCGAGCTCGCCGTACAGCTCCGGATCGGCGTCCTCGATCCCGCCGAGCGTCTCGTCGGAGAGCACGACGCCGAAGCCGAAGGTGTCCCCGGGCGCGTTGCGCTCCCAGACGGTGACCTCGTGATCCGGCTGTTGCCGCTTGACCAGCGCGGCGAAGTACAACCCGCCCGGCCCGCCGCCGATGACCGCGATCCGCACGACCGCCTCCCTCCTCGACCGACCCGCTGTAGCGCTTCCGTGCCCATCGTAACCAAGGCGCTATGCCATGTCACCGGCCTCCCGCCGCCCGGTCACCGGCCCGGTCACCGGCCCTGCCACTTCGGCGGGCGCTTTCCGGTGAAGGCGGCGTGGAACTCGGCGTAGTCGGCGCTCTTCATCAGCAGCGCCTGCGTCATCGCCTCCAGCTCGACGGAGGCCGCCAGGCTCATGTCCAGCTCCTGCGTCAGCAGGGCCTTGGTCTGCGCGAGCGCGAAGGCCGGCCCCTCCGCGAGCCGCTGTGCGAGCGCGCCGGCCTTCGCGTCCAGCTCCTCGTCCTCGACCAACTCGCTGACCAGCCCGTACCGGTCGGCGGTGACGGCGTCGACGGTGTCGCCCAGCATCAGCAGCTTGGTGGCGTGCCCGAGCCCGACCAGACGCGGCAGCAGGTACGCGGCGCCCATGTCCGCCCCCGCCAGCCCGACCTTGGTGAACAGGAACGCGAAGCGCGCGGACCGGGCCACCACCCGGAAGTCCGCGGCCAGCGCGAGCACGGACCCCGCCCCGGCGGCGATGCCGTGGATCGCCGCGACGATCGGGATCGGGCACTCCCGCATCGCCCGGACGACCTGCCCCGTCATCCGCGTGAAGTCGAGCAGCTGGTCCGGCCGCATCTCCAGGGTCGCGCCGATGATCTCGTTGACGTCCCCGCCGGAGCAGAAGCCGCGACCCTCGCCGCGGAGCAGCACCGCGCGGGTGTCCCCGCGCTGCGGCAGCTCCGCGAGGAGATCGCGCAGGTCGGCATAGGACTCGAAGGTGAGGGCGTTCAGCTTGTCCGGCCGGTCGAGGGTGACCGTCAGCACGCCCGCGTCGTCGCGGGTCAGCCGGAAGTGCCGCCACTCCTCGGTGAACGGCACGGATCCACGGAACGGACTCATCGCGGCGACCTCCCCTTTTCCCTACTGGCGTCACGAACACGATATGCGCATCCACCGACACCTGGGAACGGCCGCAGCGAGGGGTGTCGTGCATACTGCAGGGTGAAGTCGGACACGAAGGAGCTGGGCATGCGTTACGCGCTGATCGCCGTGGTCGTCGCAGCGACCTGCGTGCTGGAGTGGGTCGCCTCGCCCACGGTCATCGCCGCGCTGGCGGTCGTCATCCCGACGCTGATGCTCGCGCCGGTGGCGGTCCTGGCGGCACGCCCTCTGGGCGACGAGGACGCGGCGCCGGGCAATCGACGCGTGGCGTAACCCTTCAGGGGCGCGAGGAACTGCGCGACAAGCCACCCCCGCAGACAGGGCACCGAACGCGCAGGGCCATCCGTACAGGGTCGTTTCTCGCGCAGTTCCCCGCGCACCTAGACGGTTGCAGCCTTGAGCGCCGTCGTCGGGTCCGCCGCCTTTGCGGGATCGATCTGCTTCCCCGCCTCGATCAGCTTGCGGCCCTGCGCGAGATCGCGGGGCTTGTCCACGGTCACCACCGCCTCGAGGCGGTCGTCGCGGAGCCAGAGGACGGTGTCCTCGCCGCGCGCGAGGCGGCGCGCGGACTGGTCGACGACACCGGCGACCTGCACCATGTGGCCGAACTGCTCGGACCAGAAGTACGGAACCGGGTCGTAGACCACCTCGCCGCCCAGGATGTTCGCCGCCACGACCCGCGCGCCCTGGAGGGCGTTGTCCCAGTGGTGCACGGCCAGCCGGCGGCCGTACCGCGCCGACGGGAAGGACGCGCAGTCGCCCACCGCGTGCACGTCGTCGCGCCCGGCGCGCAGCCGCGCGTCCGCGGCGACCGCGCCGCGGTCGTCCAGGGGGATGCCCGAGCCCGCGAGCCACGCGTTGTCGGGGCGGGCGCCGATACCGACGACGACCGCGTCCGCGGCGAGCTCCCGGCCGTCGGTCAGGTGCACCGCGTGCGCGCCGATCTCGCTGACCGCCGAGGTGGTGAGCAGCTCGACGCCGGCCCGCGCGTACCACGCCCGCGTGCGCTCGCCGAACTCCGCGGGCAGGGCGCCCGCCAGGGGCGCGTTCGCGGCCTCCACCACGGTGACCTCGCAGCCCAGCTGCCGGGCCACCGTCGCCGCCTCCGCGCCGATCCAACCGGCGCCGACGACGACGAGCCGGAGGCCGGGCCGCAGCGCCGCCCGCAGGGCCAGCGCGTCGTCCTGGGTGCGCAGCAGGAACGCGGAGTCGGGCTGGCCGGGCAGGGAGACCGGGGCGGCGCCGGTCGCGAGCACCAGCTGGGTGTAGGACAGGTCGCCGCCGTCGGTCTTGACCGTCCGGGCGTCGGCGTCCAGCGAGAGGGCGCGGCGGCCGAGCGCCAGCTCGATGCCCAGTTCGTCGAAGTCGATCTCGAAGCGGGAGTGCTCCGCGCGTCCCAGCAGGACGTCCTTGGAGAGCGGCGGGCGGTCGTAGGGCGGATGCGGCTCCGCGCCCAGCAGCACCAGGGAACCGTCGTAGCCCTGCTGCCGCAGCGCCACCGCTGTCTGCACCCCCGCCATCCCGGCGCCGACGACCACGACCCGGACCATCTCAACAGCCATTCGGCCACTGTATAGAGTGGGTCGAGAAGTAGCTCGACCTACGTGCGAACGCGGGAGCCCGGAGCACCGGGCTGAGAGGGAGGCTGGGGCGCCTCCGACCGTCCGAACCTGATCCGGGTCATTCCGGCGAAGGGAGTGCAGAACCATGGCGTCCACCGATGCCCGCGGGCCGGGTGCCGCAGGGCCCGACGTCCTCGTCGTGGGCGGCGGGATCATCGGCCTGGCGGTGGCCTGGCGGACCGCGCAGCGCGGGATGCGCGTGACCGTGCTCGACCCCGACCCCGGACGCGGCGCGAACCACGTCGCCGCCGGGATGCTGGCGCCGGTGACGGAGCTCCAGTATGGGGAGGAGCCGCTGCTGCGCCTGGGGATCGCGTCGAACGAGCGCTACGCCGACTTCGTCGCCGAGCTGACCGAGGCGAGCGGCCAGGACGTCGGCTACCGCCGCTGCGGCACGCTCGCCGTCGCGCTCGACGCCGACGACCGGGCCGAGCTGCGCGAGGTGCACGCGTTCCAGCGCCGCCTGGGCCTCGAGACCGAGTGGCTGAACGGCCGCGAGTGCCGCCGGCTGGAGCCGATGCTGGCCCCGGACGTGCGCGGCGGGACGCTGGTGGGCGGCGACCACCAGGTCGACCCCCGTCGCCTCGGCGCCGCCCTGGTCGAGGCCTGCCGGCGCGGCGGCGTGACGCTGCACCGCTCCCGCGCCGCCGAGCTGCTGACCGAGCACGGGCGGGCCGTCGGCGTCCTCGCCGAGGACGGCGCGACGCTGCGCGCGGACGCGACCGTGGTGGCCGCCGGGAGCTGGAGCGGCGTCCTGCCGGGGCTGTCGCCCGAGGCGCGCCCTCCCGTCCGGCCGGTCAAGGGGCAGGTGCTGCGGCTGCGGATGGAGACCGTGCGCGGCCCCCTGCCGACGCCGTTCCTCTCCCGCAACCTGCGCGCGGTGGTGCGCGGCTGCCACCTCTACCTGGTCCCGCGCGAGAACGGCGAGCTGGTGGTCGGCGCGACCATGGAGGAGCAGGGCTTCGACACCACCGTGACCGCGGGCGGCGTCTACGAACTGCTGCGCGACGCCCGCGAGCTGCTGCCCGGGATCACCGAGCTGCCGCTGGTCGAGACGAACGCGGGCCTGCGTCCCGGCACGCCGGACAACGCGCCGCTGCTCGGGCCGACCGACCTGCCCGGCCTGGTCGCCGCGACCGGCCACCACCGCAACGGCGTGCTGCTCACGCCGGTGACCGGCGACGCGATCGCCGACTTCCTGACCACCGGCCGGCTGCCGTCCGAGGCGGCGCCGTTCACCCCGTCACGATTCGCCCCCCAGCATCCGGAGTTCGCCCGATGACCGCCGCCGCCACGATCCGACTCACCGTCAACGGCGAGGCCCGCTCGCTGCCCGGCGGGGTGACGCTCGCCGAGGTGGTCACCGGGCTGTCGGCCGCGCCGAGCGGCGTCGCGGCCGCCGTGAACGAGGCCGTGGTCCCGCGCAGCCAGTGGGACGCGACCGTGCTCGCCGACGCCGACCGCGTTGAGATCCTCACCGCCGTGCAGGGAGGCTGACCGCCATGGCTGACGATCTGCTCACCATCGCTGACCGCACCTTCTCCTCCCGGCTGATCATGGGGACCGGCGGCGCGCCCAGTCTGGAGGTGCTGGAGCAGGCGCTGCGCACCTCGGGCACGGAGCTGACCACCGTCGCCATGCGGCGGATCAACCCGGCCGCACGCGGCTCGGTGCTGGAGGTGCTGCAGCGCTGCGGCATCGGCGTGCTTCCCAACACCGCCGGCTGCTTCACCGCCGGGGAGGCCGTGCTGACGGCCCGGCTGAGCCGGGAGGCGCTCGGCACGAACTGGGTCAAGCTCGAGGTCATCGCGGACGAGCGCACCCTGCTGCCCGACCCGATCGAGCTGCTGGACGCCGCCGAGACCCTCGTCGACGACGGCTTCGTGGTGCTGCCCTACACCAACGACGACCCGGTGCTCGCCCGCAAGCTGGAGGACGTGGGCTGCGCCGCCGTCATGCCGCTGGGCTCGCCGATCGGCTCGGGGCTCGGCATCCGCAACCCGCACAACTTCCAGCTGATCGTCGAACGGGCGAACGTCCCGGTGATCCTCGACGCCGGCGCGGGCACCGCCTCGGACGTGGCACTGGCGATGGAGCTGGGGTGCGCGGCGGTGATGCTCGCCACCGCCGTCACCCGGGCGCAGGAACCGGCACTGATGGCGGAGGCCATGCGCAAGGCGGTCGAGGCCGGACGCCTCGCCCACCGGGCGGGCCGCATCCCCAAGCGCTTCCACGCGGAGGCGTCCTCCCCGATGGAGGGCCGCGCCTCGTTCGACCCCGAGGCTCCGGCGTTCTGACCTGCCCCAGGCGCTGACCTGCCCCACGTGCTGACCTGCCTGCCTTCCGACCGGCCTGCGGTGTTCCTGAAGTCGTTACACTTCTGCGACGGATGGCGCCGCCGAACAGGCGGAGGTTCCGCCTCCCCCTAGACTCCTCACGTGGACGTCACGCTGCAGGACCCCCTCATCGGGCGCGTGCTCGACGGCCGGTACCGGGTCGAGCAGCGCGTCGCCGTCGGCGGCATGGCCACGGTCTACCGGGGCGTGGACACCCGGCTGGACCGGGTCGTCGCTCTCAAGGTGATGCACCCCGGCTTCGCCGCGGACCCCGAGTTCGTCGAGCGCTTCATCCGTGAGGCCAAGGCCGTCGCCAAGCTCTCGCACCCGAACGTGGTCGGCGTCTTCGACCAGGGCGAGGACCACGCGGCCGTGCCGCCCGCGGTCTTCCTGGCCATGGAGTACGTGCCCGGCTGGACCCTGCGCGACCTGATGCGCGACCGGGGCGCGCTGAGCCCGCGGACCGCCCTGGACATTCTGGAGCCGGTGCTGGCGGCACTCGGCGCCGCGCACCGGGCCGGGCTGGTGCACCGGGACGTGAAGCCGGAGAACGTGCTGCTGACCGGGGACGGCCGGGTCAAGGTCGCCGACTTCGGTCTGGTCCGGGCCGTCGACGGTCAGACCGCGGCCACCACCCAGCAGGTGATGGGCACCGTCTCCTACCTCGCGCCCGAGCAGATCGAGCGCGGCGCGGTCGATCCGCGCACCGACGTGTACGCCTGCGGCGTGCTGCTGTACGAGATGCTGACCGGCGCGAAGCCGCACACCGGCGAGAGCCCGATGCAGGTCATCTACCAGCACCTGAGCACCGACGTGCCGCCGCCCTCGCAGCGCGTGCCCGGCCTGCCGCAGCAGCTGGACGCCATAACGCTGGCCGCGACCTCCCGCGACCCCGCCCGACGCCCCGCCGACGCCGTCGACCTGCTGGCGCGGCTGCAGCGGATCCGTCACGAGCTGACCCCGGCGCAGCTGGACGCGGAGCCTCCCGCGGCGACGTCCTCGGCCGTAGGCTCGCCCACGACGATGCTCCCGCCGTTCGCGGGCCCCGCCGCGGCCGCGCCACCCGTGGAGCGGACCTCGATCATGGATCCGGCGATGCTGCCGGAGCTGCCCGCCGACTTCGTCATGCCGCGCCACGAGGCGCCGGAGCCGCCGCCGGTCGCCCGGCGCCGCCGCCGCGGCCGACCGCGCTGGGCGGTGCCCACAGGGCTGGTCCTGGTCGTCGCGCTGCTGGTGTCGGGGCTGACCTGGGCGCTCAACGGCGGCCTCTACACCGGCGTCCCGGCCGTGCTGGGCGAGCCGCAGCAGACAGCGGTCGCGGCGCTCACGCACGCGGGCTTCGCGGTCCAGGTCAAGCAGGACTTCTCGCCGACCGTCCCCAAGGGGTCGGTCATCGGCACCGACCCCTCACCCGGCGCGCACGTCCGCAAGGACACCACGGTGACCGTCGACGTCTCGAAGGGCCCGCAGCGCCCGACCGTGCCGACGGTGACCGGCAAGTCGGTGAACGACGCGATCAGCGCGCTGCAGCAGGCCGGGCTCGGCATCGGCGCGCAGCGCCAGCAGGGCGACCCGACGGTCCCGGCGGGCTCGGTCATCGGCACCGATCCGGCCGCGGGCGCGCAGGTGGCGGCGAACACCCCGGTCGCCCTGATCGTCAGTTCCGGCCCGCAGCCGGTCGACCTGCCCGACGTGACCGGCGAGAGCGTCGACCAGGCCACCTCGGACCTGCAGTCGGCGGGCTTCCAGGTGAAGGTCGACCCGAACCAGGTCTTCTCCGACCAGGACCCGGGCGCCGTCGCCGCGATGAGCCCGCCGCCGGGGACGTCGCAGCAGGGCGTCACCGTGACGCTGACCGTCTCCAAGGGCCAGCAGCAGGTGACCGTCCCGGACGTGACCGGCCTCGGCGAGAAGGACGCTCAGAAGAAGCTCAAGCAGGCCGGGTTCAAGGTCCGCACCCTCGGCTTCTCGCTGTTCGGCGGCGCGACGGTGCACAGCCAGACGCCGGGCGGCAACGGCCGGGCCCCGCTCGGCAGCACCGTCACCATCTGGGTCTACTGATGGCGCTCACGACCGTCACCGTCTGGCATCTGGAGCAGGGGTCCCCGTCCGCGCTCCCGGCCGAGCCGGTCCCGGCCCCGGCCGGGGTCGACCTCGCCGTGGTGCGGGCCGAGCTGATCGGTCCCGAGTTCGCGCGGTTCCTCTACACCGCCGTCGGCGGGGTCTGGCACTGGACCGACCGCCTGGCGTGGAGCCACGCCGACTGGGAGAAGTGGCTCTCCGTCCCGGGCACCGAGACCTGGGTGGCCTGGGTCTCCGGCACGCCCGCCGGCTACGTCCAGCTCGCGCCGCGCGGGGAGGGCGTGGTCGAGGTGGTCTACTTCGGCCTCCTGCCCGCGTTCATCGGCCGCGGCCTCGGCGGCCACCTGCTCGACCTGGGCCTGCGCCGAGCCTGGGACCTGGCGGAGCGTCACCCCTCGCTGCCCGCGACCCGCAGGGTGATCGTGGAGACCTGCTCCCTGGACGGCCCCGCCGCCCTGCGCAACTACCGCTCGCGCGGCTTCGAGCTCGCCCGCACCGAGACGGTGCACAAGCCCGTAGGCGAGGCCCCCGGCCCGTGGCCGGGTTCGGGCTACGGCCACCGCGCTCCCTCGACGGTCTGACGGTCGATCTGCCAGACCACCGTCTCGCGCTCCGGACCGTACCGGTGCTCCGCCTCGGTGAAGCCGAGACGCTTCGGGACCGCGCCGCTGGCGTGGTTGCGGGCGTCGTGATGGATCTCCACATGCGTCGTCCCCGGCAGCGCGAACGCCTGCCGGGTGAGCGCGGCGGCGGCCATGGTGACCAGGCCGCGGCCGCTTCCGTCGGCGTGGATCCAGTAGCCGATCTCCCAGCCGCCCTGGCCGATCCGCGCCATCATCGAGCAGGACCCGAGCACCGGCGCGTCGACGGCGCCCTCGCGGATCGCGTAGTTGTAGGCGGCCCCGGAGGCCCACTCCACGTCCGCCTGCGCGAGGTAGCCGGCGCTGTTCTCCCGCGAGTGCGTGTGCGCCCAGGGCATCCACGGCTTCAGCCGCGGGAGCGAGTCGTCGATGAGCACCGTCAGCTCGTCGAGCTGGTCGGCGCGCCAGCGGGTCAGGACGACGCGGTCGTGACGGAGGGTCTCTTCGGCGATGTGGTCCATGTCGGGATACTTCCGGACCCGTCGCCGCGGGGCAATCGGATAACGGGAATCCCCTACAGGAGCGGCCGCGATCACGCCTCCGGGCCGTCGCCCGGGGCCTCCTGGTAGGTGTACCGCTGCTCGCGCCAGGGGTCCCCGAGGTTGTGGTAGCCGCGCTCCTCCCAGAACCCGCGGCGGTCGGCGGTCATGTACTCCACCGCGCGGACCCACTTGGGGCCCTTCCAGGCGTAGAGGTGGGGGACGACCAGGCGGACCGGGAAGCCGTGCTCGACGGTGAGCGGGTCGTCGTCGCGGTGGGTCGCGAGGATCGAGGTGGGGGCGGCGAAGTCGGCGAGGCGGAGGTTGGAGCTGAAGCCGTACTCGGCCCAGACCATGACGTGGGTGACCTCGGGCGCGGGCGGGACCAGGCCCAGGACGGTGGCCGTGGAGACGCCGCCCCAGCGGTTGCCCAGCATGCTGAAGCGGGTCACGCAGTGGAAGTCGCCGGTGACCTCGGTGCGCGGCAGCGCGGTGAACTCCTCGAAGGTCCAGCTGTGCTTGTCGCCGTCGGCGGTCGCGCCGAAGACCTGGAGCTCCCAGGTGGCCGGCTTGAAACGGGGGATCGGCCCGTAGTGCAGGACCGGCCAGCCGCGCTGGAGGCGCTGGCCGGGGGGCAGTGACGGCTGGGTCTCCGAAGCTGCCGCCTGCTGGTTTTCGGACTGACCCATGGCTCAATGGTGACAGATGCCGGGGGCCGTGAACGCCAGAGGTCACGTGAGTGTGCCCTTGCTGGATTCGGGGCGTCCAGGATGGAACGATGCCTCGAAAGCGGATGAATCGGCAGAGAAAGGGCGCGGTCCCATGCAGGGCGACCCCGAGGTCATCGAGTTCCTGAACGAGCAGCTGACGGCCGAACTGACCGCCATCAACCAGTACTTCCTGCACGCCAAGATGCAGGAGAACTTCGGCTGGACGAAGCTTGCGAAGTTCACCCGCGCGGAGTCCTTCGACGAGATGAAGCACGCCGAGGTGCTCACCGACCGGATCCTCTTCCTCGAGGGCCTGCCGAACTACCAGCGCCTGTTCCACCTGCGCATCGGGCAGACGGTCAAGGAGATGTTCGAGGCGGACCGCCAGATCGAGGTCGAGGCCATCGACCGGCTGCGGCGCGGGATCGTGGTCATGCGCGCCAAGGGGGACGTCACCTCGGCCAACATCTTCGAGTCGATCCTCGCCGACGAGGAGCACCACATCGACTACCTCGACACCCAGCTGGAGCTGGTGGAGAAGCTCGGCGAGCCGCTCTACCTGGCGCAGCTGATCGAGCAGCCGGAGAGCTAGGGGCTCAGGCGGCCCGGGCGGCCTCGGCTGCCTCGGCGCTCACCGGGAGGCCGAGCCTGGCGGCGAGCCGGGAGGTCGGGCAGGGACGGGCGCCCTCGTGGCCCAGCAGCGCCTGGATGCGGCGGACGCAGGAACCGCAGTCGGTGCCGGCCTTGCAGCCCTTGGCGACCTGGCGGGGGGTCTTCGCGCCCTCGCTGATCTCCTGACGGACCCGCTCCTCGGTGACCGCGTGGCACACGCACACGTACATCCAGGGCCTCCACGTCGAGCAGGTAACTGAGCTAAGGCTTACCTTACTCAATCGCTCCCCAAAGCGGAAAGGCCCCTCCGGTCGAAACCGGAGGGGCCTTCGTCACACTCGGGTCACACCCGCCGGATCAGCGCAGCATCTCCGCGACGAGGAACGCCAGGTCCAGGGACTGGCTGCGGTTGAGGCGCGGGTCGCAGGCCGTCTCGTAGCGCTGGTGCAGGTCGTCGACGAAGACCTCGTCGCCGCCGCCCACGCACTCGGTCACGTCGTCGCCGGTCAGCTCGACGTGGATGCCACCGGGGTGGGTGCCCAGCGCCCGGTGCACCTCGAAGAAGCCCTTGACCTCGTCGAGGACGTCGTCGAAGTTGCGGGTCTTGTGGCCGCTGGAGGCCTCGAAGGTGTTGCCGTGCATCGGGTCGCAGATCCAGGCGACCTGCGCGCCGGACGCGGTGACCTTCTCCACCAGGTTCGGCAGCAGATCGCGGACCTTGCCCGCGCCCATCCGGGTGATGAAGGACAGCCGGCCCGGCTCACGGTCCGGGTCCAGCCGGTCGATCAGCGTCAGCGCGTCGTCCACCGAGGTGGTCGGGCCGAGCTTCACCCCGAGCGGGTTGCGGATCTTCGACGCGAACTCGATGTGCGCGTGGTCCAGCTGCCGGGTGCGCTCGCCGATCCACACCATGTGGCCGGAGACGTCGTACAGCTGGCCGGTGCGCGAGTCGGTGCGGGTCAGCGCCGTCTCGTAGTCCAGCACCAGCGCCTCGTGCGAGGAGAAGAACTCGACCGTCTTGAACTCCTCCGGGTCCACCCCGCAGGCGTTCATGAAGGCCAGCGCGTTGTCGATCTCCTTGGCCAGGCGCTCGTAGCGCTGGCCGGAGGGCGAGTTGCGTACGAAGTCCTGGTTCCACGCGTGCACCTGGCGCAGGTCGGCGTAGCCACCGGTGGTGAACGCGCGGACCAGGTTCAACGTGGACGAGGACGCGTGGTACATCCGCTTGAGGCGCTCCGGGTCCGGGATGCGGGACTCGGGCGTGAAGTCGAAGCCGTTGACGGAGTCGCCGCGGTAGACGGGCAAGGTCACCCCGTCGCGGGTCTCGGTCGACTTCGAGCGCGGCTTGGAGTACTGGCCGGCGATCCGGCCGACCTTGACCACCGGCACGGACGCGGCGTAGGTCAGCACGACGGCCATCTGCAGCAGCGTCTTGAGCTTGTTGCGGATGTGGTCCGCGGAGACGGCGTCGAAGGCCTCGGCGCAGTCGCCGCCCTGCAGGAGGAACGCCTCACCGCGCGCGACCGCCCCCAGGCGGGCGCGCAGCTGGTCGCACTCGCCGGCGAAGACGAGCGGCGGATACGAGGCGAGCTCCGCAAGAACCTTGCGCAGAGCCTCGGAATCCGGCCAGTCGGGCTGCTGCGCCGCGGGAAGGGACAGCCAGGAGAAGTCCTGGGCGGTGGTGTCAGCGTTCACGGTCACGCTGCAAGGCTACGTGGTCACGGAAACGAATTGGGCATCACGCCCGATGGGTGAGACACGTGGTGGACGGGCCGCCTCCGCCGCCGGCTTCCGCTACGCTGCTGTCTGTGAACGCGCAGTACACCTACTCCTGGTGGTGGACCGTCCCCGAGGCGGCCCACTAGCTCGCGTACCCACGCAGACCTCAGCGGCCGCCCCTCGGGGCGGCCGTTTCGCGTCTCACGCGGCCTCCCCGAGAGCGGTCGGACCGACCCGGCTCCCGATCCCTCAGGAAGGCCCACCGTGAACGACGCGCCCGACGTGCCCGCCCTCGTCGCCCGGCTCACCGAAGCCGGAGAGCCCTTCGCCCTGCTGCACCGCCGCACGCCGCGCCTGGCCCCGGACACCGTGGAGCTGCTGATCGGCGAGGTCGGCACGTACGCGACGCTCGCCGAGCTGCCGCTGCCGCACGGCGCTCCGGCCTCCGGCCGGCCCGAGCACGACCTGCTGGCCCTGGTCCCCTACCGGCAGATCCGCGAACGCGGCTTCGAGGCCCGCGACGACGGCACCCCGCTGCGCGCCCTGCGCGTCCGCGAGTCGTACCGCCTGCCGCTGGCCCGGCTGCGCGCCGCGCTGCCGCAGCGGCCGGTCGCCCTGCGCGACGGCGCCTTCGACGTGGACGACGACGCCTACGCGGAGATCGTGCGACGCGTGATCGAGGACGAGATCGGCCGGGGCGAGGGCGCCAACTTCGTGATCCGCCGTGACTTCACCGCGACGCTGGCGGACTTCTCCCCCGCCCTCGCACTCACGCTCTTTCGCCGTCTGCTGGAGCAGGAGCGCGGCGCGTACTGGACCTTCCTGGTGCACACGGGCACGAACGTACTGGTGGGCGCGAGCCCCGAGGTCCACGTGCGGCAGACCGGCGGGACGGTGGTGATGAACCCGATCTCCGGCACCTACCGCTATCCGTCCGGCGGTCCGACGCTCGACTCGCTGCTGGCCTTCCTCAACGACCCGAAGGAGCTGGAGGAGCTCACCATGGTCGTGGACGAGGAGCTGAAGATGATGTGCCAGGTCGGCGACCTGGGCGGCCAGGTCCTCGGCCCGCGCCTGAAGGAGATGGCGCATCTCGCCCACACCGAGTACGAGCTGCGCGGCCGCACCTCGCTGGACGTGCGCGAGGTGCTGCGCGAGACCATGTTCGCGGCGACCGTGACCGGCAGCCCCGTCGAGAACGCGACCAGGGTCATCTCCCGCTACGAGCCCACCGGCCGCGGCTACTACTCCGGCGCGCTGGCCCTGGTCGGCCGCACCGCGGGCGGCGCTCAGACGCTCGACTCCCCCATCCTGATCCGCACGGCCGACATCGACCCCGCCACCGGCCGCCTCGCCGTCCGCGTCGGCGCGACGCTGGTGCGCCACTCCGATCCCGCGTCCGAAGTCGCCGAGACCCACGCCAAGGCGGCCGGGGTGCTGGCCGCGATCGGCGCGGTCCCGGCGCGGCCGCCGCGCGGCGGCGCCGCACCCGTGCTCGCGGAGAACCACCGGGTCCAGGCGGCACTGGACGCCCGCCGCAAGAACCTCTCCCCGTTCTGGCTGCGGATGCAGACGCCGGTGACGGGGGCGGCCGGGGCCGGCGAGGGCCTGCACTGCCTGGTGGTCGACTGCGAGGACACCTTCACCTCGATGCTCGCCCACCTGCTGCGGTCGCTCGGCCACCGGGTGACCGTACGGCGCTGGGACGCGCCGGGCCTGGCCGAGGCCGTCGCCGCGCACGAGGGCCCGCTGGTGCTCGGCCCCGGCCCCGGCGACCCGGCGGCGGACGGCCCGAAGATGACCGCGATGCGCGCACTGGTCGCCTCGCTGCTGGCCGTCGGCCGCCCGGCCGGGTTCCTCGCGGTCTGCCTGAGCCACCAACTGCTGAGCCAGGCACTCGGACTGCCGCTGCATCGGAAGGCCACGCCGTACCAGGGGGCGCAGGAGCGGGTCGCCGTGTTCGGGCGGGAGCGGACCGTCGGCTTCTACAACACGTTCACCGCGCGCGCCGACGACGCCGCCGCGGCGCGGCTCGCCGCCCGCGGGATCGAGGTCAGCCGTGAAGCGGAGACGGGCGACGTCCACGCGCTGCGCGGGCCCGGCTTCGCGGGCCTCCAGTTCCACCCCGAGTCCGTGCTGACGCTCGACGGGCTGGCGATCGTGCGGGAGGCGCTGGCCGAGCTGGTGCCGCAGACCGCGTAGGCGCACACCCGCTCAGGGACGGCAGAGCCGCTCGGGGTTCGGGTCCAGTGCGCGCATGCAGCCCGCCGTCTTCGAGAAGGCGTCCGCGCCGACCCGGTCGACCACCCGCTCCCGCAGCGCGCCGGCGAGGGCCAGCGCCGCGTCCATGGCGACGCGCCGGCCCTTGTCCGTGAGCGAGGCGAGGACCACGCGGCGGTCCGCCGCACTCGGCTGACGGAGGATCAGCTCCGCCTCCGTCAGCCGGTCGGCGACCTTCGTCGTGCCGGCGGTGGTGAAGTTCAACGTCGCGGCCAGCTGGTTCATCGGCGCGGCCTGGTCCGGCGAGGTCAGCAGGAACCAGAGCACCTGGAACTCCGAGGGTGCGATGCCCGCCTTCGCGTCGACGTCGGAGAGCAGCTGGTCGGTGAGGCGACGGAAGCCCGCCTGCAGCGTGTTCCACTGCTCCAGCAGCTCAAGGTCCGCCGCGCCCGGACAGTTCTCGGCCATCCCCCGACCTCTCCTACGAATCGACCCGCTCTTGCCCAGGGTAGCAATGCGCGTTAACGTCTAACTAGCTACTTAATATCCAGCTAGCTATCCAGCGAGAGGCTCCCCGCCATGTCCACTTCCCTGCCCGCCGGGCGCTACCGGCTCGACCCCAGCACCTCCGAGGTACGCATCCAGCACCGGACGATGTGGGGTCTGGTCACCGTCAAGGGCCGCTTCACCGAGGTGAAGGGCGCCGGGGAGGTCCCCGCCGACGGCGGGCCCGCGACGGGGTCGCTGACGCTGGCCGCCGCCTCGCTGGACACCGGCCACACCAAGCGCGACAGTCACCTGCGCTCCGCGGACTTCTTCGACGCCGAGCGCTTCCCCGAGCTGGTCTTCACCGCGACCGGGGCCGAGCCGCAGGGCGACGGCTCCGTCGCGCTGACCGGCGAGCTGACCGTCCGCGGCGTCACCGAGCCTCTGACGCTCACCGGGACGGTCACCGGCCGCACCGCCGAGTCCGTCACCGTCGCCGTGGACACCACCATCGACCGCGACCGCTTCGGCCTCGGCTGGAACCGGCTGGGCATGATGAGGGGCCTGACGGAGGTCGCCGTCAGCGCCACCTTCACGCGGGACTAGGCCGTCGCGTGGATCAGGCCCGCTCGTCCTCGTCGAGGCCGGCGGCGATGGCGTAGCGGACCAGTTCCACCCGGTTGTGGAGCTGGAGCTTGCCGAGGGTGTTCTGCACGTGGTTCTGCACCGTGCGCGGGGAGAGCACCAGGCGGTCGGCGATCGCCTTGTAGGGCAGGCCCTTGGCCACCAGGCGCAGCACCTCCGTCTCCCGGTCGGTCAGCCGGGGCGCGTCACCGCGGTCCTGGCCCGCCGGGGCGGGCTCGGCCGCGAGGCGGCGGAACTCGCCGAGGACCAGCCCGGCCAGACCAGGGGTGAACACGGCGTCGCCCGCGGCCGTGCGGCGCACGGCGTCGATCAGCTCCTCGCGGCTGGCGGACTTCACCAGGTATCCGGTGGCGCCGGACTTGACCGCCTCAAGGACGTCGCCGTGCTCGCCGCTGGCGGAGAGCACGAGCACGCGCGGCGCGGCCTCCCCCGCCATCAGCTGGCGGCAGACCTCGACGCCCGGCTTGTCCGGCAGGTTGAGGTCGAGCACGACCACGCCCGGCGAGACCGCCCGCCCGCGCTGCACCGCCTCGCGGGCGTCGCCCGCGGTGGCCACGACCTCGAAGCCGGCGTCCGCCAGGTCCCGTGCCACGGCCTCACGCCACATCGGGTGGTCGTCGACCACCATCACCCGTATCGCCTCGCCCATCGCTTCCCCTCCCGCTGACGCCTGTCGACGGCCCTGACCGCCGACGGCCCTACCGACGGCTCTACTGACGGCTCTGCTGACGCTGCTTCGGCACCCGCAGCTCCACCTCGGTGCCCTGACCGGCCGCCGAGTAGATCTCCGCGCTGCCGCCGAGATCGCGCAGCCGGCCGCGGATCGACTGCGAGACGCCGAGCCGGCCCTCGCGCTCCGCCTCGACCAGCCGCGCCGGGTCGAAGCCCGGGCCCTCGTCGCGCACGCTCACGATCACGGCGTCCGGCTCGTCCTCGACCAGGATCCACGCCCTGGCCTGCTCGCCCACGTGCCGCCGGACGTTGTCCAGCGCTGCGCCGACCGCAGCCGCCAGCTCCGTCGCCGCCTGCGCGGGCAGCAGCACCGCCGTTCCCGGCTGTGCCAGGCTGATCTGCGGATCCGACAGCGGCGCGAGCAGGGCGCGGAGGTCCTGCGGCGTGCTCGGGTCGACGGTCGCCTCGGCGACGCGCCCGGCACGGGCGGGGGCGGGGACCTCCGAGGCGGCCGGGCCGAGGCCGCTCGCGACCAGGCGGCGCAGCGCCGCCTCCTGCTCACCGGCCAGGGCCGCGATCTCGGCGGCCTCCCCGCCGAGCTCCAGGCCGCGCCGCTTCACCAGCGACAGGACCTGCAGCACGCCGTCGTGGATGTCCCGGGCCAGCCGCTCGCGCTCGCGCGTCGCGGCCTGGATCTCCAGGGCGCGGGCGAGCGTCTCCTCACTCTTGCGGGCCAGGTCGATGACGAAGCCGATGGCCACCCCGGCGAGCAGCAGCAGCACGATGTTGTGCAGGTTCGACGAGTCGAGCTTGCCCACCTCGCCGGGCCTGCCGGCCTCGATCACGTTCGCGACGCCGACCACGACACCCGCGAAGGCCGCCGGCAGCCAGCCCCCGTAGGCGGCGAAGCCGAGCACGGAGCTCGCCGCGCGGATCGTCGGCAGCGTGACGTCGCCGCCGCTCACCCAGTGCGGGCCGTCGAAGGCACGGGTCAGCAGGATGCCGAGCACCACCAGGGAGAGGTCCACGACCAGCCAGCGGCGGCCGCAGTGCTCCTTGGACCAGAAGACCTTGACCGTGCCGAGCGTCCACGCCGAGAGCACGCCCATGTAGATCCAGGCGCCGAGCTGGTTGGTGTAGTGCTGCTCGTGCTGGGCGTAACGGCCGATCGCGTAGAGCAGCGTCAGCACGCGGAACGCGCTGATCGCGATCCACAGCGGCTGCTCGACGGAGAACGAACCCCCGCCGACGGCGACAGCCGCGACCCTCGGTTTCCCCCCGACGTCCCCCACGTCCCCTCCTACTGCCCCTGCTGGTCCCGGGTGCCCTGCGCACCCTGCTTGGCCTGCTGCTTCTCCAACTGCTTCTCCTGCTTCCTGGCCTCCTGCATCGCCCGCTTGGCGGCCGTGGCGTAGACGTCCACGTACTCCTGGCCGGACAGACGCATGATCTCGTACATCACCTCGTCGGTGACCGAGCGCAGGATGAAGCGGTCGTTCTCCATGCCGTGGTAACGGGAGAAGTCCATCGGACGGCCGATCCGGATGCCGGGCCGCACGCCGAGCTTCGGCAGCACCTTCCCCGGAGGCTGGAGCTTCTCGGTGTCGATCATGGCGACCGGGATCACCGGCGCGCCGGTGGCCAGGGCGATGCGGGCCACGCCGCCGACCTTGCCGCGGTAGAGGCGACCGTCGGGGGAGCGGGTGCCCTCGGGGTAGACGCCGAAGAGCTCGCCACGCTCGATGACCTCGATGCCGCTGCGGATCGCGGCCTCACCGGCCCCGCGCACGCCGGACCGGTCGACGGGGAGCTGCCCGACGCCCTTGAAGAAGGCCGCCGTCAACTTGCCCTTGATACCCGTCCCGGTGAAGTACTCGGACTTGGCGATGAAGGTGACCCGGCGCCTCGGGATCAGCGCGGGCAGGAAGAACGAGTCGGAGAAGGAGAGGTGGTTGCTGGCCAGAATGGCCGGACCCTCCTCGGGGATGTTCTCCATCCCATCGACCCACGGACGGAAGAAGATCTTCAGCAGCGGGGCGACGATCAACTTCATCAGCCGGTAGAACAACCCTGACCTCCATACTCACCTGACCAACGAGAACCTTAGTCCGGTTCCCGCCAGTCTCCCTCCACCCGGAGGCGGCAGGAAGGCGGCGGGGAATACGGAAGCTGTACGCGCGCGTTGCCGACGTGCGACGATGGCGCCTACTGGCGCACCCGATTCGCCCCCACTTGGCCCACCCTCGGGAAGGACCTGTCATGCCGCTGCTGCCCGGCGCCGAACCGTACCGCCATCGCGGCGGGCCGGTGGGAATCCTGGTCTGCCACGGCTTCACCGGTTCGCCGAGGTCGATGCGCCCCTGGGCCGAGCGTGCCGCCGCCGAGGGCTACAGCGTCTCCCTCCCGCTGCTGCCGGGTCACGGCACGCACTGGAAGGACCTCAACACCACCCGCTGGCAGGACTGGTACGCGACGGTCGAGCGCGAGTACCTCGAGCTGGCGGAGGAGTGCGACCAGGTCTTCGTCTTCGGCCTGTCCATGGGCGGGCTGCTCTCCCTGCACCTGGCGGCACGGCAGGGCGCCGGAGTCAGCGGCCTGGTGCTGGTGAACCCGCTGGTCAAGATGCCCGGACAGGCGCACGTCGCACTGCCGGTCGTCCGCCACCTGGTGCCGAGCTTCCCCGGGATCGCCAGCGACATCGCCAAGCCCGGCGTCGACGAGGGCGGCTACACCCGCACCCCGCTGCACGCCGCGCACTCGATGAAGCAGCTGACCCGGATCGTCCAGTCCGAACTGCCGTCGGTGACCCAGCCACTGCTGCTCTTCCGCAGCCCCAAGGACAACGTGGTCAGCCCCGACAGCGGCCGCACGCTGCTGGCGCACGTCGGCTCCAAGGACCTCGAGGAGCGCCTGCTGGATCGCAGCCTCCACGTGGCGACGCTCGACTACGACGCGGAGCTGATCTTCGACGGGAGCATGCACTTCGTCCAGCGCCTGACCGTTCCCGTGACGAAGGGCTGAGCGCGATGGCCGAGCCGGAGGGTGCGGAGCGTCCGGAACGTTCCGGCCGTTCCGACGACGAGCTGTTCGCGGAGCTGGTGGCCGGCTTCGACGAGCCCGTCGCCGAGTCCGACCGCAGCTGGCCGGAGGCGGAGGACGTCTCCGCCTCCGACATGGGCCTGGGCGCACCGCAGGCGCGCCCGCGCCCGCCCGTGATCCGACCGCTCCCGATGGTCCGGGCGGTCCCGCCGGTCGACCCGCGCGCCTGGACGGCCGCGGAGGATCCCGACGACGAGCACTA
>NZ_BBPO01000029.1:40845-48189 GCF_000787815.1 Streptacidiphilus neutrinimicus
CACCCCGCCGGAGCCTCCGCCGCTGCCGCAGGCGCAGCCCGCGACGAAGCTGGCGCTGCTGGCCCTCGTCGTCGGCATCGCCCTGATCCTGCTGGGCGGCATCGGCGAGCTGCCGGAGATGGCGACGTTCCTGGGCGTGTGCGCCGTGGCCGGCGCGGTGGCGACGCTGGTGGCCCGGATGAAGGACCCGGACCCGGACGACCACGACGACGACCCCAACCACGGCGCGGTCGTCTGACGCTCCGGCGCACGGACCGGCGCACCGAGGCGGCAGGCGGCCGCGTTCAGGCCGCCGCGGGCACCCGCAGCGCCGCGAGGACGGGCAGGTGGTCGGTGGCGAGGACGAGGTCCCTCCCGCTCAGCCCCGGGAAGCCCTCGCCCGCGACGCCGCAGGCGAGCACCTCGACGTCGGCGGTGGCGAAGACGCCGTCGATGCGCTGGTGCGGGTTCTTCGGGACGCTGCTGAACTCGTTCCCCCACGGGCGGGTCGCCCAGCCGTCCTGGAGCCGCCCGGCCAGCAGATCCCAACCCCGTTCGCCCGGGTGCTCGTTGAAGTCGCCGCCGACGACCGAGTGGGCCACGCCGAGGCCGTCGAGATGGTCCAGCAGGAGCTGGAACTGCTCGTACCGCTCCTGGCCGTCCAGAGACAGGTGACAGCTGGTCACCGAGAACGGCGCGGCCGCGCCCAACCGGACCACCGTGGTGGCGAACCCGCGCTGGTGCAGCTCCGGACGGCGAGGCAGCCAGACGTCGTGGGTGGAGAGCGGCACCGCCCGCAGGCGGCCCAGCAGCAGCGGGCCCGCGGCCGACCTGCCGCCGCTGAGGACCATCAGGCCCGCCGAGCGGGCCAGCCAGGCGGCCTGGGGCCGGGGGAACCAGAACCGCGGCGACTCCTGGACGCAGACCAGGTCCGGCTCCAGCGCCCGCAGCACCCGCACCACCGCCGTGCGGTCGTCGCGCAGGCTGCGGATGTTGTAACTGACGACCCGGACGATCTCCGAGCCGTCCGGCTGCGGCCCGGAGGCCGGCAGCTCCCAGGCGTCCGTGCGTCGCGATTGCCGGCGAAGCGGGTCCATGCCTTCGAGTCTGGCAAAACGAACGTGCCCGCACCGGGAATCGGTGCGGGCACGTCGTGTGAAGATCTGCAGCGCGCGGGGCCGGGGATCAGACGCGGGCGAGGTCGGCCGCGCCGATGATGCCGGCGGCGGACCCGATCGTGGCGAGGACGACCTCCGCGCGGGGGCGGTGCACACCGCCGATGAGGTACTTCGCGAAGGCCTTGGCGACCGGGTCCAGCAGCAGGCGGCCGGAGTCGGAGACGCCGCCGCCGAGGACGAAGACGGCCGGGTCGAAGAGGGAGGCGAGGTCGGCCAGACCGCGGCCGAGCCAGTCGGCCAGCTCGTCGTAGACCTCGAGGGCCATCGGGTCGCCCTCCTGGGCGGCCTGGGTGATCTGACTGCCGGTGATGGTCTCGGCGACGCCCTCGTTCAGCTCCAGCATCCGCTTGCCGCGCACCGGATCGGCGGCCGCGGCCTCGCGGCCGTAGCGGCGCAGGGCGCGGCCGGAGCCGTACTGCTCCCAGCAGCCCTTGGAGCCGCAGCCGCAGGGGAGGCCGTCGGGCACCATGTTCAGGTGGCCGATCTCGCCGGCCACGCCGAAGCTGCCGCGGTGCATCCGGCCCTCGATGACGATGCCGCCGCCGATGCCGGTCCCCACCGTGACCATGATCATGTCCTGGTGGCTCGCCGCGGCGCCGAAGCGGAACTCGCCCCAGGCGGCCGCGTTGGCGTCGTTCTCGACCACCGTCGGGAGATGGACCAGATCCTCGATACGGGCCTTCAGCGGCTCGTTCTCCCAGGCGATGTTGGGCGCCATCAGGACCGTCGAACGGTCGCGGTCGATGTAGCCGGGAGCACCGACCCCGACAGCGACCACCTCGTGGTCCTCGCGCAGCTCCTTGATCGCGTCGGCGATCGCGCCGACGGCCCACTGCGGATCGGCGGGCGTCGGCACGCGGGTGCGCGCCAGGATCGCCCCGTTCTCGTCCACGACCCCGGCCGCGATCTTCGTGCCGCCGACGTCGACGCCGATGGTGAGTCCCATGTGTCCCTCAGTCTCCGGTGGATCCCCGCTGGGCGGTACCGTACATTAGCCGAAGACAGGAAGGCGAGAGTGTTCCGCGCGACTTCACAAGTCGAAAACAAATCTCCCTGTTCTGCGTCAGCTCCGGCCTGACGAGGTCTAGTCCAGGTCGATGTGTTCGGTCCCGTTCTGCTTCGGCGCGGCCCACCGGCGTTCGGAGGCTGAAACCGCAGCGCGGTACGCCGCGATCAGTTCGCCTCCCGCGGCCAGCAGGTGCCCGTAGACGGCGGGGCTCTTGCTGCGCAGCGGCGCGGCGAGATCCTGAAGCACCTCCATCGGGTCGCTCTGACCGGCGCTCAGGGCCGACACCTTCTCGCTGACCGCCCCGGCGAACCGGCGGACCTCCTCGACGAGCGGGCCCAGCTCGGCGCCGAACGGCAGCTCCGCTCCGAACGGCGACTCCGCTCCGGCGTCCTGGTGCGCGCCCGCCCCGGTCTCCTCGACCTCCTCGGCGTCCGCGGCCGGCACGTAGTCCTCGGGCACGGCGGGGGCGGTGTGCTCCTCCGGCCGCGGCGGCGCCTGCCGCTCCTGCTCGGCGAACTCGGCGACGGCCTCCGCCCACACGTCCCCGCTGCGCTCCGCGGCGTTGTCCTCGGCCATGCTCATGACCCACTCCCCTCGTCGGCGTCTACGCCTTCGACGTTACCTGGGAGAGGCGGGCCACAGGGAAGGGTCGGGTGCGAAACGCACGGTCAGCTCCCCCTCGCGCAACGCGGCGCCCGCGACGGTGCACCGGCGCAGCGCCGAGGGCAGCGGTACGGCGCGGCGGCTGCCCGCGACGCCGAGCAGCAGTTCGTCGCCCCGGCGGACCAGGTCGAGATCCCCGCGCTCGGCCCCCGGCAGCGGGATGTGCCAGACCAGCTGCCCGTCGGAGCTGTCCAGCCGGTCCGAGACCGCCCAGGCGGTCGCCTCGCGGGCGGCCAGGACCGGCCCCTCCGGCCAGGCGGCCAGCGCGGCGGGCTCGGCCAGCTCGAACAGGTCGCCGCGCTCCGGCTCGCGGCCGAGGTCCGCCACGGCGTGCACGGGCACGCCGCCCCAGGCGGTCCGGTCGGCCCAGTCGTCGGCGTTCGGCGCCTTGGCGCCGTTGACGATCACCGACTCCAGCGGCAGCTGGTGCAGGGCCAGTCCGGCCCGCAGGGCGCGCAGCGCCGCGCGGGCCCGCGGGCCGCGCGGCGGGGCCACGACCAGGCGGACGGTGGTGCCGGGCGCGTCCAACGCCGCCCGGACGTCGGCCAGTTCGGCGGAGGCCCAGGCGCGGGCCTCGAAGAGCCACTGCGCGGGCATCGGCACGCCCGCGAGACCGGCCAGCAGCGGGCGCAGCGCGCGGGCCGCCTGCCGCTCGTCCGGCAGCAGCCGGGCCAGGTAGGCGTCGAGCTGCGCGGGCAGCGCGAGTGCGGTCAGCAGTTGGGCGACGGGTGGGGCGTCGACGACCACGAGGTCGTACCCACGGGCGCCCTCGGCCGCCGTGCCCGGCAGCGTCCGCAGCAGGTCCAGCAGGGCGAGCTCGTGCGCGCCCGGCAGGGCGGACAGCTCGTCCGCCTCCAGCGGCTCCACGCCGAGCAGGTCGAACAGCGGCCCGGCCCGCTCCATCAGCCGAAGACCGGCCGCGCGGAAGGACGTCTGCTCGTCCAGCCGCAGCGCGAACAGGCCCGGCTCCAGACCGATCCGGGCGGGCTCGCCGCCCAGCCGGTGGTCGAGCAGCCCGTCCATCGCGCGGTGCGGGTCGTCGGCGGCGACGAGCAGCACCCGCTCCCCGGACTGGGCGGCCAGCGCGGCGGTGGCGGCCGCGACGGTGCTGCGGCCGGCCCCGCCCGAGCCGGTGACCAGGACCAGCCGGGGCATCGCGGGTGCGGAGGGCATCAGACGGAGAGTTCCTCGACGCGCTTCTTCAGACCGGCGAGCGCCCGGTCGATGATGACCTTCTCGGCCTTGCGCTTGATCATGCCCAGCATCGGAATCTTGACGTCCACCGCGAGCTGGTAGGTGACCTCGGTGCGGCCGCCGGCCGGGGTGAGGGTGTAGGAGCCGTCGAGCGACTTGAGCATCTGGCTCTTGACCAGGGTCCAGCTGACCTTGCGGTCGCCGTCCCAGGTGTAGGCGAGGACGTGCTCGTCCTTGATGGCGCCCGCGTCCAGCAGCAGCCGCACCTGCTCGGCGCGGCCGCCGGCGTCCTCGGCCAGGACCTCGATCTCCTTGACCTCGCCCGTCCACACCGGGTACGCGGCGAAGTCCGCGATCACGGCCATGATCGCGGCGGGGCCGGCCTCGATCGTGGTGCTCGACCTGGTGTGCTCCGCCATCGGGTGGCCTCCGCCTCTCGACCTCTTACTGCTGCCTCTTACTGCTGCCGCGAAGAGGCTATCGCGTCCGCATGCCCGCTCAGCGCCCAGTCTCCGGTGCTCATATGTCCAGAACCCAGGGGCGGCCGGTCGCGTTGAAGTGGCCGACGTTGACGCACTCGGTCCGGCCGATCCGCATCCGCCGGGCCAGCGGCTGGTGCACGTGGCCGAAGAGGGCGTACGCGGGCTGCGTCTCCCTGATCGCCTCCAGCACCGCCTCGCTGCCGCGTTCGAAGCGGCGGGCCACGGTGTCGTAGGTCAGCTCCGGGACTGCGGGCGGGATGTGCGTGCACAGCACGTCGACCCGGCCCAGCGCCGCGACCTTGGCCGCGTACTCCTCGTCGGTGATCTCGAACGGGGTCCGCATCGGGCTCGGCAGCCCGCCGCCGACGAAGCCGAAGACGAGGCCGCCGAGCTCGACGGTCTCGCCGTCCAGCACGGTGACCCCGGCCCGGGAGAACTCCGGCCACAGGCGCGGCAGGTCCACGTTGCCGTAGGTGGCGTAGGTGGGCGCGGGGAAGGCGGCGAACAGCTCGGCGTACTGACGGCGCACGGCGCCCTCGATGGCGTCGGCGCGGTCCATGCCGACGCCGGCCCACAGCTCGGCGGAGAAGGCGCGCGCGTCCTCGAAGCGGCGTTCGGTGCGCAGGCGGACCAGCTCGGTCGCGTTGGCCGCGCCGAACAGGTCGGGGAAGATGCCCCGGCTGTGGTCTGCGTAGTCGAGGAAGAGCAGCAGATCACCGAGACAGACCAGTGCCTCCGCCCCCTCCCCGGCGCGCGCCAGCGCCTCGCTGTTGCCGTGCACGTCGCTGACCACATGGACCCGCATGGGCCCAACCCTAGGCCCCCACTACGCTGGGCAGCAGTGTGACCCTGGAAACACCTGGCCGGTACATCTACCCCTTTGGTCCTACCCGCTAGTAACGTCCTGGCGTCCCAGCAGCGTCGCCGTGGCAGCGCCCAGGTCGGTAGATGGAGCAGAGCCCTGGCCGGACGGCGCGAGATGATCGAGGAGCAAGCTTTGCGCGAGTTCAGCCTTCCGGCCCTCTACCAGGTGCCGAGCGGCGGAAACCTCACCGATCTCATCCATGCCAACGCCGAGCGGTATCCCGACCTGCCACTCGTCGCGCGCAAGGTCGACGGCGCCTGGCAGGACCGCACCGCCACCCAGTTCCTGGCCGAGGTGCGGGCCGCCGCCAAGGGCCTGATCGCCGTCGGCGTCGGCCCCGGGGACCGGGTGGGCCTGATGGCGCGCACCCGCTACGAGTGGACCCTGCTGGACTTCGCGATCTGGTGCGCCGGCGCCGTCACCGTCCCCGTGTACGAGACGTCCTCGGCCGAGCAGGTCGAGTGGATCCTCGGCAACTCCGGCGCGGTGGCCTGCGTCGCGGAGCTGCCGCGGCACGAGGCCGTCATCGCCGAGGTGCGCGAGCGGCTGCCGCAGCTCAAGCAGGTCTGGCAGCTGGAGGCGGGCGGCCTCGAGGAACTGGCGAGAGCCGGGGCGGACGTCTCCGACGCCGCCGTCGACGAGCGCCGCGCCACCCTCAGCCCGGACACCGTCGCCACCATCGTGTACACCTCGGGCACCACCGGCCGCCCCAAGGGCTGCATGCTCACCCACGCCAACTTCATGTCGGAGCTCGGTAACATCACCGCCCGCCTGGAGCCGCTGTTCCGGCCGGGCCACGCCTCGATCCTGCTCTTCCTGCCGCAGGCGCACGTGCTGGGCCGGATCGCCGAGATCGCCGCCGCGATGGCGCCGATCCGCATCGGCCACGTCCCGGACCTCAAGGAGGTCACCGCCGAGCTGGCCTCGTTCCGCCCGACGCTGATCCTCGGCGTGCCGCGCGTCTTCGAGAAGGTCTACAACGCCGCGCGCGCCAAGGCACAGGCGGACGGCAAGGTCAAGATCTTCGACCGCGCCGCCGAGACCGCCATCGCCTACAGCCGCGCGCTGGACACCCAAGGCGGCGCCTCGCTCGGCCTGAAGCTGCGCCACCGCATGTTCGACGCCCTGGTCTACAGCAAGCTGCGCAACGCGCTGGGCGGCCGGGCCACCCATGCCATCTCCGGCGGCGCGCCGCTGGGCGAGCGGCTCGGCCACTTCTACCGCGGGATCGGCTTCACCGTGCTCGAGGGCTACGGCCTGACCGAGACCTGCGCGGCCACCGCCTTCAACCCGCACGACCGGCCGAAGATCGGCACCGTCGGCCAGCCGCTGCCGGGCTCCGCCGCCCGCATCGGCGAGGACGGCGAGATCCTGCTCAAGGGCCCGCAGGTCTTCACCGGCTACTGGGAGAACCCGGAGGCCACCGCCGAGGCCCTGCACGACGGCTGGTTCGCCACCGGCGACATCGGCGAGCTCGACGACGACGGCTACCTGAAGATCACCGGCCGCAAGAAGGAGATCATCGTCACCGCGGGCGGCAAGAACGTCGCCCCGGCCGTGATCGAGGACCGGGTGCGCGCGCACCCGCTGGTCGGCGAGTGCATGGTCGTCGGCGACGCCCGCCCGTTCATCGCCGCGCTGCTCACCGTGGACCCGGAGTTCTTCCCGACCTGGAAGCAGCTGCACGGCAAGCCGGAGCAGGCCACCGTCACCGACCTGAAGGACGACGCCGACCTGCTGGCCGCCCTCCAGGCCGCGATCGACGACGGCAACGCGGCGGTCTCGCACGCCGAGGCGGTCAAGAAGTTCCGCGTCATCGACACGGTGCTCTCGGAGGACTCCGGGCACCTCACGCCCTCGCTCAAGCTCAAGCGCGCGGTCGTGATGAAGGACTTCGGCGCCGAGATCGAGGCGCTGTACGCGAAGTGACGCCGTGACGGCGAGGGGGGCGGGGCCGTCGGCCCCCCCCCCCCC
>NZ_BBPO01000029.1:48392-72105 GCF_000787815.1 Streptacidiphilus neutrinimicus
GGGGGGGCCGTCGGCCCCGCCCCCCTCGCCGTTCTCAGAGCAGGCCCTCCAGCCGGTGCGCCAGGAGGTCCCAGCGCCACGCCTCCTCCACCCACCGGCGCCCCGCCGCGCCCATCCGGGCTCGCAGGCCCGCGTCCAGCAGCAGCTCGACGAGCCGCTCGGCGAGGTCGCCGCGGTCGCGGCCCGGCACCACGTAGCCCGTCTCGCCCTCGCGGACCGCGTCCGGGGCGCCGCCGGAGTCGCCCGCGACGACCGGCAGGCCCGTCGCCGAGGCCTCCAGGTAGACGATGCCCAGGCCCTCGACGTCCAGCCCGCCGCGCCGGGTGCGGCAGGGCATCGCGTAGACGTCGCCCGCGCCGTAGTGGGCGGGCAGCTCCTCCCAGGGCACCGGGCCGGTGAAGCGCACGGACGAGGAGACGCCCGTCTCCCGCGCCAGCCTCTCCAGGTCCGCCCGGTAGGGGCCGCCGCCGACGACGAGCAGGACCGCGTCCGGCACCTTGGCCAGGACCGACGGCCAGGAGCGGATCAGCGTGTCCTGCCCCTTGCGCCGGACCAGGCGCGACACGCACACCACGACGGGCCGGTCGGTCAGGCCCAGCCGGGCGCGCACCGCGTCGCCGCCCGAGTCGGGGTGGAAGGTCTGCTCGTCGACGCCCGGGGGGACCTGGATCATCCGTGCGGCCGCCTGCGGCCCGACGGCCGAGGCGATCCGGGCGCGCGTGTACTCACCCAGATAGGTCAACGTGTCCGTGCCGGCTCCGATCCGCCGCAGCAACTGGCGGGAGGCGGGCAGCTGTGCCCAGGCGGCCTCGTGGCCGTGGGTCATGCCGACGATCCGCTCCGCGCCCGCACGGCGCAGCGCCGGGGACATCAGCCCGAGCGGCGCCGCGGCCCCGAACCAGACCGAGGAACAGCCGTGCGCGCCCAGCAGCTCCACGGCCCGGCGGGTGACCCGCGGGGTCGGCAGCAGCATCGTGGTGCGGTCACGAACGACCTCGAACGGCTGCTCCGCGTCGAACTTGCGCACCTCGACGCCGTCGCGCCAGGTCGAGGCGTAGACGACGAGGCTCTCGGCGGGCAGGCGCAGCGCCATGTTGTGCACGAAGGTCTGGATGCCGCCCTGGCGCGGGGGGAAGTCGTTGGTGACGATCAGGGTCTTGTTCACAGGGCCCTTGGTTTCTCGGTGTGACAGCGTTTCCTCGGTCCGGCAGCCCCGGTCCGGCTTGGGCTGATCCGTACGATATGGCAATGGGCATCCTCACCAGCAGCACCTTGCGTGTCTGGACGGTCTGGACCCTGGGCCGGGTGCTTCTGATCATCGTGGCCGTCGGCGTGCTGCGGGTCCCGCACACCGACGTCGCCAGCGACGTGAAGGTCATCTACCAGGGCTGGGCCGAGGTGCTGCGCACCGGGACCTTCCCGATGGACGACGTCACCTGGCAGTATCCGCCGCTGGCCGGACTGCTGATACTGCTGCCGCTGTGGATGCCGGGATCGTACTTCGTCATGTTCCTGGTCCTGGTGGGGGTGTTCGACGCGGCGGCGCTGCTGCTGCTTCTGCGGGCGGGCCGGGGCAGCCGGGCCGGGGCCTGGCTGTGGGCGGCGGCGGTGCCGCTGATCGGCCCGACCGTCTACTGCCGGTTCGACCTGCCGGTCACCACGGTGGCGATCGCGGCGACGCTCGCCCTGCCCGGGCGGCCCCGCTGGGCGGGGGTGCTGGCCGGCCTCGGGGCGATGCTGAAGGTCTGGCCGGTGCTGGTGCTCACCGGCGCCTCGCCGCGCCGCCACGCCGCCTGGCGCGCGTGGGCCGCGTGCGCGGCGACCTGCGCGGCGGTCTGCTTCGCGGCCGCGGTGACGACGCACGGGGCCTTCTCCTTCCTCGGCTTCCAGGGCTCGCGCGGGATCGAGATCGAGTCGCTGGGCGCGCTGCCCTTCTACTACGGCTCCGTCGCCGGGGTCTGGCACGGCCGGACGGCCATGCACTACGGCTCGTTGGAGTTCCTCGGCCCGCACGTCCGGACGGCCGGCCTGATCATGCTCGGGACCACGCTGCTGGCCTTCGGCTTCCTACTGCTGTGGCGGTGGCACAACCGGGTGTGGACGGCCGCCACGGTGGCGGACGCGGCGCTGACCGCGGTGCTGCTGTTCACCGTCACCAGCCGGGTGATCAGCCCGCAGTACATGATCTGGGTGCTGGGCGGCGCGGCCGTCTGCCTGACCGTGCCGCGCACCCGGATGCGGCCGGTGGCCTGGATCCTGGTCGCGGCCGCGCCGCTGACCGTCCTGGAGTTCCCGCTGTTCTGGGGCGAGCTGGTCCGGCGCTCGGTACTGGGCACGTCGCTGATCTCCGCACGCGACCTGCTGCTGCTCGCCGCGGCGGCCGTGGCCTGCGTGCGGCTGTGGCGGACCAATGACGACGCGGAGCTCGTCAGGGGGCCTTCTGCGCCGCCAGCACGTCCGAGCGCCACAGTGCCGTGAACGCGGCCGTCCCGACGCCCAGCGTGGTGCGCAGCGCCCGGTCCAGCACCGCGTCGGGGGCGAGCCTGCCGCCACGGCCGTCCGCGGCGACCGCCGCGTACAGGGCGACGAGCTTCGGCTGCCCGTAGCGCTCGACGACGCTGCGGCAGGCGAACCAGGCCTTCTGGTAGGCCTGCTGCAGGCCGGTGCCGGGAGCTCCGGCGTCGAAGTCCGCGTCGCTGGGCAGGGCCGCGAGCAGACCGGCGGCCCGAGGGCCGGCTGCCGTGAGGGCGGCGGTGAGCTCCGGGGTGGTCTGGCGCGGGCTGCGGCCGGTGTCGAGGTAGCCGGTCCAGTCGGCCACGCCCTCGGAGAGCCAGCGCGGCGTCCACTGCTCGGTCTGCGCGCGGGTGGCGACGTGGGTGGTCTCGTGGGTGATCACGACGCGGCGGCCGAGCGCGTTCAGGCCGTCCCAGGCGCCGGGGTTCACGGTGATCCGGTCGGTGTGCGCCGCGTCGGCGGAGCCGAGCTCGCCGGTGCAGACCGCGGCGATGCCGGAGAAGGCGGAGGGGTCGGCGCCCAGCAGCGTGCCGAACTGGTCGGCGGTCTGCGGGGCGATCAGCACGGTGCCCTGCCCCCAGCCGCTCCCCCACACGCCGCTGACGGTCGGCACGGCCTGGTCGGCCTCGGCGCCGAGCGCGGCCAGGGTGGCCTGGTCGCGCAGGCCGAGCACCAGGCTGTAGCGGCCGCGGACGACGCGCACGGGCCCGAGGTCCCACAGCAGCACGTCGCCGCCCGGGTGGTCCTGGTCGGCCGAGAGCAGCCAGCGCCCGTCCCCGCCCCGCTCGAAGGTGAGGTTCTGGGTGGCGGTCAGCGCGTGTTGGTCGAAGCCGGCGAGCCGGTAGTCGAGCTCGACGGCGACGGCGACCCGCTCCCCCGCGCCGACGGCCGGCGGCAGCGCGTAGGCGTCGAGGGCGAGCAGCCGGTAGCTCCACTGCGCCAGCGGCACCTCCGTCAGGTTGGCGATCAGCTCGTGCTGACGCCGCACCAGGTCGGCCGGGGCGTTCGGGGCCAGCGTCGCCGCCAGCGCGCGGGCGTCACGGGAGCGGACGGCCGCGGCCCGCGCGGCCAGGGTGCGCAGCACGCCGTCGGCGCGGGCCTCGCGGGCCTCGCGCTCGTCGTCGTGGGCGTCGGCCCAGGCCTGCCAGGCGGTGGTCCCGCCGACGCCGGCGACGACCGCGCCGGCCGAGTACAGCAGGACCCGCCTGCGGCTTATGGAGGGGGAAGAGGCCATCAGGGGCGGACCACCATGGCGACCGGCATGTCGTCGACGCTCTCGTAGCGGACCCGGGCACCGGGGTACGGAGCGTGGATGATCATGCCGTTTCCGGCATACATGCCGACATGGTGCATATCCCGGTAGTAGACCACAATGTCCCCCGGTCGGGCCTCGGAGAGCGGAACGCGCCGCCCCGCGAAGGCCTGCTCCTGGGACGTGCGCGGCAGCGACACCCCGCCGTGCCGCCAGGCCCAGTACATCAGACCGGAGCAGTCGAACGCCCCCGGGCCGGTCGCGCCGTACACGTACGGGAGACCCACCGCCGCCCGCGCGGCGGCGAGGGCCGCGGCGGCGCGGTCGTCGGCGGGCCCGAGGCCGGACGGCAGCGGCTGCGCGGCCTCTTGGGAGGCGGCCTGCGCGGCGGCGTCCTCCGCCTGCTGCAGACCGGCGCGCTGATCGGCCGTCAGGCTGCCCAGCAGCGCCTGCGCGTGGCCGAGCCGGCGCTGGACGTCGGCCTTGTCCGCGGCGATCGAGCGGCGCAGCTTCTCCAGCTCGGCCAGCTGGTCGGTCACGGCGGCCCGGTCGCGCCGCACCCGCTGCTCGTCGCCGCGCAGCTCGGCGAGGCGGAAGGCGAGGTCGGAGTCGACCTGGTCGAGCCCGGCGGCGCGCTCGAGGTAGTCGGACGGGTGGGCGCTGAGCAGCAGCTGCACCACCGGGTCGACCGTGCCGCCCTGCTCGTACTCGGACTGCGCCATCGCGCCGAGCTGTCCCGCCACGTCGTTGGCGCGCTGCTGCTCCTCGGCCAGGCGCTGCTCCAGCAGCGAGGCCCGGTGCAGCAGTTCGGCCTGTCGCTCCTGCGCCCCGACGGCCCGCTGACCAGCCGTCTCCGCCTGGGCGTAGAGCGCGTCGACCTGGTTCCGGACCTCGTCGGGGGTGCTGCTGCCGGGACCGGAGGGGGCCGGCTGGGCCTTGGCGCCGCTCTGCGCCGTCAGCACCGCCGCGGTGGCGGCGGCCACGGTGACCGCGGCGCGGGAGAGCACGGAGGGACCTAGGCGTCTGCCTCGTCGATGGGAAGCCACGAGCGGAGACGGTAGCGATTGGGACAGAAGCAGTCCAAGCTCCCCAGAGATGGAAAATCCCCACGCCATCCGTACATATGAATCAATGCGCAGGTCGTCACCGAGACGGACGGCGTGCGCGCGGGCCGACACGCCCCCGCGACCCGCTCGGCAATGCACCCGTCGGGGTGAACGTCCGGCCGGTCCGGACAGCAGCGAGCCCGTCGCCGGCAGACCGGCGACGGGCTCGGGGAGCCGAGGGCTCAGAGGTGGCGCATCGCGTAGATCGAGCCGATGTAGCTCAGCGGCTCGAACTTGACGACGGTGCCGGTGTGCGGCGCGTGCAGGACCATGCCGTTGCCGGCGTACATCCCGACGTGGCTGTCGCCGTTGAAGAAGATCAGGTCACCGACCTGCAGATCGCTGACGGAGGACACCGGGGTGCCGTCGTTGACCTGGTCGTAGGTGGTGCGGCCCAGCGAGACGCCCGCCTGCGCGTAGGCCCACTGCATCAGACCGGAGCAGTCGAAGGACTCCGGGCCGGTCGCGCCGTAGACGTACGGGAGACCGAGACGGGTCTTGGCGGCGGCGAAGGCCGCGGCCTCGACCGAGTCGCCGGCCTTGCCGCCGACGCTCACGCCGACCGTGACACCGCCGCCGCCACCGTTGCCACTGCCGCCGCCCGAGGTGCTGGGGGGGCTGGTGACGGCGGCGCGCTCGGCCGCGGTCATGGAGTCGAGCAGCGCCTGGGTCTGCTGGACCTTCTTCTGCGCCTCGGCCTTCTGCGCGGCCAGCTGCTTGGTGGTGCTCTCGATCTGCTGGAGCGTCTGCTCGGCCTGGGACTTCTGACCGGAGAGCTTCTGCTCCTCGCCCTGCAGCTGCTGGATCTGCGCGGCCTGGTTGGAGGTCAGCTGGCCGAGCGACGCCGCCTTGCTCAGGTAGTCGTCGGGGCTGGAGGAGAGCAGCAGCTGCACGGTCGGGTCGACCGCGCCGGTGGCGTACTGCTGGTTGGCGATCTCGCCGAGCTGGTCCAGGCGGGAGTTGACGTCCGCCTGGCTGCGGGCGATCTGGTCCTGCAGCGTGCCGACCGCGGCCTGCTGCTTCTGGAGCTGCTCCTGGGAGCCGTCGTACTTCTGGACCGCCTCGTCGGCCTGGGTGTTCAGCTGCTGCAGCTGAGCCCGGAGCTGGGCCGTCGTGGGCTTGGGAGCGGCCTGGGCGCTCTGCGCGGACACCGCCACGGCGGTCGCGGCAGCGGCCGTCAGGACCGACATTCGAGCACGACTAGGAGACTTGGGACGACGATGGGACGCCACGAAGGCGAGCTCCTTCTTCCTACGGCCGCCTACCGGGTGAGCTGACGGGTTCGGGCCAGGAAGTCAGCCCTACGACGCCTCCGTCGTCCCGGAATCCCACCGGTCCGCCCCTGGCGTCGATTCACCCCGGGAACCGTTGGTTCCCCGGCTCCGACTCGACGGCATCCCCCTGCGACCGCGTCGTCGAACTCGACGGTGAACGCCGCTGCCACCCGGGATGGGTAGACGACCGCACGGCGATTCGAGGAGTGACCCTAGTAACCCAACCGTGATCCGTTCAAATCCTTGTCAGGAAAAACTTCCTTCACTTCCGACATGCCGTCAGACGATCGACGCTCCGTAGTCGGAATCTGACCAGATCAGGGCGACATGAGGGAGAATTCGGTCATTCCACCGCTCGGGCCGCCCACTCTGTGAGAGTCTTCACAGGCGGTGGCGCGTGTCGCCCCGGGCGTGTCGTGCCGTCAAATCGGGTCACATGCGGCGGATCGCGACGATTCCGTGGAACCAGCTGATCGGCTGGACGGAGACGTCGTAGCCGTACTCCGGCGCGTTCAGCAGCATCCCGTTGCCGGCGTAGAGGCCGACGTGGTTGCCGCCCTCGAGCACCACGATGTCGCCCACCTGCGCGTCGGCCAGGCTCGGCACGGACGTGCCGACGCTCTCATCGGCCTGGGAGGAGTGCGGCAGGGAGATGCCCGCGTGGGCGTAGGCCCACATGACCAGACCCGAGCAGTCGAAGCCCGCCGGGGTGTCGCCGCCCCACAGGTAGGGCGCCCTGCCGATCTGGCTCATCGCCGCCTCCATGGCGGTGCGGGCGGCGCCCGATATCCCCGACAGGTCGATGGTGCCGGTGTACCCGCTGGTGGAGACCGAGCCGTAGCCGCCGCCTCCACCGCCGCCGTTGACGGCGACCTGCTGGGCCGGGGTGAGCGCGTCCAGGACGGACTGGGCCTGCTTGAGCTTCGCCAGGGCCTGGGTCTTGGCCTGGCTCATCTGCGACAGCAGCTGCTGCTCCTGTGCGAGCTCAGCGGCGGCCTCGGCCTTCTCCCGCTGGAGCGTGGACTCCTGGGCGACCAGGGACTGCAGCTCGGCGGTCTGGTTGCTGGTGAACTCGTCCTGCGAGGCCGCCTTCTGCAGGAAGGCGTCCGGCGAGCTGGAGAGCATCAGCTGCAGGGTCGGGTCGACCGCTCCGCTGGCGTACTGCGAGTTGGCGATCTGTCCCAGATCGTCCAGTTCGCCGTTGACCTGCGCCTGCTGGCGGGCGATCTCGTCCTGAAGGATCGCCACCCGCTGCTGGAGCGCCTGCTGCTGGGTGTGTGCCTGGTTCCACTGCTCGGTCTTGGCCGCGGCGTCCGACCGGTCGGCGTCGACCTGGGACTTGGCGTCCTTCGTCGAGATCGCCGGGGCCGCCTGGGCCGCGGTCTGCGCCGACAGCGCCACCACGGCCGCCGCAGCGGCGGTCATCATGGAGACGCGGGCACGGCTGGCCTGGCGGGGCCGGCGGTGAGAAGCCACGACGGTTGCAGTCCCTTCGCACACACGGAAACGTCCGCAGGTACGAAAAGATGAACGCGAGTGCGGACGTTGTGCGTGAGGATAGTGAGGGTGCGGGCCCGTTGTCTCCCCCGGGGGGCCGATCCGGGCCGCTCTCTTAACAAATGTTCAAGATCAGCGGTTTGAACAGCAGCTCAGCGTGGTGGTCGGAACGCGCGGGGGCTCAGGACCTGATGAGCCGTCGCAACAGCATCGTCGACGGCACCGGCCGCGCCCCCGAGGCGCGCACACCGTCGGCGACCTCGCGGTCCGTGGAGACGACCACGACCGGACGCCCCTCCGGCTCGGCCCGCACCAGACGGCGGATCAGCTCGTCCGCCGTCTCCCCCGTACGACTGAACAGCACCCGCACCCCGCGCGGCGGCGGCGCCATCGGGATCGGCCCGTCCAGGTCCTGACCGTCGAAGACGCAGGTGATCTCCGCGCCCGTCTGCGCCGCCAGCAGCCCGAGCCCGCGCTGCAACTGCTGGCGCTGGCGGTCCAGCGGCATACCGGGCCAGCCGGTCTTGGTGACGTTGTAGCCGTCCACCAGCAGATGCACCTGGGGCAGCTCGAGCAACTGGTCCAGCAGTGCCGGGTCGTCGCCCTCCAGGGCGCGGCGCGCCACGTCGTGCGGGGAGGCCGTCACCGGGGACACGGCGTCCACCGAGTCCGCCGGACGACCGCTCAGCGGCGCCAGTCCCAGCTCCCGCTGGAGCCCCTGCGCGCCCTGCACGACGGTGTCCAGCAGCAGCCGCAGCCGCATCTCCTCGGTCGACCGGCCCTCACGGGCGGCCCGTCGGGACGCCTCCAGGGCGGCCTCCAGCTCGGCGACCCGGTGCTTGAGCCGGCGCACCTCGCTCTCCTGGGCCCCGCGCTCGGTCGCGCCCGACGACCGCATCGCCTCCAACTCGGCGACGGCCTTGCGGGTCGCCGCCTCCGCGCGCTTGGTGTCGGCGGCGAGCGAGCGCAGCTGACGGCGCAGGCTGTCGTTCTCCTTCTTCAAGGCCTCCAGCTCGGCCTTGGCGCGCTCGGCGTCCGCCCGCTGCGCCGCGCGCAGCGTCACCAGCTCGTCCTGGAGCTTCTCGGCCAGCCGGGCCGACTCGGCGGCGACGCCCTCGTGCTCGGCGCGCACGACCTCCTCGCCCGCCTCCTCGACGATCCGGGTCCAGCCTGGCGTGCGCAGCAGGTAGGCGGCCGCGGCCACGTCCTGCGGATCGGCGGCGACCGGGACGCTCCCGCTCTCCAGCGCCGTCACCAGGTCGGGCTGGCCCTGCCGGACCCGCTCCGCTATCCGCGAGCGGAAGCCCGGCTCGGTCTCCAGCGCGGCGGCGATAGCGGTGGCGCCGCGCTTGACCCTGGCGTCGCGGGTGAACTTGACGTAGGGGCGCAGCCGGGCCGGCAGCTCGGGCGGGGCGAAGGCGCCGAGCGCGTCGGCGGCGATGCCGACCACACGCTTGCGCACGCCCTCGGGCAGCGGACGGTCCAGCGCCTCGACGCCCTCGGCGCCCGCCGCGCCGTCGTCGGGGGCCGGCGTCTGGTCTCGCTGCTCCACGTGTTCCGCTCCGATCCGCCGCACTGTCGGGGCCCCGGCACCCGGCCCGGCCCCGAACAGTCATTGTCCCCGCTTGTACCCCCCGCCGTTCAATCCGCCACATCTCCCGAGGAGCGGCTTCAGGCGCGCTTGGCCTGCTCCGCCGCCTCGGCCTCCGCACCCGGGCGATCGACCAGCTCGATCTGGTCCACCGCGTTGCACCAGCGGCAGCGCACCGACTCGACCGTCTCGCTGAGCACCTCGCGCTCCTCGACGCTCGGCTCGCCGGCCAGGTCCAGATGGACGAACTCGACGACCCGGGAGGAACGCGTCACGTCGAAGCGGGTCAGGTTGCCGCAGAGCGTGCAGCGCCACCTGGTCCCCTCGGTGGGAAGGGGAACGGCCATGGCGAGATCCTCTCGTCGTCGTCTCTTCCCGGGAAACCCTAGGGCCTCGCGGCCCGCCTCGGCACGGTCCCCCACACGCTCCAGCGTGCGGGTGTCAGATTGATCCCGAGAAGGAATGCTTTGCCCATGGTGACCCTTGCGGCCCCGGAGCCCTCGACCCGCGTCCCCCGCCCTGTTCCCTACCTGCCGCTGGTGACCTGGTCGCTCATCGCACTGTGCGTGGTCGTCTTCCTCGTCAGCCCGGTCTCGGGCCTGAACCCCTTCTACGGCTCCGGCGCGGGCCGCGCCTGCGCGCAGACGCTCTACTACCGCCAGTGGGGCGTCATTCCGGCCGAGCTGCTCGCCAACGCGCCGCTGCCCGCGAAGGCGGCGCACCTGCACCACTGCGCCGCCGCCGGCGGGCTGCCCAAGATCCCGGCGCTGTCGGTGCTGACCGCCCTGTTCGTCCACGGCGGCTGGCTGCACCTCGCGGGCAACATGCTCTTCCTCTTCGTCTTCGGCACGATGGTGGAGCAGCGGATCGGGCCGCTGGCCTTCCTCCTCTTCTATGTGGCCGTCGGCTACCTCGCCACCTACGGTTACGCGCTGTTCGAGTCCGGCAGCCCCGGCGCGACGCAGACGCTCGTCGGCGCCTCCGGCGCGATCGCCGGGGTGCTCGGGGCGTACCTGTGCCTGTATCCCCGGGCCCGCGTCACCAGCCTGATCCCGCTGCTGCTCTTCCTGCCGCTGCGCTTCCCGGCCTGGCTGGTCCTCGGCTTCTGGTTCGCGGTGCAGTGGCTCTCCATCCCCGCCACCGACCCGAACGTGCCGGGCGTCGCCTACGCCGCCCATCTCATCGGCTTCGCCGGGGGCTTCGTCTTCGCCCGACTCCTGTGGCGCCGTCAAGGGCGGCGGGAAAGCGGCGCACAGACCACCGAGTGACCAGCAGTTCGAGATCGACGGGCCGACCGTGCTCGACCTGGGCCAGGACTTCCACGCCGAGGCACAGGGGCTGGCGCCCGACGCGACGGGCTTCGCTTCCGACGCCCGCGCACAACGCCGGTTCCGGCGTCGACCCCGGGCCACGCCTGGCTCCTGGCCGGCGGCTTCGCCAACCCGCACCCGGCGAGCGGCCCCTTGCCCTGGGGACCCCTCGCGGGCCTGTTCCTCCTCGTGCTCGCCCTGCTCGCCGTCCTCGCGGGCGTCACCGCCTCGGGCAGGCTCCTGCGCGGCGCCGGCAAGCCCGGACAGCACCGGGCCGGCCCGCTGCTCCTGCTCGCCGGCGCGGCGATGATCGCGCTCGGCGTGTGGACGTGGTGAGCGCTCGCCCCGGCATGATCCACAAGGCAGGCCCTAGCATGGTCAGCGCAGGCCCCACGCCGACAGGAGACTCCGTGATCACCGCCATCGTGCTCGTCAAGACCAGCGTCGACCGGATTCCAGAGATCGCCGAGCAGATCGCCGCCCTCGAGAGCGTCACCGAGGTCTACTCCGTCACCGGCGGGTGGGACCTCATCGCCGTCGTGCGCGTCCGCGCCCACGAGGAGCTGGCCGATGTGATCCCCGGGCAGGTCAACAAGGTGCCGGGCGTGGAGCACACGGAGACTCACGTGGCCTTCCGCACGTACTCCAAGCACGACCTCGACGCGGCGTTCGCCATCGGCCTGGACGACTAGCCCGCCGAGCCGCGGCGAGGCTCAGCGGCGCGGCTCGGCGGCGCGGCTCAGCGGCGGGTGTCCGGCACGCAGCGGCCGCCCTCGGTCCGGTAGGACCACGCCGAGCCGTTGCCGACCAGTTCCCGCACCGCGGCCAGGAACCGGTCCACGTGCTCCTGCGGCGTGCCCGCGCCGAAGCTCACCCGGATGGCGTTCAGGCTGCGCTCGCCCGGCAGCGACGGCTCCGGCGCGCCGCACTCGCTCGGCGCGGTCTCCTCGCCGCCCAGCAGCGTGCGCACCAGCGGGTGCGCGCAGAACAGTCCGTCGCGCACGCCGATGCCGTACTCCGCGGACAGCGCTGCGGCGAAGTGCGAGCTGTTCCAGCCCTGCACCACGAACGAGAGCACGCCCACCCGCGGGTGGTCCTCCCCGAACAGCGTCAGCACCCGCACCTCGGGGACGTCTGCGAGCCCGACCCGCAGCCGCTCGATCAGCTGCTGCTCACGCTCGTGCAGACGGTCCAGCCCCGCCTCGGTCAGCGCCCGGCAGGCGGAGGCGACCGCGTACGCGCCGATGACGTTCGGCGAGCCGGCCTCGTGCCGCGCCGGGCCCCGGTGCCACTCGACGGCCACCGAGCCGTCCGTCTCCCGCGCGACGGTGCGGCTCGCGCCGCCGCCCGCCAGGTACGGCTCGGCCGCGTCCAGCCAGTCCGCGCGCCCCGCCAGCACGCCCGCGCCGAACGGCGCGTACAGCTTGTGCCCCGAGAAGGCCACCCAGTCAACGTCCAACTCCCGCACGGATACCCGGTGGTGGGGAGCGAGCTGAGCCGCGTCCAGGACGATCCGCGCGCCGTGCGCGTGGGCGACGGCGGCGAGCTCCGCGACCGGCCAGATCTCCCCCGTCACGTTGGACGCGCCCGTGACGCACACCAGCTTCGGCCCCTCGCCGGCCGCGGTCAGCGCGGCGTCGAGCGCCGCGACGGCCTCGTGCGGGGAGCGCGGCGCGCGCAGGTAGGCGACCTCGAGCCCGCGGCCCGGCCACGGCAGCAGGGACGCGTGGTGCTCGGTCTCGAACGCGAAGACCCGCGTGCCGCTCGGCAGCGCGCCCGCCAGCAGGTTCAGCGAGTCGGTGGTCGCCCGGGTGAAGACGACCTGGTCGTCCTCGCGCAGGTCCAGGAACGCGGCGACGGTCGCCCGGCTCTGCTCGAACAGGTCGGTGGACAGCTGCGAGAGGTACCCCGCCCCCCGGTGCACGCTGCCGTAGTACGGCGCGTAGGCGGCGACGTCGTCCCACACCCGCTGAAGCGCGGGCGCGCTGGCGGCGTAGTCGAGCGCGGCGTAGCCGACCTTCTCGCCGGTGACCAGCGGCACCTCGACCTCACGGCCGAGAACGGCGAGCGGGGCACAAACGGTGACATTACGGGCGACGACAGACATGGCGGTACCTCCGGGAGCTGCACATGGGTAGGGCGAAACAGCCCCTGCTCAAGGGGCATGGGTGTACGGAGATGTGGAGGCCTGGACGGCCTCTACCGCATTCGCTTCTGCACGGGAGAACTCCTCGAAGGACACGCGCTTGCCTGGCGGCACCTCGCCGCAGGCCTGGTCGTCACCCGGAGGCACCCCACCACGGTCGGAGGGTTGCCGGACAGCGAGCCGGGGCTTCAGCGGCTGACGCCGCGTGCTGTCACTCGTGACCTGTTCAGGAGTATGCCAGAGGCCCACTCGGTGGGCGATGAGCGTTCCGGCATATGAGAACCCCCAAGAGGCGCGAGGCTCTGCCGCGTGGGCGCGAGCAACCACGCCGTGCGGACTGCCCCGCGCGTTCGGGGCTCTACCCGCGTGGGTGGCTGGTCGCGCCCCCGCGGCGGCGCCGCACGTCGGCAGAGCCTCGCGCCCCCAGAGGCCTACGCCTGCGTCGTGGCCTTCGACCACTCCGCGAGCTTGCGCTCCGCCGCGCCGGAGTCGAGGGACTCCGCGGTGCGGTCCATCGCCGCGCGCATCTGCTCCACGAAGGGCGCGTCCGTCGGAGCGAGAGCGACCAGCGCGGAGGCGCTGTTCAGGACGACCGCGTCGCGGACCGGGCCGCGCTCGCCGGCCAGGACGCGGCGGGCGACCTCCGCGTTGTACGCGGGATCCGCGCCGCGCAGGGCCTCGATCGGGGCGAAGGCGATGCCCACCTCGCGCGGGTCGAAGGAGAACCGCTCGACCTCGCCGTCGCGCACCCGCCAGACCGTCGAGGTCGTGGTGATGGTCAGCTCGTCGAGACCGTCGTCGCCGCGGAAGACCAGCGACGAGTTGCCGCGGCGCGCCAGGACGCCCGCGATCAGGCCGGCCATGCGCGGGTCGAAGCAGCCGACCGCGTTCGCGCCGACCCGGGCCGGGTTGGTCAGCGGGCCGAGCAGGTTGAAGAAGGTGGGGACGCGCAGATCCCCGCGCGCCGTCGCCGCGTGCCGCATGGAGGGGTGGAAGACCGGCGCGGGGCAGTAGGTGATGCCCGTCTCCACGGCGACCTCCGCGACCCGACGCGGGGTCAGCGCGAGATTGACGCCCAGCTTCTCCAGCACGTCGGTCGCGCCGCTCGCGCTGGACGCCGCCCGGTTGCCGTGCTTGGCGACGCGCGCGCCCGCGCCCGCCGCGACGATCGCGGACATGGTGGAGATGTTGACCGTCTTGGCGCGGTCGCCGCCGGTGCCGACGATGTCGACCGCCGGGCCCGGGACCTCGATCACCGTGGCGTGCGCGTACATCGCGTCCACCAGGCCGGAGATCTCCTCGACCGTCTCGCCCTTGGCGCGCATCGCGACCATGAAGCCGGCCACCTGCGCGGGGGTCGCCTCCCCCGAGAAGATCTGGTCCATCGCCCAGGCGGTGTCGTCCGCCGTCAGGTCCTCGCCGGAGAGCAGCGGCATCAGGACGTCGGGCCAGGTGCGCACCCGCGCGGGGTCGTCGCCGCCGAACGCAGGATTGGAGTGCACCATGACTGTCGCCTCTCGAAGGCCGGGGTCGATCAAGACGACCCCAGCCTATCGAGCGGGAGAACGGGCAAGACGACAGATCTCACGCGGCGAGATTCTCTCGGGCGGCCGGACTCTCTCAGGCAGCCAGACCCGCGCGTCCGCGCAGCAGCGCGGTCGCCGCGGCGACGAGCGCGACCGGGTCGACCGGCGCGGGGACCGCGGCGTCGGCGTGGCTCCACGTGGCGAGCCAGGAGTCCTGGGGGCGGCCGATCAGCACCAGCACCGGCGGGCACTGGTAGATCTCCTCCTTCAGCTGGCGGGTCAGGCCCATGCCGCCCAGCGGCACCGCCTCCCCGTCCAGCACCAGCAGGTCGATCCGGCGGGCGCCCTTCTCGTACTCGTCCATGGCCCGGACCACGGCCGGAGCCGTCGCGCACTCCAGGTAGGAGAGCTCCGGCAGCTCCGCGTCGGGCCGCTTGCCCAGGGCGAGACGCACCTGCTCCCGGGTGTTGCGGTCGTCGCTGTAGACAAGGATGTTCAGGGCCATCGCTCGTTCTCTCCCTACATCGGGATGTGACCGTTACCACTGCGCGGTGCTCGTTCGGATGCTACTCGCGTCCCGCGCGCCACAACACCGGGTGAACGACGATCTCTGATAGGAAGGTCCGGACAGCCGCACAAGCTTCACCACTTCGAGCGACACCGCGTCGCCCGGCGTTCCGTCGCGCCCCCTCCGACCTGGCAGGACAGAGCGTCGGAGGGTACGTCATACGCCAGACACACCGAGGAAGACCCCCCGGCGTTAGTGCGGAATAAGGGACCGACATAATGTCGGTCGTGGCGACAGCAACTGCAGTAGAAACCGGGCACGCGCACGGTTCGGTCAACCGGCCGAACCTCACCAGCGTCGGAACCATCGTCTGGCTGAGTTCCGAGCTGATGTTCTTCGCGGCCCTCTTCGCGATGTACTTCACGCTTCGTTCGGTGACGGGTACCGCCTTCTGGCACTCGCAGAACGACGCGCTGAACGTTCCCTTCTCCTCCGTGAACACCACGATCCTGGTGCTCTCCTCGTTCACCTGCCAGATGGGTGTCTTCGCCGCCGAGCGCGGCGACGTGAAGAAGCTCCGGGCCTGGTTCATCGTGACCTTCATCATGGGCGCGATGTTCATCGGCGGTCAGATCTACGAGTACACGGAGCTGGTGAAGCACGACGGCCTCTCGCTGTCGTCCTCGCCCTACGGCTCGGTGTTCTACCTCACCACCGGCTTCCACGGGATGCACGTGACGGGTGGTCTGATCGCGTTCCTGCTGGTCCTCGGCCGGACGTACGCGGCCAAGAGGTTCACTCACGAGCAGGCGACCGCGGCCATCGTCGTGTCCTACTACTGGCACTTCGTCGACGTGGTCTGGATCGGCCTCTTCGCGACCATCTATCTGATCAAGTAGCAGGGTCGGACCGTCAGGGACGGTCTACCGGACTCTCCAGACGCTCCAGATCCTCACACCGGGGTTTATTCCGTGAAAAAGCTCTCCGCACGACGGCGCCACCCGCTGGCAGCGCTCGTCGTCCTCATCTTCGCCCTGGCGGCCACCGGGGGGTTGTGGGCGGCGCTCGCGCCGACCAGCAGCGCCTCGGCTGATGCCAGCCAGTCCCTCCAGGTCGAGGAGGGCAAGCGGCTGTTCCAGGTCGGCTGTGCCAGCTGCCACGGTCTGAACGGCGAAGGCACCAACCTCGGCCCGTCCCTGGTGGGCGTCGGCTCTGCGGCCGTCGACTTCCAGGTCGGCACGGGCCGCATGCCCGCGCAGCAGCCGGGCGCGCAGGTCCCGAGCAAGAAGGTCATCTACAACCAGGCCCAGATCGACCAGATGGCGGCCTACGTCGCCACGCTCGGCTCCGGCCCGGTCATCCCGACCCAGGACCAGTACTCCGGCGGAAACGTCGCCTCGGGTGGCGAGCTCTTCCGCACCAACTGCGCCCAGTGCCACAACTTCGCCGGCGCCGGCGGCGCCCTGAGTGAGGGCAAGTACGCGCCGAGCCTGGCGGGCGTCAGCGCGAAGCACATCTACGAGGCCATGCTGACCGGCCCGCAGAACATGCCGTCCTTCCCGAACTCCACCATGCCGGAGCAGCAGAAGAAGGACATCATCGCGTACGTCCAGCACGCGACGAACAGCGACGCCAACCCGAGCTACGGCGGTATGACCCTGGGCGCGATCGGCCCGGTCTCCGAGGGTCTCTTCGGGTGGATCTTCGCGCTGGGCGCCCTGATCGGCACCGCGATCTGGATCGCCGCCCGCACCCCCAAGGCCAAGAAGTCATGACGAGCCAGGACAACATGTCTGAAGAACACCTGCCGGAGGCCACGCACGGCCACGGGGGCGGACCCGTCGTCAGCAAGGACGGATACTTCGCCGACCCGGGCCTGCCGCCCCACGAGCACCGCCGTACCGACATCGACGAGAAGGCAGCCCGCCGTGCGGAGCGCCAGGTCGCGACGTGGTTCCTGCTGTCGATGCTGGCGACTGTCGGCTTCATCGCCAGCTACGTCATCTTCAAGCCGGGACCGACGCACCACGTCTACATCTGGCCCGTCGGCGACGTCTCCCCGCTGAACTTCGCGCTCGGCGTCACCCTCGGCATCTCGCTCTTCGCCATCGGCGCGGGTGCGGTCCACTGGGCCCGCACGCTGATGTCGGACGAGGAGCACATCGCCGAGCGTCACCCGATCGAGTCGAGCCCCGAGGTCCGCGAGCAGGTCTTCGCCGACTTCCGTCAGGGCGCCAAGGAGTCGGGCTTCGGCCGTCGCAAGCTGATCCGCAACACGATGATCGGCGCCATGGCGATGGTCCCGCTCTCCGCGGTCGTGCTCTTCCGCGACCTCGGCCCGCTGCCGGAGAAGAAGCTGGACACGACCGGCTGGAAGGCCGGCATGCTCCTGAAGAACATGAACACCGGTGAGCCCATCAAGGCCTCCGACGTTCAGGTCGGTTCGCTGACCTTCGCGATGCCGCAGGACCTGTCCGAGGACGACGAGGACTTCCAGGTGCGCATCGCCAAGGACGCGCTCATGCTGGTCCGTCTGCAGCCGGGCGACATCAAGGACAAGAACTCGGCCGCCTGGGGCTACGAGGGCGTTCTCGCGTTCTCCAAGATCTGCACCCACGTCGGTTGCCCGATCAGCCTGTACGAGCAGCAGACGCACCACGTCCTGTGCCCGTGCCACCAGTCGACCTTCGACCTGTCCGACGGCGCCCGCGTCATCTTCGGTCCGGCCGGTCACCCGCTGCCGCAGCTGCAGATCGGTGTCGACAGCACCGGCAACCTCGAGGCCCTCAACGGCTTCACTGTTCCCGTCGGCCCCGGCTTCTGGGAGCGCAGCGAATGAGCACTCACGCATACGACGACTCCCACGAGGAGCAGATCGGCCACAGCGAGGCCGGTGTCGAGCAGAAGCACCTGGGCGAGAAGACCGCCGACTGGGCGGACGGTCGTCTGGGCATCTACAGCCTGGCCAAGGCCAACCTCCGGAAGATCTTTCCGGACCACTGGTCCTTCATGCTGGGCGAGATCTGCCTCTACAGCTTCATCATCATCATCCTGACCGGCGTCTACCTGACGCTGTTCTTCCAGCCCAGCATGGGCGAGGTCATCTACCACGGCTCCTACACGCCGCTCCAGGGCATCAAGATGTCCGAGGCGTACGAGTCGGCGCTGAACATCAGCTTCGACGTGCGTGGTGGCCTGCTGATCCGTCAGATCCACCACTGGGCGGCGATCGTCTTCGTCGCGGCCATGCTGGTGCACATGATGCGCGTCTTCTTCACGGGCGCGTTCCGCAAGCCGCGTGAGATCAACTGGCTGTTCGGCTTCCTGCTGCTGTTCCTGGGCATGTTCGACGGCTTCATGGGCTACTCCCTCCCGGACGACCTGCTGTCCGGTACGGGTATCCGCTTCATGGAGGGCGCGATCCTGTCGGTGCCGCTGGTCGGCACCTACCTGCAGATGTTCCTGTACGGGGGTCAGTTCCCGGGCAACGACATCATCCCGCGCTTCTTCACGATCCACGTGCTGCTGATCCCGGGCATCATGCTGGGCCTGCTGGTGGCCCACCTGATCCTGGTCTTCTACCACAAGCACACGCAGTTCGCGGGCCCCGGCCGGACCGAGAAGAACGTCGTCGGCATGCCGCTGATGCCGGTCTACATGGCCAAGGCGGGTGGCTTCTTCTTCCTGGTCTTCGGCGTCATCGCCTTCGTCTCGGCGATCGCCTCGGTCAACCCGATCTGGGCGTACGGCCCCTACCGCCCCGACCAGGTGTCCACGGACGCCCAGCCGGACTGGTACATGGGCTTCTCCGAGGGCCTGATCCGCATCATGCCGGGTTGGGAGATCCGGGCCTGGGGTCACACCCTGGAGCTGGGCGTCTTCATCCCGCTGGTGGTCTTCGGCCTGATGTTCGTCGTCATCGCGATCTACCCCTTCCTGGAGGGCTGGATCACCGGCGACAAGCGTGAGCACCACATCCTCGACCGCCCCCGCAACGCCCCGGTCCGCACCGGCCTCGGCGTCGCGTGGATCGCCGAGTACCTGATCCTGCTCGTCGGTGGTGGCAACGACCTGTTCGCCACGCACCTGCACATGTCGATCGACGCGATCACCTGGACCTGCCGCATCCTGTTCTTCGTCGGCCCGGTCGTCGCCTTCATGGTGACCAAGCGCTGGTGCATGGGCCTGCAGCGCAAGGACAAGGACAAGATCCTGCACGGTCGCGAGACCGGCACGATCAAGCGCCTGCCGCACGGCGAGTTCATCGAGGTCCACGCGCAGCTGCCGCAGGAGGAGCTGTTCCGCCTCACCGCGCACGAGCAGCAGGCTCCGGCCCAGCTGCCGCCGGCGGTCGACGAGAACGGCGTCAAGCGCAAGGTCGGTGCGGTGGCCAAGCTCCGTGCGAAGCTCTCCGCGGGCTACTTCGGCCCGCAGAGCCAGATCGCGAAGCCGACGGCCGAGGAGCACGCCGAGATCACCGCCGGTCACGGCCACCACTGATCCGGGGACCGATCCTCTGCTGATCCGACTGCAGTAACGCCGCCGCCACAGCGGTAGAGGCCCCCCTCCCTTCCGGGAGGGGGGCCTCGTGCGTTCCACCCGTCCTGCGGTGACTCCTCAGCGGTCACTCCTCGCGGGGGCGCCCCTGCAGGCTCAGCAGCAGGTAGAGCACCAGGGCCGACCCGAGGCCGACGGCCCAGCCGTAGTCGGCCAGCGGCTTCAGGGCCGGAATCAGGCCGTCGACCGGGAACGGGCCCTGCTTCACGCCGCCGCTGACGGTCGAGTAGGAGCCGCCGACCGCCAGCACGCCGCCGACCACGAAGGCGAGCACCGCGCGCAGGTTCCAGCCCCCCGTGTACCAGTACCGGCCGCCCTTGCGGTACAGGTCGGCCAGGAGCAGCCGGGTGCGGCGCAGCAGCCAGTAGTCGGCGATGAGGATGCCGGCGACCGTGCCGAGCAGGCCGCCGACCACGCCCAGCCAGGTGTAGATGTAGACGTGCGGGTTGGCGATCAGCTTCCACGGCATGATGACGATCCCGACCACGCCGGTGATCAGCGCCCCGGTGCGGAAGTTCACGTACTTCGGTACCAGGTTGGACAGGTCGTAGGCGGGCGAGACCACGTTGGCGGCGATGTTCACCGACAGCGTCGCCACCATCACGATCAGCAGCGCGAACAGCGCGCCCGCGACGTTGCTCATCCGCGCGCTCAGGGCGATCGGGTCCCAGATCGGCGCCCCGTAGACGGCCTGCGAGCCGGAGGTCACCAGCACCGACAGCACCGCGAAGAGCGTCATCGTCGTCGGCAGCCCGAGCGTCTGGCCCCACATCTGCGCCTTCTGGCTGCCGCCGAAGCGGGTGAAGTCGGGGATGTTGAGGGAGAGCGTGGACCAGAAGCCGATCATGCCCATCAGCGCCGGGAAGAAGACCTTCCAGAAGTCGCTCCCCCAGCCCAGCCTGGACGGCTGGTCCAGCAGCGGGCCGAGGCCCCCGGCCTTGTCCGCCATGAAGCCGAGCAGGACCAGGGCGCCGATGACGACCAGCGGCGCGGCCCAGTTCTCCACCCGCCGCAGCGTCTCCATGCCCCGGGTGACGATGGCGATCTCGATCAGCCAGAAGACCAGGAACGAGAGCCACTGCGTCCACGGTGTGCCGGCGATCTCGCCCGCCGTCAGCCAGCCGTGGCCCAGCACCTTCCCGGCCAGCAGGTAGATGCCCTCGCCGCCGATCCAGGTCTGGATGCCGAACCAGCAGCAGGCCACCGCGGCCCGCACCAGGGCGGGCAGGTTCGCGCCGCGCAGCCCGAAGGAGGCGCGGGCGAAGACGGGGAACGGGATGCCGTACTTGGTGCCCGCGTGCCCGGTCAGCAGCATCGGCCCGAGCACGATCAGGTTGGCCAGCGCGATCGTGAGCACGGCCTGCTTCCAGTCCATGCCGAGCGCCACGAGCCCGGAGGCCAGGGTCCACGAGGGGATGCAGTGGGCCATGCCGACCCAGAGCGCCAGGTAGTTGTAGGTGCGCCAGGTGCGGCGCTCGACGGGGACGGGGACCAGGTCGCCGTTGGCGAACCGGGTGTCGTCGAGCACCACGCCCGGCGCCAGCGCCACCCGGCCGTCCGGATGGATCTGCTGCAGCGTGGAGGGATCGGTCAGGGCTCTCTCGGTCGAGGACAACGGACGCCACCTCGCTTCGCGAAGGCTGACAACCGACCGGAAATCGGCCGGAAACCGTCAGTAGAGCAGAGGGCGATCTCCGCGCATAGACCGCGTCAGCTCCGTTCGTGCACGCTCCGGGTGGCGAGCGCCTCACGCCGCAGGCAGGCGAGCCACGCCGCGTCGGCGTCCTCCTGGTGGCGGCAGTGCGAGGCAGCCCCTGTTCTGAACGGGACTTGGACGTGTTGGCGAGAGGTTTTCACGCGCTGGGACGCAGGTACCCCACGCTCGCCGTCACACCGGCCCCGGAGGCGCCCGCGCCGCCGGTCGCCGCGGCGGGGTCGGCCGGCTGCGTGGTCACCGTCCGGCCGAGGGCGCTGCCCTTCTGCCAGTCGGACCAGCTCAGGTTCCAGTCGCCGAAGCCGTTGCCGAAGGGCTCCATCTCGTGGCCGAGGCTGTGGACCACCTGAACCAGGTCACCGCGCCGGAAGGTGCTGTAGAACCACTCCGCGCTGCCGGTGCTCATCCCGGTGCAGCCGTGGCTGACGTTGGCGACGCCCTGTGAGCCGACCGACCAGGGCGCCGCGTGGACGTACTCACCGCTCCAAGTCACCCGGGTGGCCCAGTAGACGTCGAGGGCGTAGGAGTTGGAGCTGCCCGCGGCGATGCCGACGGTGGAGGAGTTCATGAACACCTCCTGCTCCTGCTCCAGCACCACCTTGATGCCGTTGCGGGTGGAGAAGCCGGGCTTGCCGGTGGTGATCGGGATGGAGCGGATCTCCTGGCCGTTGCGGTAGACGGTCATGTAGTCGCTGCCCGCGTCGGTCAGGGCCAGCATCCGGTCGCCGGTCCTGAACCCGATGGAGACCGGGGCGCCGCCGTAGAGGCCGTTCTGCACCTTGGCGCCGCCGAGGTCGAAGGAGGCCTGGATCACGGCGTGCGCGGGCCAGTAGTCCTTCGGCCGGAAGTGCAGCGTCTTGTCGTCCACCCAGTACCAGGCGCCGGTGACGGACGGGGTGGAGCGGACCGTCAGGGCGCTCTCGACGACCTTCCGGGCGGCCGGGTCGTGGACGGGCCGGCTGAGCGCGACCGTGATCGGCTCACCGACGCCGTAGACGGCCTTGTCGCCGGGCGTCATGGTGGCGGTCAGGGTCGCCGTCGCCGCGAGGGTCGTGAAGGTCCTCTGGACCCCGCCACGGCCGTCCCCGTCGCCGTTCGCGGCCTGGACCCTGACGGTGTAGTGGGCGCCCGCCGCGAGCGCCCCGGTGGAGCGCCAGGAGCGCCCGTCCGCGGACAGCCGCCCGGCGACCTGACGGCCCGTGTCGGAGACGACGGTGACGTCGGTGAGGCGGCCGCCGTCCTGCGCGGTGACCACCACCGGCAGCGACGGGTCCACGTTCGCGGCGCCGGACGGGGAGATCCGCACCAGCCCGCTCGCGTCGACCTGCTGCTCGGGCCCGACGCCGCCACCGCTGCAGGCCGCCAGGGCCAGGGGGCCGGCCGTCAGAACCACACCGGCGATGACATTGCGAGCCCACACCACGTTTGCCGACTTCATGTGCCGTCACGCCCTCTCCTGAGGTGGCAGGCGTCGAGCGATCCGACGTCTCGTCACATCGTAGGAAAGTCGTACATTTCGCACGCGTTCAGTGATCCGGGCGAGTGAGCGGGGCCCCTGCGCCGGCGTGTCGGCTATGCCGAAGGGCCGGGCTCGCGCACCTCTCGGTGCGCGAGCCCGGCCCTCGAACGGTCCGGATCAGCCGCAGGTCACTGCGTCTGGCTCTCGCCGCGGTAGTACTCGAAGGTCCAGCCCCAGATGCCGATGAGGATCACCGGCATGGCGAACATCAGCAGCCACCAGCCGAAGATGACACCCATGAAGCCGAGCGCGCCGCCGAAGCCGAGGGCCAGCGGCTGCCAGCTGTACGGGCTGAAGAAGCCCTGCACGCCGGCGTCGTCCGAGACCTCCGCCTGCGGGTTGTCACCCGCGCCCGTGTCCACGCGACGAGCGGTGAACAGCAGGTAGAAGGCGATGAACGACCCGAGGCCGAAGGCCAGGAAGAGGCAGGTGGTGCCCGTCGGGTCCTTCGCCCACAGGCCGTACCAGATGGCCATGCCCAGGACGAAGACCGCGAAGCCGGCGAAGATCTTGCCTTGCTCCTTCATCGGTCACCCGCCTCCTTCTTCTCGAGTGCGGCCTGCAGGTGGGCCGGCACCTCGCCGTGGTTCTCCAGGTAGTCGCGCGCCGCGATCTCCGGGTGGTGCAGGTCGAACGCCGGGGATTCGGAGCGGATGCGCGGCAGCGTGAGGAAGTTGTGCCGCGGCGGCGGGCAGGAGGTCGCCCACTCGAGCGAGCGGCCGTAGCCCCAGGGGTCGTCGACCGTGACCTTCTCGCCGTACTTGGCCGTCTTCCAGACGTTGTAGAGGAACGGCAGGATCGAGGCGGCCAGGACGAACGAGCCGATCGTCGAGATCAGGTTCAGCGTGGTGAAGCCGTCGCTGGGCAGGTACGTCGCGTAGCGACGCGGCATCCCCTCGGCGCCCAGCCAGTGCTGCACCAGGAAGGTGGTGTGGAAGCCGATGAACAGCATCCAGAAGCAGATCTTGCCGAGCTTCTCGTCCAGCATCTTGCCGGTCATCTTGGGCCACCAGAAGTGGAAGCCCGCGAACATCGCGAACACGACGGTGCCGAAGACCACGTAGTGGAAGTGGGCGACGACGAAGTACGAGTCCGAGACGTGGAAGTCGATCGGCGGGGAGGCGAGCAGAACACCCGTCAGACCACCGAAGACGAAGGTGACCAGGAAGCCCAGCGTCCACAGCATCGGGGTCTCGAAG
>NZ_BBPO01000029.1:72523-73010 GCF_000787815.1 Streptacidiphilus neutrinimicus
GACCGGCGATCGCGATGGTGGCCGCGATCAGCGAGGAGTAACCGAACATCGGCTTGCGCGAGAAGACCGGCACGACCTCGGAGATGATCCCGAAGAACGGCAGCGCGATGATGTAGACCTCGGGGTGACCGAAGAACCAGAACAGGTGCTGCCACAGGATGGCGCCACCGTTGGCCGGGTCGAAGACGTGCGCGCCGAACTTGCGGTCGGCCTCGAGCGCCAGCAGCGCGGCGGCCAGCACCGGGAACGCCAGCAGGACCAGAACCGCGGTCAGCAGGACGTTCCACACGAAGATCGGCATCCGGAACATGGTCATGCCCGGGGCGCGCATGCACAGGATGGTGGTGATGAAGTTCACCGAGCCGAGGATGGTGCCGAAGCCCGAGAGGGCCAGACCCATGATCCACATGTCGCCGCCGACACCGGGGCTGTGGATCGCGTCCGAGAGCGGCGCGTAGGCGAACCAGCCGAAGTCGGCCGCACCCTG
>NZ_BBPO01000029.1:73492-76397 GCF_000787815.1 Streptacidiphilus neutrinimicus
TCAGGACGCCCGCGTTCGGCTGCGCCAGCTGGGCACGCATGGTCAGTGCCAGGATGCCGCCGACGAGGAAGAAGGCGAACGAGGTGACCAGGTACAGGGTGCCGATGGTCTTGTGGTCGGTCGTCGTCATCCACTTGATGATCGACGTACCGGCCTTCGTCTCCTTGGCCGGCCGGGCCGCGGTGGCAGTACCCCCGCTGAGCCCATGGGGTTCATTGAGGATGGTCATTTCTGGAGGTTCCCCGCTCCCGTGGTAACGATGCCGGACGGGACGTTGCCCGACTGGCCCTTGGCGCGCAGGTCAGCGAGGTGGGCCGCGTACTGAGCCGGGGTGACCACCTTGACGTTGAACAGCATCTGCGAGTGGTCGACGCCGCACAGCTCGGTGCACTTCCCGCGGAAGGTGCCGAGCACGGTCGGGGTGACCTCGAAGTGGTTCACCACACCCGGGATGACGTCCATCTTCATGAGGAAGTCGATCGGCCAGAAGCCGTGGATGACGTCACGCGAGGTCAGGTCGAACTCGGTGGTCACGCCCTCCGGCAGCCACAGCGTGGGCTGCTCGCTCGGGGTGCCGACGTCGTAGGCGCCGGGGCCGTTGACGTTCGCCGCGGTCTGGTCGTGCGGATTGACCTGGTAGTCGTAGTTGAACGCCCAGCTCCACTGGAAACCGACCACGTTGATGTGGTTCGTCGCGTCGCTGGTCTTGAGCAGGTAGTCCTCGTCACGCGCGGTGTAGAAGAAGAACACCGACACCATGATCAGCGGGACGACCGTGAACAGGGCCTCGAGCGGCATGTTGTAGCGGAACTGCGGCGGCACCTCGACCTTGGTGCGGCTACGCCGGTAGAACACGACGGCCCACAGGATCAGTCCCCAGACGAGCGCCCCGACCGCCAGCGCGGCGATCCAGGCGCCCTGCCACAGGAAGAGGACCGTGTGGCCCTGCTGGTCCCGGGGCGTGGGCAGGCCGAGGCGAGGCAGGTCGTTGGACGAGCAACCTGTGGCGGTGGCAAGGACGAGGCCCAGCGTCAGCGCTGAAAGCAGCTTCCGCCGCATCGAGCGCCGCGGCGAGCGGTCGGAGCCGTTGGGACTCACTTAGCGCCTTCCCGAAGTCTCGCCCGCTCACCAGCCGACCGGAGCGCCGGAGAGCTCTCCGGGAGTCCCAGTGGCATGGTCACGGGCAGGGTTTGGATGTTTATGCGGCCCAAACCCTACTCCAGCCCGATCGACGGTTCGCGGGCAGGTCCCACTAACGCGCCGATCATCACCCCACGCTGCCCCCGTTCGGGCGATACCGCAGGTCAGACGGGGTGCGCGGAGGCTCCCCCAGGCGGCCGCGACACGCCGGACGGGCGGCCGGGGGGCCGCCTCCTGACGCCGCATGAGGACGTCATAGGATCTGGGGGCAGGCATCGCCGCCGTACCTGCGCACTTCGGTGCACGCACCATCGGCGGCGTCGGCTGACATGCTGCCATCTCCGGGCTCGTTACGGTGGGACCGTGCCGAATTTCGACGTCGCGTCCACCGTCCCGCTGCATCCCCTGGCCAGGCAGGCTCTGCTGGCCGCGCTGGACGAGGGCTGGGCGGACCCGGCACGGCTCTACCGCGACGCGCGCCAGGCCCGAATGCTGCTGGATTCGGCCCGCGAGAGCATCGCCGCCGACCTGGGCGTCCGCGCCGACGAGCTGAGCTTCACCGCGTCAGGTACGCAGGCGAACCATCTCGCCGTTCTCGGACTGCTCGCTGGAAATCACCGGAAAGGGCGTCATCTCGTTCATTCCGCCGTCGAACACTCCTCCGTACTGCACGCCGCCGAGCGATTCGAGGCGGACGGCGGTTCGGTGACGACGGTTGCCGTCGACTCCTTCGGACGGGTGCTTTCCGACGCCTTCGAGGCGGCGCTGCACTCCCCCGGGACCGCGCTCGCCTGCCTCCAGTCGGCCAACCACGAGGTCGGCACCGTCCAGCCGGTGGCCGAGGTGGCCGAGCTCGCGGCCGAGGCGCACGTCCCGCTCTTCGTCGACGCCGCGCAGTCCGTCGCCTGGGGCAGGGTCGACGGGCCCTGGTCCGCGCTGGCCGCCTCCGCGCACAAGTGGGGCGGCCCGGCCGGCGTCGGCGTCCTGGCGGTCCGCAAGGGCGTCCGCTACCGCTCGCCGCTCCCCGCGGACGAACGCGAGGGCGGCCGCGTCCCCGGCTATGTCGACGTCCCCGCGATCGTCGCCGCGGCGGTCGCGCTGCGCGCCGCCCGACAGGAGGCGGCGGAGGCGCAGGCGCGGCTGCGCCCCCTCGTACGACTCCTGCACGAGCGCGTCCCCGCGCTGGTCCCCGACGTCTCCGTGCTCGGCCACCCGGCGTTGGACGACCCGGCGCGGCGGCTGCCGCACCTGCTCACCTTCTCCTGCCTCTACGTCGACGGCGAGTCCCTGCTGGGCGCCCTCGACCGGGCCGGCTTCGCCGTCTCCTCCGGCTCCTCCTGCACCTCCAGCACCCTGACGCCGAGCCACGTCCTCGCCGCGATGGGCGCGTTGACCGAGGGCAACATCCGCGTCTCGCTCGGCCGCGAGGCGACCGCGGCGCAGGTCGAGGAGTTCCTCTCGGTCCTCCCCCCGGCCGTCGCCGAGGTCCGCGCCCACCTGACGCCCGGGGCGCCGCGGAGCTCCGCCCAGGGCGCGATCGTGGTCGACGTCCTGGGGCAGATGTGCCCCGTCCCGGTCATCGAGCTGGCGAAGGCCTTCGAGGGCGTCCCCGTCAGCGGCCTGGTGGCCGTCCTGAGCGACGACGAGGTGGCGGCGATCGACATCCCGGCCTGGTGCCACCTGCAGAACCAGTCCTACGAGGGCACGGCCCCGGCGAGTGATTTCCTGCCGGAGGCGCACGGAACGGCGTATCTGGTACGGCGGG
>NZ_BBPO01000029.1:76610-95616 GCF_000787815.1 Streptacidiphilus neutrinimicus
TGGAGTGACGGTTCAGGGGCGCGGGGACTGGGCGAGCAACCACCACCGGCGTGCGGATGGCCCTGCGCGTCGGGGGTCCACCTGCGTGGGCGGCTTGCTCGCGCCCACGCGGCGGAGCCGCCAATCGGCAGAGCCCCGCGCCCCACATGACGACGGCTACGCCATCTTGGCGCGGATCTCCGCCGCCGCGTCCTCGCCGTAGGCTGCGGCGAAGCGGTCGAGGAAGTGGCCGTGGCGGAGCTGGTACTCCTGGGTGCCGACGGTCTCGATGACCAGAGTCGCCAGCATCGCGCCCGTCTGGGCCGCGCGCTCCAGCGACACGCCCCAGGTCAGGCCCGCCATGAAGCCGGCACGGAACGCGTCGCCGACGCCCGTCGGGTCCAGCTTCGCCGTCTCGGCCGGGCAGGAGACGTAGATCGTCGGCTCGCCCTTGCGGTCGATGCGAGCGCCCTTCGCGCCCAGCGTGGTGACGCGGACGCCGACGCGGTCCAGGAACTCGTCCTCGGACCAGCCCGTCTTCGACTCGATCAGGGCCTTCTCGTACTCGTTGGAGAACAGGTAGGCCGCGCCGTCCACCAGGGTGCGGATCGACTCGCCGTCCAGGCGGGCCAGCTGCTGGGAGGGGTCGGCCGCGAAGGCGTAGCCGCGGGTGCGGCACTCCTCGGTGTGGCGGACCATCGCCTCCGGGTCGTCGGCGCCGATCAGGACCAGGTCCAGGCCGCCGACGCGGTCCGCGACCGGCCGCAGCTCGATGTTGCGGGCCTCGCTCATCGCCCCGGTGTAGAAGGAGGCGATCTGGTTGTGGTCCTGGTCGGTGGTGCAGACGAAGCGCGCGGTGTGGCGGGTCTCCGAGATGTGCACCGAGGCGGTGTCGACGCCGTGCCGGTCCAGCCAGGAGCGGTACTCGGAGAAGTCCGCGCCGGCCGCGCCGACCAGCACCGGGCGCAGGCCCAGCACGCCCATGCCGAAGCAGATGTTCGGCGCGACGCCGCCACGCCGCACGTCCAGGGTGTCGACGAGGAAGGAGAGCGAGACCGTGTGGAGCTGGTCGGCCACGAACTGCTCGGCGAAGCGGCCGGGGAAGGTCATCAGGTGGTCGGTGGCGATGGAGCCGGTGACAGCGATACGCACGACGGCGTGCTCCTCGAAGACGGGGGCGAGACGACGTTCTACGGTACCGGCCCCGAACCCGTCGGACACGTGCGCGTTACCGCCCCGTAGGGCTGGAAGGGCGACCCCGCGGGGCCTACTGTCGATCGTGAGACGCCGGTCACAGCGTGCACGGAGCAGCGGCGACCCGGCGTGAGGAGGCCCCGAGATGATGCCCGAGCGGAACCCGGTCCAGATTCCCGCGTACCTGCGCGGCGACGCGGACGCGGACACGTTGGCGGGTCTGGTGGAGCGCGGGCGCAGACTGGGCCGTTTCTGGCCGCCGCTGGCCGTCGAACCGCCCGAGCGCTCCGAACCGCTGCGGCACCCCTCGTTCCGGATCGGCGCCCGTGAGGCGCGTATCTTCGGCGGCCTGCCGGAGTAGCCGACAAAACAGGGGAACCGGTTCCGGGCCTCCCGCGTCCCATGCACGCATCGCAAGGGACAGACCAGGAGGCCTCACCGTGCACACCCATCGTCGCTCCCGCCCCCGCGTTCTCGGCGCGCTGGCCGTGCTGGTGGCCGGCGCCGCAGGCCTGACCGCCTGCGCCTCGAGCTCGACCGCCAGCTCCGGGCCCGCGAGCGTGGTGAGCGGTTCCCCGTCCGGGGCGAGCAGCTCGCCCTCGGGCGGGATCACCCCGGGCGGCCCGATCAAGAACCCCTCCCCGTCGCCCAGCGCGCCGGGCACCGGCGTCAAGCCCTCGCCCCCGAAGCCGGCCCACGGCATCCCGATCTCCGGCTACAACGTCCAGGGGACGGTGCTGACCGTCTACTTCTTCGCCGGGGTGTGCGACAAGCACGGCGTCACCGCGGACCAGTCCCAGTCGGGCGAGGTGCGCGCCACCGTCGTGGTGACCCAGCACGCGCCGACCGGGCAGATGTGCCCGCTGGTGGAGACCCAGCAGCACGCCAGCGTCGACCTCGGCCGTCCCCTGGACGACCGCAAGGTGGTCGACACCAGCACCGGCCTGTCGGTCGCGCCGCAGAAGGCGGGCCTGCCGATGGGCGCGGGCTGAGCGGGGGCCACGGAAACGCGACCGCCCCGGCCGTGGGGCCGGGGCGGTCGCGTGTGAGGGCGGGGCGCTCGATCAGCTGAACGAGTCGCCGCAGGCGCAGGAGCCGGTGGCGTTCGGGTTGTCGATCGTGAAGCCCTGCTTCTCGATCGTGTCCACGAAGTCCACGGTGGCGCCGGCCAGGTAGGGGGCGCTCATGCGGTCGGTGACCACGCTGACGCCGCCGAAGTCGGCCACGACGTCGCCGTCGAGCGAACGCTCGTCGAAGAAGAGCTGGTAGCGCAGGCCGGAGCAGCCGCCGGGCTGCACCGCGACGCGCAGCGCGAGGTCGTCGCGGCCCTCCTGCTCCAGCAGGCTCTTGACCTTGGCCGCGGCGGTGTCGGTGAGGATGATCCCGCTCTCGACGCTGGTCTCGTCCTGGACGGTCATCTGCTTACTCCCGGGATTGACGACGTACTTCCACCGGCGGAAACCGCCGACGCCCCGGAGGTATTCCGGGAGGCTCCATCCCGTCCATGCTCGCACACTCGGCACCGGTCATCACGGCTGCGTACGCCACAGGCGGGCCGCGGATCCGCGGGGCCGGGCCGGGAGCCGCTGACACGGTGGCACCGGCCCTGGAAGGATCGTGTCCGTGCTGCTGCGACCCGTCCACGACTCCGCCGCCGACACCGCCGCCGTCCGGGCCATCGACGCCGCCGCCTTCGACAAGGAGCTCGCGGGCCGGGAGGCGGCCCGCGCCGACGTGCGGACCAGACGGCTGGCCGCCGCCGACCAGCCCGGCTGCTGGTTCGGCGAGGAGGACGGGAAGGCCCTCGGGGTCGCGCTGTCGCTGCGGCGCGAGGGCCTGTGGGGGCTGGCGCTGCTGGCGGTCCGGCCCGAGGCGCAGGGCAAGGGCCTCGGGCGCACGCTGCTGGACCACGCGCTCACCTACGCCCACGGCTGTCTGCGCGGCATGATCGTCGCCGCGGACGACCCGCGCGCCGCGCGCCGCTGCCACGCGGCAGGCTTCCGGTTGCACCCCACGATGGCGCTGACCGGGCGGGTCGACCGCACCGGCCTGCCCGCCACCGGCGGCGTCCCGGTACATCTGGGCGACGCGACCCACTTCGACCTGCTCGACTCCGTCGACCGCCGCACCCGCGGCTCCGCGCACGGCGAGGACCACCTCGCGCTGCTGCGCACCAGCGACGAGCTGCTGCTCGCCGACACCCTCGGCGGCTCGGGCTACTGCTACCGCCTGGGCGGCCGGGTGGTGCTGCTGGCCGCGACCTCCCGCCGGGTCGCCACGGCGCTGCTGACCGAGACCCTGGCGCGGATACCGGACCAGGAGACGGCGGACGTGCGGACGGTGACGGCCGAGCAGGACTGGGCCGTGGACGTGGCCATGGCCGCCGGGCTCGGCGCCGCCACCCGCGGCTACCTGGCCCTGCGCGGCATGAGGCCCCCGACGCACTACCTGCCGTCGGGGGCCTACCTGTGAGCCTGTCGGGCCCTGTGAGCCTTCCGGGCCGGTGATCCTTCGGGGGCCGTCAGACCATGGTGTCCAGGATCTCCCGGACCATGTCCATCGTGGTCCCCGGGTGCAGGAACGCGAAGCGTGCCACGACCTCGCCCTCCCAGCCGGTCGGGGTGACGAAGCCGGTCTGGTCCGCGAGCAGGCGCTCGGACCAGGCGTAGTAGTCCTTCGCGGTCCAGCCCTTGCGCCGGTAGACCACGCTGGACAGCTCCGGCTCGCGGACGACCTCCAGGTCGGGGTACTCCTCGCGGATCAGCGCGGCGGTGTCGCGGGCCAGCGCGATGCCGGTCTCGATCGCCTCGGTGTAGGCGTCGGTGCCGTGCACCGCCAGCGAGAACCACAGCGGCAGGCCGCGGGCGCGCCGCGTCAGGTGGTACGCGTAGTCGGTCGGGTTCCACTCCTGGTCGTGGTCGGAGGTGTGCAGCACGTCCAGGTACGAGGCGTCCTGGGTGTGCACGGCCTTGGCCAGGCGCGGGTCGCGGTAGATCAGCGCGGCGCAGTCGAACGGCGCGAAGAGCCACTTGTGCGGGTCCACGACGAAGGAGTCGGCGTGCTCGATGCCGTTGTACTTCTCCCGCACCGAGGGCGCGAACAGACCCGCGCCGCCGTAGGCGCCGTCGACGTGGAACCAGAGGCCGTGCTCGCGGGCGACCTCGGCGATGCCGGCCAGGTCGTCGACGATGCCGGCGTTGGTGGTGCCCGCGGTGCCGACCACGGCGATGATCGAGCCCGGGTCCCCGTCGGCGGCGATGGCGGCGCGCAGCGCCTCGCCCGTGAGGCGGTGGTCCTTCGTCGGCACGACGAACTTCTCGACGCCGATGATGTTGAGGGTGTTGGTGACCGAGGAGTGGGTCTGGTCGCTGACCGCGATCCGCAGCCGGGCGCCGATGCCGACGCCGAGCCGCTGCCGGGCCACGTCGCGGGCGACGACGAGCGCGGAGAGGTTGCCCGCGGAGCCGCCGGAGACGAAGCAGCCGCCGGCCGTGGCGGGCAGGCCGGCCCGGTCGGCGATCAGGCGCAGCACCTGGTTCTCGGCGGCGATGGCACCGGCCGCCTCCAGCCAGGAGATGCCCTGGAGCGAGGCGCAGGAGACCACCATGTCGAACAGCAGCGCGGCCTTGGTCGGCGCGCAGGGGATGAACGACAGGTACCGGGGACTGTCGGCGGAGATCACCGCGCGCGACAGCTCGTGGTCGTACAGCTTGAGCACGTCCGCAGGATCGTTTCCGCGGTCGCTGAGCAGGCCGTCCAGCGCGGCGTTCAGCTTCTCGCCGTCGCCGGGGTGGTCCAGCGGGACCGGGTCGTACTGCAGGCGCTCCCGCATGTAGTCGAAGACCAGGTCGACCATGCGGGCGTCGTACCGGTGCATGCGGTCGGCGTGGGGCACGGGAGATCCTTCGGTGCACAGGGGGTTGGGGGCACTGCCACACTAGGCACCGCACCGCCCCCGTCGCCTGTCGGAACCCTGCGGTCCGCGCAGGATTCCTGCGCACTCCGGCGCGTCCGTGACGGATTCCCAACCTACGCGGGCTCACCGGACCGAACGGCTACCCGATCAAACGACTCAGCACCACCGTGCTGCGGCTGCGCTGCACGCCGGGCTCGCGCCGGATCCGCTCGATGACCGCCTCCAGGTGCCGCATGTCCGCCGCCCGCAGGTGCACCAGCGCGTCCGCGTCTCCGGTCACCGTCCAGGCGGCGACGACCTCGGGGAACTGACGCAGCGAGGAGAGGATCTCCTCCGGCGGGGTGCGCTCGCGGCAGAAGACCTCGACGAACGCCTCCGTCGTCCAGTCCAGCACGCTCGGGTCCAGCACCACCGTGAAGCCGCGCACCACGCCGCGTTCGCGCAGCCGGTCCACCCGCCGCTTGACCGCCGTCGCGGAGAGGTTCACCAGCAGGCCGATCTCCGCGTAGGAGGCGCGCCCGTCCCGTCCGAGCAGCTCCAGGATCCGGCGGTCGATGTCGTCGAGGGCGACGGTTCTGCTCACGGTGTCGCTGATCGGGGTTCTCGGTGCTGGCACGTGTTCAGCTTTTCACACCCCGATCCTGCACGCGGTGGATCAACAGCCCGGCCGCGACCGAGGCCGCGCAGACCAGCCCGGCCACCAGGACCGTCGGCGAGAAGAGGACCGCCACCGCGCTCACGGGCTGCACCCACAGCGCGATCCCGCGCTTGGTGTGCCGCGAGTGCAGCGCCCAGACGGTGATCAGGTAGACCGCCGCCGGGACGGTCACCCCGAGCGTGGCGGCATGGGCGGAGATGTGCGTCTTGCCGACCGCATGCTCCACGTCCGCCTCGAGCCCGGCGCCGATCGCGGCCGCGGAGAGGAAGACCACGTAGTGGCCGTACCCCCAGCTGAAGGCCTGCCGGTTGGAGCTCAGATGCCCCTCGACCGACCGGGCGAAGTAGATCCACCACGCGGAGAAGCAGATCAGCAGCCCGCCCGCGGCGATCGGCAGCAGCTCCCGCAGCGCCTGGTGCTCGTCGACGGACGACTGGACCGCGATCGTGGCCGCCGAGACCGACTCCCCCAGCACGATCAGGGTGAAGCAGCCGTAGCGCTCGGCGATGTGCCCCGGATGCCAGGCGGTCTGGCCGCCCCGTTCGGCCAGCACCGGCACCCCCAGCTCGATGACCACCGCGATCAGCGCCGCCCAGTACTTGTGGGTCGTCGGCACGTAGAGCAGCCACAGGACCCAGTAGGCCTGGGCGAGAGCCACCCCGGCGGCGTAGCGCAGCGCGACCGTCCGGTGCGCCCCGCTGTTGGCCGCCGCGGCACGCAGCCACTGCGCGATCAGGGCGACGCGCATCACCACGTAGCCGGTCACCGTGACCGCGAAGTCCGCGTCGGCGAAGGCGCGCGGCACCCCGGCGGCCAGGATCAGCGCCCCGACGATCTGCACGAAGGTGCAGATCCGGTAGGGCACGTCGTCGGTGTCGTAGGCGGACGCGAACCAGGTGAAGTTCATCCAGGCCCACCAGATGCCGAAGAAGACGAACAGGTAGCCGAGGATCCCGTGTCGCAGGTGCGCCCCGGTCAGGTCGTGGGCGAGCTGGGAGCCCGCCTGGGCGACCGCGACGACGAAGCACAGGTCGAAGAAGAGCTCCAGCGGCGTGGCGGCCCGGTGCGTCTCGCCGCGACCCCGCGGCCGCATCCGCCTCCCGGTGCCGGACCCGGTGATCGCGTGCTCGCTCATCGCCCCGTACCCTCTCCTTCTGCCCCGCCGCACGATCTGTGCCAGACGATAGGCCAGCTCCCCGGCCCTCATGGGTAGCGCCACCATGGCCATAGCGGGGTACGTCACATTGCCGCGGCGGCCGTCGAAACTGTGATCAGAGCGGGCTATCATAGATAGCGTCAGGTAGACGATAAGGCGTCGGTCCCTCACCGCCGCCGAGCAGGAGGGCACCCGCCCGTGACCACCACCTCCGCGCCCGCGCAGGGCGCCACCTTCGCCGAGCCGGGCGCCACGCCGCTGGCCCTGCTGCTGCTCGGCCGCGAGGCCGACACCGCGAGCGAGCGCGGCGTCGACTGTCCCGGCGACCTCCCCGCCGCCTCCGACCCGGACCTGGTCGCGCGAGCCGCCGCGGCCAAGGCCAGGCTGGGCGACAAGGTCTTCATCCTGGGCCACCACTACCAGCGCGACGAGGTCATCCAGTTCGCCGACGTGACCGGCGACTCCTTCAAGCTGGCCCGCGACGCGGCCGCCCGCCCCGAGGCCGAGTACATCGTCTTCTGCGGCGTGCACTTCATGGCCGAGTCGGCGGACATCCTCACCTCGGACCGCCAGCAGGTCGTCCTGCCGGACCTGGCCGCCGGCTGCTCGATGGCCGACATGGCCACCGCCGAGCAGGTCGCCGAGTGCTGGGACCAGCTGGTCGACGCGGGCGTCGCCGACAGCGTCGTGCCGGTCGCCTACATGAACTCCTCCGCCGACATCAAGGCCTTCACCGGTCGGCACGGCGGCACCATCTGCACCTCCTCCAACGCCAAGCGCGCCCTGGAGTGGGCCTTCGAGAAGGGCGAGAAGGTCCTCTTCCTGCCCGACCAGCACCTGGGCCGCAACACCGCGGTCAAGGAGATGGGCTTCTCGCTGGACGACTGCGTCGTCTACAACCCGCACAAGCCGAACGGCGGCCTCACCGCCGAGGAGCTGCGCGCGGCGAAGATGATCCTGTGGCGCGGCCACTGCTCCGTCCACGGCCGCTTCAGCCTCGACTCGGTGAACGAGGTCCGCGATCGCGTCCCGGGCGTCACCGTGCTGGTGCACCCCGAATGCAAGCACGAGGTCGTCGAGGCCGCCGACATGGTCGGCTCCACGGAGTACATCATCAAGGCCCTGGACGCGGCCGAGCCGGGCTCCAAGTGGGCCATCGGCACCGAGCTCAACCTGGTCCGCCGCCTGGCGAAGGCGCACCCGGACAAGGAGATCGTCTTCCTGGACCGCACGGTGTGCTTCTGCAGCACGATGAACCGCATCGACCTGCCGCACCTGGTCTGGGCCCTGGAGTCGCTGGCGGACGGCCGCGTGCCGAACGTCATCACGGTGGACCCGGAGACGGAGAAGTTCGCCAAGGCGGCGCTCGACCAGATGCTCGCGCTGCCGTAGCAGTTGCAACACCCAGGGGCGCGAGGAGCTGCGCGGCCGACCATCCGCTCACGTAGAGCGGTGGCTGGTCGCGCAGTTCCTCGCGCCCCTCATGTTCTGCAACTTATCCGGGGATCAAGCCGTCCGACTTCAGCAGGGCCCGGGTCTCCTCCAGCGTCGCGTCCGCGTAGGGAAGCGTCGCGTCCGAGACGCCGAGGTAGTCGGCCGCCACCGGCGTGCCGCCCTCCCGGACCGCGCCGAGCAGCGCGGCCAGACTGACGTGGAACTCCCGCTCGTCGCCGTTGTCCAGCGCGGCCAGCACCGCGTTGTCCAGCTCGTTGAGGTGCTCGACCAGGGTGTCGGGCACCTCGAACTGCCCCTCCGAAAGGATCCTGACGATCACGCCGCTCCCCCTCAGCCCTCGTGCGGGCGCTGGTCCTGCGGCGCCTGGTAGGGGTTCTGCTGCGGAGCGGGCTGCGGGGCCGCCTGCGGCTGGCCCTGCTCGATCGCCGGGGTCGGCGCGCTGCCGCCGCCCAGCTCGGCCTTCATCCTGGCCAGCTCCAGCTCGACGTCCGAGCCGGCGGACATGCGGTCCAGCTCGGCCGAGATGTCGTCCTTGCGCATGCCGGACGGGTCGTCGAGCGCGCCGCTGGCCAGCAGCTCGTCGATCGCGCCCGCACGGGCCTGCAGCTGCGCCGTCTTGTCCTCGGCCCGCTGGATGGCCAGGCCGACGTCGCCCATCTCCTCCGAGATCCCGGAGAAGGACTCCGCGATCTGGGTCTGCGCCTGGGCGGCGCTGTACTGGGCCTTGATGGTCTCCTTCTTGGTACGGAAGGCGTCCACCTTGGCCTGCAGCCGCTGCGAGGCGAGCGTGAGCTTCTCCTCCTCGCCCTGCAGCTGCTGGTACTGGACCTCGAGGTCCTGCACCTGCTGCTGCACGCCGGCGCGGCGCGTCAGCGCCTCGCGGGCCAGGTCCTCACGGCCGAGGGACAGCGCCTTGCGACCCTGCTCCTCCAGCTTCGAGGACTGCTGCTGGAGCTGCGTGAGCTGCAGCTCGAGTCGCTTGCGGCTGGTCGCCACGTCCGCGACGCCACGACGCACCTTCTGCAGCAGCTCCAGCTGCTTCTGGTACGAGTAATCCAGCGTCTCGCGCGGATCCTCCGCGCGATCCAAGGCCTTGTTGGCCTTGGCGCGGAAGATCATCCCCATCCGCTTCATAATTCCGTCGCTCATGGGCTTCGCGCGCCCCCTTCTCCGACCTGCCGGTTTCGCCGTCTTCTCGCTACCCAAGCCTACGGGTCGCGCGGCCCTCGCCGCAGCGATCCGCGCTGCAACAAGACTGCTACAGCAAAGAGCATGACTGCCTCATCCGTGGGACTGATCGAGCCCTGGTCGATCTACGCCGCGCGACGGAGAAGGATCCCTGACGAAGCCCACTACCCGGGGGGCTGGGGAATACACCGGCTGACCACGTACTCTTGCTGTGTGTTCCGACGTAGCTCCCAGGATGCCCCCGCCGACGCCGCCACCCTCGTCGAGGACGAGGCCGCCGACGCGAAGAAGGCCGTGCCCACGGCGGAGGCCCCCAAGGGCCGCCCGACGCCGAAGCGCAACGCCTCCACCACCAACCAGCGCGGTCGCGCCTACGTCCCGCCGGACCGCAAGGCCGCCGCGAAGAAGGCCCGCGAGACCGGCCGCGACGACCGCGCCCGCCAGATGGCGGCCATGCGCGGCGAGGGCGACCCGCGCGACCTGCCGCCGCGTGACGCCGGACCGGTCCGCACGTTCGTGCGTGACTACGTCGACTCGCGCTGGACGGCGCTCGAGTTCGCGATGCCGGTGGTCATCCTGATCTTCCTGATCGCGACGCTGCTGCGCAGCGCCTCGATCGTGGTGGTCGCCACGCTCTCCCTCTACGCGGTGATCCTGCTGATCATCGTCGCCACCTTCTTCTTCGCGCGCGGTCTGCGCAAGGAGCTCGCGCGGCGCTTCCCGAACCAGAACACCAAGGGCGCCGTCGCCTACGGTCTGCTGCGCTCCTCCAACATCCGGAAGATGCGTCTGCCCAAGCCCGCCGTCAAGCGGGGGCAGCGGCCCTGACCAGCCACCCGGGTCCCTGGGGGGGCTATCCCGGTTACTCGTACTCGCCCCTGGGCCCCTGCCCGGGGGCGGACGAGTCCACGATGGTGCTGCCCGCGCAACGCGTGGTCCAGCCGCCCGCGGCGTGGCCCCCGTCTCCGCCCGCCGCCCCGGCCGGGTTCACGCCCCGCGCGCAGGCCTGGCCGCCCAAGCTCGGCGGGCTGCGCGACGTGGTGCGCCAGGAGCTCGTCTCCCGGCAGCTCGACGAGCAGATCGCCCAGCGGTTCGGCGTGCTGGCCCCGCTGCGCGTCCTCGACGTCGGCTGCGGCCAGGCCACCCACGCCCTGCGGCTGGCCCGCGGCGGCCATCAGGTCACCGGCCTCGACCCCGAGCCGGCCACGCTGACCGCCGCCCGCCAGGCCCTCGCCCTGGAGGCGCCCGAGGTGCAGGCCCGGGTGCAGTTACTGCAGGGCTGCGGCGAGGACTGCGGCCGCTGGTTCGGCCCCGCCGCGTTCGACCTGGTGCTCTGCCACGGCGTGCTGATGTACCTGCCCGAGCCCGGCCCGCTGCTGGCGGCGCTGGCCCGGATACTGGCCCCCGGCGGCCTGCTGTCCGTGCTGGTCCGCAACGGAGACGGGCTCGCCATGCGGCCCGGCCTGGCCGGCGACTGGGCGGGCGCGGTGGCCGCGCTGCGCGGGAACGGCCCCGCCGACCAGCCCGGCTCCACGTACCGGCGGGACTCCACCGACCGTCCGGGCCTGCCCGCCCGCGCCGACCGCCGCGAGACGCTCGTCCGCACGCTCGCCGAGCTCGACGTGCCGGTCCGCGCCTGGTACGGGGTGCGGGTCTTCACCGACCTGGCCGCCGACGAGGCCCCGCTGCCGGCCGAGCCGGAGCTCTCGGCCCTGCTGGAGGCCGAGGACGCCGCCGCCCGCACCGACCCGTACCGGCAGGTCGCGGCACTGGTCCATCTGGTCGGCGCCCGTCCGTGAGGCGAGCGGACGCGGCCTGCGACTAGGCTCGGCCCCATGGAGTTCCGTCACCTGGGCCGCAGCGGCCTCGTCATTTCCGAGATCGCCTACGGCAACTGGCTCACCCATGGGTCCCAGGTCGAGGAGGACGCGGCCATCGCCTGCGTCCACGCCGCACTCGACGCCGGGATCACCACCTTCGACACCGCCGACGTCTACGCCGCCACCCGCGCGGAGTCCGTCCTCGGCCGGGCTCTGTCCGGCCAGCGCCGCGAGGGCCTGGAGATCTTCACCAAGGTCTACTGGCCCACCGGCCCCGGAAAGAACGACACCGGCCTCAGCCGCAAGCACATCATGGAGTCGATCAACGGCTCCCTGAAGCGGCTGCAGACCGACTACGTCGACCTCTACCAGGCGCACCGCTACGACCACGCCACGCCGCTCGAGGAGACCATGGTCGCCTTCGCGGACATCGTGCACGCGGGCAAGGCCCACTACATCGGCGTCTCCGAGTGGACCGCCGACCAGATCCGCGCCGCGCACGCCTACGCCCAGGAGCTGCGCGTCCCGCTGGTCTCCTCCCAGCCGCAGTACTCCGCCCTGTGGCGGGTCATCGAGGCCGAGGTCGTGCCGACCTGCGAGGAGCTGGGCATCGGCCAGATCGTCTGGTCGCCCATCGCCCAGGGCGTGCTGACCGGCAAGTACCTGCCGGGCCAGCAGCCGCCGGCCGGCTCGCGCGCCACCGACGACAAGGGCGGCGCCAACATGATCTCCCGCTGGATGCGCGACGACGTCCTCACGCGCGTGCAGCAGCTGAAGCCGCTCGCCGACGACGCCGGGCTGACGCTCGCTCAGCTCTCTGTCGCCTGGGTGCTGCAGAACCCCAACGTGTCCGCGGCCATCATCGGCGCCTCCCGTCCCCAGCAGGTCGCGGAGAACGTCAAGGCGGCCGGCGTGAAGCTGGACGCCGGGCTGCTGAAGGCCATGGACGAGATCCTCGCCCCGGTCGCCGAGTTCGACCCGGCCAAGACCGAGGAGAACGCCCCCAGCCAGCGCCCGAACTGACGCGCACGCAGAGAAGAAGGGTCCGGGGCGAACGCCCCGGACCCCTTCTCGTCACTGGTGCAGGCTCATCGGCCCGTAGATCTTCTCGCCGTCCTCCAGCAGCACCACCTGGTCGACGCCGTCCGCGAGCAGCTCCTTCCAGGTCTCGCCGATCCACGTCTCCGCGTCGCCCTGGGTGGGGAACTCCTCGACCCCGTTCGGCGCCGGCACCACCGATCCGTCGAGCTTCTCGTACCGCCAGGTCCACACCATGCCGGGCTCCTCTCGCCCTCGCTGACCGACCGCGCCCTCTCAACAACGTGACAGTACCCGGCACAATGGCCCGATGCGCCTCCTCGACCGTCTCGTCCCCCGCCACGGTCCCCGTCGCACCCTGCTGCTCGGCGGCGCGCGGTCCGGAAAGTCCTCCCTGGCCGAGCGGCTGCTGGCCGACGCCGCCGACGTGACCTACGTCGCCACCGCCGGACGCCGCGAGGGCGACGCCGAGTGGGCCGAGCGCGTCGAACTGCACCGGGTACGCCGCCCCGCGGGCTGGCGCACCGTGGAGACCTGCGAACTGCCGCCGCTGCTGGCCGAGAAGGGCGGCCCGCTGCTGGTGGACTGCCTGGCCCTGTGGCTGACCGACGCCATGGACCGGGTCGGCGCCTGGGAGGAGGAGCGCTGGTACGGCGGCGGGGAACGGGAGTTGCGCGATCGGACCGCCGAGCTGGTCCGGGCGCTGGCCGCGAGCCCGCGCCGGGTGGTCGCGGTCAGCAACGAGGTGGGCAGCGGCGTGGTGCCGGCCACCGTCTCGGGCCGCCGGTTCCGCGACGAGCTGGGCCGCCTCAACGCGGCCGTCGCCGACGTCTGCGACGACGTCCGGCTGGTGGTCGCGGGCCGGGCGCTGCGTTTGTCGGATCGGTGACGGTAACGTTCCCGCCGTGACGACCTTCGACCTCGACGAGATCTCCGCGCGGCTGGCGCGGCCCGACGACGAGTACCGCCTCGCCGCGGAGGAGCGCTTCGCCGCGCTCGACCTGCCGCGCGGCTCGCTGGGCGAGCTGCAGGACCTGGCCGGCTGGCTGGCCGCGGTCCAGGGCAAGGTCCCGACCAAGCCGCTCACCCGGGTCAAGGTCCTGGTCTTCGCCGCCGACCACGGCATCGCCTCGCTCGGCGTCTCGATGCTGCCGCCCGGCTCCACCGAGCGCCGGGTGCGCAGCATCCTCGACGGCACCGCGCCCGTCAACGTGCTGGCCCGTCAGTTCGGCGCGCAGGTACGCGTGGTGGACATGGCCGTCGACGCGGCCGAGGACGCCTTCCCGGCCGAGGTGAGCCGGCGCCGGGTCCGCCGCGGCTCGGGCCGGATCGACGTGGAGAACGCGCTCACCCGGGAGCAGGCCGAGCAGGCCTTCGCCGCGGGCGTCGCGCTCGCCGACGAGGAGGCCGACTCCGGCACCGACCTCGTCGTCCTCGGCGACCTCGGCGTCGGCTCCACCACGGTGGCCGCCGTCCTGATCGGCGTGCTGTGCGGCACCGACGCGGCCGTCGTCACCGGACGCGGCTCCGGCATCGACGACCGGATCTGGATGGTCAAGTGCGCGGCCATCCGCGACTCGCTGCGCCGGGCCCGCCCGGTGCTGGCCGACCAGATCGACCTGTTGGCCGCCGTCGGCGGCGCGGACTTCGCCGCGATGGCGGGCTTCCTGCTCCAGTGCGCGATGCGCCGCCTGCCGGTGCTGCTGGACGGCGTGGTCGGAACCGCCTGCGCGCTGGTCGCCCAGCGGATCGCGTTCCGGGCGCCGGAGTGGTGGCGCGCCGGGCAGGTCACCGGCGAGCCGGCCCAGGCCAAGGCGTACGAGCGGATGGGCATCACGCCGCTTCTCGACCAGCGCGTGGCCGTCGGCGCGGGCGCGGGCGCGCTCATGTCGCTGCCACTGCTCCAGGCCGCCGCCGCGCTGCTCGCCGAGCTGCCACTGCCCGCGCCCCCGCCGGTCGAGAAGCCGTCGGACGAGAAGCCTGCCGAGGACTGAGTGCTCGTACGGCTTCTCGAACCACTGCGCTTCGCCTTCGGCACCCTGTCCGTCCTCCCCGTTCGGGTGAACCGCTGGGACCGGCCGACGGCCGGACGGGCGATATCCGTGGCCCCCGTGGTCGGCCTCGTGCTCGGCGGCCTCGCGGCCGGCTTCGCGACGCTGCTGGCCTGGGCCCACACCGGTTCGCTGCTGGCGGCCGTGGCCGGGGTCGCCGCGCTGGCGGCGCTCACCCGGGGACTGCACCTGGACGGCTTGGCGGACGTCGCCGACGGGCTCGGCAGCAACCGTCCCCCGGACGCGGCTCTGAAGATCATGAAGGCCTCGGACATCGGCCCGTTCGGGGTGCTGGTGCTGGTGCTCACCCTGCTGGCGCAGGTGGCGGCCGTCGCCCGGTGCTTCGACCTGGGCCTGCCCAAGGGCGCGTTCGCGCTGGGCCTGGCGGCCGTGACCTCACGCATCGCGCTGCTGCGGGGCTGCGCCGTCGGCGTCCCCTCGGCCCGCGAGGACGGGCTCGGCGCGATGGTCGCCGGCACCGTGCCGCGGCTGCGCGGGGCCGTCGTCACCCTGGTGGTCGCCGTGGGCCTCGCCCTGGCGGGCTGGGCCACCGCCCGCTACGCGCAGAACCAGCTGCCGCTGGCGCTCGGCACGGTCGTCTCCGTGGTCGGCGCGCTCGGGCTGGCCGCCCTGCTGCTGACGCACTGCCTGCGCCGTTTCGGTGGAATCACCGGAGATGTCCTGGGTGCGATGGTCGAGGTCGCGGCCACCGGGGCGCTGGTTCTCTGGACGCTTTTTGCAGCTGCCACCCCGTAGAGGGGTGCTGTCTCGAAATTTCGGCGGCCGAGACGGCGCGGGGGCTCAATATGCGGACTACCATGCCAGGAGCCGGTCTGTTCACCCGCCGTGGCCGCGCCATGGGACGACGCCTGCCCGCACCCGGACAGACACGAGCACCCCGACTCTCGCATCGCTTACTTTTCGACAGAACAGGACGCATTCCGTGACTGCAGTGTCTTTGAGCACCTCCACGGCCACCGCGCTGCGCGCGGACGCCGTCGTCGTGGCCGTGGCCAAGGGCCCCAAGGGCCTTGTCCTCGCCCCCGGAGCCGAGGCGGTCGACGAGGCGTTCGAGGGCCGCCTCGCCGAGGTGCTCACCACCGTCGGCGCCACCGGCGCCGAGGGCGAGGCCGTGAAGGTGCCCGCCCCCGCGAGCCTGAAGAGCCCGCTGGTGCTGGCCGTGGGCCTGGGCGACGCGGCCGAGGACGGCTACTCGGCCGAGGCGCTGCGCACCGCCGCGGGCGTGGCCGCGCGCACCCTGCACGGCACCAAGAAGGCCGGCTTCGCCCTGCCCGCCGCCGACGCCGCCTCCGTCGAGGCCCTCACCCTCGGCGCGCTGCTGGGCGCCTACACCTTCACCGCCTGCCGCAGCGACAACGGGAAGGCCGACGCGAAGACCCCGCTGGCCGAGGTCGCGATCACCGGCACCAAGCGTGGCGACAAGGCGGCCAAGGCCGCCGTCGAGCGCGGCACGATCCTCGCCGAGGAGATGAACCGCACCCGCGACTTGGTCAACATGCCGCCGAACGACCTCTACCCGAAGTCCTTCGCCGAGATCGCCACCACGGCCGGCAAGGAGCTGGGCGTCAAGGTCGAGGTGCTCGACGAGAAGGCGCTGACCAAGGGCGGCTACGGCGGCATCCTCGGCGTAGGCGGCGGCTCGGCCCGCTCGCCGCGCCTGGTCAAGGTCGCCTACACGCACCCCAAGGCCAAGGCCTCGCTCGCCTTCATCGGCAAGGGCATCACCTACGACTCGGGCGGCATCTCCCTCAAGCCGGCCGGCCACAACGAGACCATGAAGTGCGACATGGCCGGCGCCGGCGCCGTCTTCGCCTCCGTGCTCGCCGCCGCCAAGCTGGGCCTCCAGGTCAACGTCACCGGCTGGCTGGCGCTGGCGGAGAACATGCCCTCCGGTGCGGCGACCCGCCCCGGCGACGTGCTGCGCATGTACGGCGGCAAGACCGTCGAGGTCCTCAACACCGACGCCGAGGGCCGCCTGGTGCTGGCCGACGCCATCGTCCGCGCGGGCGAGGAGAAGCCGGACTACATCGTCGACGTCGCCACCCTGACCGGCGCCATGGTGATGGCGCTGGGCAGCCGCACCTTCGGCGTCATGGCCAACGACGACGCCTTCCGCAGCACGGTGACCGAGCTGGCCGAGTCCGTGGGCGAGCCCGCCTGGGCCATGCCGATGCCCGCGCACCTGCGCAAGCCGATGGACTCCACCGTCGCCGACATCTCCAACATGGGCGAGCGCATGGGCGGCGGCCTGGTCGCCGGCCTGTTCCTCAAGGAGTTCGTCGCCGACGGCATCACCTGGGCGCACCTGGACATCGCCGGCCCGGCCTTCAACGAGGGCGCGCCGTTCGGCTACACCCCCAAGGGCGGCACCGCGACGGCCGTGCGCACCCTGGTCGCCCTCGCCGAGCACGCCGCCGACGGCAAGCTGTAATGATCTACTGAGGGGTAACCCTTGATCGGGGCCCCCGCCTTCGTTCGCCCTGGGCGAACAGAGGCGGGGGTCCTTCGACGTTCCGCCGGAAACCCTTCTGACCTGGCTCCCTTCCCCGCACCGGAATTTGCCTCTCGACCTGCGGAAACAGACAATTCCTCGCGAGGCACCCACCCCGGCCCCACGGGGGGAGCCGGTCCACACCCTGGCCCGGTCCCTCATCACCGCACGACAAGTGCGAGGATGTATCTCCGGCACGACGGGTCTCCCCACAAGGGAGCACCACACCCGGCCGGCGATCGACCGGGAGCATCCGCACCCTTTGCATGGAGGACGTGACGTGGCGAACGACGCCAGCACCGTTTTCGACGTAGTCATTCTCGGAGGCGGAAGCGGCGGTTACGCCGCGGCGCTGCGGGCGGCCCAGCTGGGTCTGCAGGTCGCGCTGATCGAGAAGAACAAGCTCGGCGGCACCTGCCTGCACCAGGGCTGCATCCCGACCAAGGCGCTGCTGCACGCCGGCGAGGTCGCCGACCAGACCCGCGAGGCCGCGGGCTTCGGCGTCAAGGCCGTCTTCGAGGGCATCGACATCAACGCGGTCCACGCGTACAAGGACGGCGTCGTCTCCGGCCTGTACAAGGGCCTGCAGGGCCTGGTCGCCAGCCGCAAGATCACGTATGTCGAGGGCGAGGGCCGCCTGTCCTCCGCGACCTCCGTCGACGTGAACGGCCAGCGCTACACGGGCCGCCACATCGTGCTGGCCACCGGCTCCGTGCCGAAGTCCCTGCCGGGCCTGGCCATCGACGGCGACCGGATCATCTCCTCCGACCACGCGCTGACCCTCGACCGCGTGCCGAAGTCCGCGATCGTGCTCGGCGGCGGCGTCATCGGCGTCGAGTTCGCATCCGTCTGGAAGTCGTTCGGCGCCGAGGTCACCATCATCGAGGCACTGCCGCACCTGGCCCCGCTCGAGGACGAGAACTCCTCCAAGCTGCTGGAGCGCGCCTTCCGCAAGCGCGGCATCAAGTTCGAGCTGGGCGCCCGCTTCTCCGGCGTCGAGTACACCGCGACCGGTGTCCGCGCCTCCCTGGAGAACGGCAAGCAGGTCGAGGCCGACCTGATGCTCGTCGCCGTCGGCCGCGGCCCGGTCTCGCAGAACCTCGGCTACGAGGAGGCCGGGGTCGCCATGGACCGCGGCTACGTCCTGGTCGACGAGTACTGCCAGACCAACGTGCCCACCATCTCCGCCGTCGGCGACCTGATCCCGACGCTGCAGCTGGCCCACGTCGGCTTCGCCGAGGGCATCCTGGTGGCCGAGCGCATCGCCGGTCTCAAGGTCGTCCCGATCGACTACGACGGCGTGCCGCGCGTGACCTACTGCAACCCCGAGGTCGCCTCCGTCGGCATCACCGAGGCCAAGGCCAAGGAGCTCTACGGCGACGACAAGGTCGTCACCGCAAAGTTCAACCTGGCCGGCAACGGCAAGAGCAAGATCCTGAAGACCGCGGGCGAGATCAAGCTGGTCCAGGTCAAGGACGGAGCGGTCGTCGGCGTGCACATGGTCGGCGAGCGCATGGGCGAGCAGGTCGGCGAGGCCCAGCTGATCTACAACTGGGAGGCCCTGCCCGCCGAGGTGGCGCAGCTGATCCACGCGCACCCCACTCAGAACGAGGCCCTCGGCGAGGCGCACCTCGCGCTGGCGGGCAAGCCGCTGCACAATCACGACTGACAACCCTCGTCGCACGCCAACCATCCGCAACGCACCACAAGGAGCAACTGAAACCATGGCGGTCTCAGTAACACTGCCCGCACTCGGCGAGAGCGTGACCGAGGGCACCGTCACCCGTTGGCTGAAGGCCGAGGGCGAGCGCGTCGAGGCCGACGAGCCGCTGCTCGAGGTCTCCACCGACAAGGTCGACACCGAGATCCCGGCCCCCGCCTCCGGCATCCTGGCCTCCATCAAGGTCGCCGAGGACGAGACCGTCGAGGTCGGCGCCGAGCTGGCCATCATCGACGACGGCTCCGGCGCTCCGGTCGCCGCCCCGGCCCCGGCCGCTGCCGCCGCTCCGGCTCCCGCCGCCCCCGCGCCGGTCGAGACC
>NZ_BBPO01000028.1:0-50104 GCF_000787815.1 Streptacidiphilus neutrinimicus
GACCTGGCCACGGCGACGGAGCTGTCGCACCTGGTGGCGGGCACCAGCAAGAGCAACGAGCTGCGCATGTCGCTGGAGAACTACGTGCTGGCCGCCCGCTTGGAGCAGGTCGCGGCGGCGGCGGGCGCGCGCCTGCGGATCATGTCCGGCGGCCGGTACACCCTGGAGCACACCGACGCCCGCGTCCGCGGCAACGCCCGCTCCGGCCTGGGTCTCCAGGTCCTCGACTCCTGGACGGGCCTGTACCGCGACACCGCGACCCTCTCGGGCGGCGAGTCCTTCTTCGCCTCCCTCGCGCTGGCCCTCGGCCTCGCGGACGTCGTCACGGACGAGGCGGGCGGCATGCCGCTGGACACCCTCTTCATCGACGAGGGCTTCGGCGCTCTCGACCCGGACACCCTGGAGGAGGTCATGTCCGTCCTGGACTCCCTGCGCGAGCGCGACCGGGCGGTCGGCATCGTCAGCCACGTCGCGGAGCTGCGCGACCGCATCCCCCAGCAACTCACCGTCCGCAAGACCCGTTCCGGCTCCAGCCTCCGCCAGGAGCGGTGACAGCCGTTATCGTTCCCGAGGGGAGAACGCAGACGGGGGCGGAGTGATGGACGCGATCAGCATCGCGGTGGTGGTCATGGCGGGTGGCTACGCCGTCAACGGCGCGCTGGACCGGGTGCGCCGGATTCGGAAGGACCGACGCGAGGCGCAGGACCGCGCGCTGCGCGGCCCGGAGCCCCTCTGCGGCTGCGGGCACCACCTCGCCTACCACGACCTCCACGACGGCCGTTGCTACGCGGAGGTCAAGCGCAAGGGCGGCAGCGGCGAGGGCAAGCCGAAGGACGCGTCGCCCGCCCAGTGCACCTGCCGCCGCTATGCGGGGCCGGAGCCGCTGGCCACCCTCTACGCCCCGCCGCTGAACGCCGGCGCGAGCGCCGAGCCGCGCCCTGAGCGTCCTGAGCGCCCCGAACTGCCCGAACTGCCCGAGGGCTGAGCGCCGTTCGGGCCTAGCGTGCCGCGTAGCGGGTGCGGGTCAGGTCCAGGGCGGTGCGGGTCATCCGGTCGAACGGGGCGACGGAGCCCTCGGCGCGGCAGAGGACCTGGGCGCCTTCGAGCAGGGCGAGCAGGGTGGTGGCGAGGTCCGTCGCCGCGTCCGGGGCGAGGCCGGAGACCCTGAGGCGGGCGGCGAGGGCGTCGGTCCAGGAGGCGAAGGCCGTGGCCGCGACCTCGCGCAGGGAGGCGTTCTCCGCAGGTTCGCCGGAGGCGATGGTGACGGCGGCGACCGCGCAGCCCGAGCCGGTGGCGGAGCACTCGACGACGGGCCGGATCAGGGCGAGGAAGGACTCGACGAGGGCCAGCGGGTCGTCCGCCGGGAGCGCGGCGAGGTTCGCCCGCACGTCCCGCCCGTTCCTGCTCGCCGCCTCGGCGACCAACTGGCCCTTGCCGCCCGGGAAGTGGTGGTAGATCGCACCGCGCGCCGCGCCGCTGTCGCGCAGCACCTCGGTGAAGGACATGCCGGCCACGCCGCGCCGCCGCAGCGCCTCGACGGTCGCGTCGATCATCCGGTCCCTGGTGTCCCCGGCCATGGACGCCCCACCCTCCTCACGAAGGACTTGACTAGTACGGCCATCCTAGCGCAGGCTGGAGCCGTGGCTAGGACGTACGTACTAGCTAGCCAGCGGACGCATCGAAGGGACTCCTCATGCCCATCACCGTCACCGCCCCGCGCGGCGTGCTCACGCCCGCCGGGGAGCGAGAGATTCTGCCCCGCCTGACCGACGCCCTGGTCGAGGCCTCCGGGCTCACCGGGAACAAGACCTTCCTGTCCTTCGTCGGGGGAACCGTCCACGTCCTGCCGCCCGAGGACGTCTACGCCGGCGGCGTGAACCGGCCGGTCGTCATGGTCGAGCTGAAGCTGCCCAACATCGGCCTGCCCACCCCCGAGGCCCGCGCGGCGTTCGTCCACGCCGCGACCGCCGTCGTCGAGGAGCTGACCGGCCCGGGCCACGAACGGGAGAACACCTGGGTCAACATCCTCAACGCGCCCGACGGCGGCTGGGGCGTCGGCGGCGACGCCCTCACCGGCGAGCAGCTGGTCGAGCGGATCAGCGGCGCCGCCTGAGAGGCGCCTGAGAGGCAGCCGAGAGGGGACGACGGCCGAGCGGACGTCCCCTGGGCGAGGGGTGGCCCGGCCGCGACGGGTGGGGCATGGTGGAGGACGTGCCGACTTACGAGGACGCCCAGGGCAAGGCCACCCCGTGGTGGCGAAGCGCCGTCATCTACCAGGTCTATCCGCGCAGTTTCGCCGACGGGAACGGGGACGGGACCGGCGACATCGCCGGGTTGAGGGGGCGACTCGGACATCTGGCCGGGCTCGGCGTGGACGCGCTGTGGCTCTCCCCCTGGTACGTCTCGCCGCTCGCCGACGGCGGCTACGACGTCGCCGACTACCGCGACATCGACCCCGCCTTCGGGACCCTGGACGAGGCCGAGGCGCTGATCCGCGAGGCCCACTCGCTGGGCCTGCGGATCGTCGTCGACCTGGTGCCGAACCACTGCTCCGAGCAGCACCCCTGGTTCCAGGCCGCGTTGACGGCCGGGCCGGGCTCACCGGAGCGCGAGCTGTTCCACTTCCGGACCGGACGCGGCGAGGACGGGGAGCTGCCGCCCAACGACTGGCCCTCGCACTTCGGCGGTCCGGCCTGGAGCCGGACCGCCGACGGCTCGTGGTACCTGCACATGTTCGCGCCCGAGCAGCCGGACTGGAACTGGGAGAACCCCGAGGTCCGCGCCGAGTTCCTGTCCGTCCTGCGGTTCTGGCTCGACCTCGGCGTGGACGGCTTCCGGATCGACGTCACCGACCATCTGGTCAAGGAGGACGGCCTGCCCGACGCGGCCGGCCACCACCACCGGCCGCATCCCTGGCGCGACCAGGAGGGCGTCCACGAGATCTACCGCTCCTGGCGCAAGGTGCTGGACACCTACCCCGACGACCGCGCCTTCGTCGCGGAGCTGTGGGAGCAGGACCCCGGGCGCTTCGCCCGCTACCTGCGCCCGGACGAGCTGCACACCGCGTTCAACTTCCCGCTGCTGCGCTCGCCCTGGGACGCCCGCTCGTTCCGCGAGGTCATCAACGCCACGCTGCACGCGCATGCGCTGGTCGGCGCGCCCGCGACGTGGGTGCTGTCCAACCACGACACGACCCGGCACGTGACCCGCTACGGCCGCGCCGACACCTCCTACGGCTTCGATCGCGCGGCGCGGCACGGCCAGCCCGTCGACCTCGCCCTCGGCACCCGCCGGGCGCGCGCCGCCGCGCTGCTGATGCTGGCGCTGCCAGGCAGCGCGTACGTGTACCAGGGCGACGAGCTCGGCCTCTGGGAGGTCGAGGACATCCCGGACCACCTGCGGCAGGACCCGACGTGGCTGCGCAGCGGCGGCCTGGACCGGGGCCGCGACGGCTGCCGGGTGCCGCTGCCGTGGGAGGGCGAGGAGCGGCCGTTCGGCTTCAGCCCCGAACGCGCCTCGGCCGCGCCGTGGCTGGACGTCCAGCCGGACGGCTGGCGGGAGTTGACGGTCGCCGCACAGGCCGGCGACCCGGCGTCGCACCTGGAGCTCTACCGGGAGGCGCTGCGCCTGCGGCGGACCCTACGGGGACTGGGTGACGGCCCGATGCACTGGCACGCCTCCACGCCGGACGTCCTGGACTTCACCCGCCCCGGTGCGTTCCGCTGCGTCGTCAACCTCGGCCAGGAGCCGACGTCGCTGCCGACGGAGACGACGGTGCTGCTCGCAAGCGCGGAGCTGGTGGACCACGCGCTGCCGCCGGACGCGGCGGTCTGGCTGCGGGAGCACTGAAGCTCCGCAGAAAGGAGGCCCCTGCCGCACGGGGGGGACGGGAGGGGCCTCACGCATCATCCTACGAGCTGGAGGACCGTCAATCCGCCGAATCGGCACCAGGGATCACTGAGCCATCGATCACTGGCAAGGTTGACGGTTCCACCCGATCCCGCTACTTCGCCAGGCCCGCGCGACGCAAGGCGTCGGCCATGGCGCTGTTGACCGCGCCGCCGTCACGCGGCGCAGGAGGCCGCCGGTCGCCGCCGCGCTGGCCCTGACCACCGCCCTGGCCACCGCGCTGACCGCCCCCGCCCTGGCCGCCCTGGCCCCGCTGCTGGCCGCCACGCTGGCCGCCCTGGCCGCCGCGCTCCCCACGGTCACCGCGCTCACGACGGGGACCACGCTCGCCGCGCTCGCCACCACCGCCGACGGAGCCCGCCTGGGCGTCGTCGTCCAGACGCAGCGTCAGCGAGATGCGCTTGCGCGGGATGTCCACGTCCAGCACCTTCACCCGGACGATGTCGCCGGACTTCACGACCTCGCGCGGGTCCTTGACGAAGGTCTTCGACAGCGCCGAGACATGGACCAGACCGTCCTGGTGCACGCCGATGTCGACGAACGCGCCGAACGCGGCCACGTTGGTGACCGTGCCCTCCAGGACCATGCCGGGCTCGAGGTCGGCCAGCTTCTCGACGCCCTCCCGGAACTCCGCCGTACGGAACGCCGGACGCGGGTCCCGGCCGGGCTTCTCCAGCTCGGCCAGGATGTCCTTCACCGTCGGCACGCCGAAGGTGTCGTCGGCGAAGTCGGCGGGCTTGAGCGTGCGCAGCTTCGCGCTGTCGCCGATCAGGGTCTTCAGCTCGCCGCCGGTGGCGGTGAGGATGCGACGGACGACCGGGTAGGCCTCGGGGTGGACGCTGGAGGCGTCCAGCGGGTCGTCACCGCCGGGGATGCGCAGGAAGCCCGCGCACTGCTCGAACGCCTTGGGGCCGAGCCGCGCGACGTTCTTCAGCTCCTTGCGGCTGCGGAACGGGCCGTTGGCGTCGCGGTGGGCGACGATGTTGTCGGCCAGTCCGGCGCCGATGCCGGAGACGCGGGTCAGCAGCGGCGCGGAGGCGGTGTTCACGTCCACGCCGACGCCGTTGACGCAGTCCTCGACCACCGCGTCGAGCGAGCGCGACAGCTTGGTCTCGGAGACGTCGTGCTGGTACTGGCCGACGCCGATCGACTTCGGGTCGATCTTCACCAGCTCGGCCAGCGGGTCCTGGAGCCGGCGGGCGATGGAGACCGCGCCGCGGATGACCACGTTGAGGTCCGGCAGCTCCTGCGAGGCGAAGGCGGAGGCCGAGTAGACGGAGGCGCCCGCCTCCGAGACCACGGCCTTGGTCAGCTTCAGCTCCGGGTGACGCTTGATCAGGTCCAGCGCGAGCTTGTCCGTCTCGCGGGAGGCGGTGCCGTTGCCGATGGCGATCAGCTCGACGTTGTGCCGGGCGCAGAGCTTGGCCAGCGTCGCGATCGACTCGTCCCACTTGTTGGCCGGGACGTGCGGGTGGATGGTGTCGTAGGCGACGACCTTGCCGGTCGCGTCGACGACGGCCACCTTGACGCCGGTGCGGTAGCCCGGGTCCAGACCGAGCGTGGCGCGGGCGCCGGCGGGCGCGGCGAGCAGCAGGTCGCGCAGGTTGGCGGCGAAGACGCGGACGGCCTCGTCCTCGGCCTCGGTGCGCAGGCGCAGCCGCAGGTCGATGCCGAGGTGCACCAGGATGCGCGTGCGCCAGGCCCAGCGGACGGTGTCCAGCAGCCACTTGTCGGCCGGACGCCCGCGGTCGGCCACCTCGAAGCGGTTGGCGATCCGGGCCTCGTAGCCGCCGGGGGCCTCGGCGTCGGCCTCGTCGGCGTAGGGCTCCATGGTCAGCTCGAGCACGTCCTCCTTCTCGCCGCGCAGCATCGCGAGGACGCGGTGCGAGGGGAGCTTGACGTAGGGCTCGGCGAAGTCGAAGTAGTCGGCGAACTTGGCGCCGTCCTGCTCCTTGCCCTCGCGCACCCTGGCCACCAGGCGGCCGCGGCCCCACATGCGCTCGCGCAGGTCGCCGATCAGGTCGGCGTCCTCCGCGAAGCGCTCGACCAGGATCGAGCGGGCGCCGTCCAGCGCGGCGGCGGCGTCGGCGACGTTCTCGCCCAGGTACGCGGCGGCCTCCGCCTGCGGGTCGCGCGTCGGGTCGGCGAGCAGCACGTCGGCGAGCGGCTCCAGGCCGTTCTCGCGGGCGATCTGCGCCTTGGTGCGGCGCTTCGGCTTGTACGGGAGGTAGATGTCCTCCAGCCGGGCCTTGGAGTCGGCGGCGCGGATCTGCGCCTCCAGGGCCTCGTCCAGCTTGCCCTGGCTGCGGATGGACTCCAGGATCGCGGCGCGGCGCTCCTCCATCTCCCGCAGGTAGCGCAGGCGCTCCTCCAGCGTGCGCAGCTGGGCGTCGTCCAGCGACCCCGTCGCCTCCTTGCGGTACCGGGCGATGAAGGGGACGGTCGCCCCTCCGTCGAGCAGTTCCACGGCGGACTGCACCTGTGCGGGACGGACGCCGAGCTCCTCGGCGATGGTCTGCTCAATCGACAGGGTCACTCTTGGTTACCGCTCTCTCGCTGGATACGTGCGGCGCCATTCTGTCCCGCCGACAGCGGGGAGGAAAACCACCGCGCGGTCGGGCGGGTCGTGGTGGCAGGATCGCGCCATGCAGATCCGCGAAGCCACGGACGCCGACTGGGCGTCGATCTGGCCGTTCTTCCACGAGATCACGGCAGCCGGCGAGACCTTCGCCTACCCGACCGACCTGGACGAGCCGACGGCGCGCGCGATGTGGATGGTCCGGCCGCCGGGCCACGTCGTGGTCGCGGTGAACCAGTCCGGACTGGTGCTGGGCACGGCGAACATGTACGCCAACAAGATGGGCCCGGGCGCCCACATCTCAAGCGGCAGCTTCATGGTCGACCCCGAGCACCAGGGCCGCGGTGTCGGCGGCGCCCTCTGCCGCTACCTCCTCGACTGGTCCCGCGAGCAGGGCTACCGGGGCGTCCAGTTCAACGCCGTCGCGGCGAGCAACACCCACGCGGTGAGGCTCTACGAGTCCCTCGGCTTCGAGATCATGACGACGATCCCGGAGGGCTTCCACCATCCGACGCAGGGGTACGTCGGGCTGCACATCATGTACCAGAAGTTGTAAGCCACCTGCGCGCGCCGGCCGGGGCTGGGGCTTTGCGGCCCAAGGTTTCAGCCTTGCCGACGAGTCCCGGCATGGTGACGGCCTTCGGGTCACTGGCGGAGCAAGAATTCTGAACCGGGTGTCCGATCGGAGCGGGGGCGTTCGTAGTAAGGGTGAGAGGTCGCCCGCGAGGGGTGGCCGGGCACGCGGGAGATGAGCCGAGATGCAGTACCTGCTCAACGTGATCCATGACAGCGCCGAGTTCGCCACCGAGGAGGAGCAGGCGGCGATCGCGGTCTTCAACCAGCAGATGAAGGCCGACGGCTACTGGGTCTTCGCCGGGGGTCTCGGGGTGACCGACAACGCGACGGTGGTCGACAACCGCGGTGAGGAGCCGCTGGTCACCGACGGGCCGTTCGTGGAGTCGAAGGAGTACGTGGTGGGCTTCTGGATCGTCGAGGCGCCCGACCTCGACGTGGCGCTGAAGCTGGCCATCGAGGGGTCGAAGGCGTGCCACCGCAAGGTCGAGGTCCGGCCGTTCCTGTGACCGCGCGGGAGGCGGTCGCCCGGGCCCACCGTGAGGAGTGGGCCCGGGTCGTCGCCGCGCTCACGCGCCGATTCGGGGATCTCGACATCGCCGAGGAGGCCGCCGCCGAGGCGTTCGCGACAGCGGTGGAGCGGTGGCCGGCGGACGGCGTGCCGCCGAATCCGGGGGCATGGCTGACGACGACCGCGCAGCGCAAGGCGATCGACCGACTCCGGCGTGAGAGCAGACGCGAGGCCAAGCAGCAGGAGGCCGCCATGCGGCAGGACGCACCGCCCGAGCCGGTCGGCGCCGTCGAGGACGAGCGCCTGCGGCTGGTCTTCGTGTGCGGTCACCCGGCGCTCGCCGCGGACGCACGGGTCGCACTGACGCTGCGCATGGTCGGCGGGCTGACCGTGGCCGAGATCGCGCGTGCGTTCCTGGTGCAGGAGAGCACGATGGCGCGGCGGATCACCCGCGCCAAGACGAAGATCAAGGCGGCGCGGATCCCCTACCGGGTCCCGGACGCAGCGGACCTTCCGGGACGCGTGTCCGGGGTGCTCGCCGTCCTCTACCTGGTCTTCAACGAGGGCTATCTGGCGACCGGCCCGGACGCCGACCCGGTCCGCCAGGACCTGACCGCAGAGGCGATCCGGCTCGCCCGCCTGCTCCGTGCGCTTCTGCCTCAGGACGGCGAGGTGGCGGGGCTGCTCGCGCTGATGCTGCTCACCGAGGCCCGCCGCACGGCGAGGGTCTCGCCTGACGGCGGGCTGGTCGCCCTCGACGAGCAGGACCGCACCACCTGGGACGCGCAGCTGATCGCCGAGGGTCACCGGCTCGTGCGGGAGCGGTTGGACTCCGGCGAGGCGCCGGGGCGGTACCAGCTCCTGGCGGCGGTCAACGCGGTGCACACCTCCGCCCGCGACTTCCGGGACACCGACTGGTCGCAGGTCGTCGCCCTCTACGACCAGCTGGTGCGCCTCGACCGCTCGCCGGTCGTGGCTCTCAACCGGGCCATCGCGCTCGCCGAACTCGACGGCCCGGCGGTGGCGTTGGCGTCCGTCGACCGGCTCGCCGAACCGCTCGACGGCTACCACGCGCTCCACGCGGCCCGCGCCGAGCTCCTGCGTCGGCTGGACCGCACGGCGGAGTCGCGCGCGGCCTACGACCGGGCGATCGAGCTGGCGGGCAACGCCGCGGAGACCGCCGCGCTGACCCGCCGCCGGGATCAGCTGCGCTGATCAGCGCGGGACGACCGCGAGCTGGCGGGACTGGGCGACCAGGCGGTCGTTCGAGTCCCAGATCTCGCAGTCCTCCTCCAGGAAGCCGCCGGCGAGGTTGCGGGTGGAGTGCACGACGCGCAGCCAGCCCGGGGCCGGGACGGCACGGACGTGGACGGTGAGCTCCACCGTCGGCGTCCAGCCGAAGAGGCCGAGGTCGAAGGTGACCGGGGGCAGGGCGTCGACGGCGAAGAGCAGCAGCAGCGGGTCGGGCTCGTGGCCGTCGGCCATCCGGAGCCAGCCCTGGATGCGCCCCTCGCCGGAGGGCTTGCCCAGCGCCCAGCCCACGTAGGCCGGGTCGAGGCGCAGGTCCAGGCGCTGCAGCAGCTCCGCGGAGGCCAGGAACTGCGGCGGGGCCGCGTCCGTGCCGACGCACTGCTCGATCGGCGGGAGCTGCGGCGGCTTGGCGCTGGTGCGCACGTCCTCGTCCGCGCGGGCGAGGTCGCCGTAGCTGGCCAGCACCCGCAGGCGCTCGACGCTGCTGCCGTCGTCAGCGGTCTGGCGCAGGGTGGCCGCGCCGGTGGAGAGGGTGCGGCCGCTGCGGATCTGCTCGACGTGGACCTCGGCGGGGCCGGGGCGGGACGGCGAGACGTAGTAGCCGCTGACCGAGACGGGCTGGGGGTGGCCACCGGCCTCGCCGAGGTGGTCGCCGAGAGCCCGGCCGACGAGGGAGAGCAGCAGGCCGCCGTTGATGCCGCCGCCGATGCGCCAGCTCGCGTCCAGCTCGGCGTCGTAGACGCCGGGAACGCCCGCACGGCGCACCACGGCTGTCCCCTGCTCGAACTCGGTCATGCTGCGCTCCTGACTCTGACCACTGTCATAAGTTACTTAACGGTAGTTAAGCGCAGCGCTTCTTCCAACGTCAAGGTGCATCTGCTACCACCGCGACATGGTTGCCTTCGAAGCCTATGCACTCGACAAGCGGATCGCCGTCGTCACCGGCGCGGGCAGCGGCATCGGGCGCGCGACCGCGCGCGTCCTGGCCGACGCGGGCGCCCGCGTGGTCTGCGCCGACGTCGACGGCAGCGCCGCCGAGCGCGTCGCCGCCGAGATCGACGGCGTCCCCGCGCACGTCGACGTCGCCCGGCGCGAGCAGATCGTCGGGTTGGTCGAGGGGACGGCCGCGCGGTTCGGGCGGCTGGACATTCTCTGCAACATCGCCGGGATCATCCGCACCGGGCTGGTCGTGGACGTGCCGGAGGAGGACCTGGACGCGGTCTGGGCGGTGAACTTCAAGGGCACCTTCCACGCCTGCCAGGCCGCGGCGCGGATCATGTGCGCGCAGGGGAGCGGAGCGATCGTCAACACCGCGTCCGGCGCGGTGGACAGCGCGACGCCGGAGATCATGAGCTACAGCGTCTCGAAGGCCGCGGTGGTCCAGCTGACCAAGAACCTCGCGGCCGAGGTCGGCCGCTTCGGGGTGCGGGTCAACGCGGTGGCACCCGGCCTGGTGCGCACCGCGATGACCGCGCGTCACTACCTGCTGCCCGACGGCAGCATCGACGAAGCCGCTCGCGCGGCGGCGGAGAAGCCGCTGAAGCGGCTCTCCCCGCTCGGGATGATCGGCGAGCCCGAGGACATCGCGCACGCCGTCCACTACCTGGTCAGCGATGCCGCCCGGTTCGTGACCGGACAGATCCTGCGTCCCAACGGCGGCGTGGCGATGCCCTGGTGAGTCGGCGTCCCGCCTCCCGGATTACCGGCCGCGCAGCTCGCGGTAGCGGACGGCGAGACCGGCGGTCGAGGAGTCGAGCGCGTCGAGGCCCGTGCCCTCGACGAGCGACGGCTCGATCCGCTTGGCCAGCACCTTGCCCAGCTCGACGCCCCACTGGTCGAAGGAGTTGATGTTCCAGATCGCGCCCTGGACGAACACCTTGTGCTCGTAGAGCGCGACGAGCTGGCCCAGCACGGACGGGGTCAGCTCGCCGGCCAGGATCGTCGTGGTCGGGTGGTTGCCCTTGAAGGTCTTGTGCGGCACCAGCTCCTCGGCGACGCCCTCGGCGCGCACCTCCTCCGGCGTCTTGCCGAAGGCCAGCGCCTGGCCCTGGGCGAAGAGGTTCGCCATCAGCAGGTCGTGCTGCGCGACCAGGCCCGGGGCGAGGTCCGCGACCGGGCGGGCGAAGCCGATCAGGTCGGCCGGGATCACCTTGGTGCCCTGGTGCAGCAGCTGGTAGTAGGCGTGCTGGCCGTTGGTGCCCGGGGTGCCCCAGACGACCGGACCGGTCTGCCACTCGACCGGCTGCCCGTCCCGCTGCACGGACTTGCCGTTCGACTCCATGTCCAGCTGCTGCAGGTAGGCGGTGAACTTCGACAGGTAGTGCGAGTACGGCAGCACGGCGTGCGTCTGCGCGTCGAAGAACGCGCCGTACCAGACGCCCAGCAGGCCGAGCAGCAGCGGCACGTTCTGCTCCGGCGGCGCGGTGCGGAAGTGCTCGTCGACCAGGCGGAAGCCGGCCAGCATCTCCTCGAACGCCTCCGGGCCGATGGCGATCATCAGCGAGAGCCCGATCGCGGAGTCGTAGGAGTAGCGACCGCCGACCCAGTCCCAGAACTCGAACATGTTGGCCGTGTCGATGCCGAACTTCTCCACCTCGGAGGCGTTCGTCGACAGCGCGACGAAGTGCTTGGCCACCGCCTCCTGACCGGCGCCGAGCTGCTCCAGCAGCCAGCTGCGGGCGCTGGTGGCGTTGGTGACGGTCTCGATGGTGGTGAAGGTCTTCGACGCGACGATGAACAGCGTCTCGGCGGCGTCCAGGTCGCGCACCGCCTCGTGCAGGTCCGCGCCGTCGACGTTGGAGACGAAACGCACCGTCAGGTCGCGGTCGCTGAAGCTGCGCAGCACCTCGTAGGCCATCGCCGGGCCCAGGTCCGAGCCGCCGATGCCGATGTTGACGACGTTGCGGATCCGCTTGCCGGTGTGACCGGTCCACTCGCCGGACCGGATCCGGCGGGAGAAGCCCGCCATCTTGTCGAGCACGGCGTGCACCTCGGACACGACGTTGACGCCGTCCACCTCGATCACAGCGCCTCGGGGCGCGCGCAGCGCGGTGTGCAGCACGGCGCGGCTCTCGGTGACGTTGATCTTCTCACCGCGGAACATGGCGTCGCGCAGCGCCGCCACCCCCCGGACCTCGGCGAGCTGGCGCAGCAGGGTCAGCGTCTCCTCGGTGACCAGGTGCTTGGAGAAGTCGACGTACAGGTCTCCCACCTGGAGGTTGTACGCCTCGCCGCGCTTGGGGTCCTCGGCGAAGAGCGAACGCAGGTGCGTCTCCCCGAAGTCCGCGCGGTGCGCGGCGAGTGCGGCCCACTCGGGCAACTGGTCCAGACGGGTTCCTTGGGTCATCACGCGTCCTTCCAACACCGGCCCGCCCTCACGGGCCCTTTCGTCAGGGACGAGCCTATGCCCTTCGGGGAAACGGAAGGTTGCGGAACATCAGGGGCACGGCGAAGTCCCCCTGTTCAGAGGCCCGCGACCAGTTGCACTCTCCAGGGGCGCGAGGCTGTGCCGATCTGCGGCTCCGCCGCACGGGCGCGCTCAGTTGCGCTCCCCCGGGCGCGCGAGGAGCTGCGCGACAAGCCACCCACCAACGTGGCGCGCCGAACGAGCAGCGCCATCCGCATGCCGGTGGTTGCTCGCACAGAGCCTCGCGCCCCTAGGGAGTGCAACGAAAGGCGGAAGCGTCGCCGACCGCTCGCGCCCACGCGGCGAAGCCGCAGATCGGCACAGCCCCGCGCCCCCAGAGGAGTGCAACGAAAGGCGGAAGCGTCGCCGACCGCTCGCGCCCACGCGGCGGAGCCGCAGATCAGCGCAGCCCCGCACCCACAGAGGGGTGCAACGAAAGGCGGAAGCGTCGCCGACCGCTCGCGCCCACGCGGCGGAGCCGCAGATCAGCGCAGCCCCGCGCGCCCAGAGGAGTGCAACGAAAGGCGGAAGCGTCGCTGACCGCTCGCGCCCACGCGGCGGAGCCGCAGATCGGCACAGCCCCGCGCGCCCGGGTGCGCTACCGCGCGGCCGCGGTGAGGGGGAGGCTGAGGCGGATCTTGAAGCCGCCGTCCGCGGTGGGGCCGGCGGCGAGGGTGCCGCCGAGAAGGGCGGCGCGCTCGCGGAGGCCGACGATGCCGTGGCCGCCGCCGGGCAGCTGGAGCTGGGCGTCGTGGGGGGTCGGGGCCGCCGCCGGAGGCGCGGCGTTGGTGACCGCGACGCGCAGCGAGTCGTCGCGCAGCTCCACCCGGACGGTGGTCGCCGCGCCCGGCGCGTGCTTGCGCGCGTTGGTGAGCGCCTCCTGCACGGTGCGGTACGCGGCGCGCTCGATCGGCTCCGGCAGCAGCGGGAGGCCGTCGTCCCCGTAGCCGGCGATCTCCAGGGACGCGTCCGCCTCCGACTCCGCGACCAGGCGCGGCAGATCCGCGAGCCTGGGCTGCGGGGCCAGCTCCGTCGGCCCGGCCCCGGCCGCCCGCAGGACGAGGATCATGCTGCGCAGCTCCTCGAGCGTGGCGACGGCGAGGCCGCGCAGCGTGCCGGCGACCTCGCGGACGCCCGCGTCCTTCGCGGTGACCTGGAGCGCGCCGGCCTGAACGGCTATCAGCCCGGCCTGGTGGGAGACCACGTCGTGCATCTCGCGGGCGATCCGCGCGCGTTCGCGGGCGATGACCGTCTGCGCGTGCAGCTCCCGCTCGTGGTCGCGCAGCGTGGCCAGCTCGACGATGCGGGCCTGCAGCGCCTCGCGCGTCTGCAGCAGCAGGGCGAGCGCGGCGGGACCGATGGAGAGCATGACTGCGTAGATGAGCCGCTGTATGTGGTCGCTCGCGGACTCGGTCAGCTCCTTGCTGATCGGCCAGGGCAGGTAGAGGCCGACACCGACCACCGCCGCCGCGAACCAGGCCTGCCAGGCGACGCGACGCGACCGTGCGACGGTGTACAGCGCGACCATCGAGGCGACCAGCGCCGTTCCCGCGTACAGGCCGGGGAGCGTGCCGACCAGCACCAGCCGGGGGAAACGGCGACGGAAGAGCAGGACGGCGCAGGAGACCATGGACGCCCAGAAGGTCCAGTCCTTCGTGCCCGGGTAGTTCAGCCCGGCGTCCAGGAACGCCGCGGCCGTCAGCACGAGAGTGACGAAGGCGTTGCGGACGCGCTGAGGCAGGCGCGCCACGCGCATCCTCATCCAGCGGCAGAAACGGCCCGTCCGTCTGCCCGCTGCCGTGCCGATCCGCCGACCGATCCCTCGCCCCGGCCAGGACCTCACAGTTCGCTCTCCTCCAGCAGCCCGGCACGCTCCGCCAGGACCGCGGCCTGAATGCGGTTGGTGACGCCCAGCTTGGTCAGCACGGCGCTGACGTAGTCCTTCACCGTGGCGGCGCCGAGGTGCATGCGGGCGCCGATCTCGACGTTGGACAGGCCGCGGCCCAGGAAGGCCAGCACCTGACGCTCACGCTCGGTGAGGGTGTCGACGGCCGCGGCGGCGGGGTGGCCGCCGGCCCGGCGGTTCTGGCCGAGGCGCCGCAGGACGGGCGTGGAGAGGCAGCCCGCGCCGGTCGAGACGGCCCGCACCGAACGGGCGAGCACGTCCGGCTCGGTGTCCTTGAGCAAGAAGCCGCTGGCGCCGAGCCGCAGTGCCTGGTCGAGGTACTCGTCGGTGTCGAAGGTGGTGAGCATGGCCACGTACGGGGCGTCCGGCAGCTCGCGGATGCGGCGCAGCAGCGTGAGTCCGTCGACGTCGGGCATCCGGATGTCGAGCAGGACCACGTCGGGCAACAGGCGGCGCACCTCGGCGACGGCCTCGACCCCGGAACAGGTGCCGACGACGTCGATGTCCGGCGCGTTGCCGAGAATCATGGCCAGACCCGACCGGATCAGCGCCTCATCGTCGACGATCATGGCTCGGATCGGACCGCTCGCTTGCGTTGGAACCACGCGCCTGTTTCCTACCTGTGTGTTCCGGCATGCGCCACAGCGCACCTCGCGCGACCGTACCTCAGGGCACAACCTTATGAAAATCGAACCCCCGATCGGAGGTCTGCCAACCGCCTCATGGGGGTGCCGACTCCGGTTCGAGTACAACCATGATGGCCGGACCGCACGGCAACGTGCCTGGTGGCGGGCACTACGGGGGGGTGCCCGTTCACCGGAGGCCGTGACGGGGGACGCTACGGAAGCGAAATTTCCGAATTCTCCGCATTTGTAGGATCCGGTGGATCCGACTGCCTCCGCCCGAAGCGAAACCGCTCTCCGCCGGCGCCCGCAGCGCGCGGATCACCTTTCCGCCGGTCCGCCCCGCGCCCGGTCGGGCCGCACGGTGACGGCCGTGATGCAGAGCGTGTCCGGCGCGCCGGAGCTTAGCGGGTCGTGCAGGACGAAGGCAGGCCGGCCGCCCCGGAGCGCCTACCCGGCCCGCGCGTGGAGGTCGGGAAGGCGGGCGGTGGTGACGACCCGGGCATGGCGTCAGCCTTGCAGGCCCGCCAGGAAGTCCAGGAGCGCGGTGTTGACCTCGGCCGGGCGCTCCTGCTGGGTCCAGTGGCCGCAGCCCGGGAGGATGAGGGACGGCTGGAGGGTGGGGTACGCCTGCGGGAGAGCGCCCCTGACGTCGTCCATGCCGGGGAAGCTCATGACGAGGTCGCGGTCGCCGTGCACGTACAGGCCGGGGACGCGGAGCGGCAGGCGGTCCCAGGCGGCCGAAAGCTCCCAGTTGCGGTCGAGGTTCCGGTACCAGTTCAGGCCGCCGGTGAAGCCGTTCTTCGCGTACTCGGCGGCGAAGACGGCGATGTCGTCCTCCGTCGCCCAGGACGGGATCCGCTGGGTGTCGTCCAGTGAGCCGAGGAAGGTCCCGTCCGGCTGCGTGAGCGGCTGCGGCGGCCGGGGATCGTTGCGCGGGTTGTCCCCGCTCGCGCCGTAGAGGAAGGCGCGGAAGGTGCGCTCGGGATCCGCGGCGAACTCGGCGTCGGCCAGGCCGCGGCGGTTGAAGTAGTTCCAGTAGAAGCGCCCCTGGAAGAGCACGTCCATGACCGCGAGCGGCGGGGTGTCGCCCTGGCGCGGCAGCGGCGGCGCGACGCTGAGGCCGACGACCCCGCGGACCAGGTCGGGACGGAGCAGCGCGGTCAGCCACGCGACGGGCGCGCCCCAGTCGTGCCCGACGACGGCGAAGCGCGAGGCACCCAGCGCGCGGGTGAGGGTGACGACATCGCCGACCATGTGCGGCAGTGTGTAGGCCTCGACCGGCTCGGGCGCGTCGCTGCGGCCGAAGCCGCGCTGGTCGGGGGCGACGGCGCGGTAGCCGGCCGCGGCCAGGGCCGGGAGCTGGTGGCGCCAGGAGTACCAGCACTCGGGGAAGCCGTGCAGCAGCATGACCAGCGGCGCGTCGGGATCCCCCGCCGCCGCGTAGTGCAGCGTGATGCCGTTGACCCGGACGTCATGGTGCTCGATCGCGAACAAGGCCCGCCCCCTTGCGGCTGCTCTGAGTGCTCCGTCAATCCGCCTACACCTTAAGCGGATTGACGGAGCATGAGACAGCGGATCGGACGGATCGGGCGACGGATCAGGCCTGCCATCCGTACAGGTGCATCAGCCGGGCGGCGACGAGCGTGAAGCGGTCGAGATCGAGGGAGGCCGCCTCGCGGCGCATGCCGCCCGGGTGGACGCGGAAGACGCGCTCGAGGTTGACCCAGGAGTCGCGGGCGTCACGGTCCCAGGGGCCCTGGCCGAGGGCGACCCACTCGGCGACGTCGTCGCCGGTGCTGCGGTCGTGGCGCTTGCTGGTCAGCTCGACCGCCAGCAGCGTGCCGGCGTGCTCGCGGGCGACGATCAGCACCGGGCGGTCCTTGCCACGGCCGTCGCGTTCTTCGAAGGGCACCCAGGTCCAGACGATCTCGCCCGGGTCCGGGTCGCCGTCGTGCCGCGGCGCGTAGCTCATGTGCACGATGCGCAGACCGCGCGGCTCCACCTCGATCGTCGCGGTGGAGCCGTTGCGGCCGGGATTCTCTTCGTACTCGTGGTGGTGAGTGCCACTCAGACCGATCATTCGGACAGGCTATCGCCGACCGGGACCCCCGGCTTCGGCAGGCTCACCCCTTGATCGAACTCAGGCGTTCTTGTTCTTGACCAGCGAGATCTCGAACTCGAGCACGATCTTGTCGCTGACCAGGACGCCACCGGTCTCCAGCGCGGCGTTCCAGGTGATGCCGTAGTCCTTGCGGCTGATCGCGTACTGGCCCTCGAAGCCGAGGCGGTCGTTGCCGAACGGGTCGGTGGCCGCGCCCTCGAAGGAGAACGGGACGGTGACCCGCTGGGTGACGCCGCGCACCGTCAGGTCGCCGGTCAGCTCGAGCGTCTCGCCGTCGAAGGCGGCGTCGGTGGAGCGGAAGGTGATCGTCGGGTGGTTCGCGACGTCGAGGAAGTCGTTGGTGCGCAGGTGGCCGTCACGGTCGGCGTTGCGGGTGTCGATGCTGTCCACGTCGATGGTGAGCTCGACCGACGAGTCCTGGGGCTTCTCCGCGTCGACGGCGACCGCGCCGTCGAAGCTGTTGAACGAGCCGCGCACCTTGGTGACCATCGCGTGGCGGGCGACGAAGCCGATGCGGCTGTGCGCCTGGTCGATGGTGTAGCTGCCGTTCAGCGCGGGGGTGATGGTGGTGGTGCTCACGATGACCTCTTCCAAGTGGTTGATCCGTCATCTACAGAGTGCACCGATCTGGATGACATGTCAACCAAAGAGGTAGGATTTCTTTCATGACCAGCACATCCCGTCCTTCCCCCACCCCGACCGCCTCAGTCGACCCCACCGAACCGCGCTGGCTGACCCCCGCCGAGCAGCATCTGTGGCGCACCTTCATGCGGATGCGCCAGCAGCTCGACGCACAGCTCGCCCGCCAGATACAGGCGGAGTCCGACATCTCCATCGCCGACTTCTCGGTGCTGGTGGTCCTCACCGACGTGCCCGAAGGGCGAGTCCGGGTGCTGGAGCTGGCACGCAACCTCCAGTGGGAGAAGAGCCGGCTCTCGCACCACCTGGCCCGTATGGTCAAGCGCGGCCTGATCGAGCGCGCCGAGTGCACCGAGGACGGCCGCGGCTCCTTCGTCGTGATCACCGACGCCGGCCGCCGGGCCATCGAGGCGGCGGCGCCCCGCCACGTCGAGTTGGTCCGCACGCTCTTCTTCGACCCGCTGAGCGAGGAGCAGGTCACCCAGTTGACGCAGATCTCCGAGCGGATTCTCGGCGCGATGGAGGGTTGCCCCGAGGCCCTTTCGGAAAGCTGAACAGGAAGTCTCACAGCGGACGGACGGGACACGCGTGACCGGTGCCTCGACCGGGAAGATCCTGGAAGGGAGCGCGGACGATGGCGCAGAAGACGACGTCCCTGAAGTCGACGTCGCAGAAGTCGCAGAAGTCGGCCTCGCACAAGGCCCGCAGGACGACGGCACGCCGGCCTGCGGAGCCGGTCGGGCACGTCGAGCGGGAGCGCAAGTACGAGGGCGACGCGGCAGCGGCCCTCCCCTCGCTCACCGACGTCCCGCTGAGCGCCGGTGAGCACGGCGGACCGGGCGGCAAGACGGCCGCCGGGACGAACGGGCTGCTCACCGCCGTCTCGGCCGACTCCGAGAGCCTGCGGGCCGTCTACTACGACACGCCCGACCTGCGCCTGCTCGCCCGCCGGATCACACTGCGCCGCCGCACCGGCGGCCACGACGCCGGCTGGCACCTCAAGCTCCCGACCGCCGACGGCGCCCGACTGGAGCTGCACCTGCCCCTCGACGCGTCGACGTCCACCGCCGATCCGGACGCGCCGCCGCACGTCCCGGCGGAGTTCCTGGCCCGCGTCCGCGCCTACGTCCGCGACGGCCGCCTGGCGCCCGTCGCGCGGCTCGCCACCGAGCGACGGCGCACGCTGCTGACGGACGGCGCCGAGCGCACCCTGGTCGAGCTGGCCGACGACTCGGTCACCGCCCAGGCCCTGGACCCCGCCGGAGCCGTCCGGCACGCCGAGAGCTGGCACGAGGTCGAGGCCGAGCTCGTCGACGGCGACCTCCCGCTGCTCGACGCCGTCGAGCAGCGGCTGCTGGGGGCCGGTCTGCGGCGCAGCGCCAGCGCGTCCAAGCTCGCCCGCGCCCTCGGGCCGACGGCCCCGACGCAGCCGGAGGCGGGCCGGACGACGGACTCCTCGCCCGGCAGCATCGGCGCGCTGCTCACGGCCCTGCTCCGGCAGCAGGTCGGCCAGCTCCTCGCCCAGGACGCCGAGGTCCGCCGCGACGCGCCCGACGCCGTGCACCAGATGCGCGTCAGCGCCCGCCGTCTGCGCAGCACGCTGCGCGTGCACGAGCGCCTGCTGCGGGTGGACGAGGTGGCGACGCTGGAGGAGGAGCTGCGCTGGCTGGGGCACGCTCTCGGCACCGCCCGCGACCGCGAGGTGCTGGGCGAGCGGCTGCTGCGGGACCTGGACACCCTCGAGCGCACCGAGCACCCCGGCCCGATCCGCCGCCGGCTGCGGAACTGGTCCCGGCAGGGGTACCGCACGGCCTGGCGGCAGACCATGCGTGAGCTGGAGGGGCCGCGGTACTTCGCGCTGCTCGACACCCTGGACGCGCTGGCCGCCCACCCGCCGCTGCGCGGGCGCGCCGAGCGCCCGGCCGCAGGGGAGGTGCGGCGGCTGCTCACTCGCGAACAGCACCGTGCCTGCCACCGCGTCGCCGCGGCCCTGGACCTCACTCCTGGGACGGCGGAGCGGGACGACGCCATGCACGCCGCCCGCCGCGCCGCCAAGCGGGCCCGCTACGCGGGCGAGGGGGCGGCGCAGCCGCGCTTCGCCAAGGCCATGAAGGACCTGCAGACGGTGCTCGGCGAACGCCAGGACGCCTTCATGGCGGCGCAGGCCCTTCCGGGCCTGGCGGAGGCCGCGCACCTGGCGGGCGAGCCCGGCTTCGGCTACGGCGTCCTGTACGCCCGCCAGCGCGAGGCGATCACCGCCGCCGAGGCGGCCGTCCCCGCCCTTCAGGCAGCGGCGAGTGCCATCCGGGTGAAGTGACGGGAACCGACCTGACATGCTCCGCACCATCGGTGGAACTGCTGGTGAACTCCCGCGGGAACAGGCCTTTTCTGCCTTAGTGTCGCTTCACAGGCAGCGCACAAGCTGGCCCCCGTAGAGACACGGAGCCTCCCATGCTGGTGGATTCCTTCTCCTTCACCCACGACGAGACCGCCGCTTCCGTCGACTCCCAGGCGCATCTGCTGGTCGAGGCCGGCTGGCAGCTGCCGCGTCCGCGGCGGCAGGCCGCCAGGCCGTGCACCGGTCCGCACAGCTGCGGGCGGGTGCACGACGAGGACGAGCTGGTCTTCGACGACACCGAGCGCACCGGCTACTGAGCCCCGGCGGGTCCGCGTCCCGGCCCCGACGGTCTCCCGGCGTCTGCGTGGCGGCCCGCTATCGCGCGGGCGCGGTTGTGGTGTACACACACATGTCGACGGAGCTGCTCCGCTCCTAGGTTCCGGGTGGCCACTCCCCCACCCCAGGAGCCCGACATGTCCGCTCCGATGTCCCCCATGACGTCCGCCACGCGCAGACGGAGAACGCTGCTGGCGACGCTCGCCGCCGCCGTGCTCGCCGTCGTCGGCCTGATCGCCGTGCCCGGCGCCGCGACCGCGAACTCCGGCTCGCTCACGCAGGTCGGCTCGTTCGGCAGCAACCCCGGCAACCTCGCCATGTACGAGTACGCCCCGGCGGGCCTTGCGAGCGGCGCGCCGCTCGTCGTCGCCCTGCACGGCTGCACCCAGACGGCGACGAACTACTACGACGACTCCGGCTGGGCGCAGCTCGCCGACACCTACGGCTTCGCCGTCGTCTTCCCGCAGACCAACAGCACCAACAACGCGCTGTCCTGCTTCTCCTGGTTCGACTCGACCAAGGACACGCGCGGCAACGGCGAAGCCGCATCGGTCAAGGCGATGGTCGACTACGCGCTCGGCCAGTACCACTCCGACACCAAGCGGGTCTTCGTCACCGGCCTGTCCGCGGGCGCAGGTATGACCGCGGACCTCCTCGCCGACTACCCCGACGTCTTCGCCGGCGGCTCCGTCGACTCCGGTCTGGCCGCCCAGTGCGCCACCAGCCAGAGCGCGGCCTCCGGCTGCCAGCAGAACAACCAGAACCTCACCCCCGCCCAGTGGGGCGACAAGGTCCGCAGCTCCGACCCCGGCTGGACCGGCCCGTGGCCGCGCGTCGCAATCTGGCAGGGTACGGCGGACTACACCGTCTACCCCGTCAACTCGACGGAGCTGCGCGACCAGTGGACGAACGCCTGGGGCATCCCGCAGACGGCCTCCAGCACGCAGTCGCTGACCGGCGGCACCACGGAGAGCGTCTACGACGACGCGAACGGCAACCCCGCCGTGGAGCTGTACAGCATTTCCGGCATGGGCCACGGCCTCGCCGTCGACCCGGGAACGGGCAGCACGCAGTGCGGGCAGACAGGGGCGTACTTCCTCGGCTACATCTGCTCGTCGTACTACACGGCGCAGTTCTGGGGCATCACGGGCGCGGGCCCGTCGCCGTCACCCTCCGCGAGCGTCAGCGCGTCCGCGTCGCCGACGCCGACGCCGACTGCCACGTACACGCCGAGCTGCTACCCGGGGTCGAACTACGCCCAAGTGACCGCGGGACGCGCCCACGACGTGGGCGGCATCGCCTACGCCAACGGCTCCAACGCGAGCCTCGGCCTGGACAACGTCTTCTACACCCACACCCTGGAGGAGACGGCGCCCGGCTACTACGTCATCGCCGACTCCGGCTGCCCCGCCTGACCGCGCCTCTGAGCGGCCCACCGGCCTCGCGCACGGTCACCCCCAGCGCGACGGCGAGGGCCGGGGCGAGCTCCAGCAACTGCGTCGGCGTGACCGCCGCCCCGCGCAGCGAGTCGACGCCGTCGGCCAGTTCGAGCGCGACCGCCTCGCGCAGGTCCACCTCCGTCAGTCTCGCCTGGTGGAGGTGGACCTGCTCCAGACGGGAGCCGGGGAACGAACACTCCGTCAACGCGGCACCGGAGAGATCCAACTCCCGCAGGACGCAGTCGTGGAACACCACCTCGTGCAGCTTGGCCCCGCGCAGGTTCAGCGAGTCGAACTTGCAGCCGTGGAACACCACGCGGCGCAGGCCCGCCCCGTGGACCTCGAGCCCGGCGAAGACCCCGCCGACGGCCTCCACGTCCAGCCAGTTGCTCTCCGCGAGATCGCAGCCGACCATCCGCACACCCTGCATCCACACGTCGTTGAGCCGCGCCCGCCGCATCCGCACACCCTCGAACGAGGCGGCGGACAGCGCCGCCTCGACGAAGCTCGCCTCCTCGACCCGCTCGTCCGCGAAGTCGACTCCGTCGATGTGCACGGTGTCGAACGCACCCCCGCGCAGACGCCCGCCGGCGAACCGGCGCAGGTGCGGAGCGAAGGGCAGCTCGTCGAGCTCACGGGGTGCAGGGACCTGGGTAGCCATACCCGCAGGCTAACCCCAGCCACCGACAACCTCGGGGGCGCGCCCGGCGCCCTGCGCCCCTGGACAGTGCACCTATCCGTCGTTGCGCTTGCGGTACAGGACGAAGGACTCCAGCGGGGTGATCGAGCCGTCCGGCTGGCCGACGTTGTAGTAGGTCACGTGCATGCGGGTGGTGTCACCCGCATGGCGGCCGGGGTCGACGGTGAACGCCGCGAAGCCGTAGGCGTGCTCCGCGTCGCGGAACGCCGACCAGGGGGTCTGCTCGAAGACGTAGACCGGCGGACGCTTGCCGTTGGAGCCGACGGGGCCGACCCCGGTGAGGACCTTGGCCTTGTCCGGGGTGAACAGCTTGCCGTTGGACGGGGCGGAAGTGCCGCCACCGCCGAGCACCATGTGGACGGTGCCGAGCGAGGTGTCGATCGATTCGGTCGCGTCGGAGACGGGGTTCGGCGTGAGGGTCTCGGTCCCGCTGACGACGCCGCGCACCGCGAGCGAGCGCTCGTAGTGGTGCTCGTGGCCGCAGACGACGAGGTCGACGCCGTAGCGGTCGAACAGCGGGCCCCAGGCCTGACGCAGGCCGAGATCCGCGCCGTTGGCGTCGGCGGAGCTGATGATCACCTGGTGCATGCAGACGACGATCCAGTCGATGTCGCTGTCGGCCCGGGCGCGCCGCAGGTCCTTCTCCAGCCAGGCCGCCTGCGCGCCGCCGCTGTAGCCGTGGACGTAGTTGTCGCCGCCGTCCTGGTAGGCGACGTCATCGTTCTGCAGGACGACCACGTGCACGGAGCCGGCGGTGAAGGAGTACCAGAGGCCGGCCGTCTCCGGGTCGGTGGAGCCGTTGCGGGGCAGCGCGAAACGGGCCTGGTAGGCGGAGTAGCCGATCGGGCCGTTGGCGTGCTCGTCCTCGTGGTTGCCCGCGGCCGGCATCCAGGCGCGGAAGCGCGCGGAGCGGGAGTTGTTGGCGTGGAAGCCCTTCCAGGTGGCCAGCCGGTCGGCGCTGATGTTGGCGTAGCAGAGGTCGCCGTTGAGGAGGTGGAACAGCGGGTCCACCTGCTCGACGCCGCCCACGATGTCGGCGGCGGCCGGGGAGCCGATGCCGGCGTCGACGACCTTGAACCCGCCGTTGCCGTCTGGCTGCCAGACGGTGTTCGGGACGGCCTGGTCGCCGAAGCTGGTGAAGGTGAGGGGCCGTCGGCCGCGCGGGGCGGTGCGGAAGGTGCCCGCGTCGGGGCGGGCACCGCCGTGCATCGCGGCGTAGGTGTAGAAGGTGTCGGGGCGCAGCCCCTCCAGCCGGGCGTGGTGGACGTACACCGTGCGGTTGCTGACGCCGTCGACGTAGGTGACGGTCTCGGCGGCGACGCCGCGGCCGAAGCCGCCCTCGAATGTGCCGTATTTCACCTGCGGGTCGCGGACCGGGCCCTCGCTGGTCCAACTGACCGTCATCTGCGTGGCCGGGTCCTCGCCGAAGGTCAGGTGCAGGCCCTCCACCGGCGGCGCGCCGAGCGTCTCGGGGGCGGTGAGCAGCATCGGGGAGCCCGCGGACGGCGTCGTCGCGGTCGCGGCGCGCGCGGCCGGCGCGCCGATCAGGCTCGCGCCGACGGCGAGTGCGCCACCTGCGCCGGCCAGGCGCAGAGCGGTGCGGCGGTCAATGACCGTTGACGTTGCGTCAGTCTGTGTTGACGATTCGTCGGCCGTACGGGGCATGGACGGTGTGGCGTCGTTCACCGGGACTCCTGTGGGCGCGTCGTGGACCGGCAGGACCCGCCCACGCTAGGGGCGGCACCTGCCCCGCGCCGGTACGCCGAGGCGACGTCCGGGTGAACGCCGCATGGCGCGCGACACGCGTGCAGCACACCGATAGCGCCTCGGCCGCCGAGCCCGAATGCCCGACACGCCGGGCCGAATGATGATCCGAGAGGTGGTACGTTGACGTTCCGCCTGACACTCCAAGCGCTTTGCCCTATGTGTCCAATTCGCTTGATTCGCCTGATATATTCCTCAGCGAGTTGGACGACGACACGGGCGGCCCTCGGGCGACACGGAAGGTCAAGGCCGGTGCCGGACAACGGGGGTGGACCGCCCGCCCCTCGCTGTTCGCGACACCTTCGGCGCCTCGCGATCACCGCGTCGACCCCAGGCCGCCCGCTGTTGTCGCACCGTCCGAGGCGGCCCTCCCCTAGCACGGCTGAGCTGGGACGTTAGGCTGATCCCATGCGACGCAGGCACCACGCTCCGCCCTCGCCGCTGCCGCAGCGCAAGGGCATCGACCCGGTCCGCATGCGGCTGCCGGTCGAGGGCGCCTGGCCGACCGTCCGCGCCTACCTCGCCGACCGCCTGCCCGCGGTCCCCGCGAGCCACTTCGACGCCATGCTGGCCGCCGGTGAGATCCACGGCGAGGCCGGCCCGCTCGCGCCCGACACGCCCTACCGGCCCGGCAGCTGGCTCTGGTTCCACCGCGAACTGGCCCCCGAGACAACGGTCCCGTTCGCGCTGGAGGTGCTCCACCGCGACGAGCGGATCCTCGTCGTCGACAAGCCGCACTTCCTGGCGACCACGCCGCGCGGCAGCCACGTCACCGAGACCGCGCTCGCCCGGCTCCGGCACGACCTCGACCTGCCGGAGCTCAGCCCGGCGCACCGGCTGGACCGGCTGACCGCCGGGCTCGCGCTGTTCGTCGTCCACCCGGCCCACCGCGGGGTCTACCAGAGCCTCTTCGCCGACCGCCTGGTCCGCAAGGAGTACCAGGCGGTCGCCCCCTACCGGCCGGAGCTCGCGCTCCCGACGACGGTCCGCAGTCATATCGTCAAGGAGCGCGGCGTCATCGCCGCCCACGAACTGACCGATGCCGCACCGAATGCGGAAAGCCGCGTCGAACTGCTGGAGCACGCGGGCGGCCTCGGCCGGTACCGGCTGCTGCCGGCCACCGGCCGGACCCACCAGTTGCGCCTGCACATGAGCGGGTTGGGCATTCCGATCCTCAACGACCCGGTCTACCCCGTCGTGCTGCCCGAAAGCGCCCCGGACGACTTCTCCGACCCGCTGCAACTGCTCGCCTCGGTGCTGGCGTTCACCGACCCCGTCAGCGGCGAGGAACTGCGCTTCACGACACGCCGGACGCTTGCGGCGTGGCCCCCTGCGGACGCGTGAGCCTGAGCTCTCCGAACGCCCCCGCCGGGACGGCCGGATGCCGCGGCCACGGCCACCGGGACGGCGAGGCCGACCGCCTGGCCGCCGCGTACCCGCACCTGACCGCCTTCCCACTGGGCATGGCCCTGATGACCGCCCGGGAGTTCCCGCTGCCGGTGCTGGGGCTGGTCCATCTGGCCAACCGGATCGAGCAGGTGGGCCCGGTCGCGCCCGACGCGTCGCTGGACCACCTCCTGCGCGGCACGGCCCCCGTCGGCACAGCAAGGGCCGGGTCTTCGAGGTCGTCGCCGAGGCCCGGCCGACCGGCTCCGCCGCCGCGCCGGTCTGGCGGCCCGTCAGCACCTACCTGCATCGCGGCCCCGGCGAGGGCCCGGCCGCGCGCAACGTGGCCGGGGAGCTGCCGCAGCCCGCCCGGCTCGACGAGGAGTGGTCCTCCCCGGCGACCTCGGCCGCCGCTACGGCGCGGTGATCCGCTGGAAGGTCGGCGCCGACGGGGACTGCTTGTCCGAGACCGCCATCGAGCAGGGCGTCTGCACCGTCACCGAGGGCCGCAGCGAGGCGACGCCCAAGGTGACGCTGGTACTGGGCGACACCGAGTTCCCGAACCTGGCCTCCGGCAACGCCAACCCAATCACGCTGTTCATCTCCCGCAGGCTCACGGTCGTCGGCGACCTGACCCTCGCGGCCCGGCTGACGCACTACTTCGACATCCCGAAGGCCGTAGTCCCTGTGCTCGGGGCGGCGCGGGACGACGCGTCCGCCCTGGCCCGCGGATTCGGGCGCGGACTCGGGCGCGGGGGCGGTCGCGGTGGGCGGCACGACGACGGCGAGCAGCGCCGGGTGCGCGTCCAGGACGGGGCGCAGCGCGGGCGGGCAGGCAGGATGCGTGATCACGGCCTTCGCGTCGATCTCGGCCACAATCGACGGGCTAGATAGATGTAGAGGACACGCATATAGTTGGAGCATGCAACAGACCGCCGAGGCGCACGGCAGCGCCAGTCCCTTCAAGCAGCCGAAGGCCGTCTTCGCCGTTGCCTTCGCCTGCGTCGTCTCCTTCATGGGCATCGGGCTGGTCGACCCGATCCTCCCCGCGATCTCCAACCAGCTGCACGCCAGCCCCAGCCAGGTCACCCTGCTCTTCACCAGCTACCTGGTCGTCACCGCCGTGGCGATGCTGGTCACCGGCTGGGTCTCCAGTCGGATCGGCGCCAAGAAGACGCTGATCGTCGGGCTGGCGATCATCGTCGTCTTCGCCGCGCTGGCCGGCTCGTCCCACAGCATCGGGCAGATCGTCGGCTTCCGGGCCGGCTGGGGCGTCGGCAACGCCCTGTTCATCGCGACCTCGCTGGCGGTGATCATCGCCAGCGCCAGCGGCGGCTTCGTCGGCGCGATCATCCTCTACGAGACCGCCCTCGGCCTCGGCATCGCCGTCGGCCCGCTGCTCGGCGGCCTCCTCGGCGAGGTCAGCTGGCGCGGCCCGTTCTACGGCGTCGCCGTGCTGATGGCGATAGCCCTGCTTGCCACCGTCACGCTGGTGCGCCCGATGCCGCTGCCGGAGCGGCGCACCGGCCTGCTCGAACCGCTCAAGGCCCTGCGCCACCGCGGCCTGCTGACCATCTCGCTGGCCGCGCTCTGCTACAACTGGGCCTTCTTCACCGTCCTCGGCTACGCCCCGTTCCCGATGCACCTCGGCGCGATCCAGCTCGGCTGGGTCTTCGCCGGCTGGGGAGTCCTCGTCGCGGTCTTCGCCGTCTTCGGCGCCCCGTGGGTCGAGCGCCGCCTCGGCACCGCGAGGACCCTCTACGCCAACCTGGCCCTGTTCGCGGTCATCGTCCTCGCCATCGGCATCTGGACCGACCACCCGACCGTCCTGGTCATCGCCGTCATCGCGGCGGGCATCCCGATCGGCATCAACAACACTGTCACCACCCAGGCCGTCATGAGCGTCTCCCCGGTCGAGCGCCCGATCGCCTCGGCGGCCTACGGCTTCGTCCGCTTCATCGGCGGCGGCCTCGCGCCCTTCGCGGCGGGCAAGCTGGTCGAGCACTACAACGTGCACGTGCCGTTCTACCTGGGCGCGGGCGTGCTCGTCGTCGGCATCGCGATCCTCTCGACCGCCCATGGCCTGCTCGACCGCGCCACGGCGGGCGAGCTGGAGGGCGAGTCCGACGGCGAGTACGGCCTGGAGCACCCGGCCGAGGTCGACGCGTAACGGGGCTCGCCGGACCGGCGGTTCGCCGGTCACCGATACTGGACCGGTGACCAGCGAACCCGCCCAGCCCTCGGCCGCCCAGCCTGCGAGCACCCAGCCCGCGACCGCCCAGCCCGCGAGCACCGGGCCCGCGTCGACCCGGCCCGCGTCGACCGAGCCCTCGGCAGCCCAGCCCGCGTCCACGCCGACGCCTTTCGCCGACCGCGCGGACGACCGCGACAGCGCACCGCAGTACGTACTGCCGCTGGTCATCCGCGTCGAGAAGGCCGACCCGCCGGGCCACACCGACGCGCTGGAGACCGCCGCGCGTGCCGTGCTGAGCTTCCTCAGCGACGAGCGCGTGACCGCGCCGGAAGGCGAGTGGGCGGCGGCCGTCGCCGCCTGGGAGGACGCCCGGATCCGCAAGGTCGTCCGTCGGGCCCGCGGCGCGGAGTGGCGCAAGGCGTCCGAGCTGCCGGGCCTGACGACGACCGGCAAGGCGGCGGAGGTGCGGGTCTTCCCGCCGATCCCGTTGGACGGGTGGCCGAAGGAGCTCTCCAAGCTCCAGGTCTCCGGCACCGAGCTGACCGACGACACCCCGCCCGCCCCGGCCGACCCGGTCACCCCCGTGCTGTGGCTCAACCCCGAGCTGGAGATGTCCACGGGCAAGTCCATGGCCCAGGTCGGCCACGCGGCGCAGCTGGCCTGGTGGGCGCTGGACGCCTCCGCCCGTGCGGCCTGGAAGGCGGACGGCTTCCCTCTCGCCGTCCGTCCGGCGGCGCCGGCCGCATGGGCCGAGCTGACGACCTCCGGCCTCCCGCTGGTCCGCGACGCGGGCTTCACCGAGATCGCCCCGGGCTCCTGCACCGTCGTCGCCGACCACCCGGCGCTACGGCGCCAGCAGCGCTAGCGGCGCGTAGCGCCCCGGGTGGGCGAGGCTGTACGGATCTGCGGCTCCACGGCGCGTGGGCGCGACAAGCCACCCTCCCTCGGACAAGCCACCCTCCCTCGCTTGAGGTCCCAGGCGAGCGGGGCCATCCGCACAGGGTGGGTACTGCTGCGACTTCTCGCGCGTCTGAACCGCTACCGCGGTTCGCCCGGGTAGGTGCCGAAGGACCAGCGGTTGCCCTCGGGGTCGCGGGCGGCGAAGTCGCGGGAGCCGTAGTCCGTCTCGTGGAGCTCGCTGGTGATCTCCGCGCCCGCCGCCTTCGCGCGGGCGTGGACCGCGTCGGGGTCGGCGGTGACGACGTACGCGCCGAACGAGCCTGGGCGCAGCGGCCAGGCGTCCGCGTCGGACTCCCGCGCGGAGCCGAGCATGATGCCGCCGCCCTCGGGCCAGGACAGCTGGGCGTGGTGGACCATGTCGCCCTCGCCGTAGACGACGGTCTCCTCGAAGCCGAAGGCGTCCACCAGGAAGCGGATCAGCGCACGGGCGTCCTCGGCCCGCAGCGTGGGCCAGACCTGGGGCGCGGGCGGGGCCTTCCGGACAGCGGGTTGGGTACTCATCGGAACTGCTCCTCGCTCTCTGACTGCGACGACTGAGCTGACTGCTGCCTCAACCCTCCGCCCGGCGGATGGTGACCGGCTTGGATGTTTCGGAACTCCTCCGCGAGCCACGCGGTCGGCGCGCACCCGGCCAGGGCGGTGAACTCGCGGTCCAGGTGGGACTGATCGGCGTAGCCGTGGTCCGCGGCGAGGCCCGCAAGGTCCGGAGCGGTCGCGCGCTGCGCCAGCCGTCGTCGCGCGAGGTCGAAGCGGATCACCCGGGCCGCCGCCTTCGGCGTCAGGCCGACTTCGGCCACGAACCTGTTGCGCAGGTGCCGCTCGCTCCAGCCGACTTCCCCGGCCACCGCCGCTACCCGCGCGCGTCCGCCGGAGGCCCGAAGCAGACGCCACGCCTCAGCGACCTCGGCCGGCAGCCGTACGCCCCGCAGGTCCGCGTCCCGCAACCGGCCGAGCAGCCAGGCGTCCAGGACGGCGAACCTGCCCGGCCAGTCCACCGCCTGCCGCAGTCGCTCCTGCGCGTATCGCGCGCCCGCGCCGAGGACGTCCTCCGCGTGGACGTCGATCCCGGCCAGACCGCCCGCCGGCAGGCCCAGCAGGGCGCGGGCCCCGAGCGGGCCGAGGGCCACCTGGACGCCCGACTGGCGGCCCGGCACCTCGATGAGCGCCGGGGCGGTGTGCAGGCCGCCGAGCAGGACGAGGTAGTCGCCGGGAGGATCCCGCAGATCGGGGTGCGCGGCGATGCTCAGCGGCTCGTCGAGGGTGAGGATCAGGGTCAGGTACGGGGACGGCAGGCCGCGGTGGCGTCTGCGCTCGACGCCGCGCTGGCGGTAGCCGGAGTACCAGGCGACCAGGCCGCGCAGCGGCGGCGCGGGCACGCCCCGCACCGCCTCGTCGAGCACGGCGGTCGCGTCCGCCACGCCTGCGTCCACCCTCACATTCTCGCGTCCTTGCCCGGGCCCGTCACTCGGGGAGAGGCTGTCCGCGGCAAGCAGCGCAGGCAACGGCAGGCAACCGCACCAGGGAGGCGATCGGCGCGATGACGCAGCAGTTCGGCGACTACCAGAACGAGATCTATTTCAACGGCCTCTTCGGGCGACTGCCCGCCCTGCCGATGGACTTCGCCGAACTCGCGCGCCGCGCCGAGGCCGCGCTGCCGCCGTCGGTCTGGTCCTACGTCGCGGGCGGGGCCGGCGACGAGCGGACCCAGGACGCGAACGTGGCCACGTTCGACGGCTGGGGCCTGGTCCCGCGCATGCTCGTCGGGGCGACGCAGCGGGACCTGGGCGTGGACCTGTTCGGCCTGCGCCTGCCCACGCCGCTGTTCATGGCGCCGGTCGGCGTGATCGGGCTCTGCGCCCAGGACGGTCATGGCGACCTCGCCACCGCCCGCGCCGCCGCGCGCACCGGCGTGCCGATGGTCGCCTCGACGCTGACGGTCGACCCGATGGAGGAGGTCGCCAAGGAGTCCGGCGACACGCCCGGCTTCTTCCAGCTCTACACCCCCACCGACCGCGAGCTCGCCGCGAGCCTGGTGCGGCGCGCCGAGGCGGCCGGCTACGCCGGGATCGTGGTCACCCTCGACACCTGGGTGACCGGCTGGCGTCCACGCGACCTGTCGACCGGCAACTTCCCCCAGCTGCGCGGCCACTGCCTGGCCAACTACTTCTCCGACCCGGTCTTCCGCTCCCTTCTGGCCAAGACCCCCGAGGAGGACCCGACCAGTGCCGTCCTCGCTTGGACCCAGATCTTCGGCAACCCGCTGACCTGGGACGACCTGGAGTGGCTGCGCTCGCTCACCCGGCTGCCGCTGATCCTCAAGGGCATCTCCCACCCCGACGACGCGCGCCGCGCCAAGGACGCGGGCGTCGACGGCCTGTACTGCTCCAACCACGGCGGCCGCCAGGCCAACGGCGGACTGCCCGCGCTCGACTGCCTGCCCGGCGTCGTCGAGGCGGCGGACGGCCTGCCCGTCCTGTTCGACTCCGGCGTTCGCTCCGGCGCGGACGCCGTCAAGGCGCTGGCCCTCGGCGCGACGGCGGTCGGCATCGGCCGCCCCTACGCGTACGGCCTGGCCCTGGGCGGAACGGAGGGCGTCGTCCACGTCCTGCGGACCCTCCTGGCCGAGGCCGACCTCATCATGGCCGTGGACGGCTACCCGACCCTGGCGGACCTGCGCGCCGAGGGCGCGCTGCGGCGGGTCGCGCAGTAGCTCGCGAGCTAGGGAATCCTGGACCGCGTAAGCGCGTTGACCCGATGCGGTGTGTGTCCGTCGTCACGGGGGTGGATGACGGCCGCGACCGTCCGCGCTGACGGCATGTCACCCACCGCCCGCGGTAACGGACATGCCGTCGGCGCGCGCCGCGCACTACGGGCGCGGCAGCACGATCACAGCGATTTCCGCGACGGTCACAGGCAGGTGACACGGCATCAATCCGCGTGCACTCCTCGGTGACACGGACTCAGAACCAGGCGTAGCCCGGGAGCGTGTGCAGGCCGATGGCCGCGCCGAGGGCGCGGGTGAGGTGGTCGGTGCCCAGTTCCTCGCGGGTGCCCACGAGGGTGGCCTCCGGGCGGTGCGCGGCGCGCGCCTGGGCCAGGCGCTCGCGTCCGTCGGCGATTCCGTGCTCGATGGCGAGCTCCGCCCCCGCCGGGAGGTCGCCCGGCTCGAACTCCCCCGGCCTGACGCCGATCCCGACGGCGGCAAGCCGCTCGCGCAGCACGGCCTCCAAGGGCAGCACGGGGCAGAAGCCGAGCAGGAAGTCGAGCACGGCGAAGAACTCGATCGTGTCGAGGGCTTCGTCGCGCCAGACCGGCCAGGTGGGCTCGGGGGCGGCGGGAGGCGCGGTCCGACCGAGGTGGTCGCTCAGGGCTTTCAGCCCGAAGCCGCCGCGGAAGGCGGCGAAGGCCGTCTCCGTCCCCGCCTCCACCGGGGCGGTCCGGCCGGTCACCCCCACCAGCGAGGTGTCGGCGCGCAGGACCTCGGCGATCCCGTCGGGCACGCGGCCCTGCCAGCCCGGTGCGGCGATCAGGTGGTGTCCCCCCTGGCCTGAGGTGGTGCGGGAGCCGACGAAGCCCACGTAGCTGGTGTCGAGGTCGTGCACGGCGAGGACGTAGGCGCGCTCGCTGCTCGGCACGGTCAGCACCCAGGGCTCGGCGCGCAGGTCCAGCCACGCCCACGCCGACGGCGGCCCCTCCGGCCCGGCGGGCGCCTTCTCGAACTGGAACGCCCCGAACGGCGCTCCTCCCTCGACGACCTGGTCGTAGAGCACGTGGTAGTTCTGCAGCAGGGCATAGCCCCAGATCCAGCCCTCCGCGGCGGTCCGGCGGATCTCCTCGACGGGCGGGAATGCCATGGCGCCCCTCTCCTCACGGCAGGCCGTGACGGCGTCGGCCCGTCCTCCGAGAGTGCGCCACCGGACGGCCCGACGCCAGCCGAAGGAGACCACCGGAGTTTCCCCCACGCGGCCGCCGGACCTCACCACACGCCGGAGCGCGCGGGCCCTCCTTCCCTGCCGTCACACGGCCGCGCCCCTGGGCGGCGCGGGCACGAAGACGCGGGCACGAAGAGCGGGGCTTGGTCCTCGTCCGCGGTGCGGCGATCGGCCTCGATCCGTCGGCGACCCCGGCTCGCGGGCGCCTGGCCGGTGTGGGCGGGTGGCCTGGCGGGTGGCTGAGAGCCGCGCGCCGGTCGCCCGGCTGGAGCGTCAGCAGCGCCGCCGCGGCGGGCGTCGCCCGCCCGGCCTGCCAGTGCCCTGACGAAGCGGTGCCCTCCCGGCCCCGGCGGGCCGCGACTCGAGGCGCTGCGGCGTCACCACGGCCGCAGGCCAGGCGGTCGGCACCGGCAGCAGGCACCGGCAGCAGGCAGCCGACGAGGCGGACCTGAGCGAGCGGCTCGGGTCGCCCCGCCGGGCCCAGCCGGGGCGATGCGCGTCAGCGGGACGGGAGGATGCGGCCCGTCACCTCGCCGAAGCCCAGGCGGGTGCCGTTCGGGCCCGGGGCGGTCGCCGTGATGCTGACCTCGTCGCCGTCCTCCAGGAAGGCGCGGCTGCTGCCGTCGGCCAGCTCCGCCGGGCGCTCCCCGTTCCAGGTCAGCTCGATCAGCGCGCCCTCGGTGCCGCGCTCGGGGCCGCTGACCGTGCCGGAGGCGAACAGGTCTCCGGGACGGACGCTCGCGCCGTTGACGGTCATGTGGGCCAGCATCTGCGCCGGCGTCCAGTACATGCCGGCGAACGGCGGACGGGAGATCAGGGTGCCGTTGACGCGGACCTCGAGGGCGAGGTCGAGGCCCCACGGCTCCTTCGCGTCGCGGTCGTCGAGGTACGGCAGCGGCTCGACGTCGCGCGCGGGCGGCGTCACCCGCGCCGACGCCAGGGCGTCCAACGGGACCACCCAGGGCGAGACCGACGTCGCGAAGGACTTGCCGAGGAAGGGGCCGAGCGGCACGTACTCCCACGCCTGGATGTCGCGCGCCGACCAGTCGTTGACCAGGCAGACGCCGAAGACGTGCGCGGCGAAGTCGGCCATCGGGACGGGCGTGCCCAGCTCCGAGCCCGCGCCGACGACGAAGCCGACCTCGGCCTCGATGTCGAGGCGGCGGCTCGGTCCGAACGTCGGGGCCGCGTCGGCGGGGGCCTTGCGCTGGCCGCTGGGGCGGACGACGGGCGTACCGGAGACCACTACGGTGCCGGAGCGGCCGTGGTAGCCGATGGGCAGGTGCTTCCAGTTGGGCGTGAGCGGCTCGCTGCCGGGCCGGAAGAGGCGGCCGAGGTTGCTCGCGTGGTGCTCGGACGCGTAGAAGTCGACGTAGTCGCCGACGGTGAACGGCAGATGCAGCGCGACCTCGGCCCGCGGCACCAGACAGGGCTCGATGACCGGGCGGAACGCCGGCTCGGTGAGCCAGCGGGTCAGCGCCTCGCGGACCCGCGTCCATGCCGGGCGGCCGGCGGCCAGCAGCGGGTCGAGCGTCGCGGCCTCCAGCAGCGGGTCGGGCGAGCCGACGGCGCGGGCCGCGGCGCCCGCGTCGAGCACCTGCTCCCCCATCGCCACGCCGAGCCGCCGCCGCTGCGGGTCCCCGACGGTCGAGAAGACCCCGTAGGGCAGGTTGTCGATGCCGAAGAGGGTGTCGGCGGGCAGGTCGAGCCAGGTCACAGATGCTCCATCAACGTCGTTCGCTCAGTGCCGGGAGACCGGCTGGAGGCAGTCGGGCAGGCTCAGGCCGGCGGCAGCAGGCCGAGATCGGTCAAATCCTCCAGCGGCTCCAGCACGCTGCAGGTCCCGTACGCGGTGAACGCCCTTCGCGCACGCTCGACCTGATCGTCCGTCAGGTCGGCGGCCACCGCCGCGAGCCCCTCCGCGCCGTGGTCGGCGAGGACCTCGGCGACGGCGACGGCGTCCGCCCCCTGCACGGCGAAGTGCGTCGCCAGCAGGATGTTGAGGAAGCCGTGGTGGGTGAAGCCGGTGGCCGGGTCCACGTGACGGACGGCGTGGTGCAGGCCGGCCGTGCACTTGAACGCCAACTCCCGGCCCGCGCAGGCCGTGATGAACGCGGCCAGCTCCTCCGCGCTCGGAAAGGCCTGCGGTTCGAGACCGCCGGTGCGGTACTTGGCGCGGTACGGCGAGGCGGCGACCACGTCGAGGGCCAGCTCCATCGCGCCCCGGTCGCGCTTGTCGGCCTTGCCCCCGGAACCCGCGTGAGCCGGATCACGACGCAACTCGACCGCACCGAAGACGTGTTGGCCCGGCAGCTCGCGGTCGAGCGCCGCACAGCCGCGCGCGGCCGCCTCCGCCACCGAGCCGTCGCCGTCCGGGCCGAGCTCGACGCCGACCAGGCGCAGGCCCGGCCACTTGACCGTCTCCTCGATCGCCGCAGCCAGCCCGGCCGGGCCGCCGCGTACCACGAGCGTGACGTCGAGCGGCAGTCCCGCGCCGCCGGTCTCCTCCGCGGCCGCGCCGACCTCGGCGATCCGGTCGGCGCCGACCAGGAACGGCCCGACCAGCGGCGCGTACCAGGCGCTGCGGTGGTTGCGGTGCCCGGGCACGGCCTCGGCCACCGGCGCGTCGCCCGGAGGGAACAGCGCGGCGTCGTCGCACAGCCCCGCGAAGAGCGGCGGGACGAGATGGGCGGGCCTCACTCCTGCCCCTCCCCCGCGGTCCGGGGGCCGTCCTGGTCCGCGGCGTCGGCCTGCTCGGCGGTCTCGACCGGTCCCCGGCCGCTCCAGGTCCACGCGTAGCGGCCGTCGTCGGTGGCGCGGGCGCCCTCGGCGAGCTCCAGCGGGCGGAAGGTGTCGACCATGACCGCGAGCTCGTCGAAGAACTCCACGCCGATGCTGCGCTCGTACGCGCCCGGCTGCGGGCCGTGGGTGTGGCCGCCGGGGTGCAGCGAGACGCTGCCCTGGCCGATGCCGGAGCCCTTGCGGGCCTCGTAGTTGCCGCCGCAGTAGAACATGACCTCGTCGCTGTCGACGTTGGCGTGGTAGTACGGCACCGGGATCGAGAGCGGGTGGTAGTCCACCTTGCGCGGCACGAAGTTGCAGATGACGAAGTTGTTGCCCTCGAACACCTGGTGCGCCGGCGGCGGCTGGTGGATCCGGCCGGTGATCGGCTCGTAGTTCTCGATGTTGAAGGCGTAGGGGTAGAGGCAGCCGTCCCAGCCCACGACGTCGAAGGGGTGGGTGGGCATCACCATGACGGTGCCGCCGACCGAGCCGCCAACGCGGTGCTTGACGTAGACCTCGACGTCCCCGTCCTCCTCGACGACCAGCGGGCCGACGGGGCCGCGCAGGTCGCGCTCGCAGAAGGGCGCGTGCTCCAGCAGCTGGCCGAACTTGGACAGGTAGCGCTTGGCCGGCGTGATGTGGCTGTTCGCCTCGATGGCGTACAGCCGCAGCGGCGCGTCCCCGGTGGGCAGCCAGCGGTGCGTGGTGGCGCGCGGGATGACGACGTAGTCGCCCTGGTGGACCTCGATGACGCCGAAGACCGTCTCGACGACGCCCGTGCCGGACTCGACGTAGACGCACTCGTCCCCTATCCCGTTGCGGTAGAGGGGAGACGGCAGCCCGGCGGCGACGTAGGCGATGCGCACGTCCGCGTTGGCCAGCACCACGCGCCGGTCGCGGACCGGGTCGGCCTGCCGCCACGACGCCCCCGGGAAGAGCTCGTGCAGCTTGAAGTGGAACGGCTTCAGAGGGTGGTTCGGCTCCGGCTTGCCGTCGTCGGTCCGCCACACCCGGCTGTCCACCATGGCCGACGGGATGGCGCGGTGGTAGAGCAGCGAGGAGTCGGAGGAGAAGCCCTCCTCCCCCATCAGCTCCTCGTAGAACAGGGAACCGTCGGCCGCACGGTGCTGCGTGTGCCGCTTCGGCGGGACCGAGCCCACGCTGCGGTAGTAGGCCACCTTCGTCGCCTCCCGGGCTGCTGTGCCCTCGGCACCCGGCCGGTCGGCCCGATGCCCTGACAGGACCAGTATTGACGATCAGCAGTACAGGGCCTAGCTTCGCTCGCTGACAATATCCGGCGATCGAGATGCGCAATCTGCCAAGCTTGGTCTCGGAGGAGAGGCGGCGAGATGGAAGCTCAGCGCAGAAAGCCCGACCAGCTGGACGTCCTGCTGATCCGCGCGCTCGCGGAGAATCCGCGCGCCGGATTCCTGGAGCTGTCCCGCCTCACCGGCGTCTCCCGCGCCACCGTCCAGGCACGCATCCAGCGCCTGGAGGCGGACGGCGTCATCACCGGCCACGGCCCGGACGTGGACCTGGCGGCGGCCGGCTTCCCTGTGCTGGCCTTCGTGAACCTGGAGATCTCCCAGGGCAGCCTGGAGGAGCTCTCGGTCGAGCTGGCCAAGGTCCCGGGCGTCCTGGAGGCCTACGGCACCACCGGCGCCAGTGACGTCCACTGCCGCGTGGCGGCGACCTCCCACGACGGGCTGCAGCAGACGTTGATCGAGATCAGCCGCATCCCGTGCGTGGCACGGTCCACCAGCGTGATCGCCCTGTCCAAGGTGGTCTCGCCGCGCTACCTGCCGCTGCTGGAGGCGGAGGACCGCCCCCGCCCGAGCCGCGTCCCGGCGACGGGCATGCCGCCGCGCGACTGAGCACCGGGCTCTCGCTGGGGGCCGCGGAGCCAACGCGCGGCACGTCCTCTCGCCGCCGGCCCCGCCCTCTGCTCGGCAGGCGAGGTCCCTCGGGGTGCACGCGGTCCGCTCCTCGGTGCGCGCGGTCCGGTCCTCGGCAGGCGTAGCCCTCTCCTCGGTGCGCGCGGTCCGCTCCTCGGTGCGCGCGGTCCGCTCCTCGGTGCGCGCGGTCCGCTCCTCGGTGCGCGCGGTCCGCTGCACGGCAGGCGTGGCCTACTCGCCGGCAGGTGGCCTACTCCGCGGCGCGTGCAGTCCCCACGCCGGAGGGCGCGGGGCTCCTCCGAGCCCCGCGCCCTCCGGGTGTCGCGCCTACCGGCCTGCTACCACTTCGGGCGCAGGTTCACCGTGAGGATCGTGCGGTACTCGGCCGGCTGCGCGGCGCCGACCGTGTACAGCGCGGCCGGGTTCGTGCCGTAGACCGAGCCGACGGACGGCAGCGGCTTCGGCGTCGAGTAGCCGGCGAAGACCATGGTGACGGAGCCGTCCTGGTTCGGGACGACCGTCGGGTCGTACACACGGCCGGAGTAGTAACCGGAGACGTCCAGCGCGCCGCCGTTCGCGTCGAGGTCGTGCAGCGCGGAGAAGTCGTAGTCGGTGCCGATCAGCTTCTGCGGCGCGGACCAGTGGACGCCGTCGCGCGAGGACGCGTAGAAGATCTGGTTGAACGCGTCGCTGTCGCCGTCCGAGGCGTACGCGCCGGACAGGAAGAGGCCGAGGCTGCCGTCGCGGTTCTTCACGACCGTGCCGCGCGAGCCGACCCAGCGCAGGGTCGTGTCGCTGTTGGACGTCGGGTCGTTCAGGCCGGAGACCTGGCCGAGGTCGGTGAAGTGCAGCCCGTCGGTGGTGTAGGCGGCGCGGACCACGGTGTAGTCCTCGTTGTTGCCGTACAGCGACTTGGCCTTGTTCTTGCCCTCGCCGATCTTGGACAGCGTCGCGTAGGGGGCGACCGCCGCGCCGGGCGCGCCGACGGCGCTGCCCTTGGCGACCGAACCCGTGCCGCCCGTGCAGCCGGTGAGGTCGGTCGTGTCCTCGCCGGTGCAGGTGACCTGGACGATGCCCGCTGCGGTGCCGAGGCTGACGGTCACCTGGCCACCCGTCAGCGGCAGCGCCGCCGTGCTGCCGACCGGGATGGTCGCGGCCGGAAGGTTCACCGCGGCCGTGGTGGCGGTCGGGGCGTAGTAGTTGACGATCTTCTCGGTGTACAGCACGCCGACGCTGCCGCGCGGGGCGCCCGCGAGGTGCGGGACGGTGCTGATGATGCCGTCGGGCGAGACCAGGCCGGAGGTCTGGTCGGCGCCGGCCGGGATCACCGAGTCGGCCGTGACGGCGTCGCCCGCGTTGATCCGCACGCCGCCCGCGTCACGCGTGGTGCAGCCGGTGAACGCCGTCGCGGTGGCGTTGGCGTCGTTGCAGTCGACGATATGGCCGTCGACCTGGAAGTGGCCCGGCTGCTCGAACTTCGAGGTGTCGCCGACCGTCACGGTGACGCCGTTCCCGCCCGGACCGGCCGGGACGGAGACCGCGGCGGTGGCGGTGGTGCCGCCGCCCATGCCGACCGGCTCGGCCGACGGCAGACCCGCGAGCGGGTCGTCGCCCTTCGGCGTGAGGTGGTGGACGATCAGGTTCACACCGGGGTTGTCGCCGCTCGGGCGGCTGAGTGTGTACAGGTACTCCTTGCCGTGCACCGAGAGCGTGAAGGCGTGGCCCTGGCCGTCGTCGTTGGTGTTGCCGTTCGGGCACAGGCCCTGGTTCTGCTCCAGCGCCTCGCCCGTGTACTTCCAGCTGCGGCCGTGGTCGTGGGAGACGGCCGAGACGACGGCCTCGTCCCCGTCCTTCGGCCGGTAGTCGAACAGGCCGGTCAGGGTGCGGCCGTGGTCGGTGCCGGTGACGAACGGGAAGTAGTAGGGCTGCATCGGCAGCGTGGTGTGCGCGGGCTGGCGCACGACCGTGCCGGTCTCGGGCGTCGGGCCGCCGCTCGCGCAGTAGCCGGGCAGCGGGCCGGGGGTGCCCGTGACGCCGCTCTGCGCCAGGACCGCCCCGGACGCCGCCGGGTCCACGGCCAGGTTCGGGTACGTCACGCCGCCGACGGTGACCGTGCCGACGCCGCCTGCGGTGAAGGTCGGCAGGCTGCTGCCGTAGGACGGACCGGCCGTCAGGTCGCCCTGGGCCAGCGTCCAGGGGCCGCCCTTGACCGTCGCGACGACGGGCGTCCCCACGGTCCAGCCGACGAGGCCACGGTGGTGCGCGGGCTGGTCGCCTGCGGCGACGGCGGACTGGGCGATGGCGGGCTGGCCGAAGAGCAGCGCGCCTGCGGTCAGGCAGACGACTCCGGTGGCGGCGACCGTCGCGGTGCGACGACGTGACATGGGCGGTCCTTCCGGGAGCGGTACGGGAACGCGCGCGCTCAGGGCAGGGTCGGGCGCCCGAAGCGCGGTCGGCCGTGATCCTGGCTCATCGGAAGGACCCACCGGGAGTGGTCTGGTCCACTGTTCACCGAGCGTTCGACCGGCGTCTGCCGTCGGGTCGCCATCCAAACGGCCCTCCTCGGACGGGACGTGACGGATGGTCGGTCGCTGCCGCCCACCCGTCCACCCGCCCGTTTCTGCACCCGCCCACTCACTCGGTGTCGGGGGAGGGACGGGACGCCTACCAGCGACCCGTCTGCGGGTACTGGCCGAGCGCCATCGCGTCGATGACCTCCTTCGCCTGCCGCAGTCCCGCGCCCGTCCGCTCGCGGTAGGCCTTGATCGCCTGGATCTTCCGGCCCTGCCGCACCAGCTCCAGGATCGGCTCGAGCGACGGGTCGACGTAGGGCGCGGGGGCCGGGGCGGCGTACGCACCGGCGACCGGCACGGCGTACGGGCCCGCGGGCGACGCGGCGTACGGGCCGGCGACCGGCGCGGCGTACGGGCCGGCGGCCGGAGTGCCGTAGGGAGTGGCAGCCGAGGCGCCGGACGGAGAGGCGGCCGAGGTGGCGTACGGCCCGGTGTTGCGCTCCACGTAGTCCAGCGGCGCGCGGTCCAGGAGCCCCGGATCCAGCGGCGTACGGTCCTGCGGGATCCGGTCCTGCGGCCCGCCGTCGCCCGCCCCGAGGCCGGGACCGCCACCCGGCGCCAGGCTGTCCAGCCTGGCCAGCACCATGTCCAGCTTCGCCTCGATCGCCGCCAGGCGCTGCTCCACCGTCACCCTGTCCACCGGTTCCATGCGATGACGATATTGTCTGCGTCCAGCCCCCGTCCCCGCCTACCCTGCGGGTCATGATCTCCACTCGCGACGACGGCCTCCGCCTGGACACCGATCCTTCCCGCATCGACGTGGACCGCGTGCACCACTGGCTCAGCACCGACGCCTTCTGGGCGCTGGACCGCAGCCGCGAGACGGTCGCCCGCTCGATCGAGAACTCCCTCGTCTTCGGGGTGTACGCGGCGCGCACGGCAGGGGACGACGAGAACGGCGGGGGCTCCGGGGGCGCAGAGGGCCCGGAGGGCGCAGAGGGCGGCGGCCACGGCGAACAGCTCGCGTTCGCCCGCGTGGTCACCGACTACGCGACCTTCGGCTGGCTGTGCGACGTCTACGTGGCCCGCGAGGCGCGTGGGCGCGGCATCGGGACGTGGCTGGCCGAGTCGGTCGTCGCCGAGCTCGCGCCGTTCCGGCTGAAGCGGCTGATGCTGGCGACCGTCGACGCGCACGAGGTGTACGCGCGGGCGGGCTTCCAGCCGATCCCCGCCCCGGAACGGCTCATGATCGTCTTCGGTGCCGACGCAGGTCCGGCTGTGGGCCACGCCCCGGCGGGGTCCCCGGCCACAGGGGGCCGGAGGGGGTCTGCCTAGACTCGTCGCCGTGACGAAGTTCTTCCTGATCCTGCACATCCTCGCCGCCATCGTGGCCATCGGCCCGGTCGCCGTGGCTGCCAGCATGTTCCCGCCGGTGGCGCGCAAGGCCCTGGCCGCGGGGCCGGACAGCCTGGAGGACACCACGACGCTCGGGGTCCTCAACCGGATCTGCAAGGTCTACGCCCTTGTCGCCCTGGCCGTCCCGATGTTCGGCTTCGCCGCAGCCGGGGTGATGAAGGTCACCGGCCAGACGTGGGTGGTCGTCTCGATCGTGCTGACGGCGATCGCGGCCGTCCTGCTCGCCGTGCTGGTCCTGCCCCGACAGGCCGAGCTGCTGGCGGGCAAGGGCCCGCGCGGCCGCGAGGTCGGCGTCAAGGACACCAAGCAGCTGGCCATGTACACCGGCATCTTCAACCTGCTCTGGGCGGCCGTGACGGTCATCATGATCGTCCGCCCCGGTTCCACGCTCGGACACTGAGGAATTCGAGGAATGCGCCGGGCGCGGCCGGGGTTGTCGTCACCATGAGCGACACCACGGAGACAACGGCCACCGGCGCAGCGGCGCCCGCACCCGCACCGCTTCTGCAGATGCTCCAGCTCACCGGTCTGCCTGGTCTGCCCGAGACCGACGGCGACGCCGCTCCGGTCTGCGGGCCCGACGGCTGCGCCGTCGTGGTGCGCGACCAGCAGTAGCGTCAGCAGTAGCGCAGCCTTGGCAAGGCGGCTCACGCGCGCGTCGGCCGGTCCGTTCAGTCGGGCACGGTGAGCACGATCTTGCCGCGAACCGTGCCGGTACGGCTCAGCTCCACCGCCCTGTCCGCCTCGGCGAGCGGGTAGTCGCGGCTCACGTGCACGCGCAGCGAGCCCGCCTCCGCGAGGGCGTTGAGCGCCCGCAGGTCCGCCCCGGAGGGGTGCACCCACACATAGCGCCCGCCGAGCGCCTTCACCGAGCCGTCGACGACCGAGACGATCCGCGCCCGGTCCCGCACCACCTCGGCGGAGACGGCCACCGAGTCCCCGCCCAGGAAGTCCAGCGCCGCGTCGACGCCCTCGGGCGCGAGCTCCCGCACGCGGTCCGCGAGCCCCTCCCCGCTGAGCACGGGCTCCGCACCGAGCTCCCGCAGGAAGGGAAAACTCTCCGTGCGCGAGGTCGTCCCGAGCACCCGCGCGCCGCGCGAGGCCGCGATCTGCGTCGCGAAGCCGCCGACGCCGCCCCCGGCGGCGTGGACCAGCACGGTCCCGCCCCCGTTCACGTGCGCCGCCGCCAGCGCCTGATAGGCCGTCAGCCCCGCCAGTGGCAGACCGCCTGCCTCCTCCCAGCTCATGGCCGGAGACTTGGGCGCGAGGGCGCGCAACGGCACCGCCGTGAACTCGGCCCACGTGCCGAACTGCGCGAAGTCCTGCCGGTTGTAAGCAATCACCTCGTCCCCCTCGGCGAACTCGGTGACCGCGACCCCGATCCGCTCGACGACCCCGGCCACGTCCCAGCCCATCGTGAGCGGGAAGTAGACGTTGAGCAGCGAGTCGGCCGCGCCTCCGGCCACATGCCAGTCGACGGGGTTCAACCCGGCCGCCTTGACCCGCACCAGCACCGAGTCCGGCCCGACCTTAGGCAGCGGCTGCTCGGTGAGCCTGGGCGTCTCGCCGTATGCGTCGACGGTGACGGCCTTCATCTGCGTCTCCCTGCTCGCGTCGCGCTGCGCCTGCCCCGCCCCTCGCCGTCGATCCTCTCCCGCGCCCGGGCCCCGGGCACCTGCCCCCGGCAGGGGGCTCCGCCGTTCGGGGGACACCGCGACCGCCGGCCCTCGTCTTCGTTCTCGTCCCGACGGTGCGCTCGCCCCGGCCGTGCGCCGGCCCGGAGCGTATGCCGGCCCTGAGCGTATGCCGGCCCCGAGCGTACGCCGGCCCTGAGCGTGCGCCGGTTCTGAGCGTGTGCCGGCGGCCCCAACCGTGGGCCCGTCTCAGCCGTGAGCCGTGGGCCCGTCTCAGCCGTGAGGCTGGAGGACCTCCGCCAGTGCCGCGAAGATCAACGCGGTGGAGGTCGCACCGGGGTCCTGGTGCCCGATACTGCGTTCACCCAGGTAGGAGGCCCGGCCCTTGCGGGCCTGGAGGGGAGTGGTCGCCCGCGCACCTGCCTCCGCCGCGTCCACCGCAGCGTGCGCGGCCGCACCCAGATCGCCGCCCGCCGTGATCGCCTCGCCGAACGCCGCCACGGCTGGGGCCAGCGCGTCGACCATCGTCTTGTCTCCGGTGGTGGCCCCGCCGAGCGCGCGGACCGCGTCCAGGCCTGCCTGGAGCGCGAGCGTCAGCTGGTGGCCGTCGGCCTCCGGCGTCGTCAGCTGTCGGCCCAAGGCACGGAACGCGGAGCCGTAGAGCGGACCCGACGCGCCGCCGACCTTCGAGATCAGCGTCATGCCGACCTTGCCCAGCAACTGCCCGACGGTCTCCGGCGCGTAGCCGAGGCCGCCGATCGCCGTCTCGACGGCCGCGAAGCCGCGCTGCAGGTTCGCGCCATGGTCGGCGTCGCCGATCGCTGCGTCGAGCTCCGTCAGTTCGTCGCGGTGCGCCGTCACCGCGCGCGCGACGGCGTCGATCCACGCACGCGTCGTCGGGATGTCGAGCGTGTCGACCCGGTCCGCGCCAGCTCCGTGGCTGCCCGTGTTCACGCCTGCTTCGTCTCCCCCATCAGTCGGGACCGGTCCTTGCGTTCAAAGCCCCCAGCGCAGCGCCGGTGTGTTCACAGGCGCGTCCCACAGCTCCAGCATCTCGTCGTCGACCCGGCAGAGCGTGAACGACGCGCCCGCCATGTCGAGGCTCGTGACGTAGTTGCCGACCAGGCTGCGAGCGATGGTGACGCCCCGTCCGGCCAGCACCCGGGACACCTCGTTGAAGAGGATGTAGAGCTCCGACAGCGGCGTCGCCCCGAGACCGTTCACCATCGCGATCACCTCAACAGGCCCCGCGCCCACCGCTCCCGCGGCTCCCGCCGCGTCGAGCGTCACCGCCGCGTCCGCCGCTCCTGACGTGTCGAGCGTCGCCGCCGCGTCCGCCGCTCCTGACGCGTCGAGCGTCGCCGCCGCGTCCGCGAAGACGGACTCGGCCAGGATCGCGTCGAGCGCGAGCTCCGCGACCTCGCGCGCCGTGGCGAGCTTCTCGCGCCGTCGACCCGGCTCGCCGTGAATGCCGACGCCGACCTCCATCTCGTCGTCCGGCAGCAGGAAGCCGGGCTTCCCGTTGGCCGGCGTCGTGCACGCCGTGAGCGCGACCGCGAACGAGCGCGCGCTCGCGTTCACCCGGCGGCCCATCTCCGCGACCGCCTCCAACTTCGCACCGCGCTCCGCCAGCGCCCCCGCGATCTTTTCGACCATCAGCGTCGCACCCGTGCCGCGCCGCCCCGCCGTCCACGTCGAGTCCTGCACCGCCACGTCGTCGTCGACGAGCACCGTCTCCACCGCGATCCCAGCGTCCCCGACGGCCAGCTCCGCCGCCATCTGGAAGTTGAGCACGTCGCCGGTGTAGTTCTTCACCACGAACACCACGCCCGCGCCGGAGTCGACGGCCTGCGCGGCGGCCAGCATCTGCCCTGGCACCGGGGAGGTGAACACCTCGCCGGGACAAACCGCGTCGAGCATGCCGACGCCCACGAAGCCCGCGTGCAAGGGCTCGTGGCCGGAGCCACCCCCGGAGACGAGCGCGACCTTGCCCGCCCGCGTCGGGGTCGTGCGCCGCACGAAGCCTCCGCCGCCGCCTCCGTCGCTGTCTCCGTCGCCGTCTCGGTCTCCGGTGACGACCGTCAGCAGCGGATGCGCGGCCGCGAACCCGGCCAGGCTGTCGGCGACGTAGGAGTCAGGGGTGTTGAGGAACTTCTTCACAACGGCAGCCCTCCAGTGGAACCCGCACTACCGCGTCGGCGGATCCGTGAACCGCGCAACGCCACGCGCGCGCCCGCGCTTGTGCTTTCACTTCGGCGAGCCGCGAATCTAGCATCGCGGACATGACCGAGAGCAGTAACGCGCCCACTGATCGTGTCCGCTTCGCGTCCGCAGCGGAAGAGGCCGCGCCCGCCCGAACGCCCGCCCGGAACGGCGGCTCCGACGCCCGGCGGGGGCAGGCGGGAATCGTCGGGCTCGTCCTCGTCTCGCACAGCGCGCGGCTCGCGGGCGGGCTCCGGGAGCTGCTCGAACCGCTGGGCGGCGGGCTGGTGCCGATCGCCACCGCGGGCGGGTCGGAGGACGGCACCCCCGACGGCGGACTGGGAACCAGCTACGAGCGGATCGAGGCTGCCGTCACCGCCGCCAACGCGGGCGCCGGCGTGCTGCTGCTCCCGGACCTCGGCAGCTCCGTGCTGACCGCCCGCCTGGTCCTCGCCGACCTCGGGCGTGACGACGCCGTGCTCGTCGACGCGCCCTTCGTCGAGGGCGGCGTCGCCGCCGTGGTCGCTGCGTCGACCGGCGCGTCGCTGGCCGACGTCGCCGCGGCGGCGCGCGAGGCGCGCACCGTCCCCAAGTTCTGAACCGCCCCTCAGCCGCATACGCGCCCGCACCCTGGGAGAATGCAACTGGTACCGATCGGCACGAGCGCACGACGAGTACGGCCCGTCGCGCGTGACAGGAGAGTGAGGGCTCCGTGGGCAGTCCCGTCGACCAACTGGTGGACCTGCTGGATCTCGAGCAGATCGAGGTCAACATCTTCCGCGGACGCAGCCCCGAGGAGTCGCTCCAGCGCGTCTTCGGCGGGCAGGTCGCCGGCCAGGCCCTGATCGCGGCCGGCCGCACCGTCGCACCGGACAGACCGGTGCACTCGCTCCACGCGTACTTCCTACGTCCGGGCATCCCGGGCATCCCGATCGTCTACCAGGTCGACCGGATCCGCGACGGCCGCTCCTTCACCACCCGCCGCGTGCTCGGAGTGCAACAAGGACGGACGATCTTCGCCCTGACCGCCGACTTCCACCTGCCGGAGGAGTCGCCGTTCGAGCACCAGACCGTGATGCCCGACGTCCCGGCGCCGGAGGGGCTCCCCTCGGCGCTGGAGGAGGTCGGCTCGGTCCTGGGCGAGCTGCCGCCCTTCATCAGCCGCCGTCAGCCCTTCGACCTGCGCTACGTCGAGCGCGTGCGCTGGACGGAGGAGGAGCTCAAGGGCGTCGAGGCGCGCAGTGCGGTCTGGCTGCGCACCAACGGCGCCCTCCCGGACGACCCGCTGATCCACACCTGCGCGGTCACCTATGCCAGCGACATGACCCTGCTGGACGCGGTGCGCGTCCCGGTCGAGCCGCTGTGGGGCAAGCGGCACTTCGACATGGCCTCGCTGGACCACGCCATGTGGTTCCACCGGCCGTTCCGGGCGGACGAGTGGCTGCTCTACCAGCAGGAGTCCCCGGTGGCGGTGGGCGGCCGGGGGCTCGCGCGCGGGCAGATCTTCGACCGCCAGGGCTGCCTGGTGGTGTCGGTAATGCAGGAGGGCCTCTTCCGCCGCATTGCCTAAGGGCCCTTCCGTCCCCGCCTCCGTCTCTCCCCTTCCGGAGCACACAGCCGGATGGGGGAAGATGACCCGTGCCCATAGAACAGCAGTCCGACTCAGCCCCCGCCGCGAAGGCCGCCGCACCCGCCTCATCCACCGCTCCCGGCTCGCCGGGCGCGCCGGGAGCGCCTGGCGGGCCTGGCGGGCCGATCGGACGGCTCGGCCGCGCCGTCCGCGGCTCGCTCGCCGACATCACGCCGCTGCGCGAGCACCCGCCCTACCGGCGGCTCTGGTTCGGACAGGCCGTCTCCGGCATCGGGCAGCAGATGACCGCGCTGGCCGTCTCGGTGCAGGTCTACGCGCTGACGCACTCGGCCCTGGCCACCGGCCTGATCGGCCTGTGCTCGCTGCTCCCCCTGGTCGCCTTCGGCCTCTACGGCGGCGCGATCGCCGACCGCGTCGACCGCCGCAAGCTCGGCCTCGCCGGCGCGAGCGGTGCCGCCGTCCTCTCCGCGGGTCTCGCCGTCCAGGCGCTGCTGGGCCTGCACGCGGTCGGCCTGCTGTACGGGATCGTCGCCCTCCAGGCGGTCTGCTTCGCGATCAACGCCCCGGCCCGCGCGTCGATGATCCCGCGCCTGGTCCCGGCCGAGCAGCTCCCGGCGGCGAACGCGCTGGGCAGCCTCAGCATGAACCTGGGCCTGACGGTCGGCCCCATGGTCGGTGGGGTCTTCATCGGGATCTGGGGCTTCCAGGCGGCCTACCTCGTCGACGCGGTCGCCTTCGGCGCGTCTCTGTACGCGATGTGGCGGCTGCCCGCGATGCGGCCCGAGGCGTCCTCGACCGGCAAGCGCGTCTCGGTCCTGGAGGGCCTGCGCTTCCTGCGGGAGCGGCCCAACCTGCGGATGACCTTCCTGGCCGACATCGCCGCCATGGTCTTCGGCATGCCGCGCGCCCTCTTCCCGGCCCTCGCGGCCACCCTCTACGGCGGCGGCGCCGGTACCGTGGGCCTGCTCGCGGCCGCCCCTGCCGTCGGCGCGCTGATCGGCGGCCTCTTCTCCGGCTGGGTCAGCCGGGTGCACCGCCACGGCTTCGCCACCTCCCTGGCCGTCGCGGCCTGGGGCCTGGCCTGCGCTGGCTTCGGCCTCGCCCACGACCTCTGGCTCGGCCTGCTCCTCCTCGCCTGCGCCGGCGCGGCGGACACCGTCTCGATGATCTTCCGCAACACCATGCTCCAGGCCGCCGCCCCGGACGACATGCGCGGCCGTCTCCAGGGCGTCTTCATCGTCGTCGTGGCCGGCGGCCCCCGCCTCGGCGACTTCGAGTCCGGCGTCGTCGCCCAGCTCAGCACCCCCGCCATCTCCGCCACCACCGGCGGCCTGGCCTGCCTCGCGACCCTCGCCCTCCTCCTCGTCCGTTACCCGTCCTTCCTCCGCTACGACTCCCGCACCCCCACCCCATGATCGCCTTCCCCGCCCCTCCCCCACCCGCACCACTGTGACCTGCACGCATCTCCACAGAAACCAGTGCACGAGCACGGCCCCGGATCCTGTATTGTTCTTCCTGTGCCCGGGAGACCGGGGACGGACCGCGAGGCCGCAAGGCAGAGCAGTCACGGGACGTGGCGCAGCTTGGTAGCGCACTTGACTGGGGGTCAAGGGGTCGCAGGTTCAAATCCTGTCGTCCCGACTCGGACGCTAGTCCAGAGTCGCAGGTCAGAGCCGGTGTCTGATGAATCAGACACCGGCTCTCGACGTTTTTCAGCCCACTTCAGCTGGGAGCAGATTGGGAGCGAAGCTGGGAGCACTCGGCTCCCAATCCGCTCCCAGGTCAATCCACGTTGACCGCTATCACCCACAACGGTCGAGATGCCCAGAATTCTTTCGTTCCGGAGCCCCGAGCGCCACGAGATCAGGGCCCCTGCCCCGCCATTTTGACGAAGCGCCATATGTTGTCGACTCCACAGGGACTGACTCGCGCGCTTGACGATGCGGGCAACGGTGCAGCTTCGTACTCCCAGCTGTTCCGATGCATTTCACAACACCGACTCGTAGCGTCGCCCCGGGAACGCGCACACACTGGGCCCGCGGAACCCCAACACCGTCCCACCCAGGAAGCCGCACGTCAGCCGAACGTCATGAATCGGGCGACAAGGTCGCACAGGGCGCGCTGGTCGATGCCGAGCTGCAGTTCCTGGGCGTGGAGCAGGCCGGGCCGGTGCCGGCGCCGCCACTCCACGTAGAGCTCGTCGGCCTCTGGCTCATCGCGACCAGGTCCGGCGCGTTGCCCGGGGCGTCGCAGGCTTCGCACCAGGCGGTGATGTCTGCCTTGGCGGGCGGCGTGACGGCGTTCTCGATGCGTGACACCTTCGCCGCGGAGACACCCATGCGGGCGGCCAGCTCGCGGACCGTCAGGCCCGTGCTGGACCGCAGCTCGTGCAGGCGCGCGGCCACTCGGTCGCGCGCCTGCTGAGCCGACGAAGAGGGTGATCTCGACATGCCGTTCTAGTGGATCTCGTACTCCTCGTGCGGGACGCCCCGGCTCCAGACGCTCTCGAAGGCGTCCAGGCAGAGTTTGATGACCTCGGGCTGTTCCCGGTACTGCGGCTCCAGTGGGACGCCGTCGCCGGAGAACTGGCCGAACCGGACGAGCGTGTCGTCGAAGACCCAGAAGTCGGAGCCGGGCAGCGCGAGGTCGACGGCGTTCGCACGGGGCAGCCAGCGGACACGCTCGCCGGCCGCGAGGTTCGCCGGTGTGATGGCGTGCAGCCATCGGGTGTAGCGCGTCACCGGCTCGGACACGATGCGGGCCCTGCGGACTTGGACGCCGCGGGCAACTGCGTCGCGGATGATCCTCGACCAGCCCGCCCACCACTCGGAGTCCGGGTCCGTGTCCGCTACGCCGGTGGCCTCCCAGCGGGCAATCGGGTCGTCTTCGCTCGGGGCGGCGTAGTGGTCGCGCATCTCGAGGTGGACGGCGGAGTGCTGGGCTTTGGCGAACAGGTCAGCCCAGTTTGTCGGCGGCATCGCAGGCCTTTCGGATGTTCGGGATCATGCTGAACGGCAGGCGGACGCGTACTCGTGGTCCGGGATCCCGGGAGTGTGGTCGGGGGCCGGGTTGTCGTGGATCTGCTGGAGCAACTGCTCGTCGGGCTTGTAGCCCTGGACCACCAGCTCCCGGCGTTCGTCGTCAACCCAGACGGTCGGAGACTCGCCGTGTCCGGTGTTCGGGTCGACTCCGCTGAAGCGCAGCGCCATGATCTCTCCGTCGTCAGCGCATGGATCGGTCCCGGACACCGTCGTGCGGCAGCGGACACTCCGTCAAGAGCTCAAAGAGGTGCGCCCGGCCAAGCCGCCCGGGGATCGGGCTCTCCCCCTGGCGCGGAAGCGAGGTGCCGGGCGAGCATTTGCCAGGGTTCGCCAGGGTGCGCCAACTGTCTTACTTCGGGTGAGCGGTAGTGAAGTAGGAGAGGACCGCCCGCGGCGCTGGAAACGATGCGGGCGGCCCAGTGCACTCAACCCTGCTCAGGATGGAGGCATTGTTCACT